>NZ_RWIN01000029.1 GCF_009761815.1 Pseudomonas sp. PB120
TGCTCCCGCTGGACTGCGCAGCAGACCTGTTTTGGGGCCGCTACGCGACCCAGCGGGAGCAAGCTCCCTCGCCACAATCTTATGCCTGGTGACTGATCCGCCCATCCACCAGGGTGTAACGCACCACACCCGGCAAACTATGCCCAATGAACGGGCAGTTCTCACCCTTGGACAGCCAGGTCTCACCGGCCACGGTCGAGGCCGCCGGATCAAACAACACGATGTCCGCCGGCCCGCCAACGGCCAGCTTGCCAGCCGGCAGGCGCAATGCCTCGGCAGGCCCGGTGCTCAAGCGAGCCAGCAACGTCGGCAAATCCAGCAAGCCATCCTCCACCAACGTCATCGCCAGCGGCAGCAGCAACTCAACGCTGCTGATACCCGGTTCAGTCGCGCCAAACGGCGCCAGTTTGGCGTCGCGCTCGTGTGGCTGGTGATGGCTGGAGATCGCTGAAATCACCCCCGACTTCACCGCTGCGCGCAGGCCATCGCGGTCGGCGCGGGTGCGCAGCGGCGGCTGGACGTGGTACAGGCTGCTGAAGTCGATCAGCGCTTCATCGGTCAGGATCAGCTGATACAGCGCCACATCGGCGGTCACCGGCAATCCACGGGCCTGGGCCTGAGCGATCAGGGCCACGCCGCGAGCACTGGTGAGCTGGCTGAAATGCGCACGCACGCCGCTTTGCTCGACCAGCAGCAGGTCTCGGGCCAGGGCCACGGTTTCAGCGGTTTCCGGAATGCCTGGCAAACCGAGGAAACTGGCGGTCGGGCCTTCATGAGCCAGGCCGCCCTCGGCCAGGTCGTGGTCCTGAGAGTTGAACACCACCGTCAGATCGAACGTGGCCGCGTATTCCAGCGCCCGGCACAGGGTGCGCGTGTTGCGGAAACTGTCGAGCCCGTTGCCGAACGCCACGCAACCGGCGTCGCGCAAGGCGACCAGTTCCGCCAGCTGTTCGCCGTCCAGGCCTTTGCTCAGGGCGCCAATCGGGAAGACTTTGGTATTGCCGGCCTCGCGGGCGCGGTCAAGGATCAGTTCGGCCACGGCCGAGGTGTCCAGCACCGGTTTGGTTTTTGGCGGGCAGCACAGGCTGGTCACGCCACCGGCCGCCGCAGCGCGGGTTTCACTGACGATCGAGCCTTTGCGGCTGTAGCCCGGCTCGCGCAGGGCGACGTTCAGGTCAACCAGGCCAGGGGCGGCGACAAGGCCGTTGGCATCGATCGTGTCGACGGGTACGAAACCGGCTGGCGCGGCGCCGAGGGCGACGATCTTGCAGGCTTCAACGTGGATATCAGTCACTTGATCCAGGCCGCTGGCCGGATCGATAACGCGGGCACCGAGAATGCTGAGCTTCACTGGGCGTTCTCCTGCTCGAATTGGCGTTGCGCCGTTTGACCGCTCATGGCCATGGACAGCACGGCCATACGAATGGCGATGCCGTAGGTCACCTGGTTGAGAATCACCGAATGCGGACCGTCGGCCACCGCCGACTCGATTTCCACCCCACGGTTGATCGGCCCCGGGTGCATGACGATGCAGTCCGGCTTGGCCCCGGCCAAACGTGCGGTGGTCAGGCCGAACAGGCGGTAGAACTCGCCTTCGCTCGGCAGCAGGCCGCCGGTCATGCGCTCGCGCTGCAGGCGCAGCATGATCACCACGTCGACGTCTTTCAGGCCTTCGGCCATGTCGGTGTAGACCTTCACGCCGTATTGCTCGATGCCGATCGGTAGCAGGGTTTTCGGTGCGATGACCCGGATGTCCGGGCAGCCGAGGGTTTTCAGCGCCAGCATGTTCGAACGTGCCACCCGCGAGTGCAGGATGTCGCCGACGATGGCTACAGAGAGATTTTCGAAGCCGCCCTTGTGCCGACGGATCGTCAGCATGTCGAGCATGCCCTGGGTCGGGTGCGCGTGACGGCCGTCGCCGCCGTTGATGATCGCCACTTGCGGGCACACATGTTCGGCGATGAAGTGCGCGGCGCCGGAATCACCGTGGCGCACGACGAACATGTCGGCGGCCATGGCTTCCAGGTTGCGCAGGGTGTCGAGCAGGGTTTCGCCCTTGCTCGCCGACGACGTGGACACGTTGAGGGTGATCACGTCCGCCGACAGCCGCTGGGCCGCCAATTCGAAGGTGGTGCGGGTGCGGGTCGAGTTTTCGAAGAACACGTTGCACACGGTCTTGCCGCGCAGCAACGGGACTTTCTTCACCGCCCGGGCGCCGACTTCGAGGAACGAGTCGGCGGTGTCGAGGATTTCCGTCAGCAACTCGCGGCGCAAACCGTCGAGCGAGAGGAAGTGGCGCAGCTGGCCCTGATCATTGAGCTGCAGCGGGCGCTTGGTTTCTAGAGGCGTCATCGCGAGGGGGACTCTCAATAGGGCGAATTAAAGGGCGAGGTCTTGCAGTTCGAGCTTGAGTTCCGGGCCGGACAGCTTCACGCGCTCGTTCGCGGCGAGGGTGAGCGTTGCGCCGACCACGTTCGGGCGGATCGGCAGCTCGCCGGCGTCCAGGTCCAGCAGGCAGACCAGCGTCACACTGGCCGGGCGGCCGTAGTCGAACAGCTCATTCATCGCGGCACGGATGGTGCGGCCGCTCATCAGCACGTCGTCGATCAGGATCAGGTGCTGGCCTTCGATCTCGAACGGCAGCGCTGACGGACGCACTTGCGGGTGCAGGCCGTTCTGGCTGAAGTCGTCGCGGTAGAAGGAGACGTCCAGGGTGCCGAGCGACGAGTCGCTGCCCAGTTCATCGAGCAACGCCTGGGCCACCCAGACGCCACCGGTACGAATGCCGATGTAGCGCGGTTCGCTGATGCCACGGTGTTCCAGGTATGCCTTGAGACGAATCGCCATCTGGCTAATCAGTTCGGCGGGATTGGGCAGGCTCATGGTTGCTCCTTCTTGGGCCCGAGCCGGGGTGGTGCTGGAGGTGGCTCGGGTTGTAGCTAAGTGAGGCGTAATGACGACTCTTCAGGATTCGAACAATGCAGTGTTTTCGTCGAGCCAGCCTTGCAGCAGCAGGGCGGCGGCGATGGCGTCGACCGGATTGTCGCGGTAACTGCCCTTTTGCCCGCCGCGATCACGTCGTTCGCCCTTGGCTTCAAACGTGGTCAGGCGTTCATCGTGGGTATAGAAGGGCAGGTTGTAGCGGCCATTGAGGCGGCGGGCGAATTTTTCGGCGCGCAGGCACATGTCACTAGGCGTGCCGTCCATGTTCAAGGGCAGGCCGACCACCACGGCGTCGGGTTTCCACTCCTTGATCAGGGCTTCGACCTGATTCCAGTCGGGAACACCGTTTTGCGCTTTCAAGGTGCAGAGCTCGCGGGCCTGGCCAGTAATCACCTGGCCGACCGCCACGCCGATCTGTTTAGTGCCGTAGTCGAACCCGAGGATCAGGCGCAGGGCCATCAGGCGTGCCCCGCCTGGCTGGTCAGCAGGCTGAGGTTGATGCCCAGGTGTTTGGCCGCCGCTTCAAGGCGCAGTTCGCTGCTGGTGTTGAAGAGGATGTCGGCGTCGAACGGGCAGGTCAGCCAGGCGTTCTGCGCCAGTTCGGCTTCCAGCTGACCCGCTTCCCAGCCGGCGTAACCGAGGGCGATCACGCTTTTTGCCGGGCCAACGCCGTCAGCGATGGCGAACAGCACGTCCTGGGAGGTGGACAAGGACAGGTCGCCCTCCAGATCAACGGTCGCCTGAAATGTCTTGCCCGACGGGTGCAGGACGAACCCGCGATCAGTCTGCACGGGCCCGCCGATGAAAATCGGCACATGCCGGCACAGCGCTGACGACTCTACGTCCGGGCGCAATTGCTCGAGAATATCGGCCAGATTGAGGTCTTGCGGGCGGTTGACCACCAGCCCCATCGCACCATTGGCCGTGTGCTCGACGATGTAGGTCAAGGTGTGGGCAAAGTTCGGGTCGGCCATGTGTGGCATGGCGATCAGGAAGTGATGCTTGAGGTAGCTGGGGCTAACGTTTTTCATGAGCGCTAGTGTGGCGTTGGAGGGGCAAACTGACAAGCCGGGGATGCACAGGAAATACCGCAAATCTCCAGCGTGGGCTCTTGTGGCGAGGGAGCTTGCTCCCGCTGGGCTGCGAAGCAGCCCCAAAAAACAGGACTGCTGCGCCGTCCAGCGGGAGCAAGCTCCCTCGCCACAGGGGATTCATTGGTGCTGGAAATCTGTGGGGATCAATTACTGGAAAGCTTGTCACCGCGCGCAAACTTCCAGGTCCGGATGATTTCCAGGCGGTCGACGTCCGACAGGTCCCCGGTAAACGGGGCAAACGGCGCGGCCAGGCGCACGATGCGCTGGGCGGCCTGATCGAGCAGCGGCTGGCCGGAAGATTCCAGCACCAGCACTTCATACAGCGAGCCATCGCTGTTGATAGAGACCATCAGGCGCAAATTGCCGTAAATCTGCTGGCGCCGCGCTTCGTCGGGGTAATTGAGGTTGCCGATGCGCTCGACCTTCTTGCGCCATTCGTCCTTATACCAGGCGCCCTTGTCGCGCATGGTCGATGCGGCGCTCAAGCGATGGATACGCGGGCGTTTGGCGTACAGCTGTTGTTCGTTGGCCAGTTCCGCTTCGAGGCTGGCGATGTCGCTGGACAGCTGCGAGCTGTCGAACGTCGGCGCGGCCACGGCGGGCCTGGTTTCGGTCTTGGGTTCTTCGTTTTTGGCCGGGGCTTTCTTTGGCTTTGGCGCGACGGTCGTCACGGCAGCCTTGGGTGGCGCTTCCTGCACTTCAGGCTTGGCGGCCGGCGGTGGGGTGACTTTCTGCACCTTGTTGTCCTGGAACGGCGCGACCTCGGTGGTCTTGGGAATTGCCTTTTTATCCAGGGTGCCGCTGCCTTCCTGGTTTTCCTGCGCCAGAAAGTCAGCCTTGGCGGGCTTCTTTTCGCTTTTGAAGGTGGCGAGGGTGATTTCCAGGGTTCGGCTGATCTGCTTGGGTTCGACCATCGTAAAGCCGACGCCCAGCAGCAACGCCAGATGAACCAGCGCCGCGAGAAACAGGGTAAATCCGAGGCGATCGGCCGGGCGCACACCACGGTGGGCGAGTTCAGCGGGCAGATCGGACGGGAGTGTCATGACAAGAAAACCAACATCGCGTTTTTCACAGGCCGCGCATGATAACGCAATGTTGGTCGCACCTTGGCTGTTCTATATCAACGAGCCTTGAGCTTCTGATCGATGGCATCCATCAGCAGGCCGCCGATGTCGGTGCCGAACGCATTATCAATCTCGCGAATGCAGGTCGGGCTGGTGACGTTGATTTCCGTCAGGTGCTCGCCGATCACGTCCAGGCCCACGAACAGCAAGCCTTTCTCGCGCAGGGTCGGGCCGACTTGTGCAGCAATCCAGCGGTCTTTGTCGGTCAACGGACGCGCTTCACCACGGCCGCCGGCCGCCAGGTTGCCGCGGGTTTCACCGGCCGCCGGGATGCGCGCCAGGCAGTAATCCACCGGTTCGCCGTCGATCATCAGGATGCGTTTGTCGCCGTCCTTGATCGCCGGCAGGTACGCCTGGCCCATGATCTGCTGGGCACCCAGCGCAGTCAGGGTTTCGAGGATCACCGACAGGTTCGGGTCGCCCGCGCGGTGACGGAAGATCGAGGTGCCGCCCATGCCGTCCAGCGGCTTGAGGATCACGTCGCCGTGTTTGGCCGCGAATTCGCGCAGCACGTCGGCGCGGCGGCTGACCACGGTCGGCGGCGTGCACTGCGGGAAAAGCGTGGCGAACAGCTTTTCGTTGCAGTCACGCAGGCTCTGCGGCTTGTTGACCACCAGCACGCCAGCGCGCTCGGCTTGTTCGAGCAGGTAAGTGGAGTAGACGAACTCCATGTCGAACGGCGGGTCCTTGCGCATCAGGATCACGTCCAGATCGCTCAGCAGCGCGTCGGTCTCGGCTTCCAGTTCGAACCATTTTTCCGGGTTGGCGAAGACCTTCAACGGCCGCATCCGCGCCCGGGCTTCACCTTCGCCCTGGTACAAATCGCGCTGTTCCATATAGAACAGTTCCCAACCGCGCTTCTGCGCGGCCAGCAGCATGGCCAGCGAGCTATCCTTTTTATAGGAAATGCTGGCGATAGGGTCCATGACAATCCCGACGCGAACGCTCATGGGTTTTTCCTCTGAAGTGGGTGAGGCCTATGTAAGTCCCCTGTAGGAGCGAGCCTGCTCGCGATGGACTTCAGGACACCGCGCTTATCCTGCTGGCACGCGTCATCGTTGACGACCATCGCGAGCAGGCTCGCTCCCACAAAAGATCAATCCAAAGGACCGTATAAAAGTGGCGTCAGAGTGGCGCCGAGTGTGTTCCCGGTCAAGGAAAAACCACCGCGCCAGTCCCCCGATAGATTGGAGTTGGAGACTGTGCTAAAAAGACTGCCATGTCGTGCTGGCCCTTGAACGACAAGGGTTTCGAGCCTCCGAAGATCCATAAACGGACAAATTGATTCGCAAAGGCGACGGTAGAGCATTTATGGACCAGCATTCCAGCGCCTTGAAGGTCATGGTGATCGATGATTCGAAAACGATTCGTCGCACCGCCGAAACGCTGTTGAAGAACGTGGGTTGTGAAGTTATTACGGCCATCGATGGTTTCGATGCGCTGGCCAAGATTGCCGATCATCATCCCGGCATCATCTTTGTCGACATCATGATGCCGCGCCTGGATGGCTATCAGACCTGCGCCTTGATCAAGAACAACAGTGCGTTCAAGTCCACGCCAGTGATTATGCTGTCGTCCAAGGACGGGCTGTTCGACAAGGCCAAGGGGCGCATCGTCGGCTCCGACCAGTTTTTGACCAAGCCTTTCAGCAAGGAAGAACTGCTGAACGCGATCCAGGCCCATGTACCGGGCTTCGCCGCCGTTCTACCGCAGTAGGACACGCACAGTGACGCTCGGCCAGTGGGCCCGGTGTCGACAAGAATGGGGAAGACCATGGCACGTATTCTGATCGTCGATGACTCGCCGACCGAAATGTACAAACTGACCGGCATGCTGGAAAAGCACGGTCATGAAGTGTTGAAAGCCGAAAACGGCGCCGACGGCGTGGCCCTGGCCCGTCAGGAAAAACCTGACGCCGTGCTGATGGACATCGTGATGCCTGGCCTCAACGGTTTCCAGGCGACCCGTCAGCTGACCAAAGACCCGGACACCGGGCACATCCCGGTGATCATCATCACCACCAAGGATCAGGAAACCGACAAGGTCTGGGGGACGCGCCAGGGCGCCAGGGATTACCTGACCAAACCGGTCGATGAAGAGACCCTGATCAAAACCCTGAACAACGTGCTGGCCGGTTGATCGTCCAGCCATGACCGAGTCGCTGACGGCTTTCGAACTGCTGCTGCAGATCGACCAGCGCTGTCGCCTGCTGGCGGCGGATTTGCCGTCGCAGCCGACACGGCAGGACAGCTGGAGCGGCATCGGTTTCCGTCTGGGCGAACATTGGTACGTCGCGCCGATGGGCGAAGTCAGCGAAGTCCTGCATGAACCGCGTTTTACCCAGCTGCCGGGCGTCAAACCCTGGGTCAAGGGGGTGGCCAACCTGCGTGGGCGGTTGTTGCCGATCATGGATCTGTGCGGCTTCTTTGGCCATGAGCTGTCGGTCGCGCGCAAGCAGCGCCGGGTGTTGGTGGTGGAGCATCACGACGTGTTTGCCGGGTTGATGGTCGACGAAGTCTTCGGCCTCCAGCACTTTGCCCAGGACAGCCTTGAGCCCGTCGATACCTTGATCGACCCGATCGCACCTTTCATCAAAGGCCGGTTCGAGCGCGAGCAAAACTGGCAGGTGTTCAGCCCGTTTGCGCTGGTGCGGTCACAAGGATTCATGAGCGTGGCGGTGTAGCCCAGCGGGATCGAGATTTTGTGGCGAGGGAGCTTGCTCCCGCTGGACTGCGCAGCAGTCCTGTTTTTAGGGCCGCTTCGCAGCCCAGCGGGAGCAAGCTCCCTCGCCACAGGTTCTTCGGTGGGTTCTAAAGGTTGGTTAACAGGCGAGGATCGATGATAAAAGCAAAAACAGGCAAGCCAGAAGGATCGCGCAGCCGCTCGCAGATCATCGTGCTGTTCATCGCGCTGATCGTCTTCATCATGCTGCTGTTCGCCAACTTCGCTTACCTCAACACCCAGGCCACGTACGATAAACAGTACATCGGTCACGCCGGTGAGCTGCGCGTGCTGTCTCAGCGCATTGCCAAAAACGCCACCGAAGCGGCCGCCGGCAAGTCGGCGGCGTTCAAGCTGCTGAGCGATGCGCGCAACGACTTTGCCCAGCGTTGGGGTTACCTGAAAAAGGGCGACCCGGCCACCGGCCTGCCGCCAGCACCGTCCACCGTGCGCCCGGAAATGCGGGCCGTGCAGCTGGACTGGGAACGCCTGCTGAAAAACACCGATGCCATTCTCTCCAGCGAGCAGACCGTTCTGTCGCTGCATCAAGTCGCCGCGACGCTGGCCGAAACCGTGCCGCAATTGCAGGTCGAATACGAAAAAGTCGTCGAAATCCTTCTTCAGCGCGGCGCCCCTGCGGCTCAGGTCGCGATGGCCCAGCGTCAGTCGCTGTTGGCCGAGCGCATTCTGGGGGCGGTGAATACCGTGTTGTCGGGCGATGAAAGTTCGCAACAGGCGGCCGACGCGTTCGGTCGCGACGCCGCGCGCTTTGGCCAGGTGCTCACGGGCATGCTTCAGGGCAATCCAGCGCTGAAAGTCAGCCAGGTCGAAGACCGCGATGCGCGGGCCCGTCTGACCGAGATTTCCGAACTGTTCGAATTCGTTTCGGGCTCGGTGGATGAAATCCTCGAAACGTCGCCTGAATTGTTCAAAGTCCGCGAGTCGGCTGGCAACATCTTCACGTTGTCGCAAACCCTGCTCGACGAAGCCTCGCACCTGGCCACCGGTTTCGAAAACCTCGCCGGCGGGCGTGACACCGACACCATCGGTGGCTATGTGCTGGGCTTGCTGGCGCTGACGTCGATCATCCTGATCGGTCTGGTCATGGTGCGCGAAACCAATCGCCAGTTGCGCGAAACGGCCGAGAAGAACGAGCGTAACCAGAACGCGATCATGCGCCTGCTCGACGAGATCGAAGACCTGGCGGACGGCGACCTGACGGTAACGGCCTCGGTAACCGAAGACTTCACCGGCACCATCGCCGATTCGATCAACTATTCCGTGGACCAGTTGCGCGACCTGGTGGCGACCATCAACCTCACGGCCGGCCAGGTGGCCGCTGCCGTCCAGGAAACCCAGGCCACCGCCATGCACCTGGCGCAGGCCTCGGAACATCAGGCGCAACAGATCAGCGAAGCGTCCACTGCGATCAACGACATGGCCCAGTCCATCGACCAGGTTTCGGCCAACGCCGCCGAATCCTCCGCCGTGGCCGAGCGCTCGGTGGAAATTGCCAACAAGGGCAACGAGGTGGTGCACAACACCATCCACGGCATGGACAACATCCGCGAACAGATCCAGGACACCGCCAAGCGCATCAAGCGCCTGGGCGAGTCTTCCCAGGAAATCGGCGACATTGTCAGCCTGATCGATGACATTGCCGATCAGACCAACATCCTCGCGCTCAACGCGGCCATCCAGGCGTCCATGGCCGGTGATGCCGGGCGCGGTTTTGCCGTCGTGGCCGACGAAGTCCAGCGCCTGGCCGAGCGCTCATCCGCCGCCACCCGGCAGATTGAAACCCTGGTCAGGGCGATCCAGACTGATACCAATGAAGCGGTGATCTCCATGGAGCAGACCACCACCGAAGTGGTGCGCGGTGCACGTCTGGCGCAAGATGCCGGGGTGGCCCTGGAAGAAATCGAAGGCGTATCGAAAACCCTGGCGGCATTGATCCAGAGCATTTCCAACGCCGCCCAGCAGCAGACGTCTTCGGCCGGTCAGATTTCCCTGACGATGAACGTGATCCAGCAGATCACGTCGCAGACCTCATCCGGCTCCACCGCCACGGCCGAGAGCATCGGCAACCTGGCGAAAATGGCCAGTCAGCTGCGGCGCTCGGTGTCCGGCTTCACCTTGCCGCCGGCCAAGTCGCAGGCTGTGGATAACGCGTGAACCGCCTGCGGGCGCAAGGTTCTTGATTGCTGTGGGGATTTGGAGTGGTTATGGGTGATCGGCACGACTATGTGGCCCTCGAATGGGTCAAGGGCGAGATTGCCGAAACGCTGAAGCAGGCTCATCACGCCATCGAAGGTCTGCTGGATGACCCGCAGGCGACGCACGCGTTGAGCGATTGCCTGGCGTGCATCCATCAGGTTCATGGCAGTTTGCAGATGGTCGAGTTCTACGGCGCGGCCCTGCTCGCCGAAGAGATGGAACAGCTGGTCGCCGCCTTGCAACAGAACCGCGTGAGTCATCGCGACGAGGCGCTTCATCTATTGTTGCAAGCCCTTGGGCAACTGCCGATCTACCTGGACCGGGTGCAAGGCGCACGCCGGGATTTACCGCTGGTGGTGCTGCCGCTGATCAACGATTTGCGCAGCGCCCGTGGTGAAACCCTGTTATCGGAAACCAGCCTGTTCAGCCCGCAACTGCCGGAACTTCCACCGTTGGACGATGAGGCGCTGGCGCTGCTGGAGCCGGCGGATTTACCCGGTGTACTGCGCAAGTTGCGGCAGATGTTGCAAATGGCCCTGGTCGGTTTTCTGCGCGAACAGGCCAACGTCACCAATCTCGATTACCTGGCCAAGGTTTTCTCGCGCCTTGAAGGGCTTTGCGGTGCCGCGCCCCTGAGCCTGCTGTGGCAAGTCGCTTCGGCGCTGGTCGAAGGCATGCGCAATGGCTCAATTGCCAACAGTCCGGCACTACGCAGCCTGTTCAAGGACGCGGACAAAGAACTCAAACGCCTGCTCGAGCAAGGTATCGCCGGCATCAATCAGTCGGCGCCGCCCGAACTACTGAAAAGTTTGCTGTTTTACATTGCCAAGGCCGAACATCCCACCGGGCAGATGCTGACCATGAAAGATCGCTACGGACTGGACGACGCGTTGCCTGACAGCGCAATGGTCGACGAAGAACGCGCACGGCTGGCAGGCCCGGACCGTGATGCCATGCGCTCGGTACTGGCCGCGCTGTGCGAAGAACTGGTGCGGGTCAAAGAGCGCCTGGACCTGTTCGTGCGCAGCGACCGCCAGCACACCTCGGACCTCGACAGCCTGCTGGCGCCCTTGCGGCAAATCGCCGACACCCTGGCGGTGCTGGGTTTCGGCCAGCCGCGCAAAGTCATCATCGATCAATTGGCGGTGGTCCTGAGCCTTGCCCAAGGCCAACGCGAGCCCAACGATGCGATCCTGATGGACGTCGCCGGTGCCTTGCTCTATGTCGAGGCGACGCTGGCCGGCATGGTTGGCACGGTGGAGCCGGAGAGCCAGGAAGACAGCCGCCTGCCCACCACCGACCTGACCCAGATTCATCAAATCGTGATTCGCGAGGCGCGGATCTGCCTGCAACAGGCCAAGGACATGATCGTCGACTACATCGACGCCGATTGGGACCGCCAGCATTTGCTGCCATTGCCGGCACTGCTGACCCAGGTCCGTGGCGCGCTGGCGATGATTCCGCTGAGCCGTGCGGCGAGCCTGATCGAGACCTGCAACCACTTCATTCGCGAGCATCTGCTGCTGGACACTGACCAGCCCGGCTGGCAGGAACTGGACAGTCTGGCCGACGTGATTACCAGCATCGAGTATTACCTGGAGCGCCTTAGCGACGACCCCGAAGCGCCTGGCGAAACGCTGCTTGATGTGGCCGAGAAGAGCCTGGCCTCGCTCGGGTTTTTCCCGAACGAAAAGCATGTGCCGATGCTTGAAGATGTACTCAGCCCGAGCGAAGCGCAGGTCATGCACGACCTTCAGGAACTGGACGATCCGGAAATCGTCCAGACCCTGGCTGATGTGTTGGCCAGCCCCGTGTCCGCACTCAACCCGCCGGCATTGAACACGCCGGGCAGCCTGTTGCCGCCGCCGTTGGGCGAGGAGCCGGTGGACGATGAGCTGCGGGAAGTCTTCCTCGAAGAAACCGACGAAGTCCTGGATATCCTGCGCGAATACCTGCCGCGCTGGTCGTCGAATCCCTCTGACAAATCCGCCCTGAGTGAATTGCGCCGGGCCTTCCATACGCTCAAGGGCAGCGGCCGCATGGTGCGTGCGCTGGTGCTCGGAGAGTTGGCCTGGGCCGTGGAAAACCTGCTCAATCGGGTCCTTGAACACAGCATTGCCCCCGGGCCTGCGGTGCAGCAACTGTTGGCTGATACGCTTGATCTGTTGCCGGTGCTGGTGGCCGAATTCGCCGGCAATGCCCAGCGCCAGAGCAACGAAGTCGATCACTTGGCGGCCCGTGCGCATGCCCTCGCCAAGGGCGACACGCCGGCCAGCGATGAAGATACCCAGGACGTGGCGGCGCTCGACCCGCTACTGCTGGAGATCTTCCGCAAGGAAGCCGAGACCCATCTCGCCAGCCTCAACCGCTTCCTCGACCAGGCCGCCGAGCACGTTCCGCTGCAGGCCAGCGACGAGTTGCAGCGGGCATTGCACACGCTCAAGGGCAGCGCCTCGATGGCCGGCGTGTTGCCGATCGCCGAAATGGCGACGCCGCTGGATCAGCTCGCCCGTGAGTACAAGGCGCACCTGCTGGCGCTGGACCTCGACGAAGTGGAGTTGCTGCTCGAAGCCGAAGGCTTGTTTCGCCTCGGCCTGCGACAGCTCAAGACTGATCCGTTGGCGGAGATTCCCGGTGCCCGTGCGTTGATCGAGCGCACCAAGGCGTTGCTGGCCGAGCGACTGGAAACGCTCTTGAGCGCGCCGAACACCGGGCTGCGCATCAAGCGTGACCCGCAATTGATCAATAACTTCCTCGCCCAGGGTATGGACATTCTGCTGGACGCGGAAAGCCTGCTGCAGCGTTGGCAACAGCATCCCGGCGAGCGTCAGGAACTCAGCGCGCTGCTCGACGAATTGACCACCTTGGGCGAAGGCGCGCACCTGGCCGATTTGCACCCGGTGGACGAACTCTGCGAAGCCTTGCTCGACCTGTATGGCGCTGTGGAAGAAAGCAGCCTGGCGGTCAGCGAGGGCTTCTTTCATGAAGCGCAAAGTGCCCACGAAGCGCTGATCAACATGCTCGACGAACTGGCCGCCGGCCAGGAAGTCAGCCCGCAACCGGAACGAGTCCGGGCCTTGCGCAGCTTGCTCGACGCCAGCCTCGACCCGTCCGCGATGGGCCTGATTCGCAGCGACGGCAGCCGCACGCTGAGCATCCGCGATCTGGCCGATGCCACCGCCGAACTTGAACGCACGCTCCCCCCTGTAGGAGCGAGCTTGCTCGCGATGGACGTCAACGATGACGCGCGCCCATTGGATAAACGCGGTGCCGGTGAGTCCATCGCCGGCAGGCCAGCTCCCACAAAAGAGCATGCCGTCGGGCTGGACGACGAAATCGTTTCAATCTTCCTCGAAGAAGCCGTGGATATCCTCGAAAGCGCCGGCCAGGCCTTGCACCGCTGGCTAACCGACCCGGAAAACGCCGCGCCATTGTCATCCCTGCAACGAGACCTGCACACCCTCAAGGGCGGCGCGCGGATGGCCGAGGTCGAACCGGTCGGTGATCTGGCCCATGAGCTGGAAAGCCTTTATGAAGGACTGGTCGACCGCCGTTACTGCCACAGCGTAGCGCTCGCGCAACTGCTGCAACGCAGCCATGACCAGCTGGCGCTGTTCCTTGAACAGTTGCAAAACCACCAGCCTCTGGGGGATCCAGCCGAATTGATCGAGGCCATTCGCGCGTTTCGCCAAGGTAACGTCTGCTGTGTAGAAGTGGCCGAACCGGCGACCACCAACGACTCGCCAGGCCATGATCCAGAGTTGCTGGAGATCTTCCTCGAAGAAGGTTTCGACATCATCGAAAACTCGGGCGCGGCGTTGGTGCGCTGGCAGGACGAGCCTTCGAATCGTCAGGAAATGGAAACCCTGCTGCGCGACCTGCACACCCTCAAGGGCGGCGCGCGGATGGTCGAAATTGCGCCCATCGGCGACCTCGCCCATGAGCTGGAATTTCTCTACGAAGGCCTGTCGGCCGGGGTGTTGCAACCGACCCCCGCACTGTTCGCCTTGCTGCAAAGCAGCCACGACCGACTGGCACAGATGCTGGACGCGACCCGTGCCGGTCAGCCATTGCCACCGGCCGACCGCTTGATCGACACGATAAGGGATTTCAGCCATCCGGCAGCGCTTCAAGCACCTGCACCCGCAGTTCTGCCGACGACTCCGAAGGCCGAAATCGCCGCGCCGCTGATCGACACCAGCGCCGACATGGTCAAGGTCTCGGCCGAACTGCTCGATGAACTGGTCAACCTGGCGGGCGAAACCTCGATCTTCCGTGGCCGGATCGAACAGCAAGTCAACGATGCGCACGTAGCGCTGAGCGAGATGGAGACCACCATCGAGCGGATGCGCGACCAGTTGCGACGCCTCGATACCGAAACCCAGGGGCGCATTCTCAGCCGTCAGCAGGTCGACGCCGAACGCTCGGGCTACGAAGAATTCGATCCGCTGGAAATGGACCGTCACTCGCAGTTGCAGCAACTGTCGCGGGCATTGTTCGAGTCCGCCTCTGACTTGCTCGACCTCAAGGAAACCCTCGACCGCCGCAATCAGGACGCCGAAAACCTGCTGCAACAGCAGGGCCGCATCAACACCGAATTGCAGGAAGGCCTGATGCGCACGCGCATGGTGCCGTTCGAGCGCATGCTGCCGCGCTTGAAGCGCATCGTGCGCCAGGTCTCCAGTGAGCTGGGCAAAGACGTCGAGTTTGTCGTCGACAACGCCGAAGGCGAGATGGACCGCAACGTCCTCGAACGCATGGCCGCGCCGCTGGAGCACATGCTGCGCAACGCCGTCGACCATGGCCTGGAATCGGCCGCCGTGCGAATCGCGGCCGGCAAACCGGCTCAAGGCCGGATCTCGCTCGACCTGTCCCGTGAGGGCGGCGACATCATCTTCGACATCCGCGACGACGGTGCCGGCGTGCCGTTGGAGGCCGTGCGGCGCAAGGCGATCAAGCGGGGCTTGCTCGACCCGCACAGCGATATCAGCGACCACGACGTGCTGCAATTCATCCTGCGTCCGGGCTTCTCCACGGCCGAAAAAATCACCCAGATTTCCGGGCGTGGCGTGGGCATGGACGTGGTGCATGAAGAGGTTCGGCAACTGGGCGGCACGATGAGCATCGACTCGGTGCCAGGGCAGGGCGTGCACTTCCGGATTCGCCTGCCATTCACCGTGTCGGTCAACCGGGCGCTGATGGTGCAGTGCGGCGAGGATCAGTATGCGATTCCGCTGAACACCATCGACGGCATCGTTCGCGTATTGCCGAACGAGCTCGAAGGGCATTACCGGCTCGATCCGCCAACTTACAAATACGCCGGGCAACATTACGAACTGTGCTACCTCGGCGAACTGCTGAAAACCGGCCCTCGCCCGAAACTGCTGGGCCAGAGCCTGCCGCTGCCGGTTTTGTTGGTGCAATGCAACGAGCGGCACATCGCGGTGCAGGTCGACTCCATGGCCGGCACGCGGGAGATCGTGGTCAAAAGCCTCGGGCCGCAATTCGCTTCGGTGCAGGGCTTGTCCGGGGCGACGATCCTGGGGGACGGGCGAGTGGTGCTGATTCTCGATCTGCTCGCGCCGATTCGCGCGATGCAGGCCCGCTTGCCGCAGCGCAGTGCGACGCCGGAGGTGGACGTTGAACCGCACAAGCCGTTGCTGGTGATGGTGGTCGACGACTCGGTGACGGTACGCAAGGTCACCAGCCGGTTGCTCGAACGCCACGGCATGAGCGTGCTGACCGCGAAGGATGGCGTCGACGCCATGTTGCTGCTCGAAGAACATAGGCCGGACGTGATGCTGCTGGACATCGAAATGCCGCGCATGGACGGCTTCGAAGTCGCCACCCAAGTGCGCAACGACGAACGTTTGCAGCACCTGCCGATCATCATGATCACCTCGCGCACCGGCCAGAAACACCGCGACCGCGCCATGGCCATCGGCGTCAACGACTACCTCGGCAAGCCGTACCAGGAATCGGTGCTGCTCGAAAGCATCGCCTTGTGGAGCAAAACCCATGCTTGAACACCGCACCAGCAACCTCACCGGCCTGCTGCTGCCCTTGGCTGACCGCCATTTGATCCTGCCCAACGTCGCGGTCGCGGAGCTGATCGACTACCAGCCTGCGGCATTCGATCTTGATACGCCGCCGTGGTACCTGGGCCGGGTGAGCTGGCGGGAGCGGCAGATTCCGTTGCTCAGTTTCGAGTCGGCGTGTGGCGACAAAATCGTCATCGGCGAGCGGGCACGGATTGTGATTCTCAACGCCCTGGGCGGGCGGCCTGAGCTGAAGTTTATTGCGTTGCTGGTGCAGGGGATTCCGAGGTCTTACAAGCTCGACAGCCAGTTGAGCTATGTGGACGTGCCGTTGTGTGCGCTGGAACAGGCGGCGGTGCAGGTGGGGGATCAGGTGGCCAAGGTGCCGGACTTGTTGGCGCTGGAAGAACTGCTTGTGGATGCTGGGTTGTTCTGACTGCTTACATTGCATCGAGGTGCACACAACCCCCTGTGGGAGCGAGCCTGCTCCGGGCGGCGTTCCGACGATGGCGTCGGCACTGTTGCCGGGGTTTTCCAGCCATCTGGCACTGCTACTGTGTCCACCTATCAGTTCTGATAGTAGACAACCATCGCAAAAACTCCGAATGTGAATCCCCTTGAACATAGGGCTCTCAGGAGTTAAAACAATGTCTTCTATACCTGCAACGGCATTCTGCAAATATCACTATGATCCCCTGGATCGTCTGATCGGCTTGAAAACGCCCGAGCAGGTTCAATCCCAGCGTTTTTACTGCAAAAATCGGTTAGCCACGGAAACTCAGGGGCTATTGCAGTGCTCGATCATGCAGAACGGCGATCAGTTGTTGGCGCAACAAAAACAACAGTTGGGCACTGCTGTGGAAACCGAGTTGTTGGCTACTGATGTGCAGCGGTCGGTGTTGCAAAGCGTAGGCCAGCGACCTGAAGCTCCGATGGGTTATTCACCTTATGGCCATCGTCCCGCAGAAAGCGGACTCACAAGTTTGCTGGGTTTTAACGGCGAACGGCGGGATGCAGTGACAGGGCATTATTTGTTGGGAAATGGGTATCGGGCGTTTAATCCGATGTTAATGCGTTTTAATAGTCCAGACAGTTTGAGTCCATTTGGCAAAGGTGGGATCAATACTTATGTGTATTGCTTGGGAGACCCGGTTAACAGGCTTGATAAAACGGGAGGTTTCTCGAGTCCATGGATTAAAATGGCAACGCCGGCATATATACGTATGAGATATTCACGCCTTGAACATACTCCTTGGTACGAATGGAATACCAGAGATATTGAGCTGACCAAACACTTTGGCAAAGTCCCGTTTGGTGAGTTACTACTTCGAAGGAAGACTGATACTCTTCGTTCGATCAGGTTTCCAAGGGGGTTGTCGTCGAATGTGCAGTTAGGGAAAGCCATTCCAAAAGCCGGTGAATCCTTACAAGCAATGGCTTGGAATAAATTTGAAGTGGGTTCTTTGGCGGATGTAGACCTTAACGTAAATGTGCATCCGGATTATAGCCATTTAAAAGTTAAGAGCCTTGCTCCGATTTACAAGGAAGGAAGTATGTTGGTTGGCGATACAATCAAACATCGTAATGTTATGGAGGATTTAAGGCAATCTTTCGCAGTTGCGTCAAGGAATGGGAGTTTTCGCCCGAGACCTTCGACTGTCGGAGTGTTTTCAAGTTCGCGCATTCGAAATCCTGAAGTTTTTCAATCCTGGGCTGAGCAGGACTGAGAGTGTCGTGGCGAGGGAGCGTGCTCCCGCTGGGTCGCGAAGCGGCCCCAAAACCTGCAACCGCCGAATATCAGTTACACCGGGTGCGATGGTTTTACGGCTGCTGCGCAGCCGAGCGGGAGCAAGCTCCCTCGCCACAAAGGGTTCTGCGTTAGGCCTTGGCCTGAGCCAGCGCCTCATGGTTATCCAGTGCCCGCTCCACCAATAACTGCACACCATCGGCCATTCGGCTAAGCGCCAGGGCTACCGAGCGGCGTGAGCCTTCCACGCCATCTGCCAGATCCGCCGCAATCGCGCTGATGGACAGCAAGTCTTCAGACGCATTGGCCAGCAGCGCTTCGGTGTCGATATTGGGGGAGACGATGAATATCTGGAATTTGCGGGGGGTGGCTGGTTTTTCGTCAGCCGGGGGGAAGTAGTGCGCGAAGACGCGGTCAGCGGCTTCCTTGAGTTTTTTGGTTTCGAGGGCTTCTAGGGAGTCAGTGTCAGTGTTATCTGCTGGGTTTGGCGTTTCCTTGGACATATGAGTTTCCGCTTACAGATTGGAGTTGGCCCATTCGTTATGAATGGCGCATTTGCTCCCGTTTTTTTCGGGGTTCCAGGCCCGGTCGCTGAATTGGCAGCGACACCCAAACGATAATGATCAGAACAAAACCGCACCAGTCAGCGGCTTCCGGCATTGCCGTAGGCAGCGACGCCAGACTTTGTAGCCTCCCACCGCTCCTGCGGACAAATGTTTAAACACAAAAGAGCCAATCGGCTGGGAAAGGGAGTCAAGGATTGAAGAGTCCCAAACTGGGACCGATCGGTCCTTTTTTGGGACTTGTCGATCGACATTGAACATTGCAGCGAATGTTCCGGCCCCATCGCGAGCAGGCTCGCTCCCACAGGGGTTTTGTGTACGCCTCGGTCCAATGTGGGAGCGAGCCTGCTCGCGATGGCGTCGGCACAAGCAACCATTACCCTAACCGTAACAATCCGCCACTCTGCTTGATTGATGCCCCCACCCAACCCTCCTAAGGTGACCCCCACGACAGCGAACCCGTGGAGTGGTCATGACAACAACAATATCCCCCGACTCGCGATGGACGCGGCGGCGCAGCGAGAAGCAGCGGCGTCTGGCGTTGGTCAAGGGCCTGGCTGACGGTGTGGTGTTGCCCACCGACAACATCGTGGCGGCGCTGGAGGCGTTGATCCTGCCGGGCGACCGCGTGGTGCTGGAGGGCAACAACCAGAAGCAGGCGGACTTTCTTTCCCGTTCGCTGGCCAAGGCTGATCCCGCCAAGCTCCACGACCTGCACATGATCATGCCCAGCGTCGGTCGCGCCGAGCACCTGGACTTGTTCGAACGCGGCATCGCCCGCAAGCTCGACTTCTCGTTTGCCGGTACGCAAAGCCTGCGCATCAGCCAGTTGCTCGAAGACGGCCTGCTGGAAATCGGTGCGATCCACACCTACATCGAGCTCTACGCGCGGCTGGTGGTCGACCTGATCCCCAATGTCGTGCTCTCGGCCGGTTTCATGGCCGACCGCGCCGGCAACATCTACACCGGCCCCAGCACCGAAGACACGCCGGCATTGATTGAACCGGCTGCTTTCAGCGACGGCATCGTCATCGTTCAGGTCAACCAGTTGGTGGACGACGTCAGCGATCTGCCCCGCGTCGACATCCCGGCATCCTGGGTCGATTTCGTGGTGGTGGCCGACAAGCCGTTCTACATCGAGCCGCTGTTCACTCGCGACCCACGGCACATCAAGCCCGTGCACGTGCTGATGGCGATGATGGCGATTCGCGGGATCTACGAAAAACACAACGTGCAGTCCCTGAACCACGGCATCGGTTTCAACACCGCCGCCATCGAATTGATCCTGCCGACCTACGGCGAATCCCTCGGCCTCAAAGGTAAAATCTGCCGCAACTGGACGCTCAACCCACACCCGACCCTGATTCCGGCCATCGAAAGCGGTTGGGTCGAAAGCGTGCATTGCTTCGGCACCGAACTGGGCATGGAACACTACATCGCGGCGCGGCCTGACGTGTTCTTCACCGGGCGCGACGGGTCGCTGCGCTCCAACCGCATGTACAGCCAACTCGCCGGGCAATACGCGGTGGACCTGTTCATCGGCGCCACCCTGCAAGTCGATGGCGACGGCCATTCTTCCACCGTGACTCGCGGTCGCCTGGCCGGTTTTGGCGGGGCGCCGAACATGGGCCATGACCCGCGCGGCCGCCGTCACGGCACGCCGGCCTGGCTCGACATGCGCCACACCGACGCGGCCGAGCCGATGCTCGAACGCGGCAAAAAACTCGTGGTGCAAATGGTCGAGACCTTTCAGGAGGGCGGCAAACCAACCTTCGTCGACACCCTCGACGCGATTGAAGTGGCGAAGAAAAGCGGTATGCCGCTGGCACCAATCATGGTCTATGGCGACGACGTCACGCACCTGTTGACCGAAGAAGGCATCGCGTATTTGTACAAGGCGCGTTCGCTGGAAGAACGTCAGGCGATGATCGCCGCCGTCGCCGGCGTGACCGTCATCGGCCTGCGCCACAACCCGAAAGACACCGCGCGCATGCGCCGCGAAGGCCTGATCGCCTTGCCCGAAGACCTCGGTATTCGTCGCACCGATGCGACCCGCGAACTGCTCGCCGCCAAAAGCGTGGCCGATCTGGTCGAGTGGTCCGGTGGCCTCTACAACCCGCCCGCCAAGTTCAGGAGCTGGTAATGCACGCATTCAACCTGCAACCCAAACCGCTGTCGCTGGCCGAACGGCTGGCGGACCTGGCCGTGGACGCGCTGATCGACGAGGCGGACCTGTCACCGAAACCGGCGCTGGTCGACCGACGCGGCAACGGCGCTCACACCGATTTGCACCTCGGGCTGATGCAGGCATCGGCGTTGTCGCTGTGGCCGGCGTTCAAGGAAATGGCAGAAGCGGCCATCGAGTTCGGCGACGTCGGTTTGCCGCTGCGTGAAGCGGTCGGGCGGATCGGGCGGGAAGGGGAGCGCGACATGCTCGCCACCACTGGCGGCGTGAACACGCACCGTGGCGCCATCTGGGCCTTGGGCCTGTTGGTGGCCGCTGTTGCGCTGGAACCTGAAGCCACGGCCGCCAGCGCTGTCACGTTGCGCGCCGCACGCCTGGCCCTGCTCGATGATCGTTATGCGCCACGTCCGCTCAGCCACGGCGCCCAAGTGGCCCAACGCTACGGCGCTCGCGGTGCCCGTGAGGAAGCACAGCTCGGTTTCCCGGCCGTGACTCAACGGGCACTGCCGCAACTCAAACGCAGCCGCGCTGCCGGACACGGCGAGCAGAACGCCCGTCTCGATGCGCTGCTGGCGATCATGACGAACCTGGCTGACACCTGCGTGCTTTATCGCGCCGGCGAACAAGGCTTGCAAACAATGCAACTCGGCGCCCAAGCCGTGCTCGACGCCGGCGGCAGTGCCAGCCTTGTCGGCCGCCGCCGTTTGCATGAGCTGGACCAAGAACTTATCGCCTTGAATGCCTCGCCCGGCGGTGCTGCGGATTTGCTCGCTGCCTGCCTGTTCATCGACCGTATCGAGTCCGGAGCTTTCTGATGGAAACCTTATCCTTTGAATTCCCCGCCGGGCAGCCGCCACGCGGCCGCACGCTGGTGGGATGTGTCGGTTCGGGCGATCTGGAAGTGCTGATCGAACCGGGCCAGGCCGGCAAGCTGACCATCACTGTGCAGACCTCGGTCAACGGCAGCGAACAGCGCTGGCAGCACCTGTTTGCGCGGATGTTCGACGGCCAGACACCGCCGGCGATGAGCATTGATATCCATGACTTCGGCGCGACGCCGGGCGTGGTGCGTCTGCGCCTGGAGCAAGGCTTTGAGGAGATCGGCCATGACTGACAGTGCGCAACTCCTCTTCAAGCACAGCTTCGTCGAACTCGGTGCGCGGCAACGGGCGAAAGCACTGCTCGACGCGGGCACTTTTCGCGAACTGCTCGACCCGTTCCAGCGGGTCATGTCGCCCTGGCTGTCGCGCCAGGGTGTCGTGCCGCAAGCCGACGACGGCGTGGTCATCGCCAAGGGCAGCCTCGACGGGTTGCCGGTGGTGATCGCCGCCATCGAAGGTGCGTTTCAGGGCGGCAGCCTCGGTGAAGTCGGCGGCGCGAAGATTGCCGGCGCGCTGGAACTGGCCGCTGAAGATAACCGCAACGGCATTCCAACCCGCGCGGTGTTACTGCTCGAAACCGGCGGCGTGCGTTTGCAGGAAGCCAACCTCGGGCTGGCGGCGATTGCCGATATTCATGCGGCGATAGTTGATTTGCGCCAATACCAGCCCGTGGTGGGCGTGGTGGCCGGCAGCGTCGGCTGCTTTGGCGGGATGTCGATTGCTGCCGGGCTGTGCAGCTATTTGCTGGTCACTCAGGAAGCACGGCTTGGCCTGAACGGCCCGCAAGTGATCGAACAGGAAGCCGGGATCGAGGAATACGACTCCCGTGATCGGCCATTCATCTGGAGCCTGACCGGCGGCGAGCAGCGGTTCGCCAGTGGCTTGGCGGACCGCTACGTCGGCGACGATGTGGCGCAGGTCCGGCAGCAGGTCAGCGAATTGCTCCACCTGGGTTTGCCTACGCAGCAACGCAGCCGTCAGGCCGAACTGTTTTTGCAGCGGCTGGCCGAACTGGACGCCGAGCCGCAAATCGAACCGGCGACGGTTCGCGATCTGTATCAAGGAGAGCGCTCATGAGTTCGTATTCCCTGAGAGGTTTGAACTGGTTCAACGCCCTGAGCGCGGGCGCGAAACCGGTCGATGGCTTGCCGGCGTCGTTGAAAGTCGCTGATGGCGTGTTGGGCGAGCAGCCTGTGCGGTTTATCGCGGTGGTGGCTGACCCCGACAACCGATTCGTTCGCGCTCGTAATGGCGAGGTCGGCTTGCTGGAAGGCTGGGGTCTGGCCAAGGCCGTGGATGAAGTCATCGCGGCGGATAACGATCAACCGCACAAACGCGCCTTGATCGCCATCGTCGATGTGCCGAGCCAGGCTTACGGTCGGCGTGAAGAAGCACTCGGCATTCATCAGGCGCTGGCCGCTGCGGCGGACAGTTATGCCCGCGCCCGTTTGGCCGGTCATGCGGTGATCGGTTTGCTGGTGGGCAAGGCGATGTCCGGGGCATTCCTGGCTCACGGGTATCAGGCCAACCGGCTGATCGCCCTGCGCGATCCGGGCGTGATGGTGCACGCGATGGGCAAGGCGTCGGCGGCGCGGGTGACCTTGCGCAGTGTTGAGGAGCTGGAGGCACTGGCCGCCAGCGTGCCGCCGATGGCGTACGACATCGACAGCTATGCGAGCCTCGGCCTGCTCTGGGAAACCTTGTCGGTGGAACAAATTGAGCAGCCAACGGCGGGCGATCTGGCGCGGGTAACTGAATGCCTGGGCCAGGCGATTGGCGACGTGGCCGCAAGCGGTCGCGACCTCGGCAGCCGCCTGGGGGCGAGCAATCGCGCCGCCTCCAGCCAGGTGCGCCAACTGCTGAGGGCGCAGTGGTGAACACGCTTCTGGCCCACGACCTGCTTTGGGGGATGTCCCCTGAGCAGTTGCCTGCGGACGCGCCGACCTGGGTGGTCGATTCGGTCAGCGCGGGTCAGCCGGTTGTGGTTCGGCGCGCATTGAGTGCGCCGGATGTTATCGCGGTCGGGGTGCGCGGCCGTTCGCGCGAGCAGCGTTATGCGACGGTGATGGCGGTTGATGCCGTTCAGCGTCGGGTAAAACCGGAAGACCTTTGTCAGGCCTCGATTGACCGGGATTTGCCGGCCGTACACGCCCTCCAGCAACTGCGGCCGATGCTCAATCGCTGCGGTTGGGTGTGGGGCGTCAGTGGCAGTGCCGGGTTTGAATTGGCCAGTGGCATTGTTGCCTTGCACGAGGGTAGCGACCTGGATTTGATCCTGCGCACGCCGCAGGTGCTGGAGCGGTTAAAGGCGCAGGAACTGCTGAAGATTCTGGACCGCGCCCAGTGCCAGGTGGACATGCAATTGCAGACCCCTTTCGGCGCCGTCGCCCTGCGTGAATGGGCCGGCCCGGCACGTCGGGTGTTGCTGAAAAACGCCCGCGAAGCCTGCCTGGTGATTGATCCGTGGAACCCGCAGGAGCAAGCGGCGTGAGCAGTTTGCTGGTGTTCCCCGGCCAAGGCGCGCAGCAGCCGGGCATGCTCCATCGCATGCCGCGCGAGACGCTGATCGAGGCGAGTGACGTCCTCGGGGAAGACGCGTTGCTGCTGGATTCTGCCGAGGCGCTGAAGTCGACACGGGCGGTTCAGCTTTGTCTGTTGATCGCCGGTGTCGCGGCTTCACGTCAGTTATCCATGGCCCCGGATTATGTAGCGGGATTGTCCATCGGTGCCTATCCGGCAGCGGTGGTTGCAGGGGCCTTGAGCTTCAGCGATGCGTTGCATCTGGTCAGTCTGCGCGGTGAACTGATGCAACAGGCGTATCCACAAGGCTACGGCATGACCGCGATCATCGGCCTGGACCTGGTCACGGTTGAGGCGCTGTTGGCGCAGGTGCACAGCGCCGATACACCGGTTTATCTGGCCAACATCAATGCCGATAACCAAGTGGTCATTGCCGGCAGCGATGATGCGATGAATGCGGTAGCGGGGTTGGCGAGAGGTCGCGGCGCCGGTCTGGCCAAACGCCTCGCGGTGAGCGTGCCATCTCATTGCCCGCTGCTGGAAACGCCGGCAAAAACCTTGGCCGAAGCGTTCGCCAACGTGCCGCTGAAAACACCGACGCTGGGCTACCTCAGCGGCAGCCGCGCCCGGCCCGTGACCAGCTCTCAAGCCTTGCGCGACGACCTGGCGTTCAACATGCGCCGCGTCGTCGACTGGCGCGGCACGGTACAAAGCGCTTACGAGCGCGGCGTACGTCTGCACATCGAACTGCCGCCCGGTGCGGTGCTGACCGGGCTGGCGCGCCGGGTGTTCGAGCAGGGCACCGTGATGGCTTTCGACGGTGCGCGACTCGACACCTTGCAGGCGCTGATGCGTGAGGAGGGAAGCCGCCAACTCTAGACCACCGACTCAAGCCTTCGAACAACAAAAACAACATTCGACGATGCACTTTGAGGACAACAACAATGATTATTTACGGTGTGGCGCTGTTGGCGATCTGTACGCTGGCAGGGGTGATCATGGGTGACGCGCTCGGCGTTTTGCTGGGGGTGAAATCCAACGTCGGCGGTGTCGGGATCGCGATGATCCTGTTGATCTGCGCGCGGTTGTGGATGCAAAAGCGTGGCGGCATGACCAAGGATTGCGAGATGGGCGTCGGCTTCTGGGGCGCCATGTACATCCCGGTCGTGGTCGCGATGGCCGCGCAACAGAACGTGGTGACGGCTTTGCACGGCGGGCCGGTCGCGGTGCTGGCAGCCATCGGTTCGGTGGTGATTTGCGGTTGCACCATTGCCTTGATCAGCCGGACTCACAAGGGCGAACCGTTGCCCGACGAACCGGCGGAAGTGACCCCGGTCGGCACGCCAGTAGGAGGTCGCTGAAATGTGGGAACTCATTGAGAAAGGCCTGGCCAATAACAGCCTGGTGACGGCGTTCGCGTTCGTGGGCGTGATCATGTGGGTGTCGGTGGTGTTGTCCAAACGGCTGACGTTCGGGCGCATTCATGGCTCGGCGATTGCCATTGTGATCGGCCTGGTGCTGGCCTGGGTTGGCGGTACCCTGACCGGTGGGCAAAAAGGCCTGGCGGACCTGACGTTGTTCTCGGGCATCGGCTTGATGGGCGGCGCCATGCTGCGTGACTTTGCCATTGTGGCCACGGCGTTTGAGGTGCAGGCCACCGAGGCGAAAAAGGCCGGGTTGATTGGCGTGATCGCGCTGCTGCTGGGCACGATCCTGCCGTTCATTGTCGGCGCGAGTATGGCCTGGGCGTTTGGTTATCGCGATGCGATCAGCATGACCACCATCGGCGCTGGCGCTGTGACGTACATCGTCGGGCCGGTGACGGGTGCCGCGATTGGTGCGAGTTCGGATGTGGTGGCGTTGTCGATTGCCACCGGGTTGATCAAGGCGATATTCGTGATGGTCGGCACGCCGATGGCCGCCCGCTGGATGGGCCTGGATAACCCGCGCTCGGCGATGGTGTTCGGCGGTCTGGCCGGGACGGTGAGTGGTGTGACGGCAGGGCTGGCGGCGACGGATCGGCGGTTGGTGCCTTATGGGGCGTTGACGGCGACGTTCCACACCGGGCTTGGGTGCTTGCTGGGGCCTTCGTTGTTGTACTTCATTGTTCGCGGGATTGTGGGCTGATTTCAGGTTTTGAGTTGTCAGGGCTGACGCCAATCGCCAGCAGGCTGGCTCCCACAGGTTTTGTGCTGAACACACTACCTGTTCCAACAGATTACCCTGTGGGAGACAGCCTGCTGGCGATTGGCGGCGACTCGGTCTCAAGCCTGGCGATTGGCATACATCCGGCACTCCGCCAGCAACGCCAGCAGGTTCGGGTCCCGCTCCTTGGCCTTCAAGAACACCACGCCAATGTGCTGCTGCAACCGGTACCGTTCCTGCAACGGAATCAGCTTTACCCGGTTCTCGTACACCGCCGCAATCCTCCCCGGCAGCAACGCATAACCCACGCCCGAGCTGACCATGCTCAGCAGCGTGAAGATGTCGTTGACCTGCATCGCCACCTTCGGCTCGAACCCCGCCTGCTTGAACACCCGATTACCGTCCTGGTGCGTGGCGAAGCCTTGCGTCAGGGTGATGAAGGTCTCGTCGCGCACTTCGGCCAGATCGACTTCGGTGCGCTGGGCAAATGTCGAATCCGCCGGCGTGGCCAAAAAGATGTCATCGGAAAACAACGGGATCTGCTCGCAATCCGGGTCGTTGACGCTCTCGTCCAGCGACACCAGGATCGCGTCGACTTCCATGTTCTTGAGCTTGTACAACAGGTCGAAATTCGAGCCCAGGATCAGGTCGATATTGAGTTCGCTGCGACGGATTTTCAGGCCCATGATCAACTGCGGTACGGTCTTCACCGTCAGTGAATAGAGGGAACCGAGCTTGAAACGTTCTGCCGAGAAACCAGCGGCTTCGCGGGTCAGGCGCACGGTTTCGACCACGTCCTGAATCAGTTTCTGCGCCCGTTCTTCCAACACATAGGCGCTCTCCAGCGGCGTCAGGTTGCGGCCTTCGTGTTTGAACAGCGGGCAGCGCAGGGCGCTTTCCAGCGAGTGAATGGCGCGGTGCACGCTGACGTTGCTGGTCTGCAGCTCGGCGGCGGCCCGGGCCAGATTGCCGGTGCGCATGAAGGCCAGGAACACCTCAAGCTTTTTCAGGGTCAACTCTTCGTCGATCAACATGGGCGTGACTCTTATTCGAATGGCTCGATTGTGCCCAATTCCCGGCAGTCTCGCTCGCTCGCTCGCTTCTTTGTGGGAGCTGGCTTGCCAGCGATAGCAATCTTGAGATCAGCGCAGAACTCAGAGGCCCCATCGCCAGCAGGCTGGCTCCCACAGAGTGTTTGTGTTTTGAAACATTGCGCTTTTACGCTTGAGGCCTGAGCCTTGCGCAATGTTGTCTTGGATTGTGAGGGAAGCACCACATGTATCACGGGGAAAGATTAAACGCCTGGACGCACTTGGTCGGGGCCGTGGCGGCAACGGTCGGGGTGGTGTGGATGCTGGTGATCGCCAGCCTGGATGGCAGCCCGTGGAAAATCGTCAGCGTGGCGATTTACGGGTTTACCTTGCTGACGCTCTACAGCGCCTCGACCGTCTACCACAGCGTGCGCGGGCGCAAGAAAGCGATCATGCAGAAGGTTGATCACTTTTCGATCTACCTGTTGATTGCCGGCAGCTACACACCGTTTTGCCTGGTGACCCTGCGCGGGCCTTGGGGCTGGACGTTGTTCGGGATCGTCTGGGGGCTGGCGCTGATCGGCATCCTCCAAGAGATCAAACCGCGTTCGGAAGCGCGGATTTTGTCGATCGTGATTTATGCGGTGATGGGCTGGATCGTGCTGGTGGCGGTCAAGCCGTTGCTCGCGGCACTGGGGACGGCCGGGTTTGTGTGGCTGGCGTCGGGCGGGGTTTTGTACACCGTGGGGATTATCTTTTTTGCCCTGGATGATCGGTTGCGGCATGCGCACGGGATCTGGCATTTGTTCGTGATAGCGGGGAGTTTGCTGCACTTTGTGGCGATTATGTTTTATGTCCTCTAGACCGCGTCGCGGCCATCGCCAGCAGGCTGGCTCCCACAAGGGATGTGTGGGGACTCACACATCTCCAGCCATGCCATCCAATGCAGGAGCAGGCTGGCTCCCACAAGAGATGTGTGGGGACTCACACATCTCCAGCCATGCCATCCAATGCAGGAGCAGGCTGGCTCCCACAAGGGATGTGTGGGGACACACAAATCTTCAGTCACATGCCATCCAATGTAGGAGCAGGCTGACTCCCACAAGGGATGTGTGGGGACTCACAAATCTTCAGTCACATGCCATCCAATGTAGGAGCAGGCTGGCTCCCACAAGGGATGTGTGAAGACTTACAAGTCATCAGCCACATGCCAGTCCAATGTGGGAGCCAGCCTGCTGGCGATTGGGCCCTAGAAGTCGCCCCACAACTGTTGGGCCACCGCCAGCGCCACCACCGGCGCGGTCTCGGTGCGTAACACCCGAGGACCGAGGCGAGCCGCATGGAAACCGGCAACCTTGGCCTGATCAACCTCAGCCTCCGACAACCCACCCTCAGGCCCAATCAGGAACGCCAGCGTTTGCGGCTTGGCATGACTCACCAACGGCTCCGCCACCGGGTGCAGCACCAATTTCAACTCGGCCTCGGTCTGCTTCAACCAATCCGCCAACAGCAGCGGCGGATGAATCACCGGCACCCGTGAACGCCCGCATTGCTCGCACGCGCTGATCGCCACCTGGCGCCAGTGCATCAGGCGTTTGTCGGCGCGTTCGTCCTTCAGCCGCACCTCACAGCGGTCGCTGAAGATCGGGGTGATTTCAGTCACGCCCAGCTCGGTGGCTTTCTGAATGGCCCAGTCCATCCGCTCGCCACGGGACAACCCCTGGCCGAGATGGATTGCCAGCGGTGACTCCACCTGCCCGGCGAAGCTTTCGTCGATCTGCACCACGACGCGCTTTTTGCCGACGTCCAGCAGCGTGGCGCGAAACTCATGGCCCGAGCCGTCGAACAACTGCAACGCATCACCCTCGGCCATGCGCAGCACGCGGCTGATGTAATGGGCCTGGGCCTCGGGCAACTCGTGTTCGCCGAGGCTTAAGGGGGTGTCGATAAAGAAGCGGGACAGTCTCATGCTGAGTCTCTACTGAATCTGTAAGTTGGAACAAGGCGTTTGTGTGGCTGGCTTTTGTGGACAGCTTTGTAGCCTGCTTTTGTGGCGAGGGAGCTCGCTCCCGCTGGACTGCGAAGCAGTCCTTCTTTTTGGGGCCGCTTCGCGACCCAGCGGGAGCAAGCTCCCTCGCCACAGGGGGGCTTGGTGATTCCTTTGCCACAGGGTTCCTTGGTGACTGTCAGCCCGGATCGCGGAAGCCCGGGTGGAAGTCCTTCGGCACCGCCACGCTGATGCTGTCACGGGTCGCGAGGTCGATGCCTTCACTGGCCACTTCAGCCAGGAAGTCGATCTGCTCGGGCGTGATCACGTACGGCGGCAGGAAGTACACCACGCTGCCCAACGGGCGAAGTAAAGCACCTCGTTCCAATGCATGCTGGAACACCTTCAGGCCGCGACGTTCCTGCCACGGGTACGCTTCCTTGGTAGCCTTGTCCTTGACCATCTCGATGGCCAGCACCATGCCCGTCTGGCGAACTTCCGAAACGTTCGGATGATCCGCCAGGTGCGCGGTGGAGGCGGCCATGCGTTGGGCCAGGGCTTTGTTGTTCTCGATGACGTTGTCTTCTTCGAAGATATCCAGCGTCGCCAGGGCCGCCGCGCACGCCAGCGGATTGCCGGTGTAGCTGTGCGAGTGGAGGAAGGCGCGCAGGGTCGGGTAGTCGTCGTAGAACGCGCTGTAGACATCCTCGGTCGTCACGCAGGCCGCCAACGGCAGGTAGCCGCCCGTCAGGGCCTTGGACAGGCAGAGGAAGTCCGGGCGGATGCCGGCCTGTTCGCAGGCGAACATCGTACCGGTGCGACCGAAGCCGACGGCGATTTCGTCATGAATCAGGTGCACGCCATAGCGGTCGCACGCTTCGCGCAGCAATTTGAGGTACACCGGGTGGTACATGCGCATGCCGCCTGCGCCCTGGATCAGCGGCTCGACGATCACCGCCGCGACCGTGTCGTGGTTTTCGGCGAGGGTCTGTTCCATCGCGGCGAACATGTTGCGCGAGTGTTCTTCCCAGCTCATGCCGTCGGGGCGCAGGTAACAATCGGGGCTCGGCACCTTGATGGTGTCCAGCAGCAACGCCTTGTAGGTTTCGGTGAACAGCGGCACGTCGCCCACCGACATCGCCGCCATGGTTTCGCCGTGGTAGCTGTTGGTCAGGGTGACGAAGCGCTTCTTGTTCGGCTGGCCGCGGTTGAGCCAGTAGTGGAAGCTCATTTTCAGCGCGACTTCGATGCAGGACGAACCGTTATCGGCGTAGAAGCACCGGGTCAGGCCTTCCGGCGTCATCTTCACCAGACGCTCCGAAAGCTCGATCACCGGCTGATGGCTGAAGCCGGCGAGGATCACGTGCTCCAGTTGATCGACCTGGTCCTTGATGCGCTGGTTGATGCGCGGGTTGGCGTGGCCAAACACGTTGACCCACCAGGAGCTGACGGCGTCGAGGTAGCGTTTGCCTTCGAAGTCTTCCAGCCAGACGCCTTCACCGCGCTTGATCGGGATCAGCGGCAGCTGTTCGTGGTCTTTCATCTGGGTGCAGGGATGCCACAACACCGCGAGATCGCGTTCCATCCACTGTTTATTCAGGCCCATTTTCTGTCTCCTCGAGGCTACCCGCGATGCAGTCGGGTAAACAATCGCGCAAGCCTATGCAATGCATCGCGCGGGGACAACCCATTGTGTCGATTGAGCTACTTTGTATAGGCCGATAGACGTTGCTGGCGGGCGTCTGAAGCCTGACGTATCCTTCGCGGTTCTTTGAGTCGTCTGACTCGCAAAACTGCTATTTCCTCGTGTATTTCCGGAGTTCGCTGAATGTCTGCTGGTTGGCTGCGCGCCTGTGCGCTGGTGATGTTGGGGCTGTTCAGCGTGTCTGCGCTGGCCAAGGATAAAACCGCGATCGTGATCGGCGGCGGGCTGTCTGGCCTGACCGCCGCTTATGAACTGCAGAACAAGGGCTGGCAGGTCACCTTGCTGGAAGCCAAGCCGAGCCCGGGCGGCCGTTCCGGCATGGCCACCAGTGAGTGGATCGGCAACGACAAGAGCCAGCCCGTCCTGAACAAGTACGTATCGACCTTCAAGCTGAGCACCACGCCGGCCCCCGAGTTCGTGCGTACACCGAGCTACCTGATCGATGGCGAGTATTTCACCGCCGCCGATCTGGCGACTAAACAGCCAGCGACTGCCGATGCGCTCAAACGCTACGAAAAAACCCTGGATGACCTGGCGCGCTCGATTGACGATCCGCAGAACCCGGCGGCCAACAGCACGCTGTTCGCCCTGGACCAGGTCAACGTTGCCAACTGGCTGGATCGTCTGAATCTGCCTGCGACGGCCCGCCAGCTGGTGAATCAGCAGATTCGTACCCGTTATGACGAACCTTCGCGCCTGTCGTTGCTGTATTTCGCACAGCAGAGCCGGGTTTATCGCGGTGTGTCCGACCGTGACCTGCGCGCTTCGCGCCTGCTCGGTGGCAGCCCGGTGCTGGCCCAGGCCTTCGTCAAACAACTGAAAACCATCAAGACCAGCTCTCCGGTCTCGTCCATTGTGCAGGACAAGGACGGCGTGACCGTCAAAGTCGGCGCCGTTGGCTATAAAGCTGACTACGTCGTGGTCGCCGTGCCGTTGCGCGCACTGAACAAGATCGAGATGACCCCGGCACTGGATGCCCAGCACCTGGGCGCCATCAAAGGCACCAACTACGGTTGGCGCGACCAGATCATGCTGAAGTTCAAGACGCCAGTGTGGGAAAGCAAGGCGCGGATGTCCGGCGAGATCTACAGCAACACCGGCCTTGGCATGTTGTGGGTTGAACCCGCCTTGAAAGGTGGCGCCAACGTGGTGATCAACCTGTCCGGCGACAACGCCCGTGTCATGCAGGCCTTCGGCGACAAGCAGATGGTCGACCAGGTGTTGATCCGCCTGCACGCGTTTTATCCACAGGCTCGCGGTGCGTTCACCGGTTATGAGATCCGTCGCTACAGCACCGACCCGTCGATGGGTGGCGCTTACCTGGCCTTCGGTCCAGGGCAGATCAGCAAATACTGGCGCCTGTGGGAGCGTCCGCTGCAACGTGTAGCCTTTGCTGGCGAACACACCGACACCTTGTACCCAGGCACTCTGGAAGGCGCATTGCGCACCGGCCAGCGTGCAGCCAGCCAGCTCGAAGACCTGGCAGCGGGCAAGTCGTTTGAACCGGCGAAAGTCGTTCCGGCAGCGACCGCTGTTGCCGCCGGCGCGGTTGCGGCGAAGAAGGGCAACTTCTTCAGCAACCTGTTTGGTAGCTCGGATGACGAGAAGAAACCGGAACCGGTGAAAGCGCCAGAGCCAGTTGCCCCGGTTGCTCCGGCACCCGCTCCAGCCCCAACGCCTGCACCGGCGCCGGTTGAAGCACCGAAGCCAGCGGCACCGGTGAAAGCCGAGCCGGCCAAGAAGACACCGGCCAAAGCCCCGGCGAAGAAGCCAGCCGCCAAGACCGAGGCAAAAAAAGCCCCGGCCAAGGCACCGGTGAAAAAAGCCGAACCGGCGAAGAAGCCAGCGGCGACCCCAACAACTGAAGCCAAGGCGCAGTAAGTTTCGGGATAAAAGAAACGCGGCAGAAATGCCGCGTTTTTTTATGCCTGGAGAAAACCGGAACCCGGTATCGAATAAATCCGATGGCCACGGTGTTTGTGAGATGGACTACATTTTTTCACACACATTGGGTCTTTAATCTTTCCTTAACCCACCCCTTTCAGGCTCTAGATCGTATTTCTCGATATTTCAAAGCGAAATTTTCGGCTTTAATTCGATAGATAACTCGATAGTCTTGGGCCAGCACTTACAGGGACTTGGCAATGCAACTACGAAACTCTACTGCTCGCTACGGCTTGGTCAGCATTTTCCTGCACTGGGGCGTCGCGCTGGCAGTGTTCGGTTTGTTCGCCCTTGGCCTGTGGATGGTCGGTCTTGGCTACTACGATCCATGGCGCAAGGCCGGCCCGGATCTGCACAAGAGCATCGGTTTGCTGCTGCTGGGGTTCATGGTGCTGCGCGTGGTGTGGCGTTTTATCAGCCCACCGCCGCCGACCCTGGCCAGTTACAGCCGCTTGACGCGAATCGGCGCCAAGCTAGGGCATGGCTTTCTGTATCTCTGTTTGTTCGCTGTGATGATTGCCGGTTACCTGATTTCCACCGCAGAGGGTGTCGGGATTCCGGTGTTTGACTGGTTTGAAGTGCCTGCCCTGGTTTCCGGACTTCCGGACCAGGCAGATAACGCGGGTGCGATTCATCTCTACCTGGCGTGGTTGCTGGTCATTTTTTCCGGTCTCCATGCGTTGGCAGCATTGAAGCACCACTTTATCGACCGTGATGTGACCCTCAAGCGCATGCTGGGTCGCAAAGCCTGACGTTCAACTTAGCCCCCCAAGGAATATAAACATGTTGAAAAAGACTCTCGCCGCTCTGGCAATCGGTTCTGCCCTGTTGTCCGCCAACGTAATGGCCGCTGACTACGTCGTCGACAAAACTGGCCAACACGCCTTCGTCGACTTCAAGATCAGCCACCTGGGTTACAGCTACATCACTGGTACGTTCAAGGACATCGACGGCAAGTTCAGCTTTGACGCCGCCAAGCCGGAAGACAGCAAGATCGAGTTCAACGTCAACACTGCCAGCGTTTTCACCAACAACGCTGAACGTGACAAGCACATCTCCAGCAAAGACTTCCTGAACGGCACCAAAGCTACGTTCGTGTCCACCAGCGTCAAATCCACCGGCAAAAACGCCGCTGGCAAAGACACTGCCGACGTGACCGGCGACCTGACTATCCTGGGCGTGACCAAGCCAGTTGTGGTCAAGGCCACTTTCCTGGGTGAAGGCAAGGATCCATGGGGCGGCTACCGTGCCGGTTTTGAAGGCACCACCAGCATCAAGCGTTCTGATTTCGGCAAGATGATGGACCTGGGTCCACAGTCTGATGCTGTTGAACTGTACGTTACGTTTGAAGGTGTGAAAGCGAAGTAATTTTCGCCGCAAACCTAAAAACGCCCCCGGTCTTACGATCGGGGGCGTTTTTTATTGTCGGCCAAAAAAAATGCCCCGGATCTTGCGATCAGGGGCATTTTTCATGGCTGGAAAAACTTAGCGATTGCGAGTCAGCAATGCTGGTTTTTCGCCGCGAGGACGGCCTGGCAGTTGATCAAGTTGCTCAGGAGTCGGGAAACGATCGGTTTTCGACTCCTTGTGAATGATCTTCGGAGCCGGGCCGCGCGGGTTTTGCACCGCAGGTTCCGAACGCGACTGCTCGTCACGTGCCGGACGACGATTGCGGCCTTCTTCGCGACGGGCCTGACCGTCACGTGGAGCGCCGTTGCGTGGACCGCTGCGTTTGGCCGGCGGGGTGCCGGTCGTGGCGCCATCGCTGCTGCGTGGGCCACTTTGACGACCCTGAGGCTTACCGCCGGTACGTGGAGCACCTGTGCCCGCTGCCGCGCCTTGTGCCGGGGCACCCGGACGGCGGCCACGACCCTGTGCAGGCTTGGCTTGAGGCACGTAGTCGACGCGGTTACCGAAGTTATCGATATCGTCATCCAGGAACTCGTCCGGAGCACGATCAGCGGCAGCGCGTGGCGCCGGACGCTGTTGTTCGCGGGCCGGTGTCCCTTCGCGCGGTTTCTGCTCACGTGCAGGACGCTCGCCACGGCCGCTGGCCGCCGGTTTTTCCTTGCCGCCCTTGTCCTTGCCTTTGTCCTTGCGACCGCCGCCACCGCCGGTGCCGTTCGGACCGTCGCCGCGCGGGCCACGTGGGTTGCGCGGGTTACGCACATCCGGACGCTCGCGAACTTCCGGTTTCTCGGCTTCTACGGCGCTCGAGTCGAAGCCCATCAGATTGCCGTCGGCAATCTTCTGCTTGGTCATGCGCTCGATGCTTTTCAGCAGTTTTTCTTCGTCCGGAGCCACCAGCGAGATCGCCTCGCCTGAACGACCGGCACGGCCAGTACGGCCGATGCGGTGAACATAATCTTCGTCGACGTTCGGCAGTTCGAAGTTGACCACGTGTGGCAACTGATCGATGTCCAGGCCGCGCGCCGCGATATCGGTGGCGACCAGGATGCGTACGTCACCGGCCTTGAAATCGGCCAGGGCTTTGGTGCGGGCGTTCTGGCTCTTGTTGCCGTGGATGGCGACGGCGCTCAGGCCGTGCTTGTCCAGGTACTCGGCCAGGCGGTTGGCGCCGTGCTTGGTGCGGGTGAACACCAGCACCTGTTCCCAGGCGCCCGCGGTGATCAAGTGCGCCAGCAGCGAACGCTTGTGGTTGGCTGGCAGGCGGAATACACGCTGTTCAATGCGCTCGACCGTGGTGTTCGGCGGCGTGACTTCGATGCGTTCCGGGTTGTGCAGCAGCTTGCCGGCGAGGTCGGTGATGTCTTTGGAGAACGTCGCCGAGAACAGCAGGTTCTGCCGTTTGGCCGGCAGGCGCGCCAGGACTTTCTTCACGTCATGGACAAAGCCCATGTCGAGCATGCGGTCGGCTTCGTCCAGCACGAGGATTTCCACGTGGGACAGGTCGACACTGCCTTGCCCGGCGAGGTCGAGCAGGCGGCCAGGGCAGGCCACCAGCACATCAACACCACGGGACATGGCCTGAACCTGTGGGTTCATGCCGACGCCGCCGAAGATGCAGGCGCTGACGAACTTCAGGTCACGGGCATAGACCTTGAAGCTTTCATGCACTTGAGCCGCGAGTTCGCGAGTAGGGGTCAGGACCAGTACGCGCGGTTGGCGCGGGCCGTGACGCTGGGATTTGTCCGGGTGACCGTTAGGGAACAACCGCTCCAGGATCGGAAGGGCGAAGCCGCCGGTTTTACCAGTACCTGTCTGAGCCGCGACCATCAGGTCGCGACCTTGCAACACGGCGGGAATGGCCCGCTGTTGCACCGGAGTAGGCTCGGTATAGCCCGCTGCCTCGATGGCGCGGACTAAAGCCTCGGAGAGACCGAGGGAAGCAAAGGACATGAGTAATCCTGTTTTAGTTAGGGCTTGGCCCAATGGGAGTCTTGCCTGGCGCGAATGGCGTTTATGAGGAACGCAATCCCGTCCGGTCCTGCTGGGGCTCGAAGGCTCGTCTGGAGCGCTCGCGCGGGCTGAAAAGCTGCGCCGTAGCGGGGTCGAGATGCCTTGAACAAGTCCGAGCGTCCGGGCGTGAGCCTGGCGGGAAGGCCGGAGTATAACAGAGCAATCACTGCGCGCTGCTTTCCTGCTGCTCAACGGTTTTTATCGTCGTGCTGGACGCCGTGGCGGACTTTGGCTGGGACGCTGGGTCGGCGCCATAACGAGCACTCAGTTCGGCGTAGGCGGGCTCGCGCTTGAAGCGTTTGAGTTCGGCGCCGAAGCGCTGCACCAACAAGTCCATGCCGGCGTTGCGCCGAACCGCCAGATATTGGCTCTGGTGGCTAATTACCGTGGGGTTCTCGGTGATCTTGTCGCGGATGTTCAATTCATCCAGCAGGTGCTGACCGACCCGGCGATCCGTAATCAGCAGGTCTATGCGGCCGCGCACCAGTTTGCCGAAGTTGGCTTCGTGGGTCGGCGCCGGTTCGTGGGTGAACAGCTTCGATTCACTGAAGTCCTTGCTGTACTGGTAGCCGGGCGAGGTGCCGATGGTCAGGCCGCGAAGATCATCGAGGGTGCGGAACGGATGGGGGCGCTCGTTGGCGTAGAACATCACGAACTCGACTTCTGACAGCGGCTCGATGGGGTAGAGCAGGGTCGCGTCGCGCTCATCGGTGTGGAAAATATCCAGCGCGCCATCGGCCTGGCCTTGCTCAAGCATCGACAGGCAGCGTTTCCATGGCAGGAACTGCCACTCCACCTCGATCCCCAGACGCTTGAAGACAATCGCTGTGGTTTCGTAGTCCAGGCCCAAGGGTTTGCCGTTTTCTTCATACACGTACGGCGCCCAGGGTTCGGTGACAATGCGCAACTTCTCGCCCCAAGCGGCAAAGCTCAGGCAAGTGAAAAGAAACAGGGTCAGTAACTGCGCGATCAAAGGCATGCCTTGAGATTACGTCGAGAAACCGGAAAGAGCCAGAAACCGGCTGCAGATGCTCTGGCCCGAGGCCTTTTCCATAAAAAAGGCCCTGGATTTCGCCAGAGCCTTAGTGAATTACTGCACTGTTTCAGCGCGGCAACTTCAGATTGTTCCACACCGCCAGGCTCGCTTCAGCCTGATTGAGTGTGTAGAAGTGCAGCCCCGGGGCGCCACCTTCCAGCAGGCGTTCGCACATCTGGGTGATGACTTGCTCGCCAAAGCCTTGAATGCTTTGCGCGTCATCGCCGTAGGCTTCCAGCTGCTTGCGGATCCAGCGCGGAATTTCCGCACCGCAGGCATCGGAGAAGCGCGCGAGCTTGCTGTAGTTGGTGATCGGCATGATGCCCGGCACGATCGGGATGTTCACGCCCATCGCCCGTACACGCTCGACGAAGTAGAAGTAGCTGTCGGCGTTGAAGAAGTACTGGGTGATCGCACTGTCGGCGCCGGCCTTGGCCTTGCGCACGAAGTTGGCGATATCGTCTTCGAAATCGCGCGCTTGCGGATGCATCTCCGGGTAAGCGGCCACTTCGATGTGGAAATGATCGCCGGTCTCTGTACGAATGAATTCGACCAGATCGTTGGCGTGACGCATTTCGCCGCTCGCCATGCCCATGCCGGAAGGCAGGTCACCGCGCAGGGCTACGATACGTTTGATGCCCGCGGCCTTGTATTGGCTCAGCAGGTCGCGCAAGTCGGCCTTGCTGTCGCCCACGCAAGACAGATGCGGTGCGGCAGGGACTTTGACTTCGCTTTCGAGCTGCAACACGGTGTTGAGGGTGCGATCACGTGTCGAACCGCCAGCGCCATAGGTGCAGGAGAAGAAATCGGGGTTATACGTGGCCAGCTGACGAGCAGTGGCGAGCAGCTTTTCATGCCCAGCGTCGGTCTTCGTAGGGAAGAACTCAAAGCTGTAGCGACGGTCTTGGGACATGGTCATATCCTTGGAAACGCGTAAGGCGAACGCTGGTCCCCTGTAGGAGCGAGCTTGCTCGCGAAAAACGTAAAGGCCGCGCGTTTATCCAGACAGAACGCGTTATCGTTAACGTCCATCGCGAGCTCGCTCCTACAGGAGAGCAGGCAACGCGGTGTATCGGAACACCGCGCAGCCCGTCAGCAGATCAGTAGCGGTAAGCGTGCGGCTTGAACGGACCTTCGACGGTCACGCCGATGTAGTCGGCCTGGGTCTTGGTCAGTTGAGTCACAACGCCGCCGAAACCGCGGACCATTTCCAGGGCCACTTCTTCGTCGAGTTTCTTCGGCAGTACTTCAACGGTTAGGCGCTCGGCTTTCTGGGCTGGCGACAGGTCGGCGTACTTCTGGCCGAACAGGAAGATCTGAGCCAGAACCTGGTTGGCGAACGAACCGTCCATGATGCGGCTTGGGTGACCGGTGGCGTTACCCAGGTTAACCAGACGGCCTTCGGCCAGCAGGATCAGGTAGTCGTCGTTCTGGGCGTCGAACGCGCCTGGACCGGTACGGTGGATTTTGTGAACCTGTGGCTTCACTTCTTCCCATGCCCAGTTCTTGCGCATGAAAGCGGTGTCGATTTCGTTGTCGAAGTGACCGATGTTGCAGACGACAGCGCGTTTTTTCAGGGCTTTGAGCATGTTTGCGTCGCAAACATTGACGTTACCGGTGGTGGTCACGATCAGGTCGATCTTGCCCAGCAGTGCTTTGTCGATGCTGGCTTCGGTGCCGTCGTTGATGCCGTCGATGAACGGGGACACCAGTTCGAAACCGTCCATGCAGGCTTGCATGGCGCAGATCGGGTCGACTTCGGAGACTTTAACGATCATGCCTTCCTGACGCAGGGACTGAGCGGAGCCCTTGCCCACGTCGCCGTAACCGATGACCAGCGCTTGCTTGCCGGACAGCAGGTGGTCGGTGCCGCGCTTGATGGCATCGTTCAGGCTATGACGGCAGCCGTACTTGTTGTCGTTCTTGGACTTGGTCACCGAGTCGTTGACGTTGATGGCCGGGATTTTCAGCTCGCCCTTGGCCAGCATGTCCAGCAGACGGTGTACGCCGGTGGTGGTTTCTTCGGTCACGCCGTGAACGCGATCCAGAACCTGTGGGTACTTGTCGTGCAGCAGCTGGGTCAGGTCGCCGCCGTCGTCGAGGATCATGTTGGCATCCCAAGGCGCGCCATCTTTCAGGATGGTTTGCTCCAGGCACCACTCGTATTCTTCTTCAGTTTCGCCTTTCCAGGCGAAAACCGGGATGCCGGCAGCGGCGATAGCAGCAGCGGCCTGATCCTGAGTCGAGAAAATGTTGCAGGACGACCAGCGTACTTCGGCACCCAGGGCAACCAGGGTTTCGATCAGCACGGCAGTCTGAATGGTCATGTGGATGCAGCCGAGAATCTTGGCGCCTTTGAGTGGCTGCTCACCGACGTACTTGCGGCGCAGACCCATCAGGGCTGGCATTTCGGATTCGGCGATGATGGTTTCACGACGGCCCCAGGCAGCCAGGGACATGTCGGCGACTTTGTAATCGTTAAAATCTGCAGGCGTGATAACAGCGCTCATGAAGAGCCTCCATTCGTAATGTATGCGAATGGGCGCCGTTGTGCGTTTAGTGTCTGGTCGATAACGACCAAGCAACGCCCCATCCGAGCCTGACAGGAATACCTGCTGCAGCGCCCCTCGGACAGGTGGCGGGAAAACGGTATCAAGTAGACGTTACCGTTTTGAAACGGTGGCGATTATAGCGGGCTATGCTGATCTTCCAAAGCCTTTCTGCAGGTCAATGCCTGAACGGTAATCGAGACCATAGTCGATGCCTGATAGAGCTCAAGGCCGGGCTCTGCCATGATGGCCCGCATCAATCGGCAAGACGGTCAGGAGTGAGTATGAATTTCCACACCCGCAAATGGGTAAAACCCGAAGACCTCAACCCCAACGGGACGCTGTTCGGCGGCAGCCTGTTGCGCTGGATCGACGAAGAAGCGGCGATCTACGCCATCGTTCAGCTGGGTAACCAGCGCGTGGTCACCAAGTACATTTCCGAGATCAACTTCGTCAGCGCCTCGCGCCAGGGCGACATCATCGAACTGGGCATCACCGCCACCGAGTTCGGGCGTACTTCCATCACGTTGACCTGCGAAGTGCGCAACAAGATCACGCGCAAAAGCATTCTGACGGTGGAGAAAATGGTCTTCGTCAATCTCGGCGAAGACGGCTTGCCGGCGCCTCACGGCCGGACTGAAATCAAGTACGTCAAAGACCAGTTCCAGGATGACGGCATTCAGGAGTAACACCCACCCTGTGGGAGCTGGCCTGCCGGCGATGGCGTCTTGAGCGTCACCGCAGAAACCGAGTTGATCCCATCGCCGGCAAGCCAGCTCCCACAGGTATCGGTTTCATTTGGGTGAGTACTGAACAAGCGCCGAACCGCGCGTGTCGTACCTACATGAAACGCCACCGGTTCAGGAGCTTTATGGACACTCCAAAAGACGGCAAGACCCCGAACCTCTCGGCTGAAGAAGAGCACGAGGTCGAGAAGAACCAGCCTCCACGCGCGGCCGTTCTGCATGAAATCATCCGCACCCAGGGCGATCAGGAACTTGAACGCAGCGTTGCCGCGCTGTGGTGGTCGGCTTTGGCCGCGGGCCTGACCATGGGCCTGTCGCTGATGGCGATGGGGCTGCTCAACTCTCGCCTGCCGGACGGCGAAGCCTTCAAGGTCATCGCCAGTTTCGGCTACTGCGCCGGTTTTCTCGCGGTCATTCTGGCTCGTCAGCAACTGTTCACCGAAAACACCCTGACGGCGGTGCTGCCGATCATGACCAAGCCGACACTGGGTAATTTCGGTCGGCTGATCCGGCTGTGGACGGTGGTGCTGGTGGGCAATCTCTGTGGCACGTTGCTGGTGGCGTACGTGATGTTGCACCTGCCGATTTTCGACAGCAAAACCGATCTGGCCTTTCTCGATATCGGTCGCAAGATCATGGAAAACCACGCCAGCCAAATGTTTGCCAAAGGCATCGTCTCCGGCTGGATGATCGCGACCATGGTCTGGATGATTCCGTCCATGGAGAGCGCCAAGATGTGGATCATCATCCTCATCACCTACCTCATGGCGCTGGGGGATTTCACTCACATCGTGGTCGGCTCGGCCGAAGTCTCCTATCTGGTGTTTGCCGGCGAGTTGCCCTGGAAGGACTTCTGGCTGGTGTTTGCCGGGCCGACGCTGGCAGGGAATATCATCGGCGGCAGCTTCATCTTTGCGCTGATCAGCCATGCGCAGATCCGAAGCGAGAGCGGGCCGCCGAAAGGCCAGAAGGGCAAGGCTAGAAGGCCGGCATCTGATGACGACGACCAATAGCGCGCCTCTGTCTGTTTAGCCAGGCATGTTGGCCAACAAGGTGGCGCGGCGCTGCCGATAGATGAAGTACAGCGCCGTCAGCACGGTCAAGCCGCTGACCAAAGCACCGGTCCACGGAAGGTCCGCCAGGTCCGCACCGCTGGCGACCACCAACCCGCCAATCCACGCCCCCGCGGCATTGCCGAGGTTGAATGCGCTTTGATTCAAGGTCGAGCCCAGGTTGGGCGCCTCATGGGCCTGGTCGATGATCAACAACTGCAGGATCGGGCACAGCGCGAAGGCGAAAATCCCCCACAGCACCAGCGTGATAGCGGCCGGGATGACTGAGTGACTGGTTTGCGTGAACGCGGCCAATACCAGCACCACGGCCAACGCCATGCCTACCAGCGAAGGCAGCAAACGGCTGTCCGCCAGCCGCCCGCCGAGCATGCTCCCCGCTGTCAAACCTACGCCGAACAACAGCAGCATGATCGTCACGCCATGGGGGCTGACGCCGGTAATGTCCTGCAGGATCGGTGCGATGTAGGTAAACACGCTGAACAGGCTGGTGGACGCCAGCACGCTCATGCCCAGCGCCATCAAAACGTTGACCTTGCCCAGCACCTTGAACTCGCTGGCCAGGTTGGCCTTTTCCATGGCGATGTCCTTCGGCAGCCATAGCCACTGCGCGATCGCGGCAATCACGCCAATCACCGACACCGCCCAGAACGTCGAGCGCCAACCGGCGTATTGCCCAAGCGCAGTGCCCAATGGCACACCGAGCACATTCGCCAGCGTCAGGCCGGTGAACATCATGGCAATCGCCTGGGCTCGTTTGTTCGGTGCCACCAAGCCGGCGGCGACCACCGAGCCGATGCCGAAGAACGCGCCGTGACACAACGCGGTGACCACGCGAGCCGCCATCAGCGTGGCGTAGTTCGGCGCCAGGGCGCAGAGGATGTTGCCGAGGATGAACATCAGCGTCATTCCCAGCAACGTGGCCTTGCGCGGCATGTTGGCGGTGCCGACCGCGAGGATCGGTGCGCCGAATACCACGCCCAGGGCGTAGCCGGTGATCAACAGGCCGGCGTGAGGAATGCTCACGGCAAGGTCGTGGGCGACATCGGGCAGCAAGCCCATGATGACGAATTCAGTGGTGCCGATGCCGAACGCGGCAACAGCGAGGGCAAGCAAGGCGAGTGGCATGCGCAAGGTCTCTGTCGGTAGTCTTGACGCTCTGATCAGGCATACGCAGGCCGATGACCGATCTCGATGGAGAACGGGCATGGACATAAATTATTGGAATTAGTCTGTGCGCAACTGAGTGCGGCGTGGTCGCTTGCAGTATAAACAGCTGCTGACATATCGCGAATCAATTCTCTGCGCAGAACTTGCAGGAGCGAGCTTGCTCGCGATGGTCGTCAACGATAACGCGTGCTTTCTGGTTACACGTGCTGCCTTGGCGTTCATCGCGAGCGAGCTCGCTCCTACAGGAATTTGCGGGAGCACAAAAAGGAGTGTGCCGTGCTTGCAACGGCTTTGGTGTTAGTCGCGGCGCTGTTGCACGCGGCGTGGAATACCCTGATCAAATTCAGCGCCGAACGGCTGCTGGTGGTGGCGTGCATGGACACGGTGGCGATGCTTTTTGTGGCTGTGATGCTGCCGTTCGTGACGGCGCCACCGATTGAAATCTGGCCGTGGATTCTTGCGTCGGCGGCGTTCGAGTTGCTCTATCGTTATTTGCTGATCCAGGCGTACCGGGTCGGCGACCTCGGGTTGGTTTATCCGTTGATGCGCGGCTTGTCGCCCTTGGTGGTGTTGGCGCTGACGCTGATCTTTTCCGGGGAAGTGCTGACGAACCAGCAAGTCTTCGGGATCCTGCTGATTCCGTTCGGCATGCTGTGCCTGCTTTGGCAGGGCGGGGGCGGTGCGCGCTTGCCGTGGTCGATGCTGCCGGTGGTGGCGCTAATTGGCTTGTGCATCGGCTGCTACACCTACATTGATGGCCAGGCGTTGCGGCGTTGGTCACACCCTTTGGACTATCTGGTCTGGGTCACGCTGTTGAGTGCCTGGCCGTTCCCGTTGCTGGCCTGGGTGCGCAAGCGACCGGCGTTCATGTTGTTCTGGCGGGAGCAGTGGCGACTGGGGTTGGCGGTCGGGTTTTGCGTACTGTTCAGCTACGCTCTGGTGCTGTGGGCCATGCAGCTGGGGTCAATAGCGGAGGCGGCGGCCTTGCGCGAGATCAGCGTGATTCTGGTGGTGCTGTTCGGCATGCGCTACCTGAAAGAACCTTTCGGCCGGCCACGGCTCTTAGCCTGTGGGTTGGTACTGGTCGGCATGCTGGTGATGAAGTTTTGACTGAAGCCCGAATTTCTAACACTTGAAGAAGGGACTGCTTTTATGACGGTTGCTCTGTGGTGCATTTTGATCGCGATTTTCCTGCCCTACCTCTGCACGGGCATCGCCAAGGCCAGTGGTGGGTACGGGCTGAAAGACAACCATGATCCCCGGGATTTTCTCGAGTCTCTGAATGGTTTCGCCAGGCGCGCGCATGCGGCGCAATTGAACAGTTTTGAAGTGACCCCGGCCTTCGCGGCGGCGGTGATCGTGGCACACCAGGCCGGTAATGCCGAGCTGGTGACGATCAATGTGCTGGCGGTGTTGTTCATCACCAGCCGGTTGCTCTACATCATTTGCTACCTGGCGGACTGGGCGATGTTGCGGTCGTTGGTGTGGTTTGTGGGGATGGGGTTGATTGCCAGTTTCTTTGTGGTTTCGGTCTGAGTTTGTCGGCGATTGTTCCGGCCCAATCGCCAGCAGGCTGGCTCCCACAAAATC
>NZ_RWIN01000003.1 GCF_009761815.1 Pseudomonas sp. PB120
CTCCCGCTGGACTGCGCAGCGGTCCTTTTTTTGGGGCCGCTGCGCGACCCAGCGGGAGCAAGCTCCCTCGCCACAGAAAAAGTCCCTTCTCTGACATCCCGACTTTTAAGATTGACCCGGCGACTTTATTTCGTTTGCCGGGCACCGCTGCTCGCGGCTTAGATAAAAGAAAGCCTCCTTTCTTCTGAGTCGGTCATCCATGAGCAGCGAACACATCAGCCGGTCGATCAACGTCGTACACCCCGTCACGCTCAGCCACGGCAAAAATGCCGAAGTCTGGGACACCGATGGCAAACGCTACATCGACTTCGTCGGCGGCATCGGTGTGTTGAACCTCGGTCATTGCCACCCACGCATCGTCGAGGCCATTCGCGAACAAGCCACCCGCCTGACCCATTACGCATTCAACGCCGCCCCCCACGTGCCCTACCTCGACTTGATGGATCGCCTCACCGCGTTCATTCCGGTGGATTATCCGGTCAGCGGCATGCTCACCAACAGTGGCGCGGAAGCCGCAGAGAACGCGTTGAAGATCGTGCGTGGCGCGACTGGCCGCACAGCCGTCATCGCCTTCGACGGCGCCTTCCACGGCCGCACCCTCGCCACGCTCAACCTCAATGGCAAAGTCGCGCCCTACAAGCAGAAGGTCGGCGTGCTGCCGGGGCCGGTGTTCCATTTGCCCTACCCGAGCAAGGACAACGGCGTGACCTGCGCCGAAGCGTTGAAGGCGATGGACCGGCTGTTCAGCGTCGAAATCGATATCGAGGACGTGGCGTGTTTTATCGTCGAACCGGTGCAGGGCGAAGCAGGTTTTCTGGCCATGGACGTCGAGTTCGCCAAGGCACTGCGCACGTTCTGTGATGAGAAAAACATTGTGCTGATCGCCGACGAAATCCAGTCGGGATTTGGCCGCACCGGGCAGCGCTTCGCGTTTTCGCGACTGGGCATCGAGCCGGACCTGATCCTGCTCGGCAAAAGCATCGCCGGCGGCGTGCCGCTGGGGGCCGTGGTCGGGCGCAAGTCGTTGCTCGATATTCTGCCGAAGGGCGGATTGGGCGGCACCTATTCCGGCAACCCCATTGCCTGCGCCGCTGCGCTGGCAACGCTCGACGAGATGACCGACGCGAACCTGCACACTTGGGGTGCGCAACAGGAAGAGGCGATTGTCAGCCGCCACCAATCCTGGCGCGCCCGCAACCTGTCGCCGTATTTGGGCCGCTTGACCGGTGTTGGCGCGATGCGCGGGATTGAACTGGCCAACATCGACGGCACACCCGCCGCGCCTCAGTTGACGCAACTGCTGGCCTTGGCACGCGAGGCAGGTTTGCTGCTGATGCCTAGCGGCAAGTCGCGACACATCATTCGGTTGCTGGCACCGTTGACCACCGAGGCTGCCGTGCTTGAAGAAGGCCTCAACATCCTCGAGGCGTGCCTCGCGAAACTGACCTGAAAGCAAAATGACGCCGAACCCTGTGGGAGCGAGCCTGCTCGCGATGGCGGTGTCTCAGTCGACATCAATGTTGAATTAAATACCGCCATC
>NZ_RWIN01000030.1 GCF_009761815.1 Pseudomonas sp. PB120
GAGCTTGCTCGCGATGGTGTGTCAGCGACAACGATGTCAACTGACACTCCATCGCGAGCAAGCTCGCTCCTACAGGGGTTAGTGTTGTTTAGAGGTCGCCTAGGCCGTCGATCAACGCCTGACTCTGCTCCGGCGTACCAATCGAAATCCGCAGGAACTGGGCAATCCGCTCCTGCTTGAAGTGCCGGACAATCACGCCCTGCTCACGCAACTTCGCCGCCAGCCCAGCCGCATCGTGCTGCGGACGACGAGCGAAGATGAAGTTCGCCGCTGACGGCAGTACTTCAAAACCCTTCAATTTCAATTGCGCAACGACCCACTCACGGTGCTCGATGACCAGGCGGCACGTCTTGTCGAAGTACTCTCGATCCTCGAACCTCGCAGCGTCGACTTCGCCATACGTCGCATCTACAGGATCAATGCTGATTCAATAATCATTTCAAAATCGACACACCGCTTATTCAATTAATGATGCGGAACGTTCTAAACAAGTTAATAAAAATCTAAAGCACTGTCATTTATGACAGTACCCCATATATTTCAAATGCCGTAATTTGGCCCTGCACCGTTCTTCATTAGAAACAGAAAACAAAACCTCAAAAACACTGCCTCCAGCCGAAGTAAAACTTTCATAAAAAAGGAAAAAAACATGATTTCTCTAGAACCTTTCAAATATGACCCTAACGCTATAAAAGCTAATAGAGGAAGCGCAACTATGAATTGGAACGGGAAAGAGTTTTATTCAATAGAAACAAATTTTGTAACAAATAAAGCCGGCGGATTAGTATGGGCAAGTGACTTTGGCGCGACAAACACCAAGAATTCAGAAGACAAATCTGTTCAAAGTACTTTGCTATTGAGCTTCCTCAGCAAAACAGATATTCCTGAACGATTCCATCAATCCTATAAAGCCGGCAGCACAGACCATCCGGAGCCGTGGGCTTTTTACCACGAAGGCGCTAAGTTTAGCGCGACAGAAGGAAGTATTACTGGAAAGTTTTCCAACTCATATAGAACACTCGAAGCAGAAATCAGAATGCTGCTTGAGAATGGCGAAAGCATTATTACCACATTCAGCGCTGAGTATGTTTGAGTTACACTTTGTACAACCCCGCCGCGCCCAGTAAGAAAACGCACACACTCGCTGCAATCACCTACTACAGTTCCCGATGAAGTACCGGGAACTGTGCACATTCAAAAATTACAACTCACCGAGCCCATCAACCAACGCCTGGTTCTGCTCCAGCGTACCAATACTGATCCGCAGGAACTGGGCAATCCGCTCCTGCTTGAAGTGCCGGACGATCACGCCCTGCTCACGCAACTTCGCCGCCAGCCCCGCCGCATCGTGCTGCGGATGACGGGCGAAGATCAAGTTCGCCGCCGACGGCAGCACTTCAAAGCCCTCGCTTTCAGTTGCGCAACGACCCACTCACGGTTGGCGGTGGCGACATAGATGTTGCCAGGGCCGACCACTTTGTCGACCTTCGGCACGCTTTCGTTGCCGTAAGACAACGATAGGTTACAAATCAGTGAGCGTTAACCACAACGCATCGATTTTATTTCAATAAGTTCTAAAGAACTGTTATTTATGACAGTACTGTAAAAACCCTTACGAACGTAAGCTCCCTTGGCAGTTAACATTTAATTACCAGCAAGGGAAAGATCATGGGCACTCAACAGGAATATGAGTTTAAATCCAAACACGCATTATCCAAAGGAGTTGCAACCTTGGAACTCGAGGGCAAAATCTATAAGACAAACAATGTTATTCTTAGCACAAGCATGCTCATCGCCCAAGCGTTTCAACTGGAAGGCGGGAAGAAAGGTGCGAATTCTGACACTCACTTCGCCTTGGGTCTCCCTTCAAATGTGCCAGAAACCTTTGACACAACTTATCCCGATGCAGACCAGAATTTTCCGATCGCTTGGACTTTCCAACTTGAAGGTCAACAACTTAAAGTGGTAAATGGCAGGGCTGCAGGAACATTCACCTTCGCAAGATACAAGGTTAACGCACCAATCTCCTATACATTGGAGAACGGTTCGACAGCAAACATACAGTTCGAGGCAGACAATAGGAATATCCCCGGATATTAACCAATAAAAGCCAGATAGTTATCACAGTTGCCTAACGCAGTTCCCTTTCAAATACCGGGAACTGCGCTCATTCGCCTTTTACATTTGCCCGAGACCGTTAATCAATGCCTGATTCTGCTCCGGCGTACCAATACTGATCCGCAGGAACTGGGCAATCCGCTCCTGCTTGAAGTGCCGGACGATCACGCCCTGCTCACGCAACTTCGCCGCCAGCCCAGCCGCATCGTGCTGCGGATGACGGGCGAAGATGAAGTTCGCCGCCGACGGCAACACTTCAAACCCCTTCGCTTTCAGTTGCGCAACGACCCACTCACGGTGCTCGATGACCAGGCGGCACGTCTTTTCGAAGTACTCGCGATCCTCGAATGCCGCCGCCGCACCGACGTTCGCCAGGCGATCGATCGGGTAGGAGTTGAAGCTGTTCTTGATCCGCTCCAGCGCCTCGATCAGGTCCGGATGCCCCACCGCCAGACCCACCCGCAGCCCGGCCAGGGACCGGGACTTGGATAAGGTCTGGGTGACCAGCAAGTTCGGATAACGGTCCACCAAAGCAATCGCGGTTTCGCCGCCGAAGTCGATGTAAGCCTCATCCACCACGACCACTGACTCCGGGCTGGCCTTGAGGATTTGCTCCACCGCGTCCAATGCCAACAGGCAACCGGTCGGCGCGTTCGGGTTCGGGAAAATGATCCCGCCGTTCGGTTTGGCGTAGTCCGCCGGGTTGATCTGGAACTGCTCGTCCAGTGGCACCGCGTCGAACGAGATGCCATACAAGCCGCAGTAAACCGGATAAAAGCTGTAGCTGATGTCCGGGAACAGCAGGGGCTTATCGTGCTGCAACAACCCGTGGAAAATGTGCGCCAGGACTTCGTCCGAGCCATTGCCCAGGAACACCTGATTGCCCTGCACGCCGTAGTATTTGGCAACGGCTTGCTTGAGCACATCGCTGTTCGGGTCCGGGTACAGACGCAGGTTGTCATTCAGTTCGGTCTGCATCGCCGCCAGCGCTTTGGGCGATGGGCCGTACGGGTTTTCGTTGGTGTTGAGCTTCACCAGTTTCGTCAGCTTCGGCTGCTCGCCCGGCACGTAAGGCACCAGGTTCTTGACGAACGGGCTCCAGAATTTACTCATCTCAGTTCCCCTGCCCTTTAATAGAGAGCTCGTCGATGATGCGGTATTCAGCACTGCGGGCGTGGGCGGTCAGCGACTCGCCACGGGCCAGCACGGAAGCAGTCTTGCCCAACTCGGACGCGCCCTGCTCAGAGCAGAAGATGATCGACGAGCGTTTCTGGAAGTCGTACACACCCAGCGGCGAAGAGAAGCGCGCGGTGCCGGACGTCGGCAGCACGTGGTTCGGGCCGGCGCAGTAATCGCCCAAGGCTTCGGAGGTGTGACGGCCCATGAAGATCGCGCCGGCGTGGCGGATCTGCGGCAACCAGGCTTGCGGATCGGCGACTGACAACTCCAAGTGTTCCGGTGCGATGCGGTTGGCCACTTCAATGGCCTGTTCCATGTCGCGAACCAGGATCAAGGCACCGCGACCATTGATCGAGGTTTCGATGATTTCGGCGCGCTCCATGGTCGGCAGCAACTTGGTGATGCTGGCAGCGACCTTGTCGAGGAACTCGGCGTCCGGGCTCACCAGAATCGCCTGGGCGTCTTCGTCGTGCTCGGCCTGGGAGAACAGGTCCATGGCGATCCAGTCCGGATCGGTCTTGCCGTCGCAGACCACGAGGATTTCTGACGGACCGGCAATCATGTCGATACCGACCTGGCCAAACACGTGACGCTTGGCGGTGGCGACATAGATGTTGCCCGGGCCGACCACTTTGTCGACCTTCGGCACGCTTTCGGTGCCGTAAGCCAATGCCGCAACCGCCTGGGCGCCGCCGATGGTGAACACACGGTCCACACCGGCGATGCAGGCTGCCGCCAGCACAAGCTCGTTGATTTCACCGCGTGGCGTCGGCACGACCATGACCACTTCGGTCACGCCCGCCACTTTGGCCGGGATCGCGTTCATCAGGACGGACGACGGGTACGACGCTTTGCCGCCCGGCACATACAGACCGGCACGGTCCAGCGGCGTGACCTTCTGGCCCAGCACGGTGCCGTCGGCCTCGGTGTAGCTCCAGGAATCCTGTTTCTGCTTTTCGTGGTAGCTGCGCACGCGAGCGGCGGCTTTTTCCAGGGCCTCGCGCTGGGGCACGGTGATCCGGGTCAGGGCCAATTCCAGGCGTTCACGCGGCAGGATCAGGTCGGCCATCGAGGCGACTTCCAGGCCGTCGAACTTCTGGGTGAATTCCACCAGCGCCGCATCACCGCGTTCGCGCACGGCTTTGATGATGTCCAGCACCCGCTGATTGACCGAGTCGTCAGACACACTTTCCCAGCTCAGCAGATGATCCAGATGATGTGCGAAATCCGGGTCAGCAGCGTTGAGTCGGCGAATTGCAGTCAGTGCGGTCATAGCGAGAGCCTCATAGGAATGGCAAAAACTCAGGCGCCCTAACTTAGCAGTCGTTTCCGCTTGGGCACCTGAGATTCTGGCTATGAGGCGGATAGACGGGCGCGACTCAAGGTCGCGCAGGTGAATCAGCCGCGGTGTCGAGACTCCACTGCCTTGCGCAGGGTGTCGATCAACGCCTGGATACGGGCGTGTTGCATTTTCATCGACGCTTTGTTCACGATCAGTCGGGAACTGATGTCGGCAATGAATTCCTGAGGTTCCAGGCCATTGGCACGCAGCGTGTTACCGGTGTCGACCACGTCGATGATCTTGTCGGCCAGACCGATCAGCGGCGCCAGTTCCATCGAGCCGTAGAGCTTGATGATGTCGACCTGACGACCCTGTTCGGCGTAGTAGCGCTTGGCAACGTTGACGAACTTGGTCGCCACGCGCAGACGGCCCTTGGGCTCGACGTCGCCGACACGGCCAGCGGTCATCAGCTTGCAGAGGGCGATTCGCAAATCCAGAGGCTCGTAGAGGCCCTGGCCGCCGTATTCCATCAACACATCTTTACCGGCGACGCCGAGGTCGGCGGCACCATGCTCGACGTAGGTCGGCACATCGGTGGCACGCACGATCAGCAGGCGCACATCGGCCTGGGTCGTGGGGATGATCAGCTTGCGGCTCTTGTCCGGATTCTCGGTCGGCACGATGCCCGCTTCAGCCAGAAGCGGCAGGGTGTCGTCAAGGATGCGGCCCTTGGACAGTGCGATGGTCAACATGGGAAACGTCAGTCCTTATCAGGCTACTGATGCCCGGTCGCAAATGGCGCCGGACACACATCGAGGGCTTTCTCGATAATGAAGAAGCCCCCGACTTGAAACGAAACCAGCGGGCGCGTCCCTGCGCCCATGAAGCAGAAACTAGCCCGGTACGCGGCGGATCTTGGCGCCGAGCATCTGCAGCTTCTCTTCGATGCACTCGTAACCACGGTCGATGTGGTAGATGCGGTCGATCAGGGTGTCGCCTTCGGCGATCAACGCCGAAATGACCAGGCTGGCGGAAGCACGCAGGTCGGTGGCCATGACTGGCGCGCCTTTGAGCTTCTCGGTGCCAGTAACGATGGCGGTGTTGCCTTCGACCTGGATCTTGGCGCCCATGCGGTGCAGCTCATAGACGTGCATGAAGCGGTTTTCGAAGATCGTCTCGATCACAGCGCCTGTGCCTTCGGCAATGGCGTTGAGGGAGATGAACTGCGCTTGCATGTCGGTCGGGAACGCCGGGTACGGAGCGGTGCGGATGTTCACCGCTTTTGGCCGCTTGCCGTGCATGTTCAGCTCGATCCAGTCGTCGCCGCAGGTGATTTCAGCACCGGCTTCCTTGAGCTTTTCCAGAACGGCTTCAAGGATGGTCGGATCCGTGTCCTTGACCTTCACACGACCACCCGTCACCGCCGCCGCCACCAGGTAGGTGCCGGTTTCGATACGGTCAGGCATCACTTTGTACGTGGTGGTGTGCAGACGCTCGACGCCATCAATGGTGATGGTGTCGGTGCCGGCGCCGGTAATCTTGGCGCCCATGGCGATCAGGAAGTTCGCCAGGTCGATGACTTCAGGTTCGCGAGCGGCGTTTTGCAGCACGCTGCGGCCTTTGGCCAGAGCGGCCGCCATCATGATGTTTTCGGTACCGGTCACGCTGACGGTGTCGAAGAAGAAATGCGCACCACGCAAGCCACCTTCAGGTGCCTTGGCCTTGATGTAGCCGCCTTCGACGTCGATGACCGCGCCCATGGCTTCGAGGCCACGGATGTGCAGGTCAACCGGACGCGAACCGATGGCGCAACCGCCAGGCAGTGCGACTTCGGCTTCACCGAAACGCGCAACCATCGGGCCCAACACCAGAATCGACGCACGCATGGTTTTAACCAGTTCGTACGGAGCGATCAGGGTCTTGATGGTGCGCGGGTCGATTTCGACGCTGAGTTTCTCGTCGATCACCGGCTCAATGCCCATGCGACCGAACAGCTCGATCATGGTGGTGATGTCGTGCAGGTGCGGCAGGTTGGCAACGGTAACCGGGCCATCGCACAGCAAGGTGGCAGCCAGGATCGGCAGGGCAGAGTTCTTTGCCCCGGAGATGCGGATCTCGCCATCAAGACGAGCGCCACCGGTAATAATCAATTTATCCATAAGAATCTCGACGCCCTTGGGCTCAGGTGCGCTCGGCCCAGGCCGCGCTGCTGAAAAATTTCATAGTGACCGCATGGATGCTGCCATCGACGATCCATGGGTTCAAATGGGCATAGATCTGCTGCTGACGCTTCACCGGGCTCAACGCCGCCAGTTCATCGCTAATCACGTTCAGCTGGAAATTGCAGCCTTCGCCCTCGACTTCAACCTTCGTTCCGGGCAGCTTTCCTTCAAGGAAGCTCTTCACTTCTACGGCCTGCATGCTCAACCTCAATCGGCGCCCTGTGCGCGCGGGTCGGACATCATACAAAAAAGCCCCGCGCCTGCGAACCCCGCGGAGCAGGACTCTGACGGGGGGCTTCTTTATAGATGCGGTTAGGGATGCGCCAACAGCTCGGTCAATTCGCTGACCTGAGCGATTTCGCGCATGTCTTCGGGCATCGCACGGATGCTCAACGGCTTGCCGGCCTCCTGCGCATCCCGCATGAAGCACAGCAACAACGACAAGCCGACGCTGCTGGACTTCAGCACCGCGGAGCAATCGATCACCAGTTCGGCAGCCTTGCTCGACTTGATCAACGCCTGCCCCTGCTTGCGCAGGCCTGGCCCCGTACGGTAATCCAGCATGCCGCTAAGGCGCAGCTCGCCGGATTCGCTCATGCGAATGGCCGACACACTCATTGGGTTTGCTTCTCGGTGTTTTCCTTGGCCTTGGCGACTTCCCCGGCCCAACCATTGATGGTCTTGTCCAGGTCATTGCCATTGCGCTGCATCGCATCCGCAAACTGATCGCGGAACAGCTTGCCAATGTTGATACCGTTGATGATCACGTTACGCAGCTTCCACTCGCCGTTGACTTTCTCGAGCGTGTAGGACACTGGATAGATCGCGCCGTTGCTGCCCTTGACGGTCATGCCAACGCTGGTGCGGTCCCCGGACTCGTCCTTGGCTGGATCGACGGTGATGCCCTGGTTGTTGTACTCGAGCAAGGCATTGCCATAGAACTGGAACAGTCCTTTTTTGAAGTTTTCTTCAAAGGTCTTCATCTGCGCCGGTGTTGCCTTGCGCGAATATTTGACGGTCATGATGCTTTTGGAGATACCCTCGGCATCCACCACAGGCCCGACGATGGTGTTCAGCGCCGTGTAGAAATCCTGCGGGTCCTGCTTGTACTTCTCTTTGTTGGCCGACAGGTCGGCCAGCATCCGGTTGGTGGTGTCTTGCACGATATCGTGCGCCGAAGGCGCCGCCACGGCGTTAGCCATCAACGGCAAGGCCGCGAGTACCACCAACAGGCCACGTCGCAAGGTAGAGATCATACAAAAGCTCCTCATTTGGCGTCTTTGCTAACGGTATTGAGCAGGAATTTACCGATCAGGTCTTCAAGCACCAGCGACGACTGCGTGTCGTGGATGGTCCCACCATCCTTGAGCAGGGCTTCTTCCCCACCCACGCTGATGCCGATGTATTTTTCGCCCAACAGGCCAGCAGTCAGAATAGATGCAGTGGAGTCGGCCGGCAGGTTATCTACGCGTTTTTCCAGCTGCATGGTCACTCGACCGGTGAAACTGTCGCGATCCAGATCAATCGCCGTGACTTTGCCGATGGTCACACCGGCCATGGTCACCTTGGCTCTGACCGTCAAACCGGCAATATTGTCGAAGTACGCATACAGTTTATAGGAGTCGGTGGTAGCGCTCGGCGACAGGCCACTTACACGCAACGCCAGCAACAGCAAAGCCAGGATGCCAGCCAGCAAGAAAAGGCCGACACCGATTTCCAGGGTGCGGTTTTGCATCAGAAATCTCCAAACATCAAGGCGGTCAGAATAAAGTCCAGGCCGAGTACAGCCAACGAGGCATACACAACGGTCTTGGTAGTGGCACGACTGATCCCCTCGGAAGTGGGCTCGCAGTCATAGCCTTGGAATACGGCAATCCAGGTCACGACAAAGGCGAAAACGATGCTTTTGATGATGCCGTTGAGCACATCATCCGTGAACGTCACGCTGTTCTGCATGTTCGACCAGTATGACCCTTCATAGACACCCAGCCAGTCGACGGCCACCCAGGAACCACCCCAGATACCCACCACGCTGAAAATCATCGCCAGCACCGGCAGGGAAATGAAGCCGGCCCACAGGCGCGGGGCAATGATGTACTTGAGCGGGTCGACGCCAATCATTTCCAGACTGGACAACTGCTCGGTGGATTTCATGTTGCCGATCTCAGCCGTCAGCGCAGAACCCGCGCGCCCGGCGAACAGCAATGCCGTGACCACGGGACCCAACTCTCGCAGCAGTGTCAGCGCAACCATCTGCCCGACCGCCTGCTCGGAGCCGTAGCTGGACAGGATGTTGAACCCTTGCAGCGCCAGCACCATGCCGATGAACACCCCGGAGACCACGATGATCACCAGGGACATCACGCCAACCGAATGCAGTTGCTTGACCAGCAGGCCAAAACCGCCACCGATGCCACCACGACCGAACAAGGCATGGAACAGGAAAATCGCCGAACGCCCGAACACCGCCAGCACATCGATGCCGGCGTGGCCGAACCGGCGCACTCGCTCTATTAGTGAAATCTTGCGCATCAGCGCTTCCCCAGAAGATCTGCGCGGTAATCCGTCGCTGGAAAGTGATAGGGGACCGGGCCGTCCGGATCGCCTGTCATGAATTGACGGATACGCGGCTCGTCCGAGTTCATCAGCTCGTCAGGCGTGCCCTGCCCCAGCACCTGCCCGTCACCCACGACATAAATGTAATCGGCAATGCTTGCGGTCTCGGCCAGGTCATGGGAGACCACGATACTGGTGATGCCCAGCGCGTCATTGAGCAGGCGGATCAGGCGCACCAACACGCCCATGGCGATCGGGTCCTGGCCCACGAAGGGCTCGTCATACATGAGGATTTGCGGATCGAGGGCGATCGCCCGGGCCAGCGCGACGCGACGCTTCATGCCACCGGACAGTTCGTCAGGCATCAGATCGATGGCGCCACGCAAGCCCACTGCCTGCAATTTGAGCAGGACAATGTCCCGGATCATTTCTTCCGGTAGCTCGGTATGAACGCGCAGGGGAAAGGCCACGTTCTCGAACACATCGAGATCGGTAAACAGAGCACCGCTCTGAAACAGCACACCCATGTGCTTGCGTGCATCGAACAGATCGCTGCGCGACAACTTCGGCAGGTTCTGACCGTTGACCCAGACTTCGCCCTTGGTGGGCCGCAACTGTGCGCCCATCAAACGCAACAGCGTGGTCTTGCCACACCCGGAAGGCCCCATGATGCCGGTGACCTTGCCGCGTGGAATACGGATATCGACGTTATTGAAAATGCTGCGCGCACCGCGCTTGAAGGACAGTCCCTTCAGCTCGACCGCGTAGGCGTTATCGGCACTCATCTAAACTCCTTGCGATGCAGCCTCTCACTCGGACGCCTGTCTTTCTGTCGAAAGCACATACTTCCCGGGCGGGCCGAACTGGCGGCGAACTATATCACTGCACAGGCCAAGCGCCAAAGGCCCAAGCCGGGACGTATTCAGCAACATGACAGGCAAAAAGCTTCATTTAGACGGTTTCCCGTAACAGGGAATGACAATGCGCGACGAACTTGCGTGAGGGTTTCCATCATTACCGCTATAATCGCCGCCTTTTCTCAGGCTATACGATTTCTGACATGAGCCAATCCAGCGACCTGATTCAATCCGCCCAACGCACGATCCGCCTCGAACTGGAAGCCGTACAAGGCTTGCTGCCCCGTATCGACGCCGATTTCGTACGCGCTTGCGAGATGATTCTGGCCAGCAAAGGCCGCGTGGTCGTGGTCGGCATGGGCAAGTCAGGGCACATCGGCAACAAGATCGCCGCCACCCTGGCCAGCACCGGCACCACGGCTTTCTTCGTACATCCGGCCGAAGCCAGCCACGGCGACATGGGCATGATCACCCGCGACGACATCATCCTCGCGCTGTCGAACTCCGGCTCTACCAATGAAATCGTCACGCTCCTGCCGCTGATCAAGCGCCTGGGCATCCAGTTGATCAGCATGACCGGCAATCCCGAGTCGCCGCTGGCCAAGGCTGCCGAGGTCAACCTGAACGTGCACGTCGAGCATGAAGCCTGCCCGCTGAACCTGGCGCCAACCTCGTCGACCACCGCCGCCCTGGTCATGGGCGACGCCCTCGCCGTTGCGTTGCTGGAAGCCCGCGGCTTTACCGCTGAAGATTTCGCCTTTTCCCACCCTGGCGGTGCGCTGGGTCGCCGCCTGCTGCTGAAAGTGGAAAATGTCATGCACGCCGGGCAGGAGCTGCCGCAAGTCCAGCGCGGCACCCTGCTCAAGGACGCGCTGATGGAAATGACCCGCAAGGGCCTGGGCATGACCGTTATCCTTGAAGCCGACGGCAAACTCGCCGGGATCTTCACCGACGGCGATTTGCGCCGCACGCTGGACCGCAGCATCGACATCCATAGCGCCACGATCGACCAGGTCATGACGGCTCACGGCAAGACGGCCCGCGCCGAGATGCTCGCCGCCGAAGCCCTGAAAATCATGGAAGACCACAAAATCAACGCGCTCGTCGTGGTCGATGGCGACGACCGTCCGGTTGGCGCCTTGAACATGCACGACTTGCTGCGTGCGGGGGTAATGTAATGAGCACGGACCTTCTGGAACGCGGCAAACAGATCAAACTGGCGGTATTCGACGTTGATGGCGTCCTGACCGACGGTCGCCTGTACTTCCTCGAAGACGGCAGCGAATTCAAGACGTTCAACACCCTCGACGGCCAAGGCATCAAGATGTTGATGGCAGCGGGCGTGCAGACGGCTATCATCAGCGGCCGCAAGACCCCGGTGGTCGAGCGACGCGCAAAGAACCTCGGCATTCCACACCTGTTCCAGGGTCGCGAAGACAAACTGGTGGTGCTTGACGGGCTTCTGGCTCAACTCAACCTAAGCTATGAACAGGTCGCCTACCTCGGCGACGACCTGCCGGACCTGCCGGTCATTCGCCGCGTAGGGCTGGGCATGGCAGTGGCCAATGCCGCCAGTTTCGTGCGCGAACACGCCCACGGCATTACCCAGGCCCGCGGTGGCGAGGGTGCCGCTCGCGAATTCTGCGAATTGATCCTGCGCGCCCAGGGCCGCCTCGATGCGGCCAACGCCGCGTACCTGTGAGCCAACTATGCTGAGCAAAAAGTTTCGCAACATTCTGGTGTTCGGTTGCATCGCAGCGATTTTTGCGGCGGTCGGCTACTGGAACATCAGTCCGGAGCGCTTCCTCGACAAGACCGTGGTCAAGGTCGATGAAAGCGCGATCGACTATTACGCCACCAACGCCCACAGCCTGCAGTTCCTGCCGGACGGAAAGTTGCAATACGAGATGACGTCCGACAAGGTCGAGCACCTGAAAGCCACTGACGTGACCCTGCTGACCAATCCGGACCTGAACATGTTCCGCGGCACCGAATTCCCGTGGCACGTGCAGAGCGAACGCGGCGAAGTCAATTCCGGCGGCACCCAGGTCGAACTGATCGATTCGGTGCGGATCACTCGTTTCGACGAGAAAAACCGCAAGACACTGATCACCTCCACCCGCATGACCGTGTTCCCGCAGCAGCAATATGCGCAGACCGAGCAACCCGTTAGAATCGACGGCGCTGGTGGTGTGTCGACTGGCAAGGGAATGAAAGCGTATTTGAAAGAAAGCAGGATACACCTGCTATCGAACGTAAGAGGACAGTATGAGGCTCGTTAAAACTCTCCCTATTTTGCTCAGTCTGGGCGCAGCACTGGGAAGCGTGAGCGCCTGGGCTCTGCCGAACGATCAAGAGCAGCCTATCCGCATTCAGGCCGACGACGCCCAACTGGACGACAAGAACGGCATTGCCACCTACAAAGGTGACGTGATCATCACCCAAGGCTCGATGATCGTAAAAGGCAATACCGTGACCATCACTCGCACCCCGGCCGGCGACATCGACGTCGTGACCTCGGTGGGCAACCTTGCCTACTTCGAGCAACTCCAGACCCAGGGCGACACCAAACCTGTTCAGGGCTGGGGGGTAACGATCCAGTACCACGCCGCGCAGAATCGCGTCGTGCTGATCGATCGCGCCAAGGTCGTCGACAAGGACAACAACACCACTCAAGGCGAGAAAATCGTCTACGACACGGTGAAGAAACTGGCGAGCGCCGGTCGCGCCACAGGCAACAAGGTCACCGAGGCGCGTCCGCGCATCGACATGGTGATCCAGCCGAAGAAGAAAACCGACGAGCAAAAGGCCCAGTAATGGCAACTCTGAAAGCTCAGCATCTGGCCAAGAGCTACAAGAGCCGCCAGGTTGTGCGCGACGTCAGCCTGTCCATCGACAGCGGTCAGATCGTCGGCCTGCTTGGCCCTAACGGGGCCGGCAAGACCACGTGCTTCTACATGATCGTCGGCCTGGTACAGGCCGATCAGGGCCGCGTGCTGATCGACGATCTGGATGTCAGTCACCAGCCCATGCACGGTCGTGCCAAGGCGGGTATCGGTTATCTTCCGCAAGAAGCGTCGATTTTCCGCAAACTCTCGGTGGCCGACAACATCATGGCCATCCTCGAGACCCGCAAGGAACTCGACAAGGCAGGCCGTCGCAAAGAGCTGGAAAGCCTGCTGCAGGAATTCCACATCAGCCACATCCGCGACAACCTGGGCATGAGCCTGTCCGGTGGTGAACGTCGCCGCGTGGAAATCGCCCGGGCGCTGGCCACCAACCCGAAATTCATCCTCCTCGACGAACCCTTCGCCGGCGTGGACCCGATTTCGGTCGGCGACATCAAGCAGATCATCTACCACCTCAAGGCCAAGGGCATTGGCGTGCTGATCACTGACCACAACGTCCGTGAAACCCTGGACATCTGCGAAACCGCCTACATCGTCAATGATGGCCAGCTGATCGCCGAAGGCGACTCCGCCACCATCCTGGCCAACGATCTGGTCAAGGAAGTCTACCTGGGCCATGAGTTCCGCCTGTAAGAACCAAGGTGCCTGGCTAGTCGACCGAGCGCTTGTCGCAATGAAAAATCAACATTTTTTTATTGTTACAGCGCTCTAGGCAAACGCTGCAGTTTCGGGCATATAATTTGCTTATGTTTGGCGCTCCGGCGCCCTGTAGTGGATGGCGCATGTGCGCCGGCGAATAAGGTGTTAAGCCCCTGCCATGAAACCATCGCTAGTCTTGAGAATGGGCCAGCAGCTGACGATGACACCGCAGCTGCAACAGGCCATCCGCCTGCTCCAATTGTCGACCCTGGACCTGCAACAGGAAATCCAGGAGGCCCTGGAGTCCAATCCGATGCTCGAACGCCAGGAAGAAGGCGACGACTTCGATAACGCCGACCCCTTGGCCGACAAAGCCGAACAGCAACCCAACGCCGATGTTTCGGAACCCTCCTACCAGGAAACCGCCCCGACGGTGGACAACCTTGAGGAAGGCGACTGGAACGAGCGCATTCCCAACGAACTGCCCGTCGACACCGCCTGGGAAGACGTCTACCAGACCAGCGCCAGCAGCCTGCCGAGCAACGATGACGACGAGTGGGATTTCACGACCCGCACATCGGCCGGCGAAAGCCTGCAAAGCCATCTGTTATGGCAACTGAACCTGGCGCCGATGTCCGATACCGATCGCCTGATCGGCGTGACCCTGATCGACTGCATCAACAATCAGGGTTACCTGGACGAAACCCTCGAGGAAATCCTCGAAGCGTTCGATCCGGAACTGGACATCGAACTGGACGAAATCGAAGCCGTCCTGCACCGCATCCAACAGTTCGAACCCGCCGGCATCGGCGCGCGCAACCTGAGCGAATGCCTGCTGCTGCAATTGCGCCAACTGGCCGCCAAGACCCCTTGGCTGGCCGAGGCCAAGCGTCTGGTCAGCGATTACATCGACTTGCTCGGCAGCCGCGACTACAGCCAGCTGATGCGTCGCATGAAGCTCAAGGAAGACGAACTGCGCCAGGTCATCGAACTGGTTCAGAGCCTCAATCCGCGCCCAGGCTCCCAGATCGAATCCAGCGAAGCCGAATACGTCGTTCCCGACGTTATCGTGCGCAAGGACAACGAGCGCTGGCTGGTGGAGCTCAACCAGGAATCGGTGCCACGGCTGCGGGTCAACGCCCAATACGCCGGTTTCGTGCGCCGCGCCGATACCAGCGCCGACAACACGTTCATGCGCAACCAGTTGCAAGAGGCCCGCTGGTTCATCAAGAGCCTGCAAAGCCGCAACGAAACCCTGATGAAAGTGGCCACCCAGATCGTCGAGCATCAACGAGGCTTTCTGGAGTACGGCGATGAAGCCATGAAACCGCTGGTACTGCACGACATCGCCGAAGCGGTGGGCATGCACGAATCGACGATTTCACGGGTGACCACGCAAAAGTTCATGCACACCCCTCGGGGCATTTATGAACTGAAATACTTTTTCTCCAGCCACGTCAGCACCTCAGAAGGCGGCGAATGCTCGTCCACGGCGATCCGCGCGATCATCAAAAAACTGGTTGCCGCGGAAAATCAGAAAAAGCCGTTGAGTGACAGCAAGATCGCTGGTTTACTGGAGGCACAAGGCATTCAGGTGGCTCGCCGCACCGTCGCCAAGTACCGCGAATCCCTTGGGATCGCGCCTTCGAGCGAACGTAAGCGGTTGATGTAAGGGCCACGTCACAGCGTTCCAGTGGTAGATCATCTGATCTACCGCTTTATGCACTGGCAACGAAGGAGAAGCTGTATGCAAGTCAACATCAGTGGACACCAACTGGAAGTGACCGAACCTCTTCGCACCTACATCGGCGAAAAACTCGAACGATTGGAGCGACATTTCGACAAGATCACCAACGTGCAGGTCACGATGACGGTCGAAAAGCTGAAGCAGAAAATCGAAGCCACGCTGCATATTCCCGGCAATGAAGTGGTCGCAAACGCGGAACATACTGACATGTACGCAGCGATCGACGCATTGACCGACAAGCTGGATAAACAACTCAAAAAGCATAAGGAAAAGACCCAGAGCCTCCTCCAGGGCGCTACCGGTCGTTAACACTCCCAACCCATGATCCGACTTGAAAGCATCCTGACCCCCGGCCGTTCCCTCGTGAACGTGCCGGGCGGCAGTAAAAAGAAAGCCCTCGAGCAAATTGCCAACCTAATCCACCGCGAAGTGCCGGATCTGGCGATGCAGGATGTCTTCGAGAGTCTGGTCGCCCGTGAAAAACTCGGTTCTACCGGTTTTGGCAACGGCATCGCTATCCCCCACTGCCGCCTCAAAGGCTGCGACGCGCCCATCAGTGCCTTGATGCACCTGGACGCCCCTATCGATTTCGACGCCATCGACGGCGCCCCGGTTGACCTGCTGTTCGTTCTGCTGGTCCCGCAAGCCGCCACCGATGCGCACCTGGAACTCCTGCGCCAGATCGCCAGCATGCTCGATCGCAAGGAAGTGCGTGAAAAACTGCGCAGCGCTCCGAGTAATCAAGCCTTGTATCAGGTTGTCCTGGACGAACAAAACGGGCACTAATCATGCGCTTGATCATTGTCAGTGGCCGTTCCGGCTCAGGTAAAAGCACCGCGCTCGATGTTCTCGAGGATAACGGCTATTACTGCATCGACAACCTGCCGGCCGGCCTGCTGCCGGAACTGGCCGAGCGTGCGCTGATACACACCGAGCTGGCACAACCTCTGGTGGCCGTGTCCATCGACGCGCGCAACTTGCCGAGCCACCTGTCACGATTTCCCGAACTGCTGGAAGAAGTCCGCGGCCGACATATCCAGTGCGATGTCCTGTACCTGGATGCCGACGAAGAGACCTTGCTCAAACGGTTTTCGGAAACCCGTCGTCGTCACCCGCTGAGCAGCCCCAATCGTTCGCTGGCCGAAGCGATCAACGACGAAACCAGCCTGCTTGGGCCGATCGCCGACCTGGCCGACCTCAAGGTCAACACCACCAACCTGAACCTGTATCAGCTGCGCGATACCATCAAACTACGCCTGCTGAACCAACCGGAACCCGGTACGGCGTTTTTGGTGGAGTCGTTCGGGTTCAAGCGTGGCATGCCAGTGGATGCCGACCTGGTGTTCGACGTGCGTTGCCTGCCAAACCCTTACTGGAAGCCGGAATTGCGCGAGCAGTCCGGGCTTGATCAACCGGTTGCCGAGTACCTGGCGGCACAGCCGGACGTCGAAGAGATGTTCCAGGACATTTCCACATACCTTCTCAAGTGGCTGCCACGTTTCGCCGCCAGCAACCGCGCGTATGTCACCATTGCCATTGGCTGCACCGGCGGGCATCACCGCTCCGTCTACCTGACCGAACGTCTGGGTCAGACCCTGCAAAAATCCCTGAAGAATGTCCAGGTCCGCCACCGCGACCTCAGCTAAAGGATTCACACCGCGATGCCTGCTCTGGAAATTGAAATCATCAACAAACTGGGCCTGCATGCCCGCGCTTCAGCAAAATTCGTAGGTGTGGCCGGCCAGTTCCCGTGCCAGATCAGAGCCGGACGCACCCCTGAATCGATGGTCGACGGCAAAAGCATCATGGCCATGATGATGCTGGCTGCAGGCAAGGGCACCAAAATCCATCTGAGTACGGAAGGCGAGCAGGAACAGGAAGCGCTGGATGCGCTGGTGGCGTTGATCAACAACTTCTTCGACGAAGGCGAGTAACTCCGCGACCGTGTAGCAGCTGGCGCAGCCTGCGTCCGGCTGCGGAGCAGTCGCAAAATCAGTCAGCGCGGTTTTTCAGGCATTCCGGATTTACGACTGCTGCGCAGCCGGACGCAGGCTTCGCCAGCTGCTACATAATTCGTGTTACGCCAACGCGGTATCCATCACCATCATCAGGCAAAACCCGATCAGCAACCCAAGGCTGGCAAGCTTGTCGTGACCATTGCGGCGCGACTCGGGAATCACTTCGTGCGTGACCACCAGCAGCATTGCCCCGGCCGCCAGCGCCAGTCCCAACGGCAACAGCATTTCTGCCAGGCTCACCAGCCACGCACACAGCAGCGCAAAAACCGGCTCGACCAAACCTGACGCGGCTCCGATCAGAAACGCTTTGACCCGCGACATCCCTGCCCCGGCCAACACCAGCGCAATTACCAAACCTTCAGGCACATCCTGCAACGCGATGCCCATCGCCAGGCTATCGGCGTCGGGCATGCCTCCCCCGGCCGAGACACCGACCGCCATGCCCTCGGGAATGTTGTGGGCAATAATGGCAAAGACAAACAGCCAGATTCGCGGTGGAATCACTGGCCGCTCCGGCGTGCCGATCAACAGTTCCGGACTGGCCCCAGCGACCTTGCGGTCGACCAGAAACAACCCGAATGCGCCGAGCATGATGCCGAAGCTGATCAGGCCACTGGCCGCCCAAGGCGCCAACCCCAGGCTTTCGGCGGCGGAGATACCCGGCACGATCAGCGAAAACGCCGTCGCCGCCAACATCACCCCGGCCCCGAAACCCAGCAGCGTATCGCTGACCGTCTGAGGCATGCGCCGAATGACCAACACGGGCACCGCGCCCAAGGCCGTGCCCAGCGCGCAGATTGCCCCGCCTTGCAATGCACGCAGCAGTTTCGGCTCAAGGTCCAGCCATGCCAGCCCTTGGGCAACCAACAAACTCATGCCCGCCAGCAGTAACAGCGATCCCAGTGCGTAACGAAACATGCGTCCGCTTCCGATCGCCAGTGTTTCAGTGCCCATAGTCAGCCTTGGATTGTTTTTGTAGACGACTTAAGCCCGTGCAGCCTGATAGCGCGCAGCGACTTCGGGCCAATTGATCACGTTGTAGAACGCGTTGATGTATTCAGGGCGACGGTTCTGATACCGCAGGTAATACGCGTGCTCCCAGACATCCAGCCCCAGGATCGGCGTGTTGCCATTCATCAACGGGCTGTCCTGATTGCCGCTGCTTTCAACGACCAACGTCTTTTGCGGGGTCACACTCAGCCACGCCCAGCCACTGCCGAACCGGGTCAACGCCGCTTTGGTGAAAGCGTCCTTGAAACTGTCCAGCCCACCCAGTTGCTCATCGATGGCCTGGGCCAACTCACCTTCAGGTTTACCGCCACCCTGCGGCGCCATCACTTCCCAGAACAGTGAATGGTTGGCATGGCCGCCGCCCTGATTGATCACGGCAGCACGTAGTTTCTCCGGCAGTTGCTGCACAGCGGCCACCAGTTTTTCCACCGGCCACTCCGCAAACTCGGTGCCTTCTACCGCGGCGTTGAGATTGTTGATGTAGGTCTGGTGATGCTTGGTGTAGTGGATCTCCATGGTCTGCGCATCGATGTGCGGCTCCAGGGCGTCATAGGCGTACGGCAAGGCAGGCAAGGTAAAAGCCATTTCAATGAACTCCATGATGTTGGGCGGCAGGCGCAGTCGCCTCGATGTGCAACAACCGATGTGTGCGCGGATATTCGCCGTGTTCGCTGATGAAATTCAGCAGTTCGATGTAGGTTTTGCTGCTCTGGCGCATCGCGGCTTCCCGCAACGCCGGTGCCAGTCGCGGGTCTTGCATGGTTTGCAGCAACCGCTGGTGGATGGCGCACAAATACTCGGCGCTTTCCTCTGGCTGGTTCAGGCGCAAGTGCAGGTCCGCCAGGTTGTGGTGGGATATCACGCAGGCCGCCACCGCTTCGTCGGCATCCGGCCAGCGCTCGAACAACACTTGGGCCAGGGCCAATGCCTGTAGGTAAGCCTCGCGAGCATCAATCAATTCGCCCAGCATGAAACAACGGTTTGCCCTTTCAATCGTGCGTTTCCAGTGCTCCATGGTGAGCCTCCAAAGCGGTGATGGTGGTTACACGCCGCCGGCGGTGAGCTTTTCTGGGTTGAGCAGCTCTTCCAGTTGGCCACGCGTCAGGTCGGTATGTTCCAGGGCTACATCGATCACCGGCCGGCCTTGCTGATAAGCCTTCTTGGCAATCTCCGCGGCTTTTTGGTAACCGATGATCGGATTGAGCGCGGTCACCAGGATCGGATTGCGCGACAGCGCTTCCTTGAGACGGGCCTCGTTGACCTTGAAACTGGCGATGGCCTTCTCACCCAGCAGATGGCTGGAATTGGCCAGCAACTCGATGCTGCTCAGCAGGTTCTGGGCGATGATCGGCAGCATCACGTTCAGTTCGAAATTGCCTGACTGCCCGGCGATGGTGATGACCGTGTCATTGCCGATCACTTGAGCGGCGACCATGGCGGTGGCTTCCGGGATCACCGGGTTGACCTTGCCAGGCATGATCGAGGACCCCGGTTGCAAGGCTTCGAGCTCGATTTCGCCAAGGCCGGCCAACGGACCGGAGTTCATCCAGCGCAGGTCGTTGGCGATTTTCATCAGCGAGACGGCGGTGGTTTTGAGCTGGCCGGAGACGGCAACGGCGGTGTCCTGCGAGCCGATCAGTGCAAACAAATCGTTACCGGGCGTGAACTGCACATGCGTCAGTTCGCTCAATTGTTGGCTGAAACGCGCAGCGAACTCAGGATGTGCATTGATGCCCGTCCCCACCGCCGTACCGCCCTGCGCCAGGGATTGCAGGCTTGGCAGCAGGTCCTGCAGGTGCCCGATGTTGGCTTTCAACTGTTGCGCCCAACCGTTGAGCACCTGGCTCATGCGCACCGGCATGGCGTCCATCAGGTGCGTGCGCCCGGTTTTGACGTGGTGGTGAACGTCCTCTGCCTTGCGCTCGATCACCTGCACCAGGCGCACCAGCGCTGGCAGCAGTTGCTCATGCAGTGCCAGCGCGGCGCTGACATGGATGGTGGTCGGGATGATGTCATTGCTGCTTTGGCCGCAGTTGACGTGATCGTTGGGATTAATGGCTTCACCAAGCAAGCGGCTGGCCAAGGTCGCGATCACTTCGTTGGCGTTCATGTTGGAGCTGGTGCCGGAACCGGTCTGGAAAATATCCACCGGGAAATGCTGCATGAAATCGCCCTGAAGCAAGCCCAACGCCGCATCGACAATGGCGTTGCCCTGGGATTCGCTGATTTGCTTGAGCTCGATGTTGGCTCGGGCAGCAGCGGCCTTGGCCAGGATCAGCGCACGGATGAACTGCACCGGCATCGGTTTACCGCTGATGGGGAAGTTGTCCACCGCACGCTGGGTTTGTGCGCCGTAGAGGGCGTCCACCGGGACCTGAAGCTCGCCCATGCTGTCGCGCTCAATACGTGTCTTGTTCATCAGAAAATCCTTGCACCAGTTCTATGAGAGGAATCGAGGGCTGCAACTCGCAGGTCGCCAGTTGCCAGGTGTAGCTTTGCCAGCGCTTTAGGCGGCACTTGCACAGAGAGAGGCGTTCCAGATCGCGCAACGGGCGCCAGGCCTGGTCGAGGCAGTAGGTCCGCCAGTGCCAGGGCAGTGCGACATCGGCGGCGGTGTCGAGCAGCAGACGCAAGGAAGTTTCGGCGATGGTCCAGGGCGAGGTGGCCGTGCAACACGCCAGGTACCGGCCTTCAGCCAGGTAATGTTCGATCAGGCGAGGCTCGTCGGGGTCCATCGCGCAACGGATCTGGCGACTCATCCAGCGCCAGTTTTCGAGGTAGGGCTGCTCGTGCAAGGCAGAACTCATGATCCGGGCTCATTCGGTAATGAGATTTATTATTAGATGATAATGAGAACCAAAACAAGTGTGAGCTCAGTAATGGATTTCTGTGGGAGCGGGCTTGCCCGCGAAGAGGCCTTCGAATTCGACGTCTTCGGTGACTGGCACTCCGCCTTCGCGGGCAAGCCCGCTCCCACAGGGTTT
>NZ_RWIN01000031.1 GCF_009761815.1 Pseudomonas sp. PB120
GCGATGGTGTGTCAGTCACATTGATCTCGACTGACACACCATCGCGAGCAGGCTCGCTCCCACAGGGTTTGGTGGAGTGCCGCGACAACTCCGCCGCCAGTCGGTGCCTTTGTAAATTAACCCTCCCACCAGACGTTCTACTGGGTATCTGCCTTCACGACCCAAGGAATTGTCTTCCATGACCCAGCCTCCCCGTGGCGCCATCGGCGAATTGTTCGCCCTGTTGAAACCCTTTCGGCTCATCGTCGCCGCGTCCATTTTCCTGGGCATGGTCGGCGGCCTGAGCGTCACGGTATTGCTGGCCACCATCAACAACGCCCTGCATTCGGACACCGGCCTGACCCAAGGCGTCGTCGCGCTGTTCGCCGGCCTGTGCCTGCTGGCGCTGCTGAGTTCCATCTGCTCGGACATCGGCACCAACTACGTCGGCCAGCACATCATCGCCAAGCTGCGTAAACAGCTGGGTGAAAAAGTGCTCTCGGCACCGATCGAGCAAATCGAGCGCTATCGCAGTCATCGCCTGATCCCGGTGCTGACCCATGACGTCGACACCATCAGCGACTTCGCCTTCGCCTTCGCGCCGCTGGCGATTTCGGTCACGGTGACGCTGGGTTGCATGGGCTATCTGGCGATGTTGTCGTGGCCGATGTTCCTGATCATGGTCGCGGCGATCCTGATCGGCACCGCGATCCAGGCCTACGCCCAAAGCAAAGGCGTGCAGGGTTTCATGGCCGCCCGCGATGCTGAAGACGAACTGCAAAAGCACTACAACGCGATTGCCGAAGGCGCCAAGGAACTGCGCATTCACCGCCCGCGCCGCCAGCGCATGTTCGTCTCGGGCATCAAGGCCACCGCCGAATTCATCTGCAATACGCAGGTGCGCTCGATCAATACCTTCGTCATCGCCAAGACCTTCGGCTCGATGCTGTTCTTTGTGGTCATCGGCCTCGCGCTGGCCCTGCAAAGCTTCTGGCCGAGCGCCGACAAAACCGTGATGAGTGGCTTTGTGCTAGTGCTGCTGTACATGAAAGGTCCGCTGGAACACTTGATCAGCACGCTGCCTATCGTCAGCCGCGCGCAGATCGCGTTCCGCCGCATCGCCGAATTGTCCGAGCAGTTTTCCACCCCGGAACCGCACTTGCTGTTGAGCGATCAGGGCTCAGTCAAACAAGCCGTGCACGAACTGAAACTGGCCGATGTGCGTTTTGCTTTCCCGGCGGCCGAAGGGGCCGCCCCGTTCCAGCTCGGGCCGGTGAACCTGACGATCAAGCAAGGCGACATCACCTTCATCGTCGGCGAAAACGGCTGCGGCAAGACCACGCTGATCAAGCTGCTGCTAGGCCTCTACACGCCGCAACAGGGTGAAATCCGCGTCAACGGCGAGGCCATCGATGCGCAGAATCGCGATGACTATCGCCAGTTGTTCACCACGATTTTTGCCGATTACTACCTGTTCGATGACGTGGTCCAGGGCGACCAGCACATCCCCGAAGACGCCAACCAATACCTGCAACGGCTGGAAATCGCGCACAAGGTCAGCGTCAAGGACGGCAGTTTCACCACCACCGACCTCTCCACCGGCCAGCGCAAACGCCTGGCCCTGGTCAATGCCTGGCTCGAAGAACGTCCGGTGCTGGTGTTCGATGAATGGGCGGCCGACCAGGACCCGACCTTCCGGCGGATCTTCTACACCGAGTTGCTGCCGGACCTGAAACGCTTGGGCAAGACCATCATCGTGATCTCCCACGATGACCGTTATTTCGACATCGCCGATCAGCTGGTGCGCATGGAAAGCGGACGGGTGGTGACGGAGTTGGCGCCTGCTTGATTGGGAAAGGCGCTTGTCTGTGGCGAGGGAGCTTGCTCCCGCTGGGCTGCGAAGCGGCCCCAAAAAGAGGGCCTGCTACGCAGTCCA
>NZ_RWIN01000032.1 GCF_009761815.1 Pseudomonas sp. PB120
CGTGGTGGCTGCACGGCTCGAGGGTGACGTAGGCGGTGGCGCCCCGGGCCTTGTCGCCAGCGGCGCGCAGGGCGTGGACTTCGGCGTGAGGTTCACCGGTGCGCTCGTGCCAGCCTTCGCCGACGATTTGCCCGTCCTTCACGATCACGCAGCCCACCCGGGGGTTGGGGTGCGTCGTGTAGTGACCTTTGCGCGCCAGTTCAAGCGCACGGGCCATGTAATGGGCGTCGAGGATGGCTTGTTCGGTTGAGGTGCTCATTCTTTCACCGGCTCACGGGCCAGGCGATCGATCTCTTCGCGGAACTCGTTGAGGTCCTGGAAGCGGCGATACACGGAGGCGAAACGAATGTAGGCGACTTCGTCGAGCTTCTGCAGCTCGGCCATCACCAGCTCACCGACCACGAGGGACTTGACCTCGCGCTCGCCGGTGGCACGCAGTTTGTGCTTGATGTGCACCAGCGACGATTCGAGGCGCTCGACACTCACCGGGCGCTTCTCGAGTGCGCGCTGCATGCCGGCGCGGAGTTTTTCTTCATCGAACGGCTGACGACTGCCGTCGGTTTTGATCAGGCGCGGCAACACCAGTTCGGCGGTCTCGAACGTCGTGAAACGCTCGCCGCAGGCCAGGCATTCGCGCCGGCGGCGCACCTGTTCGCCCTCGGCGACCAGACGCGAGTCGATGACCTTGGTGTCGTTGGCACCGCAGAAGGGACAGTGCATGGTGGCAGGCAACAAAAAAAGGGAGGGCCATGGTAGCGCATCCCGGTGGCAAGACAAGCCATAGGGTTTGCGGTATACAGACGGGTTATAGAGCCAGATCCATGGATTTCACCTTGCTGGAGCCGCAAATGTCCCTTAGACCGCTCGTTTTGCTCAGTCTTTTCAGCCTGCTGGTGGCCTGCGGCAGCGATGCGCCCAAGCCCCAGCCGCCGACGCCAGGCCCTGCGCCGCAACAGGCGCAGAAAAAAGCCCGTGAAGCCGCCGACCTGGGCCCGTTGCCCGCGTATCAGCGTGAATTGAGCGGCACCCTGCAAGGTGTGCCGGCCGACGCTGAAGTCGAGCTCGCGCTGCTGGTGATCGACACTCAGGGCCGGCCGCAACAATTGCTCGCCAGTTCGAGCCTGATCGGCACCAATCAGGTGTTGCCGTTTCACCTGCGATTCAACCCGGACTCGTTCCCGGTCGGCGCCCGGGTTGAACTGCGGGGCCGCGCCAGCCAGTCCGGCCAGCTGATTTTGCACTTGCCGTCGCAAGTCATCAGCCAGCCAACCACCCAGGCATTGGGTCAACTGCAATTCGTCAAAGCACCATGACCGCACCGCTCGACCTGCAACAGGCCTTGAGTGAACTGCTCGGTGATGCGCAGCTGGTGCCGGTCACCCTGCCGCAAACCGATTTGAAACTCTGGCTGATCGATGGCGACAACATGGACCGCGCCTTCAGCCCGGAAGAAACCCGGCGAATCCTGCATGAACCGCCGTACTGGAGTTTTTGCTGGGCCAGCGGTCTGGCGGTGGCGCGCTACCTGGCCGAGTTCCCGGAATGGGTCAAAGGCAAACGTGTACTCGATTTCGGCGCGGGCTCGGGTATCGCCGGGATTGCCGCCGTGAAGGCCGGCGCGCTGGAAGTCGTGGCCTGCGACCTCGACCCGCTGGCGATTGCCGCGTGTCGCGCGAACGCACAACTCAATAACGTCCACCTCGACTACTCGACGGACTTTTTCGCCGAGGCGGATCGGTTTGATCTGATCCTGGTGGCGGACGTGCTGTACGACCGGGCGAACCTGCCGTTGCTCGATGAGTTTTTGAGCCGTGGCAAAGAGGCGCTGGTGGCCGATTCACGAGTGCGGGATTTTCGTCATCCGTTGTACCAGCGGATTGAAATTCTGGAGGCGATGACCTTGCCGGATCTGTGTGAGCCGGAAGAGTTTCGGCAGGTGAGCCTGTACCACGCGCGGCGCAGCTAAAAGCATCGCCGGCGAGCCGGTCTCGCTCCCACAGGGATTTTCGGTATGACATAGATCCAATGTGGGAGCGAGCCTGCTCGCGATGGCGGTTTGTCAGGCAACGCAAGACGAGTGACCACCCCGCTTTCGGCAACACCCCGCCACGCCGTATAGTTGCCCCATTCACGCTTCCAAGAGATCCCCCATGAGTCAGGAAACGCCGTATATCTTCGACGCCACGACTGCCGATTTCGACCAATCGGTGATCGAAAACTCTTTCCACAAACCGGTGCTGGTGGATTTCTGGGCCGAATGGTGTGCGCCGTGCAAAGTGTTGATGCCGATGCTGCAGACCATTGCCGAGAGCTATCAGGGCGAGTTGTTGCTGGCCAAGGTCAATTGCGATGTTGAACAGGACATCGTCGCCCGTTTCGGCATTCGTAGCCTGCCGACCGTGGTGCTGTTCAAGGACGGTCAGCCAGTGGACGGTTTTGCCGGTGCGCAGCCCGAATCCGCCGTGCGTGCGCTGCTGGAGCCGCATGTGCAAATGCCGCCACCGGCGGCGGCTGATCCGTTCGAACAAGCCCAGGCGCTGTTTGACGACAGCCGTTTTGCCGACGCGGAAGCGCTGCTCAAAGTGCTGCTGGGCGAAGACAACACCAACGCCAAAGCGCTGATTCTGTATGCCCGCTGCCTGACCGAACGCGGCGAGCTGGTTGAAGCGCAAACCGTGCTCGACGCCGTGAAGAGCGATGAACACAAAGCCGCCCTGGCCGGCGCAAAGGCGCAAATCCAGTTCCTCGGCCAGGCCAAGGACCTGCCGGATGCGGCGGACCTGAAAGCGCGCCTGGCGAAGAACCCGCAGGACGATGAAGCGGTGTATCAACTGGCGATCCAGCAGTTGTCGCGCCAGCAGTACGACGCCGCGCTGGATGCGTTGCTCAAACTGTTCGTGCGCAACCGCAGCTACAGCGAAGGCTTGCCGCACAAGACCTTGCTGCAGGTGTTCGAGTTGCTGGGCAATGACCACCCGCTGGTAACCACGTACCGCCGCAAGCTGTTTGCCGCGCTGTACTGATTTGCCCTTGTAGGAGCGAGCTTGCTCGCGATGGACGTAATGCTTGGCGCGTTTTTGCAGACAGCACGCGTCATCGTTGACGTCCATCGCGAGCAAGCTCGCTCCTACATTAGCCAGCGGTAAATCGGCGTATCTGCGCCACTCTCCACCTTCACGTCCGGGCTATGGCGCAAACGCACCAACAGCCGTTTGCCCGACGCCGCGCTGCCCGTCAGGCCTTCCAGTTGATCCAGCAAATCCGGCCCGCTCATTTGGCCGGCCTTGCGCAGCAGGTCCTTGGCGATCTGCCACACCGCGTCATCCTGGGTCACTGGTTTGGCCGGCACTGGGGATGGCTCAAGCTTGGTCACCTGCAACTGCGCGCCGAGCCGCGCCCAGTCGCCATCATCCATTTCCAGCGTCAAATCCACCGGCCAGTCGCCGATGCTTCCGCGTATACGCAACATAAGTCCGCTCCTGCACATTTCTGACTGACATGCTCCCACGCGACTTGCGCAACGCCAAGCAGACGGTCAAACTCTCCGTACTTACGTTATAAGATTACATAACAATTTCTTCATTTTACGTTCCGGAGACTCGCCATGCGCCGTTTGCTTCTCGCCCTGCCGTTCGCCCTGTTGCCGCTGGCCGTGGCCCACGCCGCAGATGAACATGACCACGATCATGAGCACGGCAGCCTTGGCGCCCACGAACATGGCGTCGGCCGCCTGAATGCGGCACTCGACGGTCAGACCCTGGCGCTGGAACTGGAAAGCCCGGCGATGAACCTGGTGGGCTTCGAACACGCCGCCACCAGCGACGCCGACAAGGCCAAAGTCGCGGCTGTGCGTGCTCAGCTGGAAAAACCGCTGGCCCTGTTCAACCTGCCAACAGCCGCCGGTTGCGTGGTCGCGACCCAGGAACTGGAAAGCCCGTTGTTTGGCGACAAACCCGATGCCGATGATGATCACGACGAAGACGCCAAGGACGAACATCATCACGACCACAGCGAAATCCATGCCCATTACCAGTTCACTTGCGCCACGCCCGGCGCGCTGAACACCCTGGACCTGGCGAACATCTTCAATACGTTCCCGGCCACCCAGAAAATTCAGGTACAACTGATCAGCCCGAGCGGGCAGCAAGGGGTTGAAGTGACGGCCAAGGCCGCTGCCCTGAAGTTCTGATCCCCCCGAAGCCCCCTGTGGGAGCGAGCCTGCTCGCGATAGCGGCATGACAATCGACGTAGATGCTGAATGTTATGGCCTCATCGCGAGCAGGCTCGCTCCCACAGGGTTCACCACCCACCAGATCGGTTTCACATGACCCAAGCACTCATCGAACTGTCCGACCTGGGCTTCAGCTGGCCCGGTCACCCGCCGCTGCTGGATATCCCGGTGTTTCGCCTGGAACCCGGTGAAACCCTGTTCCTCAAAGGCCCCAGCGGCAGCGGCAAGACCACCCTGCTGGGCCTGCTCGGTGGCGTGCAAAAGCCCGACCGCGGCAGTATTCGCCTGCTCGGCCAGGAGCTGACCGAGCTGGGCGCGGGCGCTCGCGATCGTTTTCGGGTCGATCACACGGGCTACATCTTTCAGCAGTTCAACTTGCTGCCGTTCCTCTCGGTGCGCGAGAACGTCGAGTTGCCCTGCCACTTTTCAAAACTGCGTGCCGAACGCGCGATCCAGCGCCACGGCAGTGTCGATCAGGCGGCCGCCACCCTGCTCGCCCACCTGGGTTTGAAGGACGACAACATTCTCGGCCGTCGCGCCGATTCGCTGTCCATCGGCCAACAGCAACGGGTGGCCGCCGCGCGGGCACTGATCGGTCAGCCAGAACTGGTGATCGCCGACGAGCCGACCTCGGCCCTCGACTACGACGCTCGCGAAAACTTCATTCGCCTGCTGTTCGCCGAATGCCGCGAAGCCGGGTCGAGCCTGTTGTTCGTCAGCCATGACCAGAGCCTCGCGCCGCTGTTCGATCGTCACTTGTCGCTGGCCGATCTCAATCGCGCCGCCACCCCGTCCGAGGTTTGAGATGTATCTGTTCCGTCTAGCCATGGCCAGCCTCGCCAACCGCCGCTTCACCGCGATCCTCACCGCGTTCGCCATCGCCCTCTCGGTCTGCCTGCTGTTGGCGGTGGAGCGGGTGCGCACCGAGGCCAAAGCCAGTTTCGCCAGCACCATCAGCGGCACCGACCTGATCGTCGGCGCCCGTTCCGGCTCGGTCAACCTGCTGCTGTATTCGGTGTTCCGCATCGGCAACGCCACCAACAACATCCGCTGGGACAGCTTCGAACACTTCGCCAACAACCCGAAAGTGAAGTGGGCGATCCCGATGTCCCTCGGCGATTCCCATCGCGGTTATCGGGTAATGGGCACCACCGAGGCGTACTTCGAGCATTATCAGTACGGCCATCAGCAACACCTGGAACTGGCCGACGGTCGCGCCTTCGCCACCGACCCGTTTGAAGTGGTGCTGGGCGCCGAAGTCGCCGATGCGCTGCATTACAAGCTCGGCGACAAACTGGTGCTGGCCCACGGCGTGGCGGCGATCAGCCTGGTCAAGCACGATGACAAACCGTTCACCGTGGTCGGCATTCTCAAACGCACCGGCACCCCGGTGGACCGCACGCTGCACATCAGCCTCGGCGGCATGGAGGCCATTCACATCGACTGGCACAACGGTGTTCCGGCGCAAGGCAAGGGCCGGATCAGCGCCGATCAGGCGCGCAACATGGACCTCACGCCCCAAGCGATCACCGCGTTCATGCTCGGCCTCAACAACAAGATTTCGACCTTTGCCGTGCAACGTGAAATCAACGAATTCCTCGGCGAGCCGATGCTGGCGATTCTGCCGGGCGTGGCGCTGCAAGAGTTGTGGAGTTTGATGAGCACCGCGGAAAAAGCCTTGTTCGTGGTCTCGCTGTTCGTGGTGCTGACCGGGTTGATCGGCATGCTCACGGCGATTCTGACCAGCCTGAATGAACGCCGGCGCGAGATGGCGATTCTGCGTTCAGTGGGCGCGCGGCCTTGGCACATCGCGACCTTGCTGGTACTGGAAGCGTTCGCCCTGGCCTTGTCGGGCGTGATTGCCGGCGTGGCGTTGCTGTACGTGTGCATCGCCGCAGCGCAAGGTTATGTGCAAGCCAATTACGGCCTGTACTTGCCGCTGGCCTGGCCCAGCCAATATGAATGGACGCTGCTCGGTGGCATCCTGATCGCCGCGCTGCTGATGGGCAGCGTGCCGGCCTGGCGCGCGTATCGCCAATCCCTGGCCGATGGCCTGTCGATCCGACTATGAGGACGTTAATGATGCCCCGCGCTCTGCTTGCGCTGTTGATGCTGGTCGCCCTGCCCCTGTGGGCGGCCCAGCCGAAAGACCTGACCTGGTCGGAAATGATCCCGCCGGACGCGGCGCCGGAAGTGCCGAACATGACGCCGCTGCACGACCTGTCGCAGATGGGCAACACGCTGTCCGCCGAGTCAGCGCCAGCGGCCAAGCAGGACCTGCCAAACGCACCCGTGGTGAAGGGCCTCGACGGCCAGAACATTCGTCTGCCGGGCTACATCGTGCCGCTGGAAGTGAGTGAAGACGGCCGCACCACGGAGTTTTTGCTGGTGCCGTATTTCGGTGCCTGCATCCATGTACCGCCACCGCCGTCGAACCAGATCGTGCATGTGAAAAGCGAAGTCGGCGTGAAGCTGGATGAGCTGTACCAGCCTTACTGGATCGAGGGGGCGCTGCAGGTCAAGGCGTCGACCAGCGAGCTGGCGGATGCGGGGTATCAGATGGAGGCGGACAAGATTTATGTGTATGAATTGCCGGAGTGAAGCCCGGTAGTTCTGTGTTGGCTGGTCCACCGCCATCGCGAGCAGGCTCACTCCCACAGGGATCTTCAGTGAATGCAACATTTGTGAATAACAGAGAACACTGTGGGAGCGAGCCTGCTCGCGATGGGGCCTTAAAAAACGCCACAAATCCCCAACCATCACTGTTTCATTGAGCTGCATCAAAAGACCAAATCGTTAGCCGCCTTACCATTGGACATTGAATTTTTTTACGTCCTTTGGAGCCCCCATGCACAAGTCCATGCTCAGCGCTGCGCTATTCGCCCTCGCGCTCGCCGCACCGCTCGCCCACGCCCATGAAGCCGGCGACATCATCGTCCGGGCCGGTGCGATCACCGTCAATCCAAAAGCCGACAGCTCCAGTGTCAAGGTCGACCAAGGCCCGCTGAAGGGTGCCAATCTGGGTGGCAAGGCCACCATGAGCAGCGACACGCAGCTGGGCCTGAACTTCGCCTACATGATCACCAACAACTGGGGGATCGAATTGCTCGCGGCCTCGCCGTTCGAGCATGACGTGAAGCTCAAAGGCACCGCCCTGGGCGCGGCCAACGGCAAACTTGGCACGCTGAAACACCTGCCGCCGACCCTTAGCGTTGTGTACTACCCGCTGGATGCCAAGTCCGCGTTCCAGCCGTATGTCGGTGCGGGCATCAACTACACCTGGATCTACGATGAACACGTCGGCAGCGAAGCCAGTGCCGCCGGTTTCAGCAATTTCAAGGCGGATAACTCCTGGGGCATGGCGTTCCAGGTCGGTGCCGACTACATGCTGACCGACCACGTAATGATCAACGCCCAAGTGCGCTACATCGACATCGATACCACCGCGACCGTGGAAAACAACGCCGTGGCCCCCGGTACTCGTGCCAAGGTCAATGTCGACGTTGACCCGTTCATCTACATGGTTGGCTTGGGTTACAAGTTCTAAAACACCCCTGCACCGCTTTATGTGGCGAGGGAGCTTGCTCCCGCTGGGCTGCGTAGCAGACCCAATATCGATGGCGACTGCTGCGCAGTCGAGCGGGACGGTGCGGCGTTCCGACAAGCTCCCTCGCCACAGGTATCTCATGGGGTGCAAGATCGATTCCGGCCTCAAAAAAAAGGCGCCTCACGAGGCGCCTATTCTTTACCGACCTAACAATCGCGCCAGCCCGACACTCAGCGGTGTCTGCTTCTGATAGTCAAAGCGCTCCAGCAAACGCTGGTTGTTCGCCCGCGAATGACGAATATCACCGGAGCGCGCCGGGCCGTAGCTCACCGGCGGCAGCTCACCCACGACAGCCTCCAGCGCTTCAAGCATTTGCTTGAGCGTCGTCGCCTGATTCCAGCCGACATTCACCGCGCCAACCTCGACTTTTGGTTTCTCGATGGCCTGCACCAACAAGTCGACCAAATCCCCGACGTACACGAAATCCCGCGTTTGCTCGCCATCGCCGAACACCGTGATCGGCAGGCCTTTCTGCGCGCGTTCGCTGAAAATGCTGATCACCCCGGAGTACGGCGAGGATGGATCCTGGCGCGGGCCGAAGATGTTGAAGAATCGGAAGATCACCGGTTCCAGCGCATGCTGACGACGGTAGAAATCGAAGTAATGCTCGCTGGCCAACTTGTCCGACGCGTAAGGCGTCAATGGTGACTTCGGCGTGTCTTCGTTGATCGACTCGCCTTCGCCATTGTTGCCATAAACCGCCGCGCTGGAGGCAAACAACACCCGTTTGACGCCGGCCTGGCGCATGGCTTCGCAGACACTCAGCGAGCCGATGAAATTGCTCTGGTGCGTCTTCACCGGATCGTCCACCGAGGCCTGCACCGACGCCACGGCTGCCAGGTGCGCGACAGCACTGCAACCCAGCATTGCTTGCGCCACCAGCGCGGCATCGGCGACGTCGCCCACGATCAGCTCGACCTTGGGATTGTCCAGCGGCAGGTTGCTGCGTTTGCCGGTGGAGAGGTCATCGAGAATACGCACCGAATGACCCTTGGCGAGCAAGGCATCGGTCAGGTGCGAGCCGATGAAACCGGCACCGCCGGTGATTAGAATTGGGCCGTCAACCATGGCGATAGAACCTGTCCAGTAAGCCCGGAAGTGCGGCGCGCCAGGCACGCGGCTTGATCCCGAACGTGTGTAAAATTTTCTTGCAGGCGAGCACTGCATGTTGCGGCTCTTCGGCGGCATCCGGTCGCGCGGCGTGAGCCTGGGCGGTCGGTGCTTCGATAGCCAGCGGATGCAGGATGCGTGCTTCGGTGAGGATCGCCTGGCCCAGCGCCAGCGGCGTGGTCGCTTCATGGCCGGCGTAATGGTAGGTGCCCCACAACGGCGCGGCGCAATCGAGTTGCTTGAGCACTGAGATGATCACCCGGGCCGCGTCGTCTACCGGGGTCGGATTACCGCGACGGTCATCGGCCATCAGCAGTTCATCAGGTTGTTCGGCGCGGGACAAGAAACGCCCCAGCGTGCCGTCGGGGCTGTCGTCGAGCAGCCAGCCGAAACGCAACAACACGTGTTGCGGGCAAGTCGCGCGCACGCTTTGCTCCATCCGCCACAACGCCTGACCGCGCAGGCCCAGCGGCACCGGCTCGTCTTTTTCGCTGTAAGCGGTCGCCCGGGAGCCATCGAATACGCGATAGCTCGACGGTTGCAGCAACACAATGTTGTGATGCTGACACAGTTCGGCCAGACGCTCGATCGCACGCTCTTGCCCGGCCAGGCGTGGTTCGCTGACGGTCTCCGCCTGGAACCAGTCGAAGTAGTAGGCGAGATTGATCAGCGCGTCCGGCCGCGTGTCGTCGAGCAGTTGCGTCAGGCTCGCGGCGTCCCAGCCGTCTTGCGGTGGGCGGGGGGCGAGGAAACCGATGTCTTCCTCCGCACCGAGGCGAATCAGCGCCTGCCCAAGGGCATTTCCGCCGCCCAGTAACATAAGGCGCATTCGCATAGAGTCAGCAGGCCCAGTCTGATTGAAACGATGGTTTTATCGACATAGCCCGCAGGCGATGCCGTCGATAGTTGTCGGAATCGTTGCATTTTGCGGGTTTAGTGCGCAACCGTCATCCGTAAAGTGCAAATGCCCGGGATTTGGGGGGCGGCTGATGGCCTCATCGCGAGCAGGCTCGCTCCCACAGGGGATTTGTATACCGGCCCATTGTGGGAGCGAGCCTGCTCGCGATGGGGCCCTGATGGTCGGCAAAGGTCTTGAGCGGTACTTGCATCTTCCTCCCCCCACCCGCATAAATAAGGCCATGAATCTGCCCATCCCCACGGACGCGGCCCTGGCAGGCTTCCACCCCGCGGTCAGCGCCTGGTTCAGCAGCACTTTCCCGACGGTCACCGCCGCCCAGGCCCGGGCGTGGCCGTTGATCCGCCAGCACCGTTCGACCCTGATCGCCGCGCCCACCGGTTCCGGTAAAACTCTCACCGCATTCCTCGCCGTCATCGATGACCTGGTTCATCGCGGGCTGGAAACCGAAGGCGGGCTGCCGGACGCAACGCTGGTGGTCTACGTCTCGCCGCTCAAGGCCTTATCCAACGACATCCAGATCAACCTGCAAACCCCGCTGGCGGGCATCACCGAACAGCTGCAGGCGATGGGCCTGCCCGAATTGCAGATCAACACCGCCGTGCGCACCGGCGATACGCCGCAAAAAGACCGGGCGGCCATGCGTAAAACCGCGCCGCACATTCTGGTCACGACCCCGGAATCGCTGTATGTGCTGCTCGGCTCCGACTCTGGCCGGCAGATGCTTAAAACCACGCGCACGGTGATCGTCGACGAAATCCACGCCATCGCCGCCAGCAAACGCGGGAGCCACCTGGCCCTGAGCCTCGAACGCTTGCAGGCGTTGTGCGAGCAACCTCTGATGCGGATCGGCCTGTCGGCCACGCAAAAACCCATCGAAGCCGTGTCTCGCTACCTGGTCGGTCGTGATCGTGACTGCGACATCATCGACATCGGCCACGCCCGCCCACGGGACCTGGACATCGAAGTGCCGCCGGTGCCGTTGTCGGCTGTCATGGCCAACGACGTTTGGGAACTGGTCTACGATCGCCTCGCCGTCCTCGCTCGCGAGCACCGCACCACGCTGATTTTCGTCAACACCCGCCGGTTGGCCGAACGCCTGAGCCGGCATTTGAGCGAACGCCTCGGTCGGGACGCCGTGGCCGCCCACCACGGCAGCCTGGCCAAGGAATTTCGCCTCGATGCCGAACAGCGGCTCAAGCGCGGCGAGTTGCAGGTGCTGATCGCCACCGCGTCGCTGGAACTGGGGATCGACATTGGCGACGTCGACCTCGTCTGCCAGATCGCCTCGCCGCGTTCGATTGCCGGGTTTCTGCAACGGGTCGGCCGCTCCGGGCACCAGGTCGGCGGTACGCCCAAGGGGCGCCTGTTCGCCACCACCCGCGACGACTTGATCGAATGCATCGCCCTGCTCGACTGCGTGCGCCGGGGCGAACTCGACACTTTGCAGATCCCCAAGGCGCCGCTGGACGTGTTGGCGCAGCAGATCATCGCCGAGGTCAGCTGCCAGGAATGGCCGGAGCAGGCGCTGCTGGCGATGTTCCGCAACGCCTCGCCTTACACCGGGCTCGACGAAAAACACTATCAGGCGCTGCTGCACATGCTCGCCGAGGGTTACAACGGCCGCCAGGGCATCCGCAGTGCTTATCTGCACCGCGACGCCGTGACCCGCACGCTGCGCGGTCGCCGGGGCGCCAGGCTGACCGCCGTGACCAGTGGCGGCACGATCCCGGACAACGCCGACTACAGCGTGCTGCTGGAACCTCAAGGCTTGAACATCGGCAGCGTCAACGAAGACTTCGCGGTAGAAAGCATTGCCGGGGATATCTTCCAGCTGGGCAATACCTCTTACCGGATTCTGCGGATCAACACCGGCAAGGTCCGGGTTGAAGATGCCCAGGGCCAACCGCCGACCATTCCGTTCTGGCTCGGCGAGGCCCCCGGTCGCAGTGCTGAACTGTCGTTTGCCGTGGCACGCCTGCAAGCACACCTCGACGGCTTGCTCGGTGCCACGCCTGGCCATTTACAACCCGCGCTCGACTGGCTGACCGGGACCCTCGGCCTGAACCTCGCCAGCGCCGAACAGCTTGTGGATTACCTGGCCCGGGCGCGCTTGGCCCTGGGCGCCCTGCCCTCGCAGGACACGTTGCTGATGGAGCGTTTTTTCGACGAGTCCGGCGGCACCCAACTGATCATCCACACCCCGTTCGGCAGCCGCATCAACCGCGCCTGGGGCCTGGCCCTGCGCAAGCGGTTCTGTCGCACCTTCAACTTCGAGTTGCAGGCTGCCGCCAGCGAAGACGCCATTGTCCTGTCGCTGTCCACCAGCCACAGTTTCGAACTCGATGATGTCTGGCGCTATCTGCACAGCAACACGGCGGAGCACCTGCTGATTCAGGCCGTGCTCGAGGCGCCGCTGTTTGGCGTGCGCTGGCGCTGGAATGCCGGCGTCGCGCTGGCGTTGCCGCGTTATACCGGCGGGCGCAAAGTCGCCCCGCAACTCCAGCGGATGAAAAGCGAAGACCTGATTGCCAGCGTGTTTCCCGATCAGATCGCCTGCGTGGAAAACCTCGCCGGCGAACGGGAGATTCCCAACCATCCGCTGGTGGAACAGACCCTCGACGATTGCCTGCATGAGGCGATGGATTGCGAGGGCTGGCTGGCGTTGTTGCGGCGCATGGAACGTGGCGACGTGCGGCTGATCAGCCGTGATTTGCCCGCACCCTCGCCACTCGCCGCAGAAATCCTCAGCGCCCGGCCCTACACCTTTCTCGACGATGCGCCGCTGGAGGAACGCCGGACGCAAGCCGTGCTCAATCGCCGCTGGACCGACCCGCAATCCACCGATGACCTCGGCGCGCTGGACGCCGACGCGATTCAAGCCGTGCGCGATGAAGCCTGGCCATCCCCGACCCGCGCCGATGAAATGCACGAAGCGCTGATAAGTCTGGCGTGTATCGCCGACACCGAGGCGCAGGCCAATCCGCAGTGGCTCGACTGGCTGAATACGCTGGCCGACAGCGGTCGCGCCAGCCGTTTGCAGATCGATGCCGAGCACTCGCTGTGGCTGGCGCTGGAACGGTTGACTTGCCTAAAGGCGATTTATCCACAGGCGATTTTGTTGCCAACGCTGGAGGTGCTGCCGGGATTCGACGAAGCCTGGGCGCCAGACGAAGCGGTGCTGGAAGTGATCCGGGCACGGCTCAGTGCGTTTGGTCCGTTACCGCTGAACGCGATTGCCGATCCGTTGGGATTACCACCGACTCGCGTCACCCAGGCACTCGCTCAACTGGAGCGTGAAGGCTATGTGCTGCGCGGACGGTTCACTCCCGGTGCCGATCAGGAGGAATGGTGCGAACGGCATCTGCTGGCGCGGATTCACCGCTACACGGTCAAGCGTCTGCGGCGGGAAATCGAGCCGGTGGCGTTGCAGGATTTCATGCGGTTTCTGTTCGACTGGCAGCATCTGTCCAGTGCGACCCAAGGTCAGGGCAACGCGGTGTTGCCCGCGATCATCGGCCAGTTCGAAGGCTACCCTGCCGCCGCGTCAGCCTGGGACAGCGACATTCTGCCGATGCGGATCAAAGACTATTCGGCGAGTTGGCTGGATGACCTGTGCCGCAGCGGCAAACTGGTCTGGACCCGATTGACCGCACGCAACAAAAGCACCACCACTGCGTTGCGCAGCACACCGATTTTGCTGCTGCCGCGCAGTCAGGTCGGGCTGTGGAGCAGCTTGACCGAGCAGACGCCGGTCAGCGAGCTGTCGCCCAAGACGCAAAAGGTCTTCGAAGCACTCAGCCAGCACGGTGCGTTGTTTTTCGATGAGTTGATTCATGAAGCCCATCTGCTGCGCTCGGAGCTGGAAATAGCCTTGCAGGAACTGGTCGGTGCCGGGCTGGTGAACGCCGACAGTTTTGCCGGGCTGCGGGCCTTGATTACACCCGCCAGCAAACGGCAGGCCCGAAGCAGCCGACGCGGGCGTGGGGCGTTTGTCGGCGGCATGGACGATGCCGGACGCTGGGCGTTGCTACGGCGAGGTCCTGCCGCGCCGGTGGTGGAAAACAAACGGCCAGCGCCCACGCCGGGCGACACTTTGGAACACATCGCCATGACCTTGCTGCGTCGTTACGGCGTGGTGTTCTGGCGTCTGCTGGAACGTGAGGCGGACTGGTTGCCGAGCTGGCGGGAATTGCTGCGCACCTTTCACCGGCTGGAAGCCCGGGGCGAGATTCGTGGCGGGCGGTTTGTCAGCGGCCTGGCGGGTGAACAGTTTGCGTTGCCGGAAGCGATTCCGTTGTTGCGGGAAGTGCGCCGACGGCCGCATGACGGGAGTTTGATTGCGGTGTGCGGAGTTGACCCGTTGAACCTTGCCGGCACGCTTCTGCCTGGCGCAAAAGTCCCGGCGCTGGCGAGCAATCGGTTGGTGTATCGCGATGGGCTTCCGGCGGCTGCCGAGATTGCAGGAAAGCAGGTTTTCTGGCTGGAGCTGGATCAGCACGCGGCGCTCGAGTTGCAGCGCAAACTAACCCGGCATTGAGGTTGTCCGGCCTGGCCTCATCGCTAGCAGGCTAGCTCCCACAGGGGATCTGCGGGGTGCACAAATCCCTTGTAGGAGCTAGCCTGCTAGCGATAGGGCCAGCAGCCCCAACACAAAATCAATAGGATCTCGCACAGGGTGGATTTGTGTATCCCCGCAAATCCAATGTGGGAGCTAGCCTGCTAGCGATGGGGCCAGGAGCCCCAACACACATCACTGAGTCCGAGGTTGATCCGGCAGCAACACCGATGAATGGTCCACCACCGCCCCCTCTTCTTTCACCTCTGACCGCCGGGCCAACAGAACCTGCTGTGGATAAGTCTGCGCGAAATGCACCCACGGGCTGTTATCCACAAGCTTTTTCAAGCGCTGGTTGAACGCCCGGCTCACCGCGTATTGCCCGCCCGACACCGTGCGGAACTGCGCCGTCAGCACCACGCCGTTGAGGTCCATCTTGTCGACACCAAACACATCCAGCGGCCCCTGCAAGTTGTACTTGAGGAACGGGTCATCCGTGATGGAATGCCCGGCTTCGCGGATCAGCTCGATGGCCTTGTCCACGTCGGTGTCATACGTGAACTGCACCGAGAAGAACGCATACGCAAATTGCCGCGATTGATTGGTCACCGCTTTGATCTGGCCGAACGGCACCGAGTGCACGAAGCCTTTGCCGTCGCGCAGGCGCAAGGTGCGGATGGTCAGGCCTTCGACCGTGCCGGCGTGGCCGGAGTCGAGCACCACCCAATCGCCAATCGACAGGGTGTCCTCGATGATGATGAACAACCCGGTGATCACGTCCTGCACCAGTTGCTGGGAACCGAAACCGATCGCCAGCCCCACGACCCCGGCACCGGCCAGAAACGGCGCCACGTTGATGCCCAGATTGGCCATGGTGGTGATTGCGCAGATCACCACCAGAATGATTTTTATCGCATTGCGCAGTAGCGGCAGGATGGTTTTGACCCGGGTGCTCGGCTGGCGCGCCGAGCGTTTGTTGACGGGCGGTTTCAGGGCTTCCTGAATTGCCGTGTCCAGCACCACCCATACCATCCAGGTCACCAGGAAAATCAGACCGATGCGGCTCAGCGAATCGCTGATCGCCCGGCCGACCGCATTGCTCACCGCGAATTCGAACAGCGACACGCCCCAGATTCGCCCCAGCACATCGATAAATACAATCGCCATGACGATCCGCAGCAACGCGTGCGACAGGCTGAGGAAGCGTTCTTTGTAGGCGCTGCTGCGGCGTATCGTCGTCTCACTGCGCGACCTGAACAGGTGATGCAGCATCGTGCTGAGGAACACCGTCGCGATCAGCAGGATCGTGGTGAACAGCGCACAACGCAGCACTTTCTGGTTGTCATCGCCGATGCCGATCAGGTTGATCACCGACACCAGCACCATCAGCAGGATCGGCCAGTGCCAGAGCCCGGAAAATATCCGCAGGGTTTCGCGCACCGCTGGTTGGCTGAGGCGCTGGGCCAGCGGCAGGATACGGATCAGATGGGCCACCGGGCGGCGCATCCGCAGCACCAGAATGCCGAAGGTGATGGTCGCCGCCAGCCCGGTGAATACCGCGATGCTGCTGGTGAGATTGCCGCCCAGCTGACGGCCGATCTGCGGGCTGGTCAAGGCGTCGCTCAAGGCCACCAGAAAGCCGATCAAAAACAGCGGGCGCGGGCTGTGCTGCAGAATAATCTGCACCGCGCGGCGCTTGTGGCCGGCATTGAACAGCACCACCAGCGACAACACCAGCGACGCCGCAAAAATCCCGCTGCTGGTGGCATAGGCGAAACACAACGCCAGCGCCCGGCCCGCGGACACGGGCAGAAAATGACTGACATACAGCGTCAGCGGCAGGCTGATCAACGCAGGGATCGTGTAGGGCAACACATAGCCCAGCAACGCCTGACCGCGCTCGCGGGCCAGCAATAACCTGTGCCTGCACAGATGAGTGACAAGCATCCCGCCGAGCAGCCAAAGCAGCGCAAACGTGCCGATCCACACGCCGGACAACAGCAGGAAATCCCCCGCCACGCTCCAGCTCGAACGGGCCGATGGATGATTGACCAACAGGTCCACCTCATCGGCGGCCCGGTCCGCACGCAAACGCCAGGCGTCGAGCAGGTCCTCGTTGAGATCGAGTTTGCCCTGAACCTGATCGATGCTCGAACTGATGGCCCCCAGCAGCCCGCCTTGTACCAGCGGCTCAGGGTGCGCCGGTGGCGTCGCGGCGGTCGTAGTCGCCGGCAACCCCGGCAATGTCGCCGCTTGCAACGCGTTGCTGCCCAGTATCAGCAACACTCCCAGCAGTATCGCGGTCTTGAACTTGAGCAAAACGGGAAGCTCCTGTGGGAAGGGTCTGTAGGAAACTGATCAGGAAATGGCGGGCAAGTTCGGTGCTGCCCAACATATCACCCTCCAAGGACATTCCAATGTGGCGAGGGAGCTTGCTCCCGCTGGGGTGCGAAGCGCTCTCCAAAACCCGGCAAATCGGGTCTATCAAGTAAAGCGGGAGCAAGCTCCTTCGCCACACGATTTCTTTCGTTCATGAGATCTTTGCCCGCCACGCAAATATCAAATGCTTATCCCTCTATTTTTCCGCACAACTCGAACGCCGACACTGCGCTCCTGAAATCAATCCACCGGAGTTGCAGCCATGCCCATTGCCTTGCTCGCGCTGACCCTCAGCGCATTCGCCATCGGGACGACCGAGTTCGTCATCGTCGGCTTGTTGCCCACCATCGGCGCCGACCTCGGTGTCAGCCTGCCGTCCGCCGGCCTGCTGGTCAGCCTTTACGCCCTGGGTGTTGCCGTCGGCGCCCCGGTGCTGACCGCCCTCACCGGCAAGGTCCCGCGCAAACTGTTGCTGCTATTGCTGATGGTGTTGTTCACCCTCGGCAACCTGCTGGCCTGGAAAGCGCCGAGCTACGAATCGCTGATCATTGCGCGAATCGTCACCGGCCTGGCTCACGGGGTGTTTTTCTCGATTGGCTCGACCATCGCCACCAGCCTGGTGCCGAAGGAAAAAGCCGCCAGTGCGATTGCGATCATGTTCACCGGACTGACCGTTGCGCTGGTCACCGGCGTACCGCTTGGGACGTTCATCGGTCAGCATTTCGGCTGGCGTGAAACCTTCCTCGCCGTGTCGGCACTGGGTGTCATCGCCTTTATCGGCAGCCTGATCTACGTGCCGAAAAACATCGCCCACAGCAAACCGGCCTCGCTGTTGCAGCAGTTGCAGGTGCTCAAGCAACCGCGCCTGTTGCTGGTGTACGCCATGACGGCGGTTGGCTACGGCGGTTCGTTCATCGCCTTCACGTTCCTGGCGCCGATTCTCCAGGACATTTCCGGTTTCAGCGCCAGCACCGTCAGCCTGGTGTTGCTGGTCTACGGCATCTCGGTGGCCGTGGGCAACATCTGGGGCGGCAAACTGGCCGACAAGCGCGGCCCGATCAGCGCCCTGAAAATCATCTTCGCCCTGCTTGCGGCCGTGCTGTTTGTACTGACCTTCACCGCCGGCAACCCATGGCTGGCGCTCGCCACCGTGCTGGTCTGGGGCGCGGTTGCGTTCGGTAACGTGCCCGGTTTGCAGGTGTATGTGGTGCGCCAGGCCGAACATCATACCCCGCAGGCTGTGGACGTGGCGTCTGGCCTGAATATCGCCGCGTTCAACCTGGGCATTGCCGGCGGCGCCTGGGGCGGTGGTTTGATCGTCGCTCACATGGGTTTGATTCACACGGCGTGGATCGGCGGACTGGTGGTGCTGGTGGCACTGGCATTAACCGCGTGGAGCGGTCGGCTGGATCGCCTCGGCCCGGTTTATGCCGAACCGGCCGAAGGCTCGACCCGCGTCGTCGCCGGCCACTGACCTCGCTCCTGCATTTGATCTGATGTACAGGTGCCGTCCGTAGCACCGTCGAAACTTTCTCGCGTGCCCCGCAGTCATCAAAAGACCGGGGCAATCCGAGGATCACTGGACGGGAGGCGACATGACGGCGATTCACATCGGCATTTCAGGCTGGCGCTACACGCCTTGGCGGGGGGATTTCTACCCGAAGGGGTTGACCCAGAAGCGAGAGCTGCAATTTGCCTCGCGGGCGGTCAACAGCATCGAAATCAATGGATCGTTTTACGCCCTGCAACGGCCGGAGCGTTATGCCCAGTGGTACGCCGAGACCCCGGCGGACTTCATCTTCAGCGTCAAAGCCCCGCGTTTCATCACGCACATCCGTCGCCTGCGGGACATCCATAAGCCGTTGGCCAATTTCTTCGCCTCCGGCCTCCTGGAGCTCAAGGAAAAACTCGGTCCGATTCTTTGGCAGTTTCCACCCAACTTCAAATTTGACGCCGAGCTGTTCGAAAGCTTCCTCAAGCAACTGCCCCGCGACACCCAGCAAGCCGCCGCCCTCGCCCGCCAGCACGATTCGCACGTGCACGGTCACGCCAGCCTGAAGGCGTACAAGAAAAAGCCGCTGCGCCACGCCGTTGAAATCAGGAACGAGACCTTTGTCGACCCGGCCTTTATCCGCCTGCTCAAGCGCTACAAGGTCGCGCTGGTGATCGCAGATACCGCCGGCAAATGGCCCTATCGCGAAGACCTCACCAGCGATTTTGTCTACCTGCGGTTGCACGGCTCCGAAACGCTTTACGCCAGCGGCTACACACCCGAAGCGCTGGATCATTGGGGGGACCGGATCGACGCATGGAGTCACGGCAAGCAGCCGTCAGATCCTCAACTGATTGCCCCCCGGCAAAAGCCCTTGGCACGCAAGTCTCGCGAGGTGTTCTGTTACTTCGACAACGACATCAAAGTGCGCGCGCCTTTTGATGCTCGCCGCTTGCTCGAGCATTTCCACCTCGACAAAAACCTGGCCACCGCCCCCGGCGAACCGGCTGCCGAAGGTGCGCTGCCATGAACATTTCCGAGCCGCTGGGTACCGCCGACGATCAGCCACCAACCCTCGCGACTACGCGTCGTTTCACTGTGCTGACCGTCAACACCCACAAGGGATTTACCGCCCTCAACCGGCGTTTCATTCTGCCGGAGTTGCGCGAAGCGGTGCGCAGCGTGTCCGCCGACGTGGTGTTTTTGCAGGAAGTCCACGGCGCCCACGAACAGCATCCCCAGCGCTACAGCAACTGGCCCTCGGTCCCGCAATACGAATTCCTTGCCGACACGCTGTGGCCGCAATTCGCCTACGGCCGCAACGCGGTGTACCCCGCTGGCGATCACGGCAATGCGCTGCTGTCGAAATTCCAGATCATTCGCCACGACAACCTCGACGTGTCCATCAGCGGCCACGAGAACCGCGGCCTGCTGCATTGCGTGCTGCGCCTGCCGGGTGACGGGCCGGAAGTACACGCGATCTGCGTCCACCTGGGCCTGCGTGAAACCCATCGAACGGAACAGCTCAAGCTGCTGGCTCGACGCCTTGAGGCCTTGCCGAGCGATGCGCCGGTGATCGTCGCCGGCGACTTCAATGACTGGCGCCAGCGCGCAGATGCGCTGCTCAAGCCTTGCGGTTTACGCGAAGTGTTTGCCGAGCACCACGGCAAACCGGCGCGCAGTTTTCCGGCGCGAATGCCGGCGCTGCGCCTGGACCGCATCTACGTGCGCAACCTCAAGGCCAGCCGCCCGCAAGTGCTGACGACGCGACCCTGGTCCCACCTTTCCGACCACGCACCGCTATCGGTGGAGATCGAGCTATGAGCAGCGCCCCGATGGAAAAAGCCACCGTTGAACACTTATCCACAACCCCGCCAATCCGTGAACCCGGGGTGGTCGACGTCGAATACGGCTGGCAGGGCAACAACCGCGTGGAACTGCTGGAAAACGGCGAAGAATACTTCCCACGGGTGTTCGAGGCCATGCGCCAGGCCAAGAGCGAAATTCTCCTGGAAACCTTCATCGTGTTCGAGGACAAGGTCGGCAATGAGCTGCAGCAAGTGCTGATCGATGCGGCGCGCCGTGGTGTGCGGGTCACCGCCAGCCTCGACGGTTTCGGCTGTGGCGAGTTGACCACCGGTTATCTCGCGGCGTTGAGCGAGGCCGGGGTGCACATCCAGATGTTCGACCCGGCACCGAAACACCTCGGCATTCGTACCAACTGGTTCCGGCGCTTGCACCGCAAGATCGTGGTGGTCGACGGTACGATTGCCTTCCTGGGTGGGATCAACTTCTCCGCCGACCATTTGGGCGACTTCGGCCCCGAGGCCAAACAGGATTATTCGGTTGAAGTGCAAGGCCCCGCCGTGGCCGACATTCATCACTTCGCGCTGCTGCAATGCGGTCGTCCGGCCCGCGCCAAATACTGGTGGCAACGCCGCCGGCAACGTCGCTCGGAGATGGCGTTCAGCGAGCACGACGGCCAGGTTCGTCTGGTGTATCGCGACAACGGTGACCATCAAACCGATATCGAAACCGTCTATCGCCAAGCCTTGCGCAGCGCCCAACGGCGCGTGGTCATCGCCAATGCGTATTTCTTTCCCGGCTATCGACTGCTGCGCGAGATCCGCAACGCGGCCCGCCGTGGTGTTGAAGTGCGGCTGATTCTGCAAGGTCAGCCGGACATGCTGGTGGCCAAACTGGCAGCGCGCATGACCTATGACTATTTGCTCAAGTCCGGCGTGCAGATTCACGAATATTGCGAACGTCCCCTTCACGGCAAAGTCGCGCTGGTAGACGAGGAATGGAGCACCGTCGGCTCGAGCAATCTCGACCCGTTGAGCCTGGCGATGAACCTGGAAGCCAACGTGTTGATCCGCGACCGGGCCTTCAATCGCGAGCTGTTCGAACGCCTCGAAACCCTGAGCAACAACCACTGCAAAGCCATGTCCCCGGACAAGTCACCACGGGGTCGGGTCTGGCACATGACCGTGGGTTTCCTGGTGTTTCACTTCCTGCGGCACTTCCCTGCCTGGGCCGGCTGGCTGCCCGCGCACAAACCGCGCCTGCACCCTTTTGCCGGGAGTGACACCTGATGAGCCACTCTGAAGCGCACCCTGCCGCCCACGCCCTCAGCCCGCACAAGTCCCGTTGGAGTCGCTGGAAAAAGCCGCTGACGATGCTGTTTTTCCTGGCACTGATCGTGCTTTTCGCCCTGCTCGCCGAGCGCATCGAATGGAATGAAGTGTTCGACACACTCGCCGATTTCAAGGTGCGCACGTTGATCATCGCGTCCGGCCTGACGCTGGTGAGTTTTTTGGTGTACGCGTGTTTCGACCTGATCGGCCGCACCTACATTCGCCAGGACCTGACGTGGAAGCAGATCCTGCCAGTGGGAATTATCAGCTACGCCTTCAACCTCAACCTGAGTGCGTGGGTGGGTGGCATTGCCATGCGTTATCGGCTGTATTCGCGGCTGGGCGTAAGCAAGAGCAACATCGCGAAAATCCTCGGCCTGAGCCTGGCGACGAACTGGTTCGGCTACATGGTGATTGCCGGCGCGGTCTTCAGCAGCGGGCTGGTGCGGATGCCGCCGGGGTGGAAACTGAGCAGCGATGCGCTGCAAGGCGTGGGGGTGTTGCTGTTGGTGGTGAGCGCGGGGTATCTGGCAGCGTGCCGGTTTTCCAAGCGTCGGGAGTGGGCGATTCGCGGGGTGGAAATCAACCTGCCGTCGCTGCGCATGGCAGTGCTGCAACTGGGCCTCGGGGCGCTGAACTGGTCGCTGATGGCGGCGGTGATTTTCACTTTGCTGCCGAGCAAACTGGACTATCCGCTGGTGCTGGGGGTGTTGCTGATCAGCGCCATTGCCGGGGTGATTACGCACATTCCCGCCGGGCTTGGGGTGCTGGAGGCGGTGTTTGTGGCGTTGCTGCAACACGAGGTTTCGCGAGGGAGCCTGGTGGCGGGGTTACTGGCGTACCGGGCGATTTATTTTATTTTGCCGTTGTTGATTACGTTGGTGATGTACCTGGTGGTAGAGGCCAAGGCGAAGTCGTTGCGGATTGCGAAGAAACCCAAGTAATAACTGCATTTGTGGCCAAACCTGCACCTGTGGCGAGGGAGCTTGCTCCCGCTGGACTGCGCAGCAGGCCCATTCC
>NZ_RWIN01000033.1 GCF_009761815.1 Pseudomonas sp. PB120
CTCGCTTTGCTTTTGATCGAGGCGCCACGTTGACCACGATGGCCGAACGCAGGCATTGCTCCGTGGGGAAACCGGCAGGACGCCGGTTTAGCCGCGCTGGGCCAGGGATGGCCCATCGCGGCGACCCACGGAGCAATGCCGGAGTGAGGGCATGCCGAGCCTAGGCGAGGTACCAAGTGGTGGGGCAAGAGCATTTGGTTACTTTGTGCCGGGCCGCGCAGGCTTTTCAAAGTGACGCGCTGTAAAAGCGAAACCATTACCCGCCATCACACAAAAAACGGATATGCCCCCAACTCAACCCAACCCAACCAAAAACAAAAAAGCCCGTCATCAAGACGGGCTTTAAACAAACTACCGAGCGCTTACAGAGGCTTACCCCGATTACCATGCTGGCTAACAAAAGCCTGCACCGCTTTCAGGTCATTCGGCAACACCGTGCAACGCTCATCGCGCTTAAACAGGTCAGCCAGGTGCACAGGCAATTCCAGCGCCTTGCCCACACCCGCCTTCTCCACCGCATCCGGGAATTTGACCGGATGGGCAGTCCCGAGGATCACCATCGGAATATCAAGGCTGCGACGGCATTCCCGCGCAGCCTTGACGCCAATGGCCGTGTGCGGGTCCAGCAACTCGCCGGTCTGCTCATAGACTTCAGCGATGGTCTCGCAGGTTTGCGCATCATCCACAGCCAACGAATCGAACAGCTTGCGAGCTTCCGTCCAACGCTCCTGTTCAACGCTGAAACCGCCGCCCTGCTTGAACGAGTCCATCAAACCGGCAATCGCCGCGCCATTGCGACCGTGCAGGTCGAACAGCAGGCGTTCGAAGTTGGACGAAACCATGATGTCCATCGACGGCGACAACGTCGCGTGCAGGGTTTCCTTGACGTACTGATTGCCGCTCATGAAGCGGTGCAGGATGTCGTTGCGGTTGGTGGCGACGATCAACTGGTTGATCGGCAGGCCCATGTTGCGTGCCAGGTAACCGGCGAAGATGTCGCCGAAGTTGCCGGTTGGCACCGAGAACGACACCGAACGCGCCGGACCGCCCAACTGCAGGGCTGCGTGGAAGTAGTAGACGATCTGGGCCATGATCCGCGCCCAGTTGATCGAGTTCACTGCGACCAGGCGAGTGCCCTTGAGGAAGCTCTGGTCGGCGAAGCTCGCCTTGACCATCTCCTGGCAGTCGTCGAAGTTGCCTTCGATGGCGATGTTGTGGATGTTCTCGCCGAAGATGGTGGTCATCTGGCGACGCTGCACTTCAGACACGCGGTTGTGCGGGTGCAGGATGAAGATGTCGACGTTTTCGCAGTGCTTGCAGCCTTCGATGGCGGCCGAACCGGTATCACCGGAGGTGGCACCGACAATGACAACGCGCTCACCGCGCTTTTCCAGCACGTAATCGAGCAGGCGACCGAGCAGTTGCAGGGCGAAGTCCTTGAACGCCAGAGTCGGGCCGTGAAACAGCTCCAGCACCCATTCGTTGCCATTGAGCTGACGCAACGGCGCAACGGCGTTGTGCGAGAACACGCCGTAGGTTTCTTCCAGGATCTTCTTGAAATCGGCATCAGGGATGCTGCCGGTCACGAACGGGCGCATCACCCGGAAGGCCAGCTCGTGATACGGCAGGCCGGCCCAGGAAGCGATTTCTTCCTGGGTGAAACGTGGCAGGTTTTCCGGGACGTACAGACCGCCGTCAGTGGCCAGACCGGCCAGCAGGACGTCTTCGAAATTCAGGGCCGGTGCCTGGCCGCGGGTACTGATATAACGCATGACTGGCTCCAATAGACAGTGTTCGCAAACCCGGGCCCGCTCGCGAGCCCGGTGAACGATAACGGCTTAGTTCAGGTGCTCGACGCGGATCCGTACAACCGGACCGACCACGCCAGCCAACGCTTCGAGGGCGGCGATCGCGTCGTTCATGTGCTGTTCCAGCACACGGTGGGTCAGCAGGATCATCGGTACCAGACCGTCATGCTCTTCGACTTCTTTCTGCATGATCGATTCGATGTTGATGCCGCGCTCCGACAGGATGCTCGCCACCTGGGCCAACACGCCCGGATGGTCCTTGGCCTGAATGCGCAGGTAGTAGGAGCTTTCGCAGGCTTCGATCGGCAGGATCGGGTGCGCCGACAGCGAATCCGGCTGGAAGGCCAGGTGCGGCACGCGGTTTTCCGGGTCCGAGGTCATGGCGCGAACCACGTCCACCAGGTCGGCGATCACCGACGAAGCGGTCGGCTCCATGCCGGCGCCAGCGCCGTAGAACAAGGTCGAACCGGCAGCGTCGCCATTGACCATCACCGCGTTCATCACGCCATTGACATTGGCGATCAAGCGATCGGCCGGGATCAGTGTCGGGTGCACGCGCAACTCGATACCGGCCGCCGTGCTGCGAGCCACGCCGAGGTGCTTGATGCGATAGCCCAGCGCTTCGGCGTAGTTCACGTCAGCGGTGGTCAGCTTGGTGATGCCTTCGGTGTAAGCCTTGTCGAACTGCAGCGGGATACCGAACGCGATGGACGCCAGGATGGTCAGCTTGTGGGCCGCGTCGATGCCTTCGACGTCGAAGGTCGGATCGGCTTCGGCGTAACCCAGGGCTTGCGCCTCGGCCAGCACGTCTTCGAAGGTGCGACCCTTCTCGCGCATTTCGGTCAGGATGAAGTTGCCGGTGCCGTTGATGATGCCGGCAACCCAGTTGATGCGGTTGGCGGACAGGCCTTCACGGATCGCCTTGATCACCGGAATGCCACCGGCCACGGCCGCTTCGAACGCCACGATCACGCCTTTCTCGCGAGCCTTGGCGAAAATTTCATTACCGTGAACGGCGATCAACGCCTTGTTCGCGGTTACCACATGTTTTCCGTTCTCGATCGCTTTGAGTACCAGCTCGCGGGCAACGGTGTAGCCGCCCACCAACTCTATGACGATGTCGATCTCAGGGTTCGTGGCCACTTCGAAGACATCGTTGGTAATCGCAATACCGGTCGTCTGGAACTGAGGCTTTGGCGTGCGCGTGGCAATTTGTGCCACTTCGATTCCACGCCCGGCACGACGAGCAATTTCCTCGGCGTTGCGCTGAAGTACGTTGAAGGTACCGCCACCGACGGTCCCTAACCCACAGATGCCTACTTTGACCGGTTTCACTGTGAACTCCCCATAAAACGGCCGACTCGAGGCCGGCCGTGAAAACAGCCGCATGCTCGCGGCTCTCTATTAATGACCCGGCCAATGTTGCCGCCGGACCATGATCGTCAAAGGCTGACCGTGACGATACGAATTTATTTCGCGCTCAGCGCCAGTTTGGCGACTTGTGGCGCAGGCTGGTAGCCCGGAATGACCTGACCGTCGGCCAAAACGATGGCCGGCGTGCCGTTCACGCCAATCGACTGACCCAGGGCGAACTGCTTGGAAACCGGGTTATCGCATTTGGCGGCCTTGATTTCCTTGCCGTCGACCATTTTGTCCATGGCCGCTTTCTTGTCCTTGGAGCACCAGACCGCCTGCAGCTGTTCGTCACCCGGCGAGCCCAGGCCCTGGCGCGGGAACGCGACGTAACGCACTTCAATGCCGCGCTTGTTCAGCTCAGGCACTTCGGCGTGCAGCTTGTGGCAATACGGGCAGGTGGTGTCGGTGAACACGGTGATGTGCGACTTGGTTTCGCCGATGGCCGGGTAAACCACGGTTTCCGCGACCGGAATGTCATTGATCAGTTTGGAAACGCCCAGGCGCTCGGTCTTCTCGGTCAGGTTGACCGGTTTACCATCCTTGAGCTGGAACAGGTAACCCTGAACGATGTACTGGCCATCGGCGCTGGCGTAGAGCACGCGGCTGCCTTTGAGTTTGACTTCGTACATGCCCGGCAGCGGGCTGGCACTGATGCTTTCGACCGGCACCTCGAGCTCGAGGTTTTCCAGGCTTTTACGAATGGCTTTGTCGGCCGCGTCATCGGCGATGGCAAAGGTGCTGGCCAACGCAATGGCAGCGGCGGCGAAAATCTGGATCAGACGCATGAGAACTCCTGAAGGCTGACAAATGGGACGCTCAGAACGCCCGTGCCGAAACACCGGGTCATAAACGCCCATCGTGCAAACCGGCAAAGCCTACCACATAAGGGCTGTGTGGCCGAATGCGCCAGACGCAAGACATTGGCGACAGGTTTTCTGTAGGAGCGAGCATGCTCGCGATGGTCGTTAACGATAACGCGGGGAATCTGATTCCCCCGCGGTGTTCCTGAGTCCATCGCGAGCATGCTCGCTCCTACAGAGGCTTGCGGTCAGCCGCGCGGGTGGTGTTTGGCGTGCAAGTCCTGCAACCGTGCTCGGGCGACATGGGTGTAAATCTGGGTGGTGGACAGATCGCTGTGACCGAGCAGCATTTGCACCACGCGCAGATCGGCGCCGTGGTTGAGCAAGTGCGTGGCAAAGGCGTGACGCAGGGTGTGCGGCGACAGCGACTTGCCGATGCCGGCGACCTTGGCCTGGTGCTTGATGCGATGCCAGAACGTCTGGCGGGTCATCTGCTCGCCACGCTGACTGGGAAACAGCACATCACTGGGGCGCCCGCCGAGCAGTTCGCCACGGGCGTCGCGCATGTAACGCTCGACCCAGACAATCGCCTCCTCCCCCATCGGCACCAGCCGTTCCTTGCTGCCCTTGCCCATCACCCGAAGCACGCCCTGGCGCAGGTTGACCTGCTCCAGCGTCAGGCTGATCAACTCCGTGACCCGCAGGCCACAGGCATAGAGCACTTCGAGCATGGCGCGGTCCCGCTGGCCGATGGCTTCGCTCAAGTCCGGCGCTTTCAGCAGCGCCTCCACGTCAGCTTCCGACAAGGACTTAGGCAATGGTCTACCGAGCTGAGGCATGTCGACGCGCAATGTCGGATCAACCGCGATCAGTTTTTCCCGCAGCAAATAGCGATAGAACCCACGCACGCCAGACAGAAATCGCGCAGTTGAACGGGGTTTGTAGTTTTGCTCCAGACGCCAGGCCAGGTGATCGAGGATCAATTCACGGCCGGCGCTGATCAGTTCCAGGCCCTTGTCCTGCAACCAGCCATTGAACAGGGCAAGGTCGCTGCGGTAGGCGTCGCGCGTGTTATCCGACAATCCTTTTTCCAGCCACAGGGCGTCGAGAAACTGGTCTATCAAGGGGTGATCAATGGCAGGCATGGGCACTCGAAACACGCTGACTTGAGACAGCGCGCGAAAAAAAGGTGAACGGTAAAAATGACCGCTAGTCTTTCATAGCGCGCAATTTCAAGGAACAGGGAGCTTCAATGAGCGAGCAGCAGATTCTGTTGGCGTTTGGCGGCATCGGTGCTGCGGCCTTGGGGTGTCAGTGGCTGGCCTGGCGCCTGAAGCTGCCGGCGATCCTGTTTCTGTTGCTGACCGGCATTCTGGTGGGCCCGGTGCTGGGCTGGCTCGACCCGCAGGAAATGTTCGGGCCGCTGCTGATGCCACTGGTTTCACTGGCCGTAGCGCTGATCCTGTTTGAAGGCAGCCTGACGCTGCACCTGTCGGAATGGCGCGAAATCGGCAGCGTCGTACATCGACTGGTGACGATTGGCGCGCTGTCGACCTGGGTTGTCATTGCCGTCGCCACCCATTGGCTGCTCGGTTTCGACTGGCTGCTCGCCGTCCTCTTCGGCAGCTTGACGCTGGTGACCGGCCCGACCGTTATCGTGCCGATGCTGCGCGTGGTGCGGCCGAAAGCCTCGATTGCCAACATCCTGCGCTGGGAAGGCATTGTCATTGACCCCATCGGCGCCCTGCTTGCGGTCGTGGTCTACAGCTTCATCATCGCCCGTTCTTCGGTTGACGGCTTGAGCCAGGGCCTGTTGACGTTCGGCGGCGTGATTGCATGTGGCTGCGCGTTCGGGATCGCCGGTGGCTGGGTCCTCGGGACCATCATCCGGCGCCAGTGGCTGCCGGAATACCTGCACAACCTGGCGGCGCTCGCGGCGGTACTGGGCATTTTTATCGCAGCCAATACGGTGATGCATGAATCCGGACTGCTGGCGGTCACGTTGATGGGCCTGTGGCTGGCGAATATGAAGGACGTGGATGTGCGGGACATCCTGCACTTCAAGGAAAACCTCAGCGTGCTGCTGATTTCCGGGTTGTTCATTTTGCTGGCGGCGCGGCTGGACTTGAACGCGTTGATCGGCCTCGGTCCGCTGGTGGTGATCTTGCTGCTGATCATTCAATTCATTGCCCGACCTTTGAACGTAATGCTCTGCACGGCAGGGTCGAGCTTGAGCTGGCGCGAGCGCGCACTGCTGTCGTGGATCGCACCTCGTGGAATCGTGGCTGCCGCAGTGTCGGCGATATTCGCCATTCGCCTGGATGAAGCCGGGCATGAGGGCGCGTTGCTGCTGGTGCCGTTGACGTTTGCGGTGATCATCGGCACCGTGGTGCTGCAAAGCGCCACGGCGCGGCCACTGGCCCGCCTGTTGAAAGTCGCCGAGCCGGCGCCCAGCGGCTTTCTGATCGTCGGCGCCAACACCCCGGCACGCACATTGGGCAAGGCCTTGCAGCAGTTGGGCAGTCGCGTGCTGCTGACCGATTCGAGCTGGGAGAATATCCGGGCGGCGCGCATGGACGGTTTGCCGACCTACTTCGGAAACCCCGCCTCCCAGCATGCCGACGCACACCTGGACCTGGTTGGCTTGGGGCATTTGCTGGCGCTGTCACCATCCGGCGAGCTCAACACCCTGGCGTCGATGCGCTTTCGCCACGACTTTGGCCATCAACGGCTGTTTGGCCTGGCCAGCGGTCAGGAAAGCCGCCGCACCGACAAACACCGCGCCAGTCTTCAACATCGCGGGCGGTTACTCGGTAACGAGGAATTGACCTACACCCGCTTGGCCAACCTGCTGCACCAGGGATCCGAGCTCTACAGCACGCATCTGACGGAGGGGTTTGACTGGGAAGACTACCAGGCGCTACACGGAGATCGCGCAACACTGCTGTTCGTTCGCGATGACAGCGGCTGGGTGCATGTGGTGACATCCGACAGTGCGCTGAAGCCGTCGGTGGGGTGGACGGTGCTGGCGTTGATTCAACCTGAGGCCAGCGGGGCCACATGACCGATTCGCAGGCAACAAAAAAGCAGCCCGTAGGCTGCTTTTTTCTGCATCGGAAGCTGGACTTAAGCCAGTTTTTCCTTGATGCGAGCTGCTTTACCGGACAGGTCACGCAGGTAGTACAGCTTGGCTTTACGTACGTCACCGCGACGTTTAACGGCCATGCTGTCGATTTGCGGGCTGTAGGTCTGGAAAGTACGCTCTACGCCAACACCGTTGGAGATTTTACGAACGGTGAAAGCACTGTTTACGCCGCGGTTACGCTTGGCGATAACAACACCTTCGAACGCTTGCAGACGCGAACGGTCGCCTTCCTTCACTTTCACCTGAACGACAATGGTGTCGCCCGGGGCAAAGGTAGGGATCTCTTTGGTCATCTGCTCTGCTTCGAGTGCAAGGATGATTTTGTTAGTCATGCTGTGCTCCTAAGGTAAATCAACGGACTTACCATCGATACGTTGTTAACTATCGTCCCGCTCGCGGATGTATTCCTCGAGCAGCTTCTTCTCTTCTCCAGAAAGCGAGCGGCTTTCCAGAAGATCGGCGCGTCGTTCAAAGGTCCTACCAAGGGACTGCTGTAAACGCCAACGCCGGATATGCGCGTGATTGCCACTTAGCAACACGTCGGGAACACGCTGATCCGCATACACCTCCGGTCGGGTGTAGTGCGGGCAATCCAGCAGACCGTCCGTAAAGGAATCTTCCTCGGCGGAGTCCGCATGCCCTAAAGCTCCAGGCAGCAGTCGTGTAACCGCATCAATCAGGACCATCGCCGGCAGCTCGCCGCCAGACAGTACATAGTCGCCAATCGACCACTCTTCATCGACATGAGCATCAATAAAACGCTCGTCAATGCCTTCGTAGCGGCCGGCAATCAGGATCAATGCATCCAGATTCGCCAACTCGCGTACCGCCGACTGAGTCAGTTGACGGCCTTGGGGGGACAGGTAAATTACCTTCGCCGCCTCCCCGGCTGCTGCCTTGGCCTGAACCAGAGCATCTTCCAGGGGTTTGATCTTCATCACCATGCCCGGACCACCGCCAAATGGGCGATCATCCACAGTGTGATGTCGATCCGTCGTGTAGTCTCGCGGATTCCAACAGGTGAGCTGCAAGAGCCCCTGTTTCACCGCCCGACTGGTGATGCCGTACTCGCTGATGGCGGAGAACATCTCGGGAAACAAACTGATCACTTCTACGCGCAAATTAGCCACGTTTAGAAGTCCGCGTCCCAATCCACCTTCATCTCGCCTGCTGCGAGGTCGACGGCCAACACGCATTGCTCCGTATAGGGCAACAGGCGTTCGCGATCATCCAGGCTGCCCGCGCAAGGCTTGACCACCATTACATCATTGGCGCCGGTTTCCAGAAGATGATCGATCTTCCCGAGCAGTTGCCCGAGTTGGTCAATGACCTTCAGACCTTCCAGCTGGTACCAGTAGTACTCGCCGTCGGTCAATTCAGGGAACAGGTTGCGCGGCACGCAGATCTCATAACCGGCCAGAAGACGAGCTTCTTCGCGATCATCAAGACCCTTGAGCTTTGCGACCAGGAACTTATCGCTCCCTCGTCCGCTGACCAGCTCAACCTGCTTCACATTGCCCTCGCGCTTGAGCGTCCAGGTTTTGTACTGCAACAGGTTTTCAGTCGGATCAGTAAAGGAATAAACCTTCACTTCGCCGCGAACGCCATGAACAGAATAAATTTTGCCGATAACGATCAAATCATCAGCAACAGTTGGCGTCGCGTTCATATTGCTCAGGCCGCAGCCTTAGCCGCGTCCTTCAACAACTGAGCAACACGCTCAGAAGGTTGTGCACCAACGCTCAGCCAGTAGGCTACGCGCTCTTGGTTCACGGACAGACGGACTTCTTGACCACGAGCAACTGGGTTGAAGAAACCAACCTGTTCCTTGTGCGAACCGTCGCGCGGGTTGCGGCTGTCGGTTACGGTCAAGTGGTAAAACGGGCGCTTTTTGGAGCCGCCAAGGGCAAGACGGATTGTTAGCATGTGAACATCGTTCCTGTAGTCGGTGCTGCAAATCTAAAGGCACAGCGGGCATAGGTGCCCGAAAGGCCGCATATTCTAAGGAATATCCGGACTTTTGCAAATGTCTTTTTCCGGCTGCCTATCGGCCGCCATCCAGATTTGCTATAGAGCCGTCGTTGAAAACGGCCAGTCAGCTCCCGCCAAGTGCGGGTTTGCTGGAGATCCCGCTTCCTTGCGGGTCTGCGCCGGTGCGATGACCGGCGCGGATTCTTTACATTCTCGGCATGCCGCCGCCGGGCAACATACCGCCCATGCCGCGCATCATTTTGGCCATTCCGCCTTTTGCGGAGAATTTCTTCATCATCTTCTGCATCTGCTTGTGCTGCTTGATCAAGCGACCGATGTCCTGCACCTGCGTGCCGGAGCCCATGGCGATGCGGCGTTTGCGCGAACCGCTGATCAGGTCAGGGTCACGGCGCTCGGCCGGGGTCATGGAGTTGATGATGGCTTCCATCTGCTTGAATTGCTTCTCTGCCGCGCCCTGGGCATTGCCCATTTGCGCCAGATTCACGCCGCCCATGTTCGGCAGCTTGTCCATGAGGCCGCCGAGGCCACCCATGTTCTTCATCTGTTGCAGCTGATCGCGGAAGTCTTCGAGGTCGAAGCCCTTGCCCTTTTTCAGCTTCTTGGCCAGTTTATCGGCCTTATCCTTGTCGAGCGTGGCTTCGGCCTGCTCGATCAGGCTGAGCACGTCGCCCATGCCGAGGATGCGCGAGGCAATACGTTCAGGGTGGAACGGATCGAGCGCTTCGCTCTTCTCGCCCATACCGATGAACTTGATCGGTTTGCCGGTGATGGCACGCACCGACAGCGCGGCACCGCCACGGGCATCGCCGTCGACCTTGGTCAGGATCACGCCGGTCAGCGGCAGCGCATCGCCAAAGGCCTTGGCCGTGTTGGCGGCATCCTGGCCAGTCATGGCGTCGACCACGAACAGCGTTTCGACCGGGTTGATCGCGGCGTGCAACGCCTTGATCTCACCCATCATCTCTTCGTCGATGTGCAAACGACCGGCGGTATCGACGATGACCACGTCGATGAATTTGAGTTTTGCTTCCTTAATAGCCGCTTGCGCAATCTCGACCGGCTTCTGGCTCAGGTCGGACGGGAAGAACGTAACGCCGACTTCACCGGCGAGCATTTCCAGCTGCTTGATCGCCGCCGGACGGTAAACGTCCGCGGACACGACCATGACCGACTTCTTCTTGCGCTCTTTAAGGAAGCGCGCGAGTTTGCCGGCGGTGGTGGTTTTACCCGCGCCCTGCAAACCGGCCATCAGAATGACTGCGGGCGGAACGGCGCTCAGGTTCAGGTCTTCGTTGGCCGCGCCCATCAGGCTTTCGAGTTCGGCCTGGACGATCTTCACGAAGGCCTGGCCCGGCGTCAGGCTGCGCGACACCTCGGTGCCGACGGCGCGTTCCTTGACCGAATTGACGAAGTCCTTCACCACCGGCAAGGCGACGTCAGCTTCGAGCAACGCCATGCGCACTTCACGCAGGGTGTCTTTGATGTTGTCTTCAGTCAGCTTGGCCTTGCCGGTGACATGGCGCAGCGTCTGCGAGAGACGGTCGGTTAAGTTTTCAAACATTGCGCGATCCTTTCAGGCCCTGTGTAGACCGGGATAATGGCGGCCCAGACCGTGATAAACATGTACTCGGCGAGCCTGCGGCGTGGGCAGGTCGCGGATTATAGCGAAGACTGCGTCTGGCGGACACCTCGCACTTTCGTGTGATGAGGGTTCTATGCCAAACTCAGCGCCTTTCGGGCTTGCCTAACAGGATTTATGCTCCCCTTGTCACCCAGTTTGCTTACCACCCTCGCCGCCGCCTGCTTATATGCCGCTGCGACTTTCTATCAGGGCACTCGCCTGGCCAACGGCGCCAAGGCGAACAAGCGCCTGCTGGTCACGCTCGGCGTGCTGGCCGTGCTGGCTCACAGCGCCAGCCTGTTCACCCACCTGCTGACCCCGATCGGCCTGGGCCTGGACTTTTTCAGCGCCGCCAGCCTGATTGCCGCCGCGGTCATTGCCCTGACCCTGCTGGCCTGCTCGCGAATCCCGGTAGAAAACCTGCTGGTATTGCTCTTCCCGCTCGGTGCCGCCACGGTGCTGCTCGCGCAATTCGCCCCCGCCGGCACGGTGCAGATCATCGACGAAGAGCCGGGCATTCTCGCCCATATCCTGTTGTCGATCCTCGCCTACGGCATGTTCACCATCGCGGTGTTCCAGGCATTGTTGCTGCTGGTCCAGGACCATCAGCTCAAGCACAAGCACCCGTCCGGGCTGATCAAGAACTTTCCGCCGCTGCAAACCATGGAAAGCCTGCTGTTCGGTTTCCTCTGGGCCGGCTGGACCCTGTTGTCGCTGTCGCTGATTTCCGGCTGGCTGTTCGTCGACAACCTGTTCGCCCAACACCTGGTGCACAAAACCCTGCTGGCATGCCTCGCCTGGATTGTCTTCAGCGTGCTGCTGTGGGGCCGCAATCGCCTCGGCTGGCGCGGACACAAGGCCATCCGCTGGACCCTCGCCGGTTTCTGCCTGCTGATGTTGGCGTATTTCGGCAGCAAACTGGTCCGCGAATACATCCTGCATATCTGACGGGCGGCATTAATGGACGACTTGCCCATAGGGCCGATGCTCGCTGTCATGGCCCTGCTGATTCTATGGTCGGGGCTGTTTACCGCGATCGAAGCCGCGCAGCAGCACTTGCTGGCCCAGCGCACGGCCACGCGCTCAAGCGACAAGCCGGTGGCGAAGCTCAGCTTTCCCCTCAACAGCCTGATTCTGTGCAATACCCTGTGCCGCGCATTGGTGGTAGTCCTCAGCACCTTGCTGGCGATTTTCACTTGGGCGGAAAACGGTCCATGGATCGCCTGCGCAGGGGCCAGCGCGGCGCTGCTGGTGTTCGCCGATTACCTGCCGCGCACCCTCGCCAGCCGTTATCCGGATGCGGTCCTGAACCTGGGCAACACCTTACTCCGCGCGCCGCTGAAAATCCTCTATCCCGCCGCCTGGCTGCTCAATGGCATCAGCCAGCTGCTGATGCGACCGTTCGCCCGTAAAGCAAACGTGGTGCAGCAAAGCGAAGACGAAGCACCGAGCGAACGACGCGACGATCACGATCATCCAGTCAGTCGCCCGCACCCACTGTCGGGCATCCATGCGCTGGACAACATCACGGTCAACGACATCCTGGTTCCGCGCAGTGATGTCGACGGCATCAATCTCGACGACTCGATCGAAGAAATCCTCGAACAGCTGCGCGCCAATCGACGCACGCGCCTGCCGGTGTTCCACAGCGATATAAACCAGGTCGAAGCGGTGCTCAATACCCGCCAGATCCGCCACCTGTTGCCCGATGGAAGCCTGACCCGGGAAGCCTTGCTGGCAGCCTGTCACGACCCGTACTTCGTGCCGGAAAGCACGCCGCTGCAGCTGCAGTTGCTGAACTTCCACAAGCAGCAGCGGCGTCTGGGCATGGTGGTCGACGAGTACGGCGAAGTGCTGGGCATCGTGACCCTGGAAGACATTCTCGAAGAAATCGTCGGCGAGTTCGAAAGCCAGCACAGCCTGGACAACCCGCATATCCACCCCCAGGCCGATGGCCGACTGGTGATCGATGGCGCGGCGTCGATTCGTGAATTGAACAAGAGCCTGGGCTGGCACTTGCCAAGCGACGGCCCGAAAACCCTTAACGGGTTGGTGACCGAGGCGCTGGAGACGATTCCGGACAGCGCGGTGTGCCTGAAGATCGGGCGTTATCGGCTGGAGATCCTGGAGACAGAAGACAATCGCGTCACTCGGGTGTTGATCTGGCATACCAGTTCAGTTCCGGTACCGATCTAAGAACTGACACCCTGCCTGTGGCGAGGGAGCTTGCTCCCGCTGGACTGCGAAGCAGGCCCGATTACAGCCAGTTTGCGGCCGCTGCGCGGCCGAGCGGGAGCAAGCTCCCTCGCCACAGAGTTTTCGACATTCCTTACCACTTGTTTGATCGTTAGCCGCCTTCCTATAATCGATGTCGCTTACCCAAGCCCCGCCACACCCTTGTGCTACCCGCACTTCGCGTTAAACCCACATCCCTGGGTGTTCGACCATAATAATTCGCTCCACCGGAGCATAAGACTGTCAGGGATCACCGCATGACGACGAGCACGACTTACAGCGAAACCACGCCTGCCCAACCGACGAACTCCGCCACCCGCGTGGCCACGGCGAGTTTCATTGGCACTGCCATCGAGTTTTACGACTTCTACGTCTACGCCACAGCGGCAGCGCTGGTGATCGGGCCGGTGTTCTTTCCGCAAACCTCCGGCACGGCGCAGATGCTCTCGGCGTTCCTTACGTTTGGTATCGCCTTCCTCGCACGACCGCTGGGTTCGGCGCTGTTCGGTCATTTCGGCGACCGCATCGGGCGCAAATCGACCCTGGTTGCCTCGTTGCTGCTCATGGGCGTGTGCACCACGCTCATCGGCGTGCTGCCGGGTTACGCCAGCATCGGAGCGTGGGCGCCGATCCTGTTGTGCGTACTGCGTTTCGGTCAGGGCTTGGGCTTGGGCGGCGAATGGGGCGGCGCGGCGTTGCTTGCCACCGAGAATGCGCCCAAAGGCAAACGCGCCTGGTTCGGCATGTTTCCGCAACTGGGGCCTTCGATTGGCTTTCTCGCCGCGAACGGCTTGTTCCTGACACTGGCGATGACGCTGAACGACGAACAATTCCGCTCGTGGGGCTGGCGGATTCCGTTCCTCCTCAGCGCCGTGCTGGTGATGGTGGGCCTGTACGTTCGCCTCAAACTCCACGAAACACCGGTGTTCGCCAACGCCATCGCTCGCCAGGAACGGGTCAAGATCCCGCTGGTCGAGCTGTTCAGCCAGTATTGGGCGCCGATGCTGCTGGGTGCCGGTTCGATGGTGGTGTGCTACGCGCTGTTCTACATCTCCACGGTGTTTTCGCTGAGCTATGGCGTGTCGACACTCGGCTATACCCGTGAAACCTTCCTCGGCCTGCTGTGCTTCGCCGTGCTGTTCATGGCCGCCGCAACGCCGTTGTCGGCCTGGGCCAGCGACCGTTACGGGCGCAAACCGGTGCTGATCATCGGCGGCGTGCTGGCGATTCTGTCCGGATTCCTGATGGAGCCGCTGCTGACCCAGGGTTCGACCTGGAGCGTGGCGCTGTTTTTGTGCATCGAGCTGTTTCTGATGGGTGTGACGTTTGCACCGATGGGGGCGCTGCTGCCGGAGCTCTTTCCAACGCGCGTGCGTTATACCGGCGCTTCAGCGGCGTACAACCTGGGCGGCATTGTCGGCGCCTCGGCGGCACCGTTCTTCGCGCAGAAACTGGTGGCGATGGGCGGTTTGAGTTATGTCGGGGGGTATGTGTCGGGGGCGGCGGTGTTGAGTTTGATTGCGGTGCTGTGCCTGAAAGAGACGCGCAATAATGACCTGAATCGGGTTGCCTGAATCAGAAGCATCGCCAGCAGGCTGGCTCCCACAAGATTGTTGGTTGGTCACAGATTTGTGTACAGCCAATTTCCATGTGGGAGCCAGCCTGCTGGCGATTGCCGCGCCTCGGTTTACAGCTCTACAACGACAGCCTGGGAAGCGCGGGTCGCCTTGGCACGAGCGGCCTCGATCGACTCATCCCGCGCCAGCGCCACACCCATCCGGCGCTGACCATTCACTTCTGGCTTGCCGAACAGACGCAACGCCGTATCCGGCTCGCTCAACGCAGCGCCCAGGTTGGCGAAAGCGGTCTGGGTCGACTGCCCTTCTACCAGGATCACCGCCGAAGCCGATGGCCCGAACTGACGGATCAACGGAATCGGCAGACCCAGAATCGCCCGGGCGTGCAGCGCGAACTGCGACAGGTCCTGGGAAATCAGGGTCACCAGGCCGGTGTCATGCGGACGCGGCGACACTTCGCTGAACCACACCTGATCACCCTTGATGAACAGCTCGACACCAAACAGACCGCGGCCACCCAGCGCCTCGGTCACGGCTTTGGCAACGCGCTCGGATTCTGCCAGGGCAACCGGGCTCATGGCTTGCGGCTGCCAGGATTCCTGGTAGTCGCCCTTCTCCTGACGGTGACCGACCGGTGCACAGAACGTAGTGCCACCGACGTGACGCACAGTCAGCAGGGTGATTTCGTAGTCGAAATCGATGAAGCCTTCGATGATCACGCGACCTTTGCCGGCGCGACCGCCTTCTTGCGCGTAATCCCACGCGGTTTTCACGTCATCGGCGCTGCGCAGCAGGCTCTGGCCCTTGCCCGACGAACTCATCACCGGCTTGACCACGCACGGGAAACCGAGGTCTTCAACGGCTTTGCTGTAAGCCTCGAAGGTGTCGGCGAAGTGGTACGGCGAGGTCGGCAGGTCCAGCTCTTCAGCGGCCAGGCGGCGGATGCCTTCACGGTTCATGGTCAGCTGCGTTGCGCGCGCGGTCGGGATCACGGTGAAGCCTTCGGCTTCCAGTTCGACCAGTGTCGCGGTGGCGATGGCTTCAATTTCCGGCACGATGAAATGCGGCTTCTCGGCTTCGATCACCGCACGCAGGGCGGCGCCATCGAGCATGTTGATCACGTGGCTGCGATGCGCGACTTGCATGGCCGGTGCATTGGCGTAGCGATCGACGGCAATCACTTCAACGCCCAGGCGTTGCAGCTCGATCACCACTTCCTTGCCCAACTCGCCACAGCCACACAGCATTACGCGAGTCGCGGTCGGCGACAATGGAGTTCCGATACGGGTCATCTCAGGTCCTCAAGAAGCGGATCATCGAGGGATGCGCCACGCGCGCTTCCCATGGGGAGAAAGCGCGGCATTTTACATGAACCGCAGGGTTTGGCTTCAGCCAGCGACAGCCTGTTTGCGCAAACGCCAGGCCATGATCAGCCACACGGCCGTTACGCCGGCGAACTTCGAACCCATGGCGGTAAGAATCACGGCCGGTGAGAGGGCGCCGATCATGCCGAAGAAGATGAAGGTATCGAGGGGAATGCTCAGCGCCGAACTTATCCACAGGCGATCATGCAAGGGGCGCTTGGTGATACTGAACACCAGCCAGTCGATGCATTCGGAGACTGCAAACGCCGTGGCGCTGGCCAGGGCGATGGACGGGTCTGACGTTACATAGGACAGCACCAGCGCCGCGAGCATCGCTGCAATCGCGCCATGGCCGAAGCGGATTTGCACCATGTCACGCAGCACAAACACCAAACCGCCCCAGGCTGACCAGATGATGTCCAGGTGTGGTGCGGTGGAAAAGGCGTAGTTGATCAGCACGACGCTGCTGATGTAGGCGATCAGGAAAAGCATGGGTAATTCACTGTAGGAGCGAGCTCGCTCGCGATGGTCGTTAACGATGATGCGTAAAAACGGATGTACGGCGGCGACCTCAGGTTTTTCGCGAGCAAGCTCGCTCCTACAGGGCGTGCGGTCAGTTGTTGGATTTGTTACCAATCATCCAGAGCAGGCCGCTGGACTTGGCCCGCTCATGGCACAACCCCAACACCTTGCGCCGCTCTTCGTTGTCCATCCGGCTCCAGCGGGTGATTTCCTCCACCGTGCGCTGGCACCCGGTGCAAATATCATCGTCGTCCAGCGCACAGATATTTACGCAGGGCGACAGCACCGGACGTTCGGGCGTGCTCATTCTTCCTGCTCGGCCAGGTCGCGGGCGTAGCGTTGCGAGTTATGCACATAGTGGGCGGCGCTGGCTTCCAGCATTTTCTTCTGCGGTTCGGTCAACTCGCGCACCACCTTGCCCGGCGAGCCCATCACCAGCGAACCGTCGGGAATTTCCTTGCCTTCGCCAATCAGCGAATTGGCGCCGATGATGCAGTTCTTGCCGATTTTCGCGCCGTTGAGAATCACCGCATTAATGCCGATCAGGCTGTAGTCGCCGACAGTGCAGCCGTGGAGCATGGCGTTGTGGCCAATGGTCACACCGGTGCCGATGGTCAGCGGGTAGCCCATGTCGGTGTGCATTACCGTGCCGTCCTGGACGTTGCTGTTCTTGCCAATCAGGATCAATTCGTTGTCGCCGCGCAGCACGGCGTTGAACCAGACGTTGGCACCCTCTTCCAGCTTGACCTTGCCCACCAGCACAGCATTGGGTGCGACCCAGCTTTGCGGATGGGTTTCGACGCGGGCGTCGCCCAGGCGGTATTTCATCTTGTTGTCCTCAGGGTTCAGGCAGCCGCGATTCACGCGCCATACGAGCGATGGCTTCAGGTGTTGATAAAACTCTTGGGAGGCTGGTGCAGGCTGATTTTGGCGTCATAGAGCAAGTTGATCAACTCGACGATCATGATCGCGGTCAGTCCCCAGATCTTGTATTCGCCATACCGATAACTCGGCACGTACCAACTTCGGCCCTGATAGTCGATGCGATGGGTATGTTCGCGCGGGTCCTCGCGGAAGAATTCCAACGGCACGCTGAACACCGCGGCGATCTCGGCATCGTTGGCCAGGTATTCGACAAAATCCGGAATCACCCCTACATAAGGCGTGACCTTGATGCCGTGCAGGGAAATCAGCGGGCTCAGCGGGCCGATCACTTCAACCAGCCCGGGCGGCAGGCCGATTTCTTCTTCGGCTTCGCGCAGGGCGGTGAAAATCAGGTCCGGATCTTCGGGGTCGCGCCGTCCGCCGGGGAAGGCGACTTCGCCGCCATGGGTCGAGAGCCCGCTGGCGCGCAGGGTCAGAACCAGTTCCGGTTCATCACTGCGGGTGATGGGCACCAGGACCGCGGCTTCAGGAAAACGCTTGTCGGTTTCCAGTGTGCGTGGGATGTGGTTGCTTACTCGATGCAGTAGCTCGTCCAGCATGAGTCTTCTCGATTTATTCGCTACCTCGCATCATGCACCAATCACACTGACCGCCCAACCCCCGAAACGCCGCTTGTCGCTAAACGACAACTTGCCGACAGACACCGCCGCACGCCAAGATAGGCGCAGCATTCAGGAACCCAAGCATGAAATTTTGCAGCCAGTGCGGCAACCCGGTGACACAGCGCATTCCCGAAGGCGATTCGCGCCTGCGCTTCGTCTGTGACAGCTGTCAGGCGATTCACTATCAGAACCCCAACATTGTCGCTGGCTGTGTGGCAACCTGGGGTTCCAAGGTGCTGCTGTGCCGTCGCGCCATTGAGCCCCGGCTCGGTTACTGGACCCTGCCCGCCGGTTTCATGGAGAACGGTGAAACCATCGAGCAGGCGGCGATTCGCGAGACGGCCGAAGAAGCCTGCGCCCGGGTGCGCAACCTGAGCATCTATACGTTGATCGATGTACCGCACATCAGCCAGGTGCACGTGTTTTTCCGTGCCGAACTGGCTGATCTCGACTTTTGCGCCGGTCCCGAGAGCCTGGAAGTGCAGCTTTTCGAGGAAGCGGACATCCCTTGGTCTGAGCTGGCTTTCCGCACGGTGGGCCGTACTTTAGAATGCTTCTTCGCTGACCGGCGGGCCGAGGTCTACCCCGTGCGGTCCGAATCGATCCCGCCGCTTGCTCAGCCTGCCATCACTTAGCTCTTAAAATTATCTATAACTAAAATAGTCGCGACACCTCTAGGGATATCGTTTCAATGCGCTGGTTGCTTGCCCTGTTTTGCTTGTCGTTCGTTGTTGTTTCCCAAGCGTCTACCGTGGTCACGCTGGATGGCAAACCCATCGATAAGGTGTTGGTGCTCAAGTCTGCCCATCAACTGCAATTGATCGCCGACGGCAAACCGTTGCGAACCTACCGCGTGTCCCTGGGCAAACAGCCCCGGGGCGCAAAACTGATGGAAGGTGATAAACGCACCCCCGAGGGTATCTACTGGGTGGACTGGCGCAAGGTCAGTGACCGCTTCAACCTGGCCATGCACATCAGTTACCCCAACGTCGCCGACTCCGCCCGTTCGCGCCGCGAGGGTGTCGATCCCGGTGGCATGATCATGATCCACGGCACGCCCGACACCTACGATTACCCGGAAAACCTGTTCCACACGCTGGACTGGACCGATGGCTGCATCGCCATGCGTAACATGGACATGCGCGAAGTCTGGGGTCTGGTGCCGGACGGCACGATGATCGAAATTCGCCCTTAAAACACCCCCGTTTCTCGAAAAGCCCGCTGCCCCTGACCAGTCCAGCGGGCTTTTTCATTTGCGCGCGTTGTGCCGATCCGGCACTGAGCGAGGCGCAGCTGTCCAGAACCTGAACACGCGTCACGAAATACCTCCAGCCATTGAAACCACCCCTCACCTGCCCCATCTAAGACCCATACCCCATTGCGCAGGTGCCCCATGAGCGACCAGCAAGAATTCCCCGAAGACCCGAGCGAGTACGCCGACCCAGAGAACGCCGAACACCACGCCACCGGCAAAGGCCTCGCCCTGCCCGGCCAGAACCTGCCGGACAAGGTCTACATTATCCCGATCCACAACCGCCCGTTCTTCCCGGCCCAAGTGCTGCCGGTGATCGTCAATGAAGAACCGTGGGCTGAAACGCTGGACCTGGTGAGCAAATCCGATCACCACTCCCTGGCCCTGTTCTACATGGACACGCCCCAGGAAGACCCGCGCCACTTCGACACCTCGGCCCTGCCGCTCTACGGCACGCTGGTCAAGGTGCACCACGCCAGCCGCGAAAACGGCAAACTGCAATTCGTCGCCCAGGGCCTGACCCGCGTGCGCATCCGCACCTGGCTCAAGCACCATCGCCCGCCGTACCTGGTGGAAGTCGAATACCCGCACCAGCCGACCGAGCCGACCGACGAGGTCAAGGCCTACGGCATGGCGCTGATCAACGCGATCAAGGAACTGTTGCCGCTCAACCCGTTGTACAGCGAAGAGCTGAAGAACTACCTCAACCGCTTCAGCCCCAACGACCCGTCGCCACTGACCGACTTCGCTGCCGCCCTGACCTCGGCCACCGGCAACGAGCTGCAAGAAGTGCTCGATTGCGTGCCGATGCTCAAGCGCATGGAAAAAGTCCTGCCGATGCTGCGCAAGGAAGTCGAAGTCGCGCGGCTGCAGAAAGAAATCTCCGCCGAAGTTAACCGCAAGATCGGCGAGCATCAGCGTGAGTTCTTCCTTAAAGAGCAGCTAAAAGTCATCCAGCAAGAGCTGGGGCTGACCAAGGACGACCGCAGCGCCGACATCGAGCAGTTCGAACAGCGTCTGGAAGGCAAGGTGTTGTCGACCCAGGCGCAGAAACGCATCGAAGAGGAAATGAACAAGCTGTCGATCCTCGAGACCGGTTCGCCGGAGTACGCGGTCACGCGCAACTACCTCGACTGGGCGACCTCGGTGCCGTGGGGCGTATACGGCGAGGACAAGCTTGACCTCAAGCACGCGCGCAAGGTGCTGGATAAACACCACGCCGGCCTCGACGACATCAAGGACCGCATTCTCGAATTCCTCGCGGTCGGTGCCTATAAAGGCGAGATCAGCGGCTCCATCGTGCTGCTGGTCGGCCCGCCGGGCGTGGGCAAAACCAGCGTCGGCAAGTCCATTGCCGAATCCCTGGGCCGGCCGTTCTACCGCTTCAGCCTCGGCGGCATGCGCGACGAAGCCGAGATCAAGGGCCACCGCCGCACTTACATCGGCGCGCAACCGGGCAAACTCGTGCAAGCGTTGAAAGACGTTGAAGTGATGAACCCGGTGATCATGCTCGACGAGATCGACAAGATGGGCCAGAGCTACCAGGGCGACCCGGCCTCGGCGCTGCTGGAAACCCTGGACCCGGAACAGAACGTCGAATTCCTCGATCACTACCTGGACCTGCGTCTGGACCTGTCGAAAGTGTTGTTCGTGTGCACCGCCAACACCCTGGACTCGATCCCCGGCCCGTTGCTGGACCGGATGGAAGTGATTCGCCTGTCGGGTTACATCACCGAAGAAAAAATCGCCATCGCCAAGCGCCACCTGTGGCCCAAGCAGCTGGAAAAAGCCGGCGTGTCCAAAGGCAGCCTGAGCATCAGCGACAGCGCATTGAAGGCATTGATCGACGGCTACGCTCGCGAAGCCGGTGTACGCCAGCTGGAAAAACAACTGGGCAAACTGGTGCGCAAAGCCGTGGTGAAGTTGATCGACGAACCGAAAGCGGTGATCAAGCTCGGTCCGAAAGACCTTGAAGCGTCGCTGGGGCACCCGGTGTTCCGCAACGAACAAGTGCTGTCCGGCACCGGCGTGATTACCGGCCTGGCCTGGACCAGCATGGGCGGCGCGACCTTGCCCATCGAAGCGACACGGATTCACACGCTGAACCGGGGCTTCAAGCTCACCGGACAACTGGGCGACGTGATGAAAGAGTCGGCAGAAATTGCCTACAGCTACGTCAGCTCGAACCTGAAGTCGTTTGGTGGCGATCCGAAATTCTTCGATGAGGCTTTCGTTCACCTGCACGTACCGGAAGGCGCGACGCCGAAAGACGGCCCAAGCGCCGGCGTGACCATGGCCAGTGCCTTGCTCTCACTGGCCCGCAATCAGCCACCGAAAAAAGGCGTGGCCATGACCGGGGAACTGACCCTGACCGGGCATGTACTGCCGATTGGCGGCGTGCGCGAGAAGGTGATTGCAGCGCGGCGACAGAAGATTTTCGAATTGATCTTGCCGGAGCCTAACCGTGGGAGCTTCGAGGAGTTGCCGGATTACCTGAAGGAAGGGATCACCGTGCATTTCGCCAAGCGTTTTGCGGATGTGGCGAAGGTGTTGTTCTGACAGTCCTGTAGCGCCTGCACGATTGCTATCGCGAGCAGGCTCGCTCCCACAGTGGTTGGTGGTGTTCACAAATCTCGTGTCCACTGCGAAACCTGGTGGGAGCGAGCCTGCTCGCGATGGCGTCAGCACTGACAACACTGGCTTCCGCAGCTGTCACACTTTGTCTCATCTCGGTTATGCTCGCCGTTCGTCGTGAATGCCGGAGCCGCTGACCTCATGTCCCCCACCCGCCTGTTTGTCCCCCTCGCCCTCTCTTTGCTGGCCGCGTGTGCCACGCAACCGAAACAGAACGTGACCGTGGAAAAACAAAGCGAGTGCCCGCTGAAACTCAGCAACGGGCAAAACCTGATCCTGACCCTGCCCAGCAACCCGACCACCGGTTACCGCTGGGCAATCCAGGATTCGGCCGGCGGCGTGCTGCGTGCGCTCAGCCCCGAGGTCTACAGCAACCCGGAAGACGCCGGAATAGTCGGCAGCGCGGGCATCTCGACCTGGCGCTTCCAGGCGTTCACGGCCGGCACAGGGCGCTTGCGCCTGACCTCGCAACAACCGTGGGCGCCGGAAGTGCTGCCGGTTGAAACCTTCGACTGCGCGATTTCGGTTAACTGATCGTGGGTTGGCTGATCCTGGCGTTGATGGGCGCGGTGACCTTTCTCTACGGCGTGAGTGTGCATGCGGCGCTGCTTTGCCTGCTGGTCAAACCGCTGCCCGTGCTGGCCTTGCTCGGTTGGCTGCACGACGCGCCACCCAGCGAGTATCGACGCTGGATCAGCCTTGGATTGATGTTTTCCCTACTCGGCGACGTGCTGCTGGCGTGGCCGGGGGATTTGTTCGTGTTCGGCCTCGGCGCCTTCCTGGTCGCCCACCTCGCCTACCTGAAAGCCTATTTGAGCGATTGCCGGCGACTGGCGCTGTTGCCGCTGGCGATTGCTTTGGGCGTGGGTGCGGTGTTGTTGGGGATATTGATTTCGAAGGGGCTGGGGCCGCTGCTGATCCCGGTGATTGTCTACGGCCTGGCCATCAGCGCCATGCTTTGGCGGGCGCTGGCTCGACTGGGCACTGATGTGCCGAAACGCTCGGCGCTACTGGCGGCGGCGGGTGCGGTGGCGTTTGTGTTTTCGGACAGTGTGATTGGCATCAGTCGATTTGTGGTTCCGTTCGATGCTGCACCTTACGTGATCATCCTGAGTTATTGGTTGGGGCAATGGGGCATCACTGCTTCGGCGTTCACTCAAAAACAACACTGATCCCCTGTGGCGAGGGAGCTTGCTCCCGCTCGGCTGCGAAGCAGTCGCAAGCCAGGCTAGCCCGGTACTTCAGTTAAAACTCATAGAATGGTTTTGGGGCTGCTTCGCAACCCAGCGGGAGCAAGCTCCCTCGCCACAACTGCGTATCTCCCAATCAGGCCTGGAAAGTCACCGCTTTATCAGACAACCCGCGCATCCACGCGCCAAGTTGGCTAAAATGCCGGCCTTTTCAACCGAAGCCGCCGGAACCGCCGTGAGCAAAGAACCCGATCGCCTTTTCGCCCAGCCTTTGGCCCAGGTGCCTGACTTCGCCTTCAATGAGGACGTGGTGCGGGTGTTTCCGGACATGATCAAGCGCTCGGTGCCAGGTTATCCGACCATCGTGGAAAACCTCGGCGTGCTCGCCGCGCAATTCGCCCGGCCCAACAGCGTGCTCTACGACCTCGGTTCGTCCTTGGGCGCCGTGACCCAGGCCTTGCGCCGTCACGTGCGCACCGACGGTTGCCGCGTCATCGCTGTGGATAACTCGGCGGCGATGGTCGAGCGCTGCCGCGAATACCTCAACGGTCAGGACTCGATGTTCCAGGAGTTGCTGCCGGTCGAAGTGATCGAAGGCGACATCCTCGCCCTCGATTTCCAGCCAGCCTCGGTGGTGGCGCTGAACTTCACCCTGCAATTCATCGCCCCCGAGCAGCGCACCGCGTTGCTGGGTCGCATCCGCCAGTCGCTGCTGCCCGGTGGTGCGCTGATTCTGTCGGAGAAACTGCGCTTCAACGACCCCGAAGAACACGCGCTGCTCACCGACCTGCACGTCGCGTTCAAACGCGCCAACGGCTACAGCGAACTGGAAATCGCCCAGAAGCGCAGCGCCATCGAAAACGTCATGAAGCCCGACAGCCTCGAAGAACACCGCGAGCGCCTGCTGGCTGCCGGGTTCTCGAAAGTCGTGCCGTGGTTCCAGTGTCTTAACTTTGCCTCGTTGATTGCCTTGCCATGATTGATCTGTCCCCCCTCGCCCGCCGCCTGGCCGGTACACCACTGGCCGACTGGGCCAAGACCCTGCAAGCGCAACTCGACAAGAAAATGGAAAAAGGCCATGGCGACCTGGAGCGCTGGCAGAGCGCGCTGGACGCCTTGCCGAAGATCCAGCCGAGCGAAGTCGACCTGCTGAATGGCCTGACCCTGGACACCGATTGCGACGCTGAGACTCGCGCGCAAATGCGCACGGCGCTGATGGGTTTATCCCCGTGGCGCAAAGGCCCGTTCGATCTGTTTGGTGTGCATGTCGACACCGAATGGCGTTCGGACTGGAAGTGGTCACGCGTCGCGCCGCACCTGGACCTGAAGGGCAAACGCATCCTCGATGTTGGCTGCGGCAATGGTTACTACATGTGGCGCATGCTCGGTGCCGGTGCGGACAGCGTGATCGGCGTCGATCCGAACTGGCTGTTCTTCTGCCAGTTCCAGGCCGTTCAGCGCTATCTGTCCGAGCCGAATGCCTGGCACCTGCCGTTCCCTTTCGAAGACCTGCCGCCGGAACTCGAAGGCTTCGATACCGTGTTTTCCATGGGCGTGTTTTACCACCGTCGTTCGCCGATCGAGCATCTGTTGGCGTTGAAGGATTGCCTGGTCAAAGGCGGAGAACTGGTACTGGAAACGCTGGTGATCGAAGGGGATCAGCAACAGGTGCTGGTGCCGGAAGATCGTTACGCGCAGATGCGTAACGTGTGGTTCCTGCCGTCGGTCCCGGCGCTGATGCTCTGGTTGCGGCGTGCCGGTTTCTCGGACGTGAAGTGCGTGGACGTCAGCGTCACGACCGTCGAGGAACAACGCGGGACTGAATGGATGAAGTATCAGTCGTTGAGCGACTTCCTAGATCCGGACGATCACAGCAAGACGATTGAAGGGCTGCCGGCGCCGATGCGGGCGGTGATCGTCGCCCGCAAATAAAACACCGGCCTCCGCACCAATGGAGATCAACATGTGGGAGCGAGCTTGCTCGCGATGAGGCCCTTTCAGTCAACAATGATGTTGAATGTCAGTCCGCTATCGCGAGCAGGCTCGCTCCCACATTGGTTCGGTGTTTATTCAGTGGGTTTCGCGCGCCGGGCCTTGAAGAATTCGCTGAGCACTGCCCCGCACTCCTCCGCCAACACCCCGCCTTCAAACAACACCCGATGATTCAGAAAGCCCTGGGTAAAAAACTGCCCCTGACTTTGCACAATCCCCGCCTTGGGCTCCAGCGCGCCATACACCACTCGCGCAATCCGCGAATGCACGATCAAGCCGGCGCACATGCTGCACGGCTCAAGCGTCACGTACAACGTGCTGCCCGGTAAACGGTAATTGCTGGCAGCCAACGCCGCCGCACGGATAGCGACCATCTCGGCATGCGCGCTCGGATCGTTGCCACTGATTGGGCAATTGAAGCCACGGCCGATGATCTCACCGTCCTGTACCAGCACCGCGCCCACCGGCACTTCACCCAGCGCCGCGCCTTGAGCGGCGAGGGCCAGGGCTTCGCGCATGAAGTCGCGGTCACGGCTGCGGTCGATGATCGCAGCGGGACGAATCTGGCGCATCACGCCACCTCGATGGCGGCCATCAGGCCGGTTTCCATGTGATCGATCACATGGCAATGGAACATCCACACCCCAGGGTTATCCGCCACCAGCGCCACTTGCGCACGCTCGTTCTTGCCCAACAAATAGGTGTCGGTGAAATACGGGATGACCTTGTGCCGGTTCGAGGCGATGACTTTGAAGCTCATGCCGTGCAAGTGAACCGGATGCTGATACTGCGTCATGTTCTTCAATTCGAAAATGTAGCTCTTGCCCTTCACGAGCTTGGCAATCGGACGGTCAGCGCAGGTCTTGTCAGTGATGTCCCAAGCCTTGCCGTTGATTTGCCACAAGCTCGGCGGCCGGCCGTTGTCGACGTTGACCGACACCGAGCCGACCCATTCGAAATTGAAGTTGAGTTTCTCGGCATTGGCCAGGTCCGGCTCGGCCACCGGATTGGCGGGCAGCGCCGGCGGCCACTCGGTCGGCGCATCGCTGTTAACTACCGAGCGCAAGGTGCCCAAACGAACCGGGCCGTTGCGCAGGGACAACTCTTCGCCCGCCGGCGGCGCCTTGATCGCCAGGCAAATGCGCATGCCCGGACCGAGCCAGTATTCCTTGCCCAACGGGCGCGGTTCCACGGGGTTGCCGTCCAGTGCATAGATCTGCGCCTCGACGCCGGGAATGTTGAGGCGATAGGTCAAGGTGTTATCGAGATTGAGCAGGCGCACCCGGGTGATCTGCCCGGCCGGCAAATCGATGACCGCTTGCGGCACACCGTTAATCGTCGCCAGACGCCCCGCCGTGCCGCCCCGGGCCGCTTCCCGGGGAATGCTGAATTCGACGAAATTGCCCACCTCGTCGACATGCCAGCTCTTGAGGCACAAGGTCTTTTCGTACTTGAAACCGGTCGGCTCGCGCTCTTCGACAATCAGCGGCCCCACCAGGCCACGACCGAGTTCTTCACTGCTGTTCACGTGCGGGTGATACCAATAGCTGCCGGCATCGGGCACGCGAAATTTGTAGTCGAAGTACTCGCCCGGCAGTACCGGAAGCTGTGACACGTAGGGCACGCCGTCCATTTCCAGCGGCAGGCGAATGCCGTGCCAGTGAATGGTGGTCGCCACCGGCAGGTGGTTGATGAAACGCACCCGCAGCCACTCACCTTGGCGCACCCGCAACTCGGTGCCCGGCGCCGACGGGCCGAACGCCCAGGCTTCTGTCTTGTGCCCGGCGACCAGCTCGACGTCCAGCGGCGCCGCAATCAGCTCATAGTCATGGCCCGCGTCAGCGTCGGCCATCTTGCCCAGCCAGTAACGCGACGCGCCGCCCGCGCCCACGCCAACGACAACAAGACCAGCCAGGCCACCGAGGATTTGGCGACGGGTAAAGGACATGAACTCAACTACCTCACGAATCAGCGACAGGCCCTGGGGCCCGCAAAAGGCGAATACGATACACCTGCGGTTGGGAAACAGTAAGGGTGGCGTGGCGACGGGTCACAGTCTGATCCGCACTGGCCGTCTATCAAGGCATATATATGTAGTGCACGGCCGGCATGGAAACGAGCAATCATCGCCGTCCATTTCTCAAGGAGCGAGAGCATGTCCACCGAACAAAACACCCCCGCATCAAGCAACGCCGCCGATCAGGCAACACTCAAACTGATAGCGCCTGTCGTTGTGACCGCCTGCCCCGGCTTGCAGGAGGAAGCCCATGCAGTCGCCAGTGAAATCCTGCACAAACACGGCATTACCGGCCTCGACCCGGATCAGGTCTGGTGGCACCGTTTCAACAATGTCTCGGCCAGCAGCACCAAGGCGTTTCTGGGTTGGGAGCACGCGCCCAAACCCAGCGAATCGTTAACCCTGACACAACTGGTGATCCATCGTTACCGCGTAACCGACCAGGACGACGCCCTCGAACTGGACAGCAATGGCGGTTTTTATACGGCCGATGCGAACGCCAGTATTTACAACGAAACCAATGAAGTGCGGATGTACCCCAGGCAGGTGCTTGCGGACCTGTGGGAAAAGAACCTCAGCCAACGCTACCTGAACAAGCTGAATGCGTTCTGGGCCAGTCATTTTGATGACTTCCGAACGCTGGCCAAATGTAACTACCTCAGCAAAGCCGTGGAGGCGCGGCAAAACGGGCAACTGGGGGAAGAGGATTTTCAGACCGTCATCAGGGCCGTGGTCGGTGACACGTCCTGGCCGATCACTCTGGCGACCCTGAAAGCACAAACATCCACACCTGCCGACCTGCGTGTCTGCGCGCTGGATGTCGCCGGGCATGTCGCGACCGATATCCTGCGCATCGTTGAGCCCAACGGTCGGCAGATCACTTACGTTCCCGGCGCCGCAGAGCCCTTCCACGTGCACCCGACCGTGACGGACATGCACTGGTGGATGTTGCTGCACATGAATGAGGAGCAACCCCGAACCGAATTCATGACCCATTTCCCGCTGTCGGCTCGCAAGGAGGTCCATGACAACATCACTCCGCTGATGAATCAACTGGTCGGCACCTGGGGCAAGTACGACCACCATTTGATCAATCAAAAAGACATCACCATCAGCGGCGACGTGTTCACCTGGCAGAGCCGGGGCGTCCAAAGCAAGATGCTGGAAGAGGCCGACCTGACGCTGGTGAGTAATGGACAGATGCGCAAACAGCTTTGGCTGGGTTATCTCACCGCTGCGCTACACGCTTTCGGCCCGTTGGCGGTACTGGGCTGGCCAATCGCATTACCGGTGATCGGGGCCAGCATCGCGGCGATGGGGTTGAACATCGACAAGGCGGTGAATGGCAAAACGGCGGCAGAGCGCAAGGCTGGCATCATCGGCGCCGTGCTTGATGGCATCAATGTGCTGTTCAATATTCCGTTGCTCAAGGAGGCCAGTGTTCTGGAGGAAGTCGGTGCTTCGGTGGATGCCGCCGAAGCCACCGAAATGGCTTCGCTGAGGGAGTCGGACGCCGCCGCTGAATCGACCGCAACGGAAGATCCGCGTGAGTCCGACAGCACAGAGTCGACTCGTCCTCAACCCGAAGGTGCACCGGTATCACCGAGAGAAACCGTTGTAGTTCCAGAACAATGGCAATGCCATGAGCCACTGGAAAGCGACATGCTGTCTACCCAGGGCGGTAAGTTTCAGGGGATCTACTCGCTCAACTCGAACCCATCCACTGCGATCAGGATGAACGAGGCGGCCTATTACGTGCGCTTCGAATCCGACGTCAACGGTGGCGGTACATGGGCGATTATTGACCCGGAAAACCCCAACGCTTTCACGGGTTCAATACCCGTGCGCCTGAACCCCGAAGGCCAATGGAAAATAACAACCCGGACAGAGCTCAAGGGCGGTCTGGAAGAGCCGTCCTCAAGTGGTAGCGGTGAGGCAAGTCAACCAGAGGTCGAGGCATGGGCTCGGGAACCCGGTACTTACGTTAAAACATTGCGGACACCCGGCATGAGGGAATGGGCCCTGGGCGGGCCGGACGAGATGTTCACCGTATTTGACGAAGAAGCAGGTGTGGAAGTGCGCACCAGTCGATTTGCGTGGCGCCAGCGCGAGGCTCGGGAAAACCTGATACTCGATGCCCAAACCTACTACGAAACTCATCCACCGTTGCCGCGCACACAGACGTCTTTGCCCCCCTCATTCAAAACGCCGGAAGAGCTTTTTCAAACGGCATCCGAGCAAAAGTCGGGGTTGGTTTTCGGTGAAACTCGCGGCAGCATTGGCAGCAAGAAGCTGCTGATCAAAAATATGCCGACACTGGCAAGATTGGGGTTCAAACGGCTTTATTTACAAGAGTTACTGACTAACGCCAATCAGGTGGACCTGGACACCTTCGCACGTACAGGTGCGATGCCGGAAGATCTCGAAACTTATCTGATAGAACTCGACATCAAGGCGGGTAACGATCCCGATGGCCAATATAACGTGTTGGCACTCGTTAAAGCGGCCAATGAGAACAAGATCAGGGTTCAAGCCCTGGACTGCGCTATTACTTACAACATAAACGGCCACGTCACCCTCGAGCCGGAAAAACAGATGGCGAGAAGTTTTTTCGCCAGTGAAGTGATTCAACTGAATGAACAGGCGCATGGCGCGCAGAACTGGGTAGCATTGCTCGACCGGGAAAACATGAGCACCTTCCGGGGTTATCGGGGTGTCAGTGAACAAGTGGGGGCGGTGAGTGTTCGCATCGATGAGGTCAATCCTGGAACGGCCCGCCCCATCGCCATCGATTCCGGGGCAGCTGTTGAGTATGAGAACTACCCGGACTCCCCTGTCCGCGATCTGGATGTCGCCTTCGATGACCTGAGCAACGTGCAATCACGCATCAAGGCTGATTGGCACCTTCAAGTTGAAACCCCTTGGACCCACAAATCATCCGACGAACTGGAAGCCCTGCTGCCGGATTCGGGCATGTACACTTTCCAGCGCTCTGATGACGGTGTCCTTCTGGTCTTTCGCAACGCCAACAAGCAGATTGAAAAAAACATTGTGAAAACGATGCCCGGCGGATACATCGAACTCGATTCCCCCATTTGGCCAGACTTCGTCTTCAAGCCCTTCAATAATCTTGAAGCACTGAAGAACGCACTAGCCGCCAAGGGCTTGAAACTCATGGGTTGGCGTGTTCAACCGTCCGCAACGGTGGATGTCATTGAACAAGGCACAACCCAGAGCATAACTTCCGACGCATTCGGGACAGGCCAGGCGCTCGAAAAACTCACTCCGGCACTGCCCGATATCGAGCCACAGACGGCGGTGCCGGAGCACTGGCAGAGTAATGAAATTCTGGAAAGCGAGGCCCCTCTGGCCACCAGCGGAAAATACCAGGGTATCTATTCGCTGAACTCAAACCCATCTACCGCAATTCTCATGAATGACCAGGCCTACTACGTACGCTACGAAGCCGACGTCAACGGTGGCGGTACGTGGGCAATCATCGATCCGCAAAACCCTCACGCATCTTCAGGATCCATGCCGGTACGCTTGAATGCCGAGGGTGAATGGGAGCTGGCGCCAAAAATCCGATTGGACGGCGGTGGCAAAGGCCTCAGCAAGCCGGTTCCCGGCCCCTCCCGACCCACTGCTCCAGTACAGCCCATTGCTCCAGTACAGCCCAAAGTAAATGCTCTCGCCCATTTGACACGATACGACGCCCCCAACGGTCGCTCGTTGAACTACCTGGCGTTGGGAGAACCGGAAACCCATATAAAAGTTGTTAACATGCCTGGCGGTGGCATCAGAGGGATCTCCCCCTACGAAGAGTTTGTCGTCGGACGCCACGCCGTACTCGTCAGGGATGCAAACGGATTCCAGATACCCAGGGATTTTTTTGCCTCACTGCCTCCTCGCCCGGTCCAGCCTGCTATCACGCCATCCACAACCGTTACCGAACTCATCGAGAAGATATTCGACACAGCGCCAGGGCTGGTGGTCGGTGAAAGTCAGGATCGCATTGCCAGCATGCGGTTCCTGATCGAAAACATGCCGACGCTGGCCAGGAAAGGCGTCAAGACGATCTACATGCATCGTCTGCTCAATGACTTCAGTCAAATCGACCTGAACAACTTCGCCGAAACCGGGCAGATGGATGGCATGCTGGAGAAGTACCTGAAAAAGCTTCCGGGCGACCCTGCGGAACAGTTCACGCCACTGGAAGTGATCAAAACGGCCCAACAGAACGGCATACGAATCCAGGCCACTGACTGTTTGGCAAGTTATCGCTATACAGAGGCGAGTATGACCACCTCAATCCGTCAATCCGTCAAAACCTACCTCACCCACACCATCATGGAGGCCACCCAAGCCCGCAATGGCGGTGGAAAATGGCTGGTGCTCACCGATCAGGAGAACACCAACACGTTCAGAGGACTGGCCGGCATCAGCGAAACAGAGGGCGGTATCGGTTTGCGCATCGAAGAAGTGCGACCCGATCAGAGCCTTCACCTGGACATCGATCACGGCCTCGAAGTCAGTCATGACATGGCAGGGGTTACGGGCCAGATGCGCGGCCATTCCGATATCCTGTATGCCGACATCAGCCTGCAGATGCCGACGCCGTTCATTCAACGAACGGCTGAGCAGGTCAATCAGCTGCTGTTCCGCCAAGGCATGTTCACCATTGAAAGCTCGGAAGAAACCCTCACGCTGATCCATCGCAGCCGCACTAACCAGATTGTGCGAACGACAATCGAGCGAACGATGGATAACGGCTTTCGGATCAACCGCCCCGCCTGGGCGGGCGTACATCAGGTCACCTATGCGAACCTGATGAGTCTTGCCCACGCACTTAACCGCATGGGCCTGACACTTGAGGGCCGTCTGCCCGCTGTCACTACTTGATACGCAAAAAGGCCCCGTGAATTCACATTCACGGGGCCTTTTACGGTGTTACAGGCGATCAGTCAGAGCGGGATCATTCCCACTCAATCGTCGCTGGCGGCTTGCTCGAGTCCAATAACGCCGCCACCCGTCAGGACTACGAACGAGCGACTTGTCATCAGCCTCCTATTCTTTCGGTGAAGCAGCTTGTTACCGTTGAGATGCGCAGCAACCTGACAAACGGGGAGAAGCTTCCGTAGAATGCCTCCGTGGCTATGGAACACCTTCCTTCTAAACCTCCTATGACCTAGGGGTTCCGCTCTCCACACCTCGCCTGCTTCTTGCAGGCGTTTTTACATCGACTGCGGACACGATGCTGCAGCTCACTCGAAACGGCGGACAAGGGAGAAAAATCAAGGATGAATCAGGAACTGTTCCTGCGTCGCCGTACCAAAGTTCACGTTCCGATGGGCACCGGCGGTGCCACGCGCGCTCAGGTTGCGTCGGCTGTCCGGGAAGCTGCGGCGTTCAGATGCGTACTATCAGAGCCACTGATTGAGCGAATCGGCATGCTGTCAGCGGCAGAACTCAAGAATTGGCTGCGCGAAGTTGTCCGAGTGCTTCGACGGCAGACCGGCGCTCACGTACACCACAAGCCGTTTTATCCTGACTTTCCAGATAAGGTTCTGACGGCTTCGGAGGGGGAGTTATACCTTAACGCCGTCATACACTACCTCACGCTGTGGCGTTTACCACTCAGCGAACACTCTCGACCTGCGTTGCTTGAAGGCAACTTCATATCCCGCGTTATCGAACCGGGAAGCGTCTCCGAGTTCGAGTCACTGCTGGAGCCGCTGGTTTCATCGCGTACTTCGCTCTCCGAAGAGGAAACGGCTGATATTGCCTGGTTTATCCGAGAGTACAAAAGCGATGTGTTTCGTCTACTGCCTGAGGCCATCCCGTTCCGGGAGATCCGTGCACAGGTTGGCGGCGCACTGATCCTGCATGTTGCTGGCGATGCACGGGTGGACGAATTCCTGGAGCGAAACGTCGAAACGGCGACTGACGTGCTACGACTCGCGGTCGCGCTGAATAAAGGAGACGTGTCACTGACGACAGCGTCGACACGTTTCAAAGCGATGAAGCGCTCACTGCGCCGTCTGCTGCTGCGCCTGCTCGATCGCATACCCAACGCTACAGAAGACGTGATGCGGCATGTCGAGCGATGGAAACGCCTGGCTGAAGTACTGCATCCGGGCGATTATGCCGATAAGTACCCGCGAGCTCTGGCCGCCATCACCGCAGCGCGTCGCAACGAATCGCCAGCTTCCTTTGGCTCACTTGTCGAAACAATGCTGGCTCAGCGTCACATCGCCACGCTTACCCCCCTGCTACAGAGCCGTCCTGGTGAGTTTGCACGACGACTGGACGCGACCCTGAGGCGCGCGATGGAACCGGAGTCGGTTCTCGACGCTTTCGAGGCTGTTGCATCGCAAGTGTCCTCACCTGTCCTGCTGCAGTTGCTGGCCCAGGTACGCGCTCCGCGCCCCCTCCCCCTGCGGGCCTTCACACCGAAAGGTTCATTCGCCAAAATCTATGGCATCAAGGATCGACGCGAACCTCTGACACCTGAAGTGTTAGCGCGTGCAGCCCGAATCTGCGAAGACGCTCTCGTAAAGCGTTTTTCGTCACTGCCGTCGCTGGGCACCTGTTTCGTCGATCCAGCATTACGCGATTACCGGGTACCGTTGGCGCAGCGTGCCTCATCGAAGTCGCTACGCACGCTGGTGCGAGGCAGCCAGTTGCCTATGCCCGACACACGTTTCATTCGTCTGTTCCTGTGGTGGAAGAATGGCAGTGCGCGCACAGACATCGACTTGTCTGCCGCATTTTTCGACGCCAACTTCGTGTTCATACAAACGGTCGCGTACTACAACCTGAAGGGTTTCGGCGGCTACCACAGCGGCGACATCGTCGACGCGCCCGACGGAGCTTCTGAGTTCATCGACCTCGACATCGATGTGCTCGTCGAGAAGGGTATCCGCTACGTCGTCACTTCTATCAACTCATTCACCGAGCAACCGTATTGCGACCTTCCAGAATGCTTTGCTGGCTGGATGGCCCGCGCCGACACGGCGTCGGGTGAGGTATTTGAGCCCCGATCCGTGTTTGATCGTATCGATATCGCATCCGACACACAGATCTGTCTGCCATTTGTAATGGACTTGCAGGAGCGGCGAGTGATATGGGCCGATCTGGGGCTGACTTCATCTCCCCGGTGGAACAATGTCGGGAACAACCTCAGTGGGATATCGTTGATGCTACGGGCTTTGGTACATACACCACGGCCTGATTTAGAGACGCTGTTCGATTTGCATGTAAAAGCACGAGGCGAACGAGTGGCTTCGCCGCAGCAGGCACGGTCTGTGTTTGCACCTGATCGAGGGATAACGCCGTTTGATACGGATTTGATTCGATCACAGTTTCTTTAACACTTACGCTTGCCGTTGCCATCCACCGAATGCGACGACTCTGGTTTCGGCGCTTTCCCCCAAAAAAAATGCCAGTCAGCATAACTGACTGGCATTTTCTAAAACCCCTCTTGCGCCTCTTCGAATCTAACGTTGAAATCTAGAGGGCGCGGCGCGGGATCATTCCCACTCAATCGTCGCTGGCGGCTTGCTCGACACGTCGTAAGTGACGCGGGAGATGCCTTCGATTTCATTGATGATGCGGCCGCTGACGGTTTCCAGCAGTTCGTAAGGCAGGTGAGCCCAACGCGCGGTCATGAAGTCGATGGTTTCCACGGCACGCAGGGCCACGACCCAGGCGTAACGACGGCCATCGCCGACCACACCAACCGATTTCACCGGCTGGAACACCACGAACGCCTGGCTGACTTTGTGGTACCAGTCGGCCTTGCGCAGTTCTTCGATGAAGATGTGGTCGGCACGACGCAGCAGGTCGGCGTATTCCTTCTTCACTTCACCGAGGATGCGCACGCCCAGGCCCGGGCCCGGGAACGGGTGGCGGTAGACCATGTCGTACGGCAGGCCGAGTTCCAGGCCCAGTCGACGGACTTCGTCCTTGAACAGCTCGCGCAGGGGTTCAACCAGCTTGAGGTTCATTTCTTCCGGCAGGCCACCCACGTTGTGGTGCGACTTGATCACGTGAGCCTTGCCGCTTTTCGCGCCAGCCGACTCGATCACGTCCGGGTAGATGGTGCCTTGGGCGAGGTACTTGATGTTGTCCAGTTTGTTGGACTGGGCATCGAAGACGTCGATGAAGGTACGACCGATGATCTTGCGCTTCTTCTCTGGATCGCTTTCGCCAGCCAGGTTGTTCAGGAACTGGTCTTCAGCGTTGGCGCGGATCACCTTGACGCCCATGTTCTCGGCGAACATGGCCATCACTTGCTCGCCTTCGTGCAGACGCAGCAGGCCGTTGTCGACGAAGACGCACGTCAGCTGGTCGCCGATGGCTTTGTGCAGCAGCGCGGCAACTACCGAGGAGTCAACGCCACCGGACAGGCCGAGCAATACGTTGTCGGTGCCGACCTGGGCGCGAACCTGGGCGATGGCATCTTCCGCAATCTTCGACGGCGTCCACAGGGCTTCGCAGCCGCAGATGTCGAGGATGAAGCGCGACAGGATGCGACCGCCCTGCTTGGTGTGGGTCACTTCCGGGTGGAACTGCACGCCGTAGTAACGCAGGTCATCGTTGAACATGCCGGCAATCGGGCAGCTCGGGGTGCTGGCCAGAATGTGGAAGTCTTTCGGCATTTTGGTGACCTTGTCACCGTGGCTCATCCACACGTCGAGGCCGAACAGACCGTCGGCGTCGATGTGGTCTTCGATGCCGTCCAGCAGCTGGCTCTTGCCGACCACGTCGACACGGGCGTAACCGAATTCACGCAATTCGGAACCTTCGACCTTGCCACCCAGCTGTTCAGCCATGGTCTGCATGCCGTAGCAGATGCCGAAGACCGGAACGCCCAGGTCAAACACCGCTTGCGGGCAGCGAGGGCTGTTGGCTTCGTGTACGGACTCGGGGCCGCCGGCGAGAATGACGCCTTTTGGAGCGAATTCGCGAATCGCTTCGTCGTCCATGTCGAACGGATGCAGTTCGCAGTACACGCCGATTTCACGCACGCGGCGGGCGATCAGCTGGGTGTACTGGGAGCCGAAGTCGAGGATCAGGATGCGGTGAGCGTGAATATCGAGGGCCATGATTCAGTCTCGTCTAAGTCATTCAGAAACAGTCGTAATTCAGAAACAACTCGGGGCTGAATAAAACAGCCCCGGTTGCTTAGCTTGTTGCTTGAAGGCTCAACCTACGCGGTAGTTCGGCGCTTCTTTGGTGATCTGCACGTCGTGAACGTGGGACTCGGCCATGCCAGCGCCGGTGATCCGCACGAACTCAGGCTTGGTGCGCATTTCTTCGATGTCGGCACTGCCGGTGTAGCCCATCGAGGAGCGCAGGCCGCCCATCAGTTGATGGATGATGGCGCTCAGGGTGCCCTTGTACGGAACACGTCCTTCGATGCCTTCCGGTACAAGCTTCTCGGCGCCGGCCGAGGAATCCTGGAAGTAACGATCGGAGGAACCTTGAGCCTGGGACATGGCGCCCAGCGAACCCATGCCACGGTAAGCCTTGTACGAACGACCCTGGAACAGTTCGATCTCGCCTGGCGCTTCTTCAGTACCGGCGAACATCGAGCCCATCATCACGCAGGAAGCACCGGCTACGATGGCCTTGGACAGGTCACCGGAGAAACGGATGCCGCCGTCGGCGATCAACGGAACGCCGGTGCCTTCAAGGGCAGCGGCAACGTTGGCGATGGCACTGATTTGCGGGACGCCGACACCGGCAACAATGCGCGTGGTGCAGATCGAGCCAGGGCCGATACCGACCTTGACAGCATCAGCGCCGGCTTCGGCCAGGGCCTTGGCAGCAGCGCCGGTGGCGATGTTGCCACCGATGACCTGCACTTCAGGGAAGTTCTGTTTAACCCAGCGAACGCGGTCGATCACGCCTTTGGAGTGACCGTGAGCGGTGTCGACCACCACCACGTCAACGCCGGCATTCACCAGCGCGGCAACACGATCGGCGGTGTCTTTACCGGTACCGACGGCAGCGCCAACGCGCAGACGACCTTGATCGTCCTTGCTGGCCAGCGGGTAAGCCTTGGCTTTTTCGATGTCTTTGACGGTCATCATGCCTTTGAGGGCAAACTTGTCGTCGACGATCAGGACTTTTTCCAGGCGGTGCTTGTGCAGCAACTCGCGGACTTCGTTCTTGTTGGCGCCTTCGCGTACGGTGACCAGACGCTCTTTAGGCGTCATCACTTCACGTACGGTGGCTTCCAGACGAGTTTCGAAGCGCACGTCACGGGAAGTGACGATGCCGACCAGGTCGCCATCGTGCAGGACCGGAACGCCGGAGATATTGTGCATGCGGGTCAGTTCGAACAAATCGCGGACCGTGGCGTCAGCCTCGATAGTGATCGGATCCTTGACGACGCCGGCTTCGAACTTCTTGACCTTGCGGACTTCGGCAGCTTGCTGCTCGATGGTCATGTTCTTGTGGATAATGCCGATGCCACCTTCCTGAGCCATGGCAATTGCCAGACGGGCTTCAGTGACGGTGTCCATGGCGGCAGAAACCAGAGGAATATTCAGTTCGATGCCACGGGTAAGGCGGGTCTTGAGACTGACTTCGTTAGGAAGCACCTCGGAATAACCGGGCACTAGGAGAATGTCGTCGAATGTCAGAGCTTCTTGGCTGATACGCAGCATCGCGGGGGCTCCCGAGCGGGAAAATGGAAGCGCGCCATTATAGTCAGACACCCCCTCGGGTTCAATGTAAAACTCTGTCTATTATCGACGCAGTGATCGACGGGACTTTTGCTCCGCAAATCCTTTTGTAGGAGCGAGCTTGCTCGCGATGGTCGCGAACGATTACTCGGGATGCCTGACACCCCGTGTTGATCTCGGGTTTTTCGCGAGCAAGCTCGCTCCTACAAGGTAGTCAGAGTTCGACTTTCACCCAACTTACGGGCTGGTCGAGCCAGTCGGCGAACTCGTCGATAAAGCTCTGCTTGAACCCGGCTTCGGCCCAGTTGTTGAAGATAAACCCCAGGTTGGAAAACCCGCACTCCTGCAGGAAGAGAAACCCGTTGATGTCGTCCTCATGCCCGCATTCCGGGCAGGTGAAGTTATCGGTGCGCCCCGGCATCCAGTCTTCCAGGCTCTCAAACAGCGCCTCGCCGACTTCCTTGCGGCATTCGGCGCAGCCTGCTTCTTCAAGAAACCCCTTGGCCGGCGTATAGATGCACCGCTTGGTAATGATTTCCAGGCCATTGACCGGCTCGCCGAACGGCAGGGCTTCCGGGTGCAGAACCACGGCCCGGGCGCCGTCAGCGATCGCGTGGCCCATGCGGTTACCAGTCCGCCCGCACGTGGTCAGCTCTTCCTTGATGATGTTCTTGCGCACCAGCCAACGCACGACCGCCCTTGCCCGGGGTTCGTGCACCGGCAGTGTGGAGATTTTAGGGACGATGATGCTTTGGGAATTCATGGTGCAAACCTACACATGCGAAATGATCACCCCTGTGGGAGCGAGCCTGCTCGCAAAGGTGTGTCAGTCAACACCAATGCAGCTGACACGCCATCGCGAGCAAGCTCGCTCCTACATGGGATTTGCGGCCGGCAGCTTAATCGCTGACGAAATCCGGTCAAGTACTCAAATACCGCCCGATCAAGGCAATCCCGCTGGCCAGCACCAGCCACGTCACCAACCGCACAAAGGCCTCGCGGGACAGTTTCCGGGTCAACCGACGGCCGATCCACAACCCCAGCGCCATCGCCGGCACCAAACACAGGGCCAATACCAACAAGGGTAGCTCGGCATACACCCCCGCGACAGCAAACAGGCCGAGGCGCACGACGGTGCTGCAACTGATCAGCGCACTTTGCGTCGCCCGGGCCGCCTCCTTGGGCAACCGGCTGTTCAAATAGATCGCGTATAGAAAGCCGCCACTGCCAAACAATGCCCCGAACATCCCGCCCACGGTGCCCATCGGCAACGCCCAGACTGCGGATAACTGCGTAGGCCGGGTTTTGACCCACAGGCTGTAAACCGCATAAGCGCTGATAAACAGCCCCATCAACAGCAGCAACAGGTCGGATTTCAGGTTCAGTAGAAAGATGACCCCCAGCGTGCACCCCACCGCCATGCACGGCAGCAACCGCACCAGCTCGGGTTTCGCCACGTCACGCCGCGAGGGCAACAGGTTGCCGAACGCCGCGACGAAATCCAGCAACACCAGCAGCGGCACGATCTTCGACAGCGGCATGAACAGAATCAGAATCGGCCCCGCGACCAGCGCCGTGCCGAAGCCGGCGATGCCGAATACGATGTAGGCCAGGGCGATGCCCAGGCCGATCACCAGCCAATCCGTTGTGCCGAAGGCCCATTGGTTCATCAGTTCAAACACATTAATTCCCCAGTCATCCATGAATCGCGAAGCAGACTCTACCCCTGTAGGAGCGAGCCTGCTCGCGATGGACGTTAACGATAACGCGTTGTATCTGGATAAACGCGTCGCTCTCAGGTTTTTCGCGAGCAAGCTCGCTCCTACAGGGGATCGTGCATTCGGTTGGAGAATGCCTTTAAACTGCGCCCCATGATTAAAGATCCCTTTGCAAGACTCGGCCTGGACCGTGAAGTCCTGACTGTCAGCCAGCTCAACGGCCGCGCGCGGGTGTTGCTCGAAGACGTGTTCAGCAACATCTGGGTCGAAGGCGAAATCTCCAACCTCGCCCGCCCGGCGTCCGGCCATGTGTATTTCACCCTCAAGGACAGCGGCGCCCAGGTCCGTTGCGCACTGTTTCGGCAGAACGCCGCGCGGGTTCGTCAGGCGCTGAAGGATGGCCTGGCGGTCAAGGTGCGCGGCAAGGTCTCGCTGTTCGAGGGCCGTGGCGACTACCAGTTGATCCTCGACACCGTGGAGCCCGCCGGTGACGGCGCGCTGCGCCTGGCGTTCGATGCCCTGAAAGAAAAACTCAGCGCAGAAGGCCTGTTCAGTGCCGAGCGCAAAGTGCCGCTGCCGGCGCATCCGCAACGCATCGGGATCATCAGCTCGCCCACGGGCGCGGTGATCCGCGACATCATCAGCGTGTTCCGTCGCCGCGCACCGCAAGTGCAGCTGACGCTGATCCCCACCGCCGTGCAGGGTCGCGAGGCCACCGCGCAGATTGTCCGTGCGCTGAAACTGGCAGACGCCCGTGGTTTCGACGCGCTGATCCTGGCCCGTGGCGGCGGCTCGCTCGAAGACCTCTGGTGTTTCAACGAAGAAGCCGTGGCCCGTGCCGTGGATGCCTGCGTGACGCCGATTGTCAGCGCCGTCGGCCATGAAACCGACGTATCGATCAGCGACTTCGTGGCCGACGTTCGCGCCCCGACACCGTCCGCCGCGGCCGAACTGCTCGCGCCGGATTCGAGCGACCTGGTTCGCCGGGTCGAGAGCCTGCATCGACGGCTGGTGATGCGGATCCGCGACCGATTGATGCGGGATCGCTTGCGCCTGGAAGGTATCTCTCGTCGCCTGCGCCATCCCGGTGAACGACTGCGCCAGCAAGCGCAGCGTCTGGATGACCTGGACATGCGCATGCGCCGCGCCTTCGAACGCAGCCTCAATACCCGGCGTGAACGGCTGATTCGTCTGGAAACGCGCCTCGCCGGGCAGCATCCGGGACGACAACTGGCCCTGCTGCGCCAGCGCCTCGACAGCCTCGCCGAACGCCTGCCCCGAGCCATGCGCGAAGGCCTGAAATCCCGTCGCCTGCAATTGCAAAGCCAGGTGCAGACGCTGCAAGTGGTCAGCCCGTTGGCGACTCTTGGCCGTGGCTACAGCATTCTGCTGGATGAACGCGGCAACGCGATCCGCAGTGCAGAGCAAACCCACACGGGCCAACGCCTGAAAGCCAAGCTGGGTGAAGGCGAACTGCACGTTCGGGTCGAAGACAATCACCTGACGCCCGTCACCCTATCTTTACTGGATTGATTCATGCCGCGTTTTCTAGCTCCGCTTTTGTTGCTGTGCCTGACCTTCAACGCCCACGCCGACAGCTACATCACCCGCCTGTTGAACAAACCGGTGCCCGGTGGCGTGGCGGTCGTGGACCTGGGCACTTCCGCTCAGGCGCCAAAAGCCAGTTATCAGGGCAAACCGGTGCTGGTGGTCAAGGAACAGAGCAACTGGCTGGCGATTGTCGGCGTGCCCTTGACGGTTAAACCGGGGGCCCAGTCCATCAGCAGCGGCGGCCGTAACCTGAGTTTCACGGTTGGCAACAAAAAGTATCCGGAACAGCGCATCACCTTGAAAAACACGCAACAGGTCAATCCAGACCCGGAGAATCTCAAGCGCATCGAGCGCGAACTGGCCGAGCAGATTGCCGCCTATCGCACGTTCAGCCCGAATACACCGAGCAACCTGCTGCTGGACAAACCGGTCAACGGGCCGTTGTCGAGCAAGTTCGGCGTGCGCCGATTCTTCAATGGTGAAGAGCGCAATCCCCACTCAGGCCTGGATTTCGCCGTGGGCGCCGGGACGCCGATCAAGACCCCGGCGGCGGGTAAGGTAATTTTGATCGGCAACTACTTCTTCAATGGCAACACGGTGTTTGTCGACCATGGGCAGGGCTTTATCAGCATGTTTTGCCACATGTCGAAGATTGACGTGAAGGTGGGGCAGCAACTGGCCCGTGGCGGAGTTGTCGGCAAGGTGGGCTCGACTGGTCGTGCGACCGGGCCGCATATGCACTGGAATATCAGCCTGAATGATGCGCGGGTGGATCCGGCGATTTTTATCGGGGCGTTTCAGCCTTAACCTTTTGTGGGGCTTATGGCGCCCCATCGCGAGCAGGCTCACTCCCATATTAGATCTTCGTCAAACATTAATTTTGTTTACGACAACAATCCACTGTGGGAGTGAGCCTGCTCGCGATGGCGGCATAACTGACACCGCCTATTCCGCCTCCAGATCCTCAATCCCATGGACTTCGCGATCCGCTAAACAGTGCCTGACCCACTCCTGCGTTTCCGCCGAAAACCCGCTCAACTCCTCTGCCGTGATCAATTCCCGCGCACACAGCCCGAGCAAGTGCGAGCCAGCCTCATGCCGTGAAAACCTGAACACACCAAACGCCCAATACAGCTCCTTTTGCCCCGCCTTGAGCAGCTCTTCACTGGCTTCTATCCGGTCATAAGGCTCCAGGGTTTTATCCAGTACCGTTCGTTCGACTTTTTCCATGATCTGGACACACATCCGCTCATGGGCCACGGGGCGCAACGCGCTGTAGCGCTTCCAGTCCGACTCGTTCATCGCCGACTCCTGCCTGACGGCCGTCTTGTCTAGGCTTTAAGAATAGCTCTGCTGATGGAACCAACAATTCAAAGTCTTGAATTGCGCACGGTTCAAACCTCGCGCAAACATAAAAACGATCGCTATCGAAAAGAGCAATAAAATCTCGATTAAATGGGCTATACGGGTATTCCTCTCAATTTTTTTCGACTGCTTGCCATCCTTTCCCCCCAAGGTTAGGGTTGAAGGCATGAAAACCTCTCACACCCTCATTCAGCTTCGCCAGCACCGCAGCCTGTGCCTCGTCAGCGCACGACTGCCGGGCTGAATTGCGATGCCTCGCCCCACGCTTTTCCCCAAGAACATTTGATCCACCGGCAGGCCGCCTTTTTTCGGCCCACACAATAAGGATTTCCCGATGAGCATGCTCAAAGACCCGTCTTCGAAATACCGCGCATTCCCGACCATTGATATCCCGGATCGCACCTGGCCATCGAAGACCATCACTGCAGCGCCAATCTGGTGCAGCTCCGACCTTCGTGACGGCAACCAGTCGCTGATCGAGCCGATGGATGCGGTCAAGAAACTGCGCTTCTGGAAAACCCTGGTGCAGGTCGGCGTGAAAGAAATCGAAGCGTCTTTCCCGGCCGCCTCGCAAACCGACTTTGACTTCGTGCGCACCTTGATCGAAGGCAACCACATCCCGGACGACACCACCATTCAGGTGCTGACCCAGGGCCGTGAAGACCTGATCGCGCGTACCTTCGAATCCCTGCGTGGGGCGAAGAAAGCCATCGTTCACCTGTACAACGCCACCTCCCCTTCCTTCCGTCGCATTGTCTTCAACCAGGACAAGGACGGGATCAAGGAAATCGCCGTGAGCGCGGCCAAGCTGTTCGTCAAATACGCCGCCCAGCAGCCGGAAACCCAGTGGACCTTCGAGTACTCGCCGGAAACCTTCAGCGCCACCGAACTGGAGTTCGCCAAGGAAGTCTGCGACGCGGTGATCGAAGTCTGGAACCCGACGCCTGAGCACAAGATGATCCTCAATTTGCCAGCGACCGTCGAATGCGCCACCCCGAACATCTACGCCGACCAGATCGAATGGTTCGGCCGTCACATCAACCGTCGTGACAGCGTGATCATTAGCCTGCACACCCACAACGACCGTGGTACTGGCGTTGCCGCCACCGAGTTGGGTCTGATGGCCGGCGCTGACCGTGTCGAAGGCTGCCTGTTCGGTAACGGCGAGCGCACCGGTAACGTCGACCTCGTGACCGTGGCACTGAACCTCTACACCCAGGGCGTTCACCCAGAGCTGGACTTCTCCGACATCGACGGCGTGCGCAAAGTCGTCGAGGAATGCAACCAGATCCAGGTGCATCCACGTCACCCGTATGTCGGCGACCTGGTTCACACCGCGTTCTCCGGCTCCCACCAGGACGCCATCCGCAAGGGCTTCGCCCAGCAGAAACCGGATGCGTTGTGGGAAGTGCCGTACTTGCCGATCGACCCGGCCGACATCGGTCGCAGCTACGAGGCAGTGATCCGCGTCAACAGCCAGTCGGGCAAAGGCGGCATCGCTTACCTGCTGGAACAGGAATACGGCATCAACTTGCCGCGTCGCATGCAGATCGAGTTCAGCCAGGTCGTGCAGCGTGAAACCGATCGCCTGGGGCTGGAAATGACCGCCCAGCAGATCCACGCGCTGCTTCACAGCGAGTACCTGCAGGCCAACACTCCGTATGCGCTGGTCAGCCATCGCCTGCAGGAAGAAAACGGTCACAGTGCCGTGGAAGTGGAAGTGTCCGGCCAAGGCCAGGGCGAAACCAACCTGCACTGGCGCGGCAAGGGCAACGGTGCCCTGGAAGCCCTGGTGGCCGGTTTGCCAGTCCCGGTGGAAATCATGGACTACAACGAACACGCCATCGGCGCAGGCACCAATGCCAAGGCGGCGGCCTACATTGAGCTGCGCGTGAACGGTGAGCGTGCGGTGCACGGCGTTGGCATCGATGAAAACATCACCACCGCCAGCTTCAAGGCCCTGTTCAGCGCGCTGAACCGCTCCCTGAGCCAGCCGGAAGCGAAAGCGGCGTAAGCGTTCGCTGAAATGCAAAAGGCCCCTTGGTGAGAACCTTGGGGCCTTTTTGTTTGCCTGCTGTTTTTGCGGTGTTCTTGAAAGCCGCATCGCGAGCAGGCTCACTCCCACAGTGGATCTTCGTCGAACACGAATTTTGTTTACGACAACAATCCACTGTGGGAGCGAGCCTGCTCGCGATGCGGCCTTGTCAGGCGGCAAAAATCTCAGGTGAACTCGAAAGTATCCGCATCCAGATTCGCTGGAAACCGCGTGCGATACGCCGCCAGTTCCGCCGCATCCAGCACCACCTGAAACACCCCGTCCGCCTCACCCGCGCTGAGCAACGTCTCACCCTGGAAGTCCAGCACCTGGCTGTCACCGGTGTAGGCAAAGCCTTTGCCATCGGTGCCAATACGGTTCACCGCGACCACATAGCACAGGTTCTCGATCGCCCGCGCCGGCAGCAAACGGTTCCAGTGCTGACGCCGTGCGCCCGGCCAGTTGGCGGTGTAGAGAAGCAGGTCAGTGTCCTGGGCATCACGACTCCACACCGGGAAACGCAGGTCGTAGCAAATCAGCGGCCGTACCCGCCAGCCCTTGAGTTCGAACTGCACCTGCCGCTCGCCCGGGGTGTAGTGGTTGTGTTCGCCGGCCATGCGGAACAGATGGCGCTTGTCGTAATGCATGACTTCGCCGTCCGGTCGCGCCCACAACAGGCGATTGCGATGGCTGCCATCAGCGGCCTGGATGATTACGCTGCCGGTAATGACTGCATTGAGCTTCGCAGCCTGAACCCGCAGCCACTTGCTCGTCGGGCCGTTTTCCGGCTCGGCGAGCGTCTCGGACTCCATGGAGAAACCGGTGGTGAACATCTCCGGCAGGATGATCAGGTCAGCGCCACGGGCCTGTTCCAGCAATTGCTCGAAATGCTCGAGGTTGGCCTGACGGTCGTGCCACGCCAGCGTGGTCTGGATCAGTGCGACGTTCAGGTTGGGCAGTGCACTCAGATCACGCATAGTTTTTCCGCTGCTTCACGCAGGGTCTCCTCGCGTTTGGCGAAGCACAGTCGCACCAGGCGCTGGCCTTCGGGGGGTGTCTGGTAGAAAACGGAAATGGGAATGCTGGCCACGCCGTGTTCGCGGGTCATCCACAGGGCCATGTCGACGTCGTTGAGGTCAGGGCGGATCTGCGAGTAATCGACCAACTGGAAATAGGTCCCGGTCACGCGGGTAAAACTGAAACGCGAGGGCGCCAGCAAATCGCAGAACAGGTCACGCTTGGTCTGATAGAACGCTGGCAGCTCTTCCACATGCTCCGGGTGCGCGGCCATGAAATCGGCCAGCGCATATTGCAACGGCGTCACGCCGCAGAAACTGACGTATTGGTGGACCTTGCGCAGTTCTGCCGTCAGGGCAGGCGGTGCGACCACATACCCGGTTTTCCAGCCGGTAACGTGGTAAGTCTTGCCGAACGAACTGACCACAAACGCACGCTGATACAGCTCTTCATGATTCAGTACACTGACGTGAGGTACGCCGTCGAATACCAGGTGTTCATAGACTTCGTCGCTGACCAGATAGATGTCGCGGTCGCGAATCAAGTCCGCCAGCTGATCCAGTTCGGCGCGGCTGATCAGCGCCCCACTGGGGTTGTGCGGCGAGTTGATGACGATCATCCGCGTGCGTGGCGTGATGGCGTCTGCCAGTTTCTGGAAATCGATCGAGAAATCATCCAGCCCGAGCTGCACATGCACGCAGCGACCGCCTGCCAGTTCCACCGACGGTTCATAGCTGTCATAGCACGGGTCAAAAACAATCACTTCGTCGCCGCTGTGGATAACGGCCTGGATCGCACAGAAGATCGCCTGGGTCGCGCCCGGCGTGATGGTCACTTCGTGGTCAGCGTCGACATGCACACCATAGCTGCGGGCGATCTTCGCCGACACTTGCTGACGCAGCGCCGGCAGGCCGGTCATCGGCGAATATTGATTATGGCCGTTGGCAACGTGACGACCGACCGCGTCACACAAGGCTTGCGGGGCATCGAAATCAGGGAAGCCCTGCGACAGATTGAGCGCGCCGGTTTGCGCCGCGAGCTGCGACATCTGAGTGAAGATGGTAATGCCGACATTCGGCAGCTTACTGGTGATCATCAATGAATCCCTGCTCTGCACCCGGCTCTAACGGCGGCGCGGGAGAGCCCGAGAATAGCCCATACGGCGCCCATAAAAAAAGGGCGCCAATGGGCGCCCTTCTCTTAAACCATTCACTGCATAACCTGTGGCGAGGGAGCTTGCTCCCGCTGGACCGCGAAGCGGTCCCATTATTAACCGAGATCGTTCGGGTAGAACGGGGCGGCTGGGTTTGCGACTGCTGCGCAGTCGAGCGGGAGCAAGCTCCCTCGCCACAGAAGCCCACATAAAAAAGTGGGCAGCTGCGAATCAACGCTTGTCGCGGCGCTTCTTGTCGGCTTTCTTGTGGTGCGACATCAAGCGACGCTTCTTGTTGACCTGACGGTCGGTGAGCGAGTTCTTGTTGCCTTCATACGGGTTCTCGCCGCCCTTGAACTCAATGCGGATCGGCGTACCAACCAGCTTGAGCACACGACGGTAAGTGTTTTCCAGGTAACGCACGTAAGACTTCGGCACCTTCTCGATCTGGTTACCGTGAATCACGATAATCGGCGGGTTCGCGCCACCCAAGTGCGCATAACGCAGCTTGATCCGACGGTTGTTGACCATCGGCGGTGCGTGCTCGCCAACCGCATCTTCCAGGATCTGGGTCAGGCGGTTCGTCGGCCAGCGGGTGACCGCGGACTTGAACGAATTCTGTACGGAAGCGTAGAGGTTACCCACGCCAGTGCCGTGCAGCGCCGAGATGAAGTGGATGTCGGCGTAGTCAACGAAGAACAGGCGACGTTGCAGCTCGACCTTCACGAAGTCACGCTCGCTCGGCGTCATGCCGTCCCACTTGTTGATCGCGATGACCAGTGCACGACCCGACTCAATGGCAAAGCCCAGCAGGTTGAGGTCGTGGTCCACCACGCCTTCGCGGGCGTCCATCACAAAGATCACCACGTTGGCGTCTTTGATCGCTTGCAGGGTTTTGACCACGGAGAACTTTTCAACTTCCTCGTGGATCTTGCCGCGCTTGCGCACACCGGCGGTGTCGATCAGCGTGTACTTCTCGTCGTTACGCTCGAACGGGATGTAGATACTGTCGCGGGTAGTGCCGGGTTGGTCATACACGATCACCCGGTCTTCGCCGAGCATGCGGTTGACCAGGGTCGACTTGCCCACGTTCGGACGACCGATGATGGCGATCTTGATCCCGTCTTTTTCGCTTGGGCCAGGAATGCGCTTGGCTTCCTCACCTTCGGCAACGATCTCTTCTTCGCCGTCTTCCGGCTCTTCTTCGTCTTTCGGGAAGTCGCTCAGGGCGATTTCCAGCATCTGGGTGATGCCACGGCCGTGAGCACCGGCGATCGGGATCGCGTGGCCCATGCCCAACGGGGCGAATTCAGCGCGGGCCATTTCCGGGTCGATGTTGTCGACCTTGTTGGCCACTACGTAAGAACGCTTGTTACGTTTGCGCAAATGCTCGGCGATCATCTGGTCGGCGGCGGTGAAACCGGCCTTGGCATCTACCAGGAACAGAACGACATCGGCTTCTTCAATGGCCAGCAGCGACTGCTCGGCCATTTTTTCGTCCATACCGTGCTCGTCACCGGAGATACCGCCGGTGTCGACCAGAATGTAGGAACGCCCTTGCCACTTGGCCTCACCGTATTGGCGATCACGGGTCAGACCGGACAAGTCGCCGACGATAGCGTCGCGAGTCCTGGTCAGGCGGTTGAACAAGGTGGACTTGCCGACGTTCGGTCGACCCACCAGGGCGATTACGGGAACCATGCGGCTCTCCACTTCGTTATTTCAGAAAATACAAAAGCCGCTGCGAGGCAGCGGCTGGTGCTCGGGACCATCCCAGGGCACGTACCTGTAGGAGCGAGCCCGGCTCGCGAAAAACGCATGGACACCGCGTTTATCCAGGAAGCCACCGTTTTCGTTGGCGACCATCGCGAGCATGCTCGCTCCTACAGTTAAAACCCAAGCATAGTCGTTACTTAATGGTCAGGGCTTCCAGTTTGCCGCTGTTGCCATAGACATAAATCGTGTCACCCACCACCAGCGGACGGGCACGAAGGCCGTCGCTGTCGATGCGCTCACGGCCGACGAAACGGCCGTCCACCTGACTCAGCAGGTGCAGGTAACCTTCCAGGTCACCGACTGCAACGTAACTCGAAAACACTTCCGGAGCCGACAGTTGACGGCGGGCCAGCGAATCGTTGCTCCACAAGGCTGTGGTGGAACGCTCGTCGACGCCTTCAACGGTGCCCGAAGACAGGCTCACGTATACGTTGCCGAAACCCTGGGCGACGCCGGCATAGCTGGAAGCATCACGCTGCCAGAGCTGACGACCGCTTTGCAGGTCCAGTGCCGCAACGCGACCCTGATAGCTGGCGACGTACAGTGTCTCGCCGGACAGCAGCAAGCCACCGTCGATATCGACAACACGCTCCAGCTCCGAGCGACCTTGTGGAATCGCTACACGCTGCTCCCACACCGGCACGCCGTTGGAAATATCCAGAGCAACCACTTTACCGGTCGACAGGCCAGCCACCGCAAGGCGGTTGGTCACGATCGGCGCACTGGTGCCGCGCAGGGTCAGGACTGCCGGAGTGCTGTCGTACAACCAGCGCTGGTTGCCGGTGGCGGCATCCAGGCCGATCAGACGGTCATCCTGAGTCTGAACCACAACCACGTCACCGTTGTTGGCCGGTGGTGCGAGTACTTCACTGGACACGCGAGCGCGCCATTTCTCTTCACCGTTGATGGCGTCCAGCGCAACGATTTCGCCCTTCAGCGTACCGATCGTGAGCAGACCGTAACCCACGCCTACGGCGCCGGAAACAGGCAGTTCGAGATCTTTCTTCCACTTGACGTCGCCATTGCTGCGGTCCATCGCCATCACCACACCGGTGACGTCGGCGGCATAGATGGTATCGCCATCGATTGCCGGAACCAGCATGTTGTAGCTTTCGCCCTGACCATCACCGATAGAACGGCTCCACTGCTTGTGCAGAACCACTTCTTCCTTGAAGTCGACCAGCTCGGCCGGTGGCAATTCTTTTTTGCTGTTGCTGCTGCAACCCGCGGCCAAAACGGCCAGAGCCAGCAATGCTGCATGTTTCCAACGGATCACGTCACGCATCCCCTTTAGCCAGATCGTCCAGCTTGATTTGTAGGCCGCCGACCGCCGCTTCATCCGACAGTGCCGCCTTGGCTTTTTGATACGCTGCGTTGGCTTCGTCGGTACGACCCAGCTGCACCAGCAGGTCGCCCTTGAGTTCTTCGCGAGTGGCCAGGAAGGCTTTGTCTGCGTCGCCGTCGAGCAGTTTCAAAGCTTCGTCAGCCTTGTTCTGCGCGGCCAGTACCTGCGCCAGACGCTGACGGGCAATCTCGCCCAGCGCCGGGTTCGCCGGTTTGGCAACAATGGCATTCAGCTCGGTGGCTGCATCATCCAGCTTGCCGGCGTCGACCGCGACTTTCGCCACGAACAGGCTGCCGTACTGCGCGTAAGCCGTGCCGCCGAACTCGCTGTTGAGCTTGGCTGCCAGGTCCGAAACGCGCGCTGCATCGGGTTTGCCGTCAGGGGTCAGCGTGGTTTCGAGCAATTGCTGATAGAGCATCGAAGCGCCTTGCGCCTGATTGTTCTGATACTTGTGAAAGGCCTGCCAGCCGAACACGATGACCAGCGCCAACAGGCCACCAGTAACCAGGGGCTTGCCGTTGCGTGACCACCAGTCCTTCAAATCCGCCAGCTGTTCGTCTTCGGTACTCGACACCCCAATACTCCTTAATCGCTAAATCGGCTGTTTGACAGCTTCAACCCTGCACGACGCAGGTGGCCAGGTGTGCAGCAAGCGCATCCCAGGCAATGCTTTGTTGTTCGCCCTGGCCACGCAGGGGTTTGAAACCTACCACTTGCTGGGCCATTTCGTCGTCACCGAGGATCAGCGCATATAGCGCACCGCTCTTGTCGGCTTTCTTGAACTGGCTTTTGAAGCTTCCGGCGCCGGCATTGATCTGCAGGCGCAGGTTTGGCAATTGATCGCGAACCTTCTCGCTCAACGTCAGGGCCGCCAGCTCGGCAGCCTCGCCGAATGCGCAGAGATAGACGTCGACCTGACGGGAGATCTCTTCCGGGATCTGCGCCAGGGTTTCCAGCAGCAGCACCAGACGCTCGATGCCCATGGCGAAACCAACGCCCGGGGTCGGCTTGCCGCCCATCTGCTCCACCAGACCGTCGTAACGACCACCGGCACACACAGTGCCCTGGGCGCCCAGCTTGTCGGTGACCCATTCGAAAACGGTCTTGCTGTAGTAATCGAGCCCGCGAACCAGCTTCGGGTTGATCACATAAGGAATGCCGGCGGCGTCGAGACGAGCCTTGAGGCCCTCGAAGTGCACGCGGGATTCATCGTCGAGGTAGTCGGCCATTTTCGGCGCGTCGACCAGGATCGCTTGAGTGTCGGCGTTCTTGGTGTCCAGCACCCGCAAAGGGTTCGTCTTCAGACGGCGCTGGCTGTCTTCGTCCAGTTTGTCCAGGTGCGCCGAAAGGAACTCGACCAGCGCTTCGCGATAACGACCGCGGGATTCGCTGGTGCCCAGGCTGTTGAGCTCGAGCTTGACCGCATCGCGGATACCCAGCTCGCCCCACAGGCGCCAGGTCAGAACGATCAGCTCGGCATCGATGTCCGGACCATCGAGGTTGAACACCTCGACACCGATCTGGTGGAACTGGCGATAACGGCCTTTCTGCGGACGTTCGTGACGAAACATCGGGCCGATGTACCAGAGTTTCTGCACCTGGCCACCGCCGGTGATGCCGTGCTCGAGCACCGCACGCACACAGGCCGCCGTGCCTTCAGGGCGCAGGGTCAGGGAATCGCCGTTACGGTCGTCGAAGGTGTACATCTCTTTTTCGACGATATCGGTCACTTCACCGATGGAGCGCTTGAACAGCTCGGTGAACTCGACGATCGGCATGCGGATCTGCTTGTAACCGTAGTTATCCAGCAGACGCGAAACGGTGCCCTCGAAATGACGCCACAGGGGAGTCTGTTCGGGCAGGATGTCGTTCATGCCACGAATGGCTTGCAGAGACTTGCTCACTTTAAATCCTTAAATTCGTTCGGCGCTTCAGTCCGGCTTAGCCGCGAGCGATTACCGCTGCATCAGCCTCGACCTTCTCGGCCGCTTTCTGGCGGATCAAGCGTTCAAGCTCATCCACCAGATTGTCATTCGTCAGTTTCTGCGACGGCTTGCCGTCGATGTAAATCAGGTTCGGCGTGCCGCCGGTCAAGCCGATATGGGCTTCCTTGGCTTCACCCGGCCCGTTGACCACACAACCGATGACCGCCACATCCAGCGGCACCAGCAGGTCTTCGAGGCGCCCTTCCAGTTCGTTCATGGTTTTGACCACATCGAAGTTCTGCCGCGAGCAGCTCGGGCAGGCGATGAAGTTGATGCCACGGGAACGCAGGTGCAGGGACTTGAGAATGTCGTAGCCGACTTTCACTTCCTCGACCGGGTCAGCCGCCAACGAGATGCGGATAGTATCGCCAATCCCTTCGGCGAGCAGCATACCGAGGCCCACGGCGGATTTCACTGTGCCTGAACGCAAGCCACCCGCTTCGGTGATGCCCAGGTGCAGCGGCTGGACGATTTCCTTGGCCAGCAGGCGGTAAGCTTCGACGGCCATGAACACGTCGGAGGCCTTCACGCTGACCTTGAAGTCCTGGAAATTCAGGCGTTCAAGGTGCTCGACGTGACGCAAGGCGGACTCGACCAGCGCAGCCGGGGTCGGCTCGCCGTATTTCTTTTGCAGGTCTTTTTCCAGGGAACCGGCGTTGACGCCGATGCGGATCGGAATCCCGCGATCACGGGCGGCATCGACCACCGCACGCACGCGGTCTTCGCGACCGATATTGCCCGGGTTGATCCGCAGGCAATCAACGCCCAGCTCGGCTACCCGCAACGCGATCTTGTAGTCGAAATGGATGTCGGCCACCAACGGCACTTTGACCAGTTGCTTGATCTTGCCGAAAGCTTCGGCGGCGTCCATGTCCGGCACGGAAATGCGCACGATATCGACGCCAGCTGCTTCCAGCCGGTTGATCTGGGCGACCGTGGCCGCCACATCATTGGTATCGCTGTTGGTCATGCTCTGCACAGCGATAGGCGCATCGCCGCCAACCGGGACGTTACCGACCCAGATCTTGCGGGATTCGCGACGTTTGATTGGAGATTCGCCGTGCATGACTTATTGACCCAACTTCAGGCGAGCAGTCTCGCCACTGGTGAACGGAGCGACATCAACCACCTGCCCGTTGTAGCTGACCTGCGCGCCACGAGCGAAGCCCAGGCGCACGGCAAATGGCGGCTTGCCGCTGACGGAAACGCTTTCACCCTTACGCTTGAGGCCGCTCAACAGCACCTTGCCGGTGCCATCGGTCACTTGCGTCCAGCAATCGGCGGTGAATTGCAGTTGAACCTGGCCCTGGCCGGCAACTGGAGCAGCGGCTGGAGCGGGGATGGTCGGCGTCACGGAAGCGGTTGCAGGCGGAGCCGAAACAACAGGAGCCGCCAGCGTTGGGGCCGCAGGCGCCGCGACAGCCGGAGCAGTGCTGTGAACCGGAGCCGCCGGTGCCGGAGCGGCCGGTGCTGCAACGGGTGCGGTCGGCGTGATCGGTGCCGCTTCGGCCGGTGCCTCAGCCGAGGTTTCGGCTTGCGGCAACGCGAGCGCAGTGGTGCTGCCTTCGGCCTGACCTTCCGCGACGGCCTGGTCTTCCGGCTCGTCCAGCGGATGGATCTGGGTGGTACCGTCGGCGCCTTCGACTTCAACGTGCTCCGGGCTCAGGCTGACCTGGTCCTTGGTGCGCGATGACGTTTGATCCTGCCACCAGATAAAACCACCGCCAATCACTGCGATCAGCAACAGCAGGCTGACAATGCGCAAAATGGTATGGGAAACCCGGACCGGCTCTTCGATGCGACCCAGGCTGTGAACGCTGCTACCCTGGGAATCGGTGCCGGTGGATTGGTCGAATTGCTGAACCAGCACGGTTTGATCCATGCCCAGCAACTTGGCATACGCGCGGATGTAACCGCGAGCAAAGGTATGCCCAGGCAGCTTGTCGAAAGCGCCGGCTTCCAGATTGCTCAGGGAATTGACGGTGAGGTTGAGCTTGAGGGCCACTTCGGCCAGCGACCAGCCATTGCTTTCGCGGGCCTGGCGCAAAGTCTCACCGGGGTTAACGCGATTCGCTGCTACAACTTCGGGATGCGCCGCTTTCATCATTGCTCCGACAGGTATTGCTGATATTCCGGCGTACCGGGATAGAGTCGTTTTAATTGCAGGCCAAAACTGGCGGCCTTGTCGCGATCTTCAAACACTTTTGCCAGCCGAACGCCGAGCAATAGACTACGTGCATTTTGTTCGGTCAGCAGGCTAAAACGGTCGTAATAGTCACGCGCGGGCACATAATGCCTGTCTTCGAACGACAACTCAGCCATTTCCAGCAATGCCCGTGGCTGTTGGCGATTCAAACGCAGGGCTTTTTCCAGTTGCTGCTGGGCCAGTTCACGCTGGCCAAGCTTCGAAGCGGTCATCCCAAGGCTCTCGAACACCCGAGAACGCTCAGGATACAAGGTATCGGCGGCCGCTTGTTCGAAGCGCTCGTAGGCCTCTTTGTAACGCTTTTCTTCGTAAAGAAAACTACCGTAATTGTTCAGGATTCGTGCACCGGTGGGACGAGAGGACAGCGCCTTGCGAAAATGCTGGTCCGCCAGTTCCGGTTCCATCTCGGCCTGGAACACCAACCCAAGCGCCGCGTTGGCATCCGGGTCGGATTCATCCAGCTCCAGCGCTTTCTTCAGCGGAACCTTGGCGCGCTCGGTCATGCCTTGCTGCAAGTACCCCAGGCCCAGCTGCACGTAAGCGGCACGCGCTTCATCACGGCCCTTGCTGGTCTTCATCGGGTTGAAGTCGCCCGACAGGACACAACCAGCACACAGGCTGGCCCACAGCAACAGCAGCGCGAAGCGCAGGGACATAGAGATCCTCTCTTAATTATTGTTCGCAGCGTTCTGTGCGATATCGTTTTCGGCGCTCAACTCGCGCACGGCGATATAACGCTCGCTACGACGGGTGCGATCCAGCACCTGCCCTACCAATTGACCGCATGCGGCATCGATGTCTTCACCACGGGTGGTGCGGACGGTAACGTTGAAGCCAGCATGGTGAAGCTGATCCTGGAAACGACGAATCGCGTTGTTGCTCGGACGCTCGTAACCGGAATGCGGGAACGGGTTGAACGGAATCAAGTTGATCTTGCACGGGATGTTCTTGAGCAACTCGATCATCTCAACGGCATGTTCAACCTTGTCGTTGATGTCCTTGAGCAAGGTGTACTCGATGGTCAGCACGCGTTTTTCGCCCAGGGACGACATGTAGCGCTGGCACGACTCGAGCAGCATCTTAAGCGGATATTTCTTGTTGATCGGCACCAATTGGTTACGCAATGCGTCGTTTGGTGCGTGCAGCGACAACGCCAGGGAGACGTCGATGTGCTTGGACAGCTCATCGATCATCGGCACCACGCCCGAAGTGGACAGGGTCACGCGGCGCTTGGAAATCCCGTAGCCCAGGTCATCCATCATCAGATGCATGGCGGCCACGACGTTGTCGAAGTTCAGCAGCGGCTCACCCATGCCCATCATCACCACGTTGGTGATGGCACGGTCGGCGGTCGCCGGGATGCTGCCGAACGATTTGTTGGCAATCCACACCTGGCCGATGACTTCGGCGGCGGTGAGGTTGCTGTTGAAACCTTGCTTGCCGGTGGAGCAGAAACTGCAATCCAGGGCACAGCCTGCCTGGGACGAAACGCACAAAGTGCCGCGTTTGCCCTGGGGAATGTACACGGTCTCGACGCAGCTGCCGGACGCCACGCGCACCACCCATTTGCGGGTGCCGTCGGTGGAGATGTCCTCGCTGACAACTTCGGGACCGCGAACTTCGGCAATAGCCTTGAGCTTGTCGCGCAAGGCCTTGCTGACGTTCGTCATGGCGTCGAAATCATCGACGCCAAGGTGGTGAATCCATTTCATTACCTGACCGGCACGGAAACGCTTCTCCCCGATTGAGTCGAAGAATTTTTCCATTTCCTGTTGAGTCAGACCCAGCAGGTTGGTTTTTACAGTCGATGTAGTCATGGATTCACCTTCACTCTTAAGCCAATGCTTAGCGAGTGGTTACTTCAGTAGCTGCGAAGAAGTACGAGATTTCGCGAGCAGCAGCGGCTTCGGAGTCCGAACCGTGTACAGCGTTGGCGTCGATGGAGTCAGCGAAGTCAGCACGGATGGTGCCAGCTGCAGCTTCTTTAGGGTTGGTAGCGCCCATCAGCTCACGGTTCAGAGCGATAGCGTTTTCGCCTTCCAGAACCTGAACAACAACAGGACCGGAGATCATGAAAGCAACCAGGTCGCCGAAGAAACCACGAGCGCTGTGCTCAGCGTAGAAGCCTTCAGCTTCAGCTTTGGACAGTTGCTTCAGTTTCGAAGCTACAACGCGCAGGCCTGCTTTTTCGAAACGAGTGGTGATCTCGCCGATGACGTTTTTTGCAACAGCGTCAGGCTTGATGATGGAGAAAGTACGTTGAACTGCCATGGTGTAACTCCAGAAACGGTAATTTGTGAAAAATTAAACCCGCGAATTATACGCGGGTTCTTGGGTATTGCCTAACCTGCAGCGTGGCTCAGTCGCGTTCTTCGATCCAGTGGGCCTGAATGGCCTCCAGGATCTTTTCGCCACAATGCTCAGGCTTGTCGTCGAATTCGGGCAATTCCATCACCCACTTACGCAGATCGACGAAGTTGACCGCCATAGGGTCAACATCAGGCTTGCTTTCAGCGAGCTGGATCGCGATTTCCAGCACATCAGTCCACTTGAGACTCATGACAATTCCTTGAATCAGTGCGGCGCTTCGGCTGCGTGATTGAGCGAGTATTTCGGAATTTCGACGGTCAGGTCTTCATTCCCGACGATTGCCTGGCAACCGAGACGCGATTGCGCTTCCAGACCCCAGGCCCGATCAAGAAAGTCTTCTTCCAGCTCGTCCGCTTCTTCCAGCGAGTCAAAACCTTCGCGGATGATGCAGTGGCAGGTAGTGCAGGCACAGACACCGCCACAGGCACTTTCCATCTCAATGTGGTGTTCATGCGCCAAATCGAGAATCGATGTACCGGGCTCAGCCTCCACAACCATGCCTTCAGGGCAAAACTTATCGTGTGGCAGAAAAATGACCTGCGGCATCGTTATTCCTCAATCTCGTTCAGGTTGCGCCCCGCCAGCGCGGCTTTCACCGTCGAGTCCAGGCGGCGGGCAGCAAAGGCATCGGTCACTTGCGACAGACGCTTGGTCTGCTGCTCGATGGCAAAACCATCGGTACCTTTCATCAGTTCGGTCAATTCCTGCATCTGCAGCTCGATGACCATACGCTCTTCGGCGTCGAGCAAACGCTCGCCGTCGGCATCGAGGGCGGCTTGCACCGCTTCGATCAGGCGCTGGGCATCGACCTGCTGCTCACGCAGTACGCGGGCGACCTTGTCATCGTTGGCGTGCTGGAACGAATCCTTGAGCATCTTGGCGATTTCACCGTCCGTCAGGCCGTAGGACGGCTTGACCTGAATGCTCGCCTCGACGCCCGAGCCCAGTTCACGGGCCGAAACACTCAGCAGACCATCGGCATCGACCTGGAAGGTCACGCGAATCTTCGCCGCACCCGCCACCATCGACGGGATACCACGCAATTCAAAGCGCGCCAGGGAACGGCAATCGCTGATCAGCTCGCGCTCACCCTGCAACACATGGATCGCCATGGCCGACTGGCCATCTTTGTACGTCGTGAAGTCCTGGGCGCGGGCAACCGGGATGGTGGTGTTGCGCGGAATCACCTTCTCCATCAGGCCGCCCATGGTTTCCAGCCCCAGGGACAATGGAATCACGTCAAGCAGCAGCAGTTCTTCGCCGTCACGCTTGTTGCCAGCCAGGGTATCGGCCTGGATCGCGGCACCGATGGCCACCACTTGATCCGGGTCGATTTCAGTCAGAGGCTGGCGACCGAAGGCTTCAGCCACGGCTTCGCGGACGCGAGGTACACGGGTCGAGCCGCCAACCATAACCACTGCGTGCACTTCTTCCAGCTCAACACCGGAATCTCGCACTGCGCGGCGGCAGGCTTTCAGGCTGCGGGCAACCATCGGCTCGATCAGCGCATTGAAGGCTTCACGGCTCAGTTCGGCTTTCCAGTCGCCGTAAGCAACTTCGACGGACGAGGCATTGGTGAGGGCTTCTTTGGCCGCACAGGCGGTTTGCAGCAAATGACGTTGCGCGCCCGGATCGAGGTCAGCCGACAAACCAGCACTCTCGATGATCCAGCCGGCAATCGCGTGATCGAAGTCATCGCCGCCCAGGGCGCTGTCGCCGCCGGTCGCCAGAACCTCAAACACACCACCGGTCAGACGCAGGATCGAAATATCGAAAGTACCGCCGCCCAGGTCATAAATCGCGACCAGGCCTTCGGCGTGCTGATCCAGACCGTAAGCCACCGCAGCGGCGGTCGGCTCATTGAGCAAACGCAGCACGTTCAGACCGGCCAGCTTGGCCGCATCCTTGGTGGCTTGACGCTGAGCATCATCGAAATAGGCCGGAACGGTGATCACCGCGCCCACCAGCTCACCGCCCAGCGTCGCCTCGGCGCGCTGACGCAGCACCTTGAGGATATCGGCGGAGACTTCGACCGGGCTTTTCGGGCCCTGGATCGTATCGATGAACGGCATGTGCGATTCGCCGCCGACAAAGCGGTACGGCAGCTGATCGCCCAATTGCTTGACGTCGGACAGACCACGACCCATCAAGCGCTTGACCGACAGCACGGTGTTCAAGGGATCGGTGGCGGCAGCCAGCTTGGCGGACTCGCCCACTTCGACGCGATCAGCGTGATAGCGCACGGCGGACGGCAGAATGACCTGCCCGTCAGCATCGGCCAGGGGCTCGGAAAGTCCACTGCGCAACGCAGCGACCAGCGAATTGGTAGTGCCCAAGTCGATCCCCACAGCCAGACGACGCTGGTGCGGTTGAGGACTTTGGCCGGGTTCGGCGATCTGCAGTAGGGCCATCGTTATCAGGACTTATCTGTATATCAGGCGTGCGACCGGAGCGGCACTGGGTTAATCGTCGAGGCGCTCTTCTAACTGGCGCACTTCGTAGGTGAGCTTGTCGAGGAACTGCATGCGCCGCATCAGGCGTTCGGCCTGTTCACGTTGCGCTGCATCATTCCAGCAGGCTGCGAAACTGTCGTTCAGTTTTTCCTGAGCCGCTTTCAACCGGCGCTTGAAGACGGCAACGCCATTCAGGTCGGCGCTGTCCTGCAGGTCTTCGAGCTCTTCGCGCAACTCCATCTGTTGCAGAAGAAACTCCGGATCATGCACCGTGACCTCCAGCGGCAGCTCACCACCGTTCAAGGCGAGCAGGTAACGCGCGCGCTTGGGTGGACTCTTGAGCGTCTGGTAGGCCTCGTTGAGGCTCGCGGATTGCTCTAGCGCCAGCCGCTGCTCCCGCTCGGAAGCGTCGGCAAAGCGGTCTGGATGGACACTGCGCGCCAACTCACGGTAGCGCGTAGCCAGCTGGTCGAGATCCAGATTGAAGCCCGGTTGCAGCTCGAATAAAGCGAAATGACAAGGAGTACCCACGAGCAGCCTCAGATGTTGAAGCTTTCGCCGCAGCCACATTCACCGCGTACGTTGGGGTTGTTGAACTTGAAGCCTTCGTTCAACCCTTCCTTGACGAAATCGAGTTCGGTGCCGTCCAGGTAGGCCAGGCTTTTAGGGTCGATGATCACTTTCTCGCCGTGACTTTCGAACACTTGATCCTCTTCAACCACCTCGTCGACAAACTCCAGCACGTAGGCAAGGCCGGAACAGCCCGTGGTGCGAACACCCAGACGAATCCCCTCACCTTTGCCGCGCCCGTTGAGGGAGCGTCGCACGTGTTGAGCAGCCGCTTCTGTCATGCTGATAGCCATCGGTGACTCCTTACTCGTCGCCAAATCTTGAAAGTCAGATCAAGCCTTTCTTCTGCTTGTAATCGCGAACGGCCGCTTTGATAGCGTCTTCAGCGAGTACGGAGCAGTGAATTTTTACCGGCGGCAGTGCCAGTTCTTCGGCCAGCTGAGTGTTTTTGATGGTCTCTGCTTCATCCAGAGTCTTGCCTTTCATCCACTCGGTCGCCAGGGAGCTGGAGGCGATAGCCGAACCGCAACCGTAGGTCTTGAACTTGGCGTCTTCGATGATGCCTTGCTCGTTGACCTTGATTTGCAGGCGCATAACGTCGCCGCACGCCGGAGCGCCGACCATGCCAGTGCCGACATCCGGGTCTTCCGCGTCCATCTTGCCGACGTTACGCGGGTTTTCGTAGTGGTCGATGACCTTTTCGCTGTAAGCCATGATTCTTAATCCTCACTCATCAGAGAGTCGCTCTTGAAGCCCTGCAAACCTTGGTATTACAGGGCTGATTTGCGGCGACTTGAAATCAGTGTGCCGCCCACTCGATTTTCGAAATGTCGACACCGTCTTTGTACATGTCCCACAGCGGCGACAGAGCGCGCAGCTTGGTAACGGCCTCGCAGACTTTCTGCGCGGCGTAGTCGATTTCTTCTTCGGTGGTGAAACGACCGAAGGTGAAGCGGATCGAGCTGTGTGCCAGTTCGTCGTTGCGGCCCAGGGCGCGCAGTACGTACGAAGGCTCAAGGGACGCCGAGGTGCAGGCCGAACCGGACGAAACCGCCAGGTCCTTGAGGGCCATGATCAGCGATTCGCCTTCAACGTAGTTGAAGCTCAGGTTCAGGTTGTGCGGAACGCGGGCAGTCAGGCTGCCGTTGACGTACAGCTCTTCCAGATGCTCGACCTGCTTGTAGAAACGGTCGCTCAGCGCTTTGATGCGCACGTTCTCGGCCGCCATGTCTTCTTTGGCAACACGGAACGCTTCGCCCATGCCGACGATCTGGTGGGTCGCCAGGGTGCCGGAACGCATGCCGCGCTCGTGACCGCCGCCATGCATGGTCGCTTCGATGCGAACACGCGGCTTGCGGCTCACGTACAGCGCGCCGATACCTTTAGGGCCGTAAGTCTTGTGGGCGGAGAACGACATCATGTCGACTTTCAGCTTCGACAGGTCGATGTCGACCTTGCCGGTGGACTGAGCGGCGTCGACGTGGAACAGAATACCCTTGGAGCGGGTCAGTTCGCCGATGGCTGCGATGTCGTTGATGGTGCCGATTTCGTTGTTCACGTGCATGACCGAAACCAGGATGGTGTCGTCACGCAGTTCAGCTTCGATCATTTCCGGCGTAACCAGACCGTCGGTGCGAGGCTCGATGTAAGTGACTTCGAAGCCTTCACGCTCCAGTTGGCGCATGGTGTCGAGGACAGCCTTGTGCTCAATCTTGGTGGTGATCAGGTGTTTGCCCTTGGTCGCATAGAAATGCGCCGCACCCTTGATTGCCAGGTTGTCGGACTCGGTGGCGCCGGAAGTCCAGACGATTTCACGCGGGTCGGCGTTGACCAGGTCTGCGACCTGACGACGAGCGTTTTCGACGGACTCTTCAGCTTTCCAGCCGAATACGTGGGAACGGGACGCCGGGTTACCGAAGTTTCCGTCGACCAGCAGGCATTCACTCATTTTTTGCGCAACACGTGGATCAACCGGTGTGGTCGCAGAGTAATCAAGGTAAATCGGCAATTTCATGGACTATCTCCTAAATCAGGCTGGCTGGCGTGCCGCTAGCTCTTTGGCTGTCATTCGACGGCGGACGCTTCAATCTTGTCCAGGCGTGGCGTCTTGCTGTTGCAACGACGCTGGTCCTGACGCTGGGCTACTTCTTGTACCTCACGGCGAGTGACAAGATCAGCCAAGCTGATACCGCTCAGAAATTCGTGAATCTGCAAGCTCAGATCGCACCACAAGTGGTGAGTCAGGCAGGTGTCGCCTTGATGGCAATCACCTTGGCCTTGACACTTGGTGGCATCGACCGATTCGTTTACCGCATCGATCACCTGGGCGACCTGGATGCCCTGCATGTCGCGGGACAGCTGGTAGCCGCCACCCGGACCACGGACGCTGGAGACCAGATTGCTGCGGCGCAATTTGGCGAAAAGCTGTTCGAGGTAGGACAGGGAGATGCCTTGGCGCTCGGAGATATCGGCCAGGGACACGGGCCCGTGCTGCGCGTGCAACGCCAGATCGAGCATGGCGGTCACGGCGTATCGGCCTTTTGTAGTCAGTCGCATGGACAATTACCACGGAGTTCGGAATGGGGCGAGTATGCAATTCCCGAGTATTTAAGTCAACTATAAGACCTAGTACTTTAGTCAGGTTTACCCGCAAAAGAGCGGCGGCATCATAGCAAAGGCTGGGGCGGTACAGCCAGCAATTGCGCGTTATCGTTTCCCACTGTAGGAGCGAGCATGCTCGCGATGGTCGTCAACGATTACGCGGGGCGCCTGACACCCCGCGGCGCTCTCGGGCCCATCGCGAGCATGCTCGCTCCTACAGGAAGGGGGGGGGCACGCTCGTCAGCTGGCCTGGCTTTGATCCTTGTCCTTCACACACGCAAAGTCTTCTTCACGCAGCTCAGGCAGATCTTTCGCACAGTAATTACTGCCCAGATCCTTCAACGCCCCGCACATCCCCTCCAGTCGCCCATCGACCGCCTGCAAATGGTCGAGCAACTGATTAATGGCGCGCGCCACCGGATCGGGCATGTCTTCAGTCACACCGTAGGCATCGAAGCCGATCTTCTCGGCCATGGCCTTGCGCTTGGCGTCCTGCTCTTCGTCGGATTTGACGATGATGCGGCCCGGGATACCCACCACGGTGGCGCCCGGCGGCACTTCTTTGGTCACAACTGCATTGGAGCCCACCTTGGCGCCGGCCCCGACAGTGAACGGACCGAGCACCTTCGCGCCCGCACCAACCACCACGCCATCACCCAGCGTCGGGTGACGCTTGCCCTTGTTCCAGCTGGTGCCACCCAAGGTCACGCCCTGGTAAATCGTGACGTCATCGCCGATTTCAGCGGTTTCACCAATGACGATGCCCATTCCATGGTCAATGAAGAAACGACGACCAACCTTGGCTCCCGGATGAATCTCGATTCCGGTCAACCAGCGCCCGAAGTTCGACACCAGCCGCGCCAGCCACTTCAAATCTGCGCGCCACAACATTGCCGACAAACGGTGAATCCAGATCGCGTGCATGCCCGGGTAGCAAGTCAGTACTTCAAAAGCGTTACGCGCCGCCGGGTCTCGGTGGAATACGCTTTGGATATCTTCACGCAAACGCTCGAACATCATTAATCCTTCCGCTTCAGAAGCTCACCACGGGCCGCTTTTTGGGTTTCCGTGAGGATGCCACGCAATATATTCATTTCCGCCCGGCTGACCGAGCTTCGTCCGTACAACCGGCGCAGGCGCGCCATCAAGTGCCGTGGCTTTTCCGGATCGAGAAACTCGATGGCCACCAGGGTTTGTTCCAGGTGCTCATAGAATCGCTCCAGCTCATCCATGGTCGCCAGCTCACCACTTTTGGTGGACGCCACTTCATCCTTCTCGACCTTGCTGGGCTGGCCTTGGGCCGCGAGCCAGGACATGCGCACTTCATAACTCAACACCTGCACCGCCGCCCCAAGGTTCAGCGAGCTGAACTCAGGGTCTGATGGGATGTGCACGTGATAATGACATCGCTGCAGCTCTTCATTGGTCAGGCCGGAATCTTCACGACCGAACACTAGGGCAATCTCGGCGCCCTGCCCGGCTTCCTCGACCACTTTGGTCCCGCATTCGCGAGGATCAAGCAGCGGCCAGGGAATGCGACGGTCGCGGGCGCTGGTGCCGAGCACCAGATTGCAGCCGACCAAGGCATCTTCCAAAGTGGCGACGACTTGCGCGTTTTCAAGGATGTCCCCGGCGCCGGAAGCACGAGCATCGGCCTCGTGGTGCGGGAACAACCGCGGTTCGACCAGCACCAGCCGCGACAGGCCCATGTTCTTCATGGCACGCGCAGCCCCGCCGATATTGCCGGGGTGGCTGGTATTGACCAGGACGACACGAATGTTATGCAGCAAGGGAGGCGCTCTCGAACACAAAAAGGGGAGCCGAATCTTACAGCGCCTACTACCGTTAAGCTATGAAAGCGAACACCGACCTTCTCCTGTAGAAACTTTCTGATAGAATGCCCGGCTTTCTTTAACAACCTTAGGTGACACATCCATGCAGCCCATGCTGAATATCGCGCTGCGCGCCGCCCGCAGCGCCAGTGAATTGATCTTCCGCTCCATCGAGCGCCTGGATACCATCAAGGTCGACGAAAAAGACGCCAAGGATTACGTATCCGAGGTGGACCGCGCCGCCGAGCAGAAAATCATCGACGCGCTGCGCAAGGCGTACCCGAATCACTCGATCATGGGTGAAGAGACCGGCATGCACGCCGGCACCGGCATCGAAGGCGAAGAGTACCTGTGGATCATCGATCCGCTGGACGGCACCACCAACTTCCTGCGCGGCATTCCTCACTTCGCTGTCAGCATCGCCTGCAAATACCGCGGTCGCCTGGAACACGCCGTTGTTCTGGACCCGGTTCGCCAGGAAGAATTCACCGCCAGCCGTGGTCGCGGCGCTCAACTGAACGGTCGTCGCCTGCGCGTCAGCGGCCGCACCAGCCTGGACGGCGCCCTGCTGGGTACCGGCTTCCCGTTCCGTGACGACCAAATGGACAACCTCGACAACTACCTGGGCATGTTCCGCGCCCTGGTTGGCCAGACCGCCGGCATCCGCCGCGCTGGCTCGGCGAGCCTGGACCTGGCCTACGTGGCTGCCGGCCGTTTCGACGCCTTCTGGGAGTCGGGCCTGTCCGAGTGGGACATGGCTGCAGGCGCCCTGCTGATTCAGGAAGCGGGCGGCTTGGTGAGCGACTTCACTGGCGGTCACGACTTCCTTGAGAAAGGCCACGTTGTTGCCGGTAACACCAAATGCTTCAAGGCAGTCCTGACGGCGATCCAGCCGCACCTGCCGGCTTCGCTGAAGCGCTAAGCGTCCAGCGACAGAAAAAGCACCCTTCGGGGTGCTTTTTTTATGCCCATCAAACTCACCCCTACCCCTGTAGGAGCGAGCCGGCTCCGGGCGGCGTTCCGACGATGGTCGTCAACGATAACGCTGACCGCGTGACACCCCGCGGCGTTCTCGGGTTCATCGCGAGCAGGCTCGCTCCTACAGTGAGTCAGCGGCATCCCATAAATCGCGGGCACAAAAAAAGCACCCCGCAGGGTGCTTTTTTTTGAATCTGAGCGGCTTATTGATTCGGCTGATTCTGCGACAGGATCAACTTGCCTTCCTTGTCGACCGGAATCTGGTTACCCGGATCGCGATCCATCCGCACTTTGCCTTCCTTACCGTCCAGCGAGTAACGAACGTCGTAACCCACAACCTTGTCGCTGATGTCATTCACGGTGTTACAGCGAGTCTGTGTCGTGGTGTAGGTGTCACGCTCTTGCATGCCTTCCTGAACTTTGTTGCCGGCGTAACCACCACCGACCGCGCCTGCAACCGTGGCAATCTTCTTGCCCGTGCCGCCGCCGATCTGGTTACCCAGCAGACCACCTGCCAGCGCACCGACCACCGTACCGGCAATCTGGTGTTGATCTTTCACCGGCGCTTGCCGGGTGACCGCTACATCCTTGCACACTTCACGTGGAGTCTTGATTTGTGTCTTGACCGGCTCAACGGCGAGTACTTGCGCATACTCAGGGCCGCTTTTTTTAACCAGGCTGTAGGTGGCCACAGCGCCCCCGGCAGTTACACCGACAGCACCCAGTACAGCACCAACCAGCATCGACTTGTTCACATGAACCTCCTGACCATCACATGCGGGACATGCCCGCGCTTCTCCCAGCCTTGGAGCACAAAAAAAGGCGCGAGTTCAACTCGCGCCTTTTTGTGCTGACAGATGGGAAAAGCGATGGCCGTTATGGACGGTCGTCGACTTCCTTCTCGGTCGCCGCAGGAGGAATCAGGTCCTCGCTGTTCAGGTTCAGCCAGATCAGCACCACGTTCGCGATGTAGATCGACGAGTAGGTACCCGCCAGAACACCGATGAACAGGGCGATGGAGAAGCCGAACAGGTTGTCGCCGCCGAAGAACAACAGGGCCGCGATCGCCAGCAAGGTGGAGATCGACGTCGCCATGGTCCGCAGCAGGGTTTGCGTGGTCGAGATGTTGATGTTCTCGATCAGGCTGGCCTTGCGCAGCACACGAAAGTTCTCACGGACACGGTCGAATACCACGATGGTGTCGTTGAGCGAGTAACCGATGATCGCCAGTACCGCCGCCAGCACCGTCAGGTCGAAGGTGATCTGGAAGAACGACAGGATACCGATGGTCACGATCACGTCGTGGATCAGCGAAACGATGGCGCCGACCGCGAATTTCCACTGAAAGCGGAAGGCCAGGTAGATCAGGATGCCGCCCAGCGCCATCAGCATGCCGAGGCCGCCCTGGTCACGCAGCTCTTCACCCACCTGCGGGCCGACGAACTCGACGCGCTTGACCGTCGCCGGGTTGTCGCCGCCAACCTTTAGCAGCGCTTCAGCCACTTGGTGACCCAGTTGCGGATCTTCACCCGGCATCCGCACCAGCAGATCGGTAGTCGCACCGAAGCTCTGCACGATGGCTTCGTGGTAACCCGAAGTGACCAGCTGCTCACGCACCTTGGTGACATCGGCCGGACGCTCGTAGGTCAGCTCGATGAGCGTACCGCCGGTGAAGTCCAGGCCCCAGTTCATGCCCTTGTGGAAGCAGCTGAACAATGCCAGCGCCGTAAGGAACAATGTGACGCCGAACGCAAAGTTGCGAACGCCCATGAAGTTGATTGTACGTAACATGGCAGCCCCTTAAATCCACAACTTCTTGAAGTCACGACCGCCGAAGATCAGGTTGACCATCGCGCGGGTCACCATGATGGCCGTGAACATCGAGGTAAAGATCCCGAGGGACATGGTCACTGCGAAGCCTTTGACCGGGCCGGTGCCCATCGCAAAGAGAATCCCGCCAACCAACAGTGTGGTCAGGTTGGCGTCGAGAATCGCAGTAAATGCCCGGCCGAAGCCTTCGTTGATTGCCCGTTGCACGGTCATGCCCGCCGCGATTTCTTCACGAATCCGCGAGAAGATCAGAACGTTGGCGTCGACCGCCATACCCATGGTCAACACGATACCGGCGATACCCGGCAGGGTCAGCGTTGCACCCAGCAGCGACATCAGGGCCAGCAGCAACACCATGTTCACAGCCAGAGCGACGGTGGCGATGATGCCGAAGAAGCGGTAGATGGCGATGATGAACAGCGAGACAAACAGCATGCCCCACAGCGATGCATCGATACCTTTGGTGATGTTGTCCGCACCCAGGCTCGGGCCAATGGTGCGCTCTTCAGCGAAGTACATTGGCGCCGCCAGACCACCGGCACGCAACAGCAGCGCCAGTTCGGACGATTCGCCCTGACCGTTCAGGCCAGTGATGCGGAATTGAGCACCCAGCGGCGACTGGATGGTCGCCAGGCTGATGATCTTCTTCTCTTCTTTGAAGGTTTGAACCGGTACGTCTTTCTCGACGCCGTTAACCACTTGCTTGACGTAAGTAGTCACCGGACGCTGCTCGATGAAGATCACCGCCATGCTGCGACCGACGTTGCTGCGGGTCGCGCGGCTCATCAGCTCGCCACCGTGACCATCCAGACGGATGTTCACTTCTGGCGTGCCGTGCTCGCCGAAGCCAGCCTTGGCATCAGTCACCTGGTCGCCCGTGATGATCAGGCCACGCTCGATCTGTGCCGGCGGACGCTTGCCTTCACGGAACTCGAAAGTCTCGGAAGTGGCTTTCGAAGCGCCAGGCTCAGCGGCCAGACGGAACTCAAGGTTGGCCGTCTTGCCGAGGATACGCTTGGCTTCTGCGGTGTCCTGAACGCCCGGCAGCTCAACCACGATGCGGTTGGCGCCCTGACGCTGGACGATCGGTTCGGCAACACCCAGCTCGTTGACGCGGTTACGCACCGTGGTCAAGTTCTGCTTGATGGAGTATTCGCGGATTTCCGCCAGCTTGGCCGGGGTCATCGCCAGACGCAGTACCGCCTGACCATTGAGGTCGGCCGGAACAATGTCGAAATCGTTGAAGTTCTTGCGGATCAGTGCACGGGCCTGTTCGCGGGACGCTTCATCACTGAAGCCCAACTGAATGGCACCGTTGAGTTGCGGCAGGCTGCGATAGCGCAGCTTCTCTTTGCGCAACAGGCTCTTCACATCGCCTTCGTAGACTTTCAGGCGAGCGTCGAGGGCTTTGTCCATGTCCACTTCCAGCAGGAAGTGCACACCACCGGACAAGTCCAGACCCAGTTTCATTGGGTGCGCGCCCAGGCTGCGCAGCCATTGCGGGGTGGTTTGTGCCAGGTTCAGTGCAACGACGTAGTCATCACCCAATGCCTTGCGCACGACGTCTTTGGCCGGCAGCTGGTCTTCAGCCTTGGTCAGGCGAATCAGACCGCCCTTGCCGTTGGCCGCCAGTGTGGCTGCCTTGACGTTGATCCCGGATTCCTTGAGCGCAACGCTCACACGATCCAGATCAGCCTGATTGACCAGCAACGCAGTGCTCGCACCGCTGACCTGAATGGCCGGGTCATCAGGATATAGATTGGGAGCGGAATAAATCAGACCGACCGCCAGCACCGCCAGGATCAGAATGTATTTCCACAGAGGGTATTTGTTCAGCATCACGCCGCCCGCTTATGACGCGGGGCGCCTTGCGCGCCCCGTCGATTGAGTAGAAGTTGAAACTTAGATCGCTTTCAGCGTGCCTTTTGGCAGCGTGGCGGCAATAGCGCCCTTCTGGAACTTCATTTCGACGGTGTCGGAAACTTCCAGAACAACGAAATCGTCGGCTACTTTAGTGATCTTGCCGGCGATACCACCGGTGGTCACAACTTCGTCGCCTTTCTGCAGGCTACCCAGCAGGTTCTTCTGTTCTTTGGCGCGCTTGGCCTGTGGACGCCAGATCATCAGGTAGAAGATGACCAGGAAGCCGACCAGGAAAATCCACTCAAAACCACCGCCCATTGGGCCGGCAGCAGCAGGTGCAGCGGCGTCAGCCATGGCATTAGAGATAAAAAAGCTCATTTAGCACTCCAGTTGCAAATGTTGAATCTTGGGGTCAGAAAACTCAGTCCAAAGGCGGAACAGGTAACCCGCGTTTGGCGTAGAAGGCATCGACAAAGGCGGCCAATGTACCCTGTTGAATAGCCTCGCGCAAACCAGCCATAAGCACTTGATAATGACGCAAGTTATGGATGGTATTGAGCATGCTTCCCAGCATTTCGCCGCACTTGTCCAGGTGATGCAGATAAGCGCGGGAGAAGTTCTGGCAGGTATAGCAATCGCAGGTCGGATCGAGCGGCGAATCATCATGGCGATGGAACGCGTTACGGATCTTGATCACGCCGGTGTCAATGAACAGATGCCCATTGCGGGCATTACGGGTTGGCATCACGCAATCGAACATGTCCACACCGCGGCGCACACCCTCAACCAGATCTTCCGGTTTGCCAACGCCCATAAGGTAACGAGGTTTGTCAGCCGGCATCTGACCCGGCAAATAATCCAGCACCTTGATCATCTCGTGCTTCGGTTCGCCCACCGACAGGCCGCCAATGGCCAGGCCATCAAAGCCGATCTTGTCGAGGCCTTCCAGCGAACGCATGCGCAGATCCTGGTGCATGCCGCCCTGAACGATACCGAACAGTGCGGCCGTGTTGTCGCCATGGGCTTCTTTCGAACGCTTGGCCCAACGCAACGACAGCTCCATGGAAATACGCGCGACGTCTTCGTCAGCCGGGTACGGCGTGCATTCGTCGAAAATCATCACGATGTCCGAGCCCAGGTCACGCTGGACCTGCATCGACTCTTCCGGCCCCATGAATACTTTGGCGCCGTCGACCGGAGAGGCGAAGGTCACGCCCTCTTCCTTGATCTTGCGCATGGCGCCCAGGCTGAACACCTGGAAACCACCGGAGTCGGTCAGGATCGGACCTTTCCACTTCATGAAATCGTGCAGGTCGCCGTGCTTCTTGATCACTTCCGTGCCCGGACGCAGCCACAGGTGGAAGGTGTTGCCCAGAATGATTTCAGCGCCAGTGGCCTCGATATCCCGCGGCAACATGCCCTTGACCGTGCCGTACGTGCCCACCGGCATGAAGGCCGGGGTCTCGACGGTACCGCGCGGGAAGGTCAGGCGACCACGACGAGCCTTGCCATCGGTGGCAAGCAGCTCAAACGACATGCGACATTCGCGACTCATACTGTTTCCTCTGGGCCGCTTGGAGCGGGATTACGGGTGATGAACATCGCATCACCGTAGCTGAAAAAGCGGTATCCGTTATCGACCGCGGCTTTATAGGCGGCCATGGTTTCCGGATAACCGGCGAACGCCGAAACCAGCATCAACAGCGTGGATTCGGGCAAATGGAAGTTGGTGACCAGGGCATCGACCACGTGAAACGGCCGGCCCGGATAGATAAAGATGTCGGTGTCGCCACTGAACGGCTTGAGCACGCCATCGCGCGCGGCGCTTTCCAGGGAACGCACGCTGGTGGTCCCCACGGCCACCACGCGCCCACCGCGAGCGCGGCAAGCGGCGACGGCATCGACCACGTCCTGACCGACTTCCAGCCATTCGCTGTGCATGTGGTGGTCTTCAATCTTCTCGACCCGCACCGGCTGGAACGTGCCCGCGCCGACGTGCAAAGTCACGAACGTCGTCTCAACGCCCTTGGCCGCAATCGCTTCCATCAACGGCTGATCGAAATGCAGCCCCGCCGTCGGCGCCGCCACCGCGCCCAGGCGCTCGGCGTACACCGTCTGATAACGCTCGCGGTCCGAGCCTTCATCCGGGCGGTCTATATAAGGAGGCAGCGGCATGTGCCCGACGCGGTCGAGCAGCGGCAATACTTCTTCAGCAAAGCCCAGTTCGAACAACGCATCGTGACGCGCCAGCATCTCGGCTTCGCCACCGCCATCAATGAGGATCTTCGACCCAGGCTTAGGCGACTTGCTGGACCGCACATGGGCCAGCACGCGGTGACTGTCGAGCACCCGCTCCACCAGGATTTCCAGCTTGCCGCCGGAAGCCTTCTGGCCAAACAGCCGCGCCGGAATCACCCGGGTATTGTTGAACACCATCAAATCGCCGGGGCGCAAATGCTCCAGCAAATCAGTGAATTGACGGTGTGCCAGGGCGCCGCTGACCCCATCCAGGGTCAACAGGCGACTACCGCGACGCTCGGCCAAAGGATGGCGGGCGATCAGCGAATCAGGGAGCTCGAAAGTAAAGTCAGCAACGCGCATGATGGGGTTCGTCTAGCAGGGCCGGGAAGTCTAGCGGAAATATCAAAAATTCTCTATGTACCTGATTGACCGACGGTAATCTCATCTCTATACTTCGCCGCCATTGAGCCCTGATGGCGGAATTGGTAGACGCGGCGGATTCAAAATCCGTTTTCGAAAGGAGTGGGAGTTCGAGTCTCCCTCGGGGCACCAACATTAAGAAAGGTCTTGCTTAGGCAAGGCCTTTTTTTTCGCCTGCGATAAAGTGGCCGACACCCCACCGACTTGTGGGAGCCAGCCTGCTGGCGATGCTTTTGATCTTCTCGCTTTTGGCTGGTACGACAATTCTCAAGGATTCACCCCATGGAACTGCTGCTGGAAACTGTTGCTTTGTTCTGTCTCAAGCTCGCTTATGAGACGGAGGGGTCGAGTCCGATTCTGCGGGATGATCCGATCATGAGTGATTATGAGCGGGAGGTTTTTGGCCTGCTGGTACGCCGGGGTGATGTCGAGGGTATTCAGTTCAGGATTGCGCACTGTGTAGGTGTGGCGCTGGACGCCATAGGCGGGGCTGATACGCCGCTAGGGCGAGAACTGCAACGGTTGTCGGCTGATTTCAGCAGTACACGGTCAATGGTGCAGCTGAATGCGCCGCTCATCGCGCTTAAGGATTATTTGAAAGATATTCAGTAAGTGATCGGGCCAGGGAAAGTTTGGTAACTCTTTAAACCGACGGGTATTGGATAAGGCCTTGGCTGATATGAAAATATATCCGCCACTTTTCGATTGCGTCAGCAGACAGCAACGAAAGACCTTCCCGGCATCACAAGGACGTATCAATGCGGCAAATCGCCCTCAGCAACAAAGCACTCAGAGGCATCCCCCGCCGTCTTCGCGCACTGGAACGCTGGGCTTCCAGTTTTCGCGACGAGTTTTACCCGCGATCCGAGTTCATGGAGCGCTACACACACTGGAAGATCCCGGTGCACGAAGCCCTGGTCGAAGGTCCTCAAGCCAGGATCGAAGTTCAGGCCTTCTGCATTCAGCAACTGCTCGAAGCCGCTAGCCACCTGTCCAACGCTGCTGACCGCTCGAAGGGTTACTATCGCGTCGCTTGCCTATTGACGTGGCCATGGGTTCACCAGAGTGAGGTCACCGTCTTCTATGACCGGGATTATTATCTTGGTTTTCTCGGTAAAACTAACGCTCTCATGCCAGAGCGGATCAGTCGTGCTCTTGCTTTGCATACACCAGAGAATTTCATCGAGCATGGGCATGACGTCACTCAGCCTGATGATGATGTTGCGGTACAGTGGTGTTGTATCGGGGAACCTCCTTGAAGCCCTTGGCGAGGCTCGCTCCCATCTGGTTTGGGTTGACAGGCATCGATTGCCCATAGAGTGTGAATAAAAAATCTGCCCCCTTTTCTCCCTTGCCTCCTTTTCTCCCTTTTCTCCAAAAATCACCAACTCCCCGGATGCTACAAAACCTAGACATGGCGGGCTTTGTTTTGCTTCATATTTGCTGGCGCAGGGGAATTTCAACCCCCGTCTAGCCCCCAAATCTTATGGTCTTTCAGGCCAAAAGGCGGCATTAAGCCAGCATGTACTTGCGATCAAGACAAGCAACCGGCTATCGTGGCATTTCAATATCAAGGCATCCACGAAGGAAATATGACCGACGCAATCCAAGATATTCTTGCTTCGATAGACGAACTGGCCGGCCGGGCTAAAATCTCCCGTAGCCGCGCATTTGCAGCTTGGTACGCGATAACCTTTTTTGACGTCGAAGAAGATGACGCCTTAGAAGCCGCTGCGGCGGATGGAGGTAACGACCAGGGCATTGATATTGCTTTTGCAGATCAAAGCAGCGAAGAAATCGTGGTGCTGCAAGCTCTCTGTCCGGTTAACTTCGTCAAAGTCACGCCTAAAAGTAAATGGGACGCTGTCATAAGCTCCATACCATACGTACGGGATCCGGATATGCTCAAGCCGCTCGGCAGAGCCGACTTGGCAGAAACGCTTAATGACCTAAAAAAGAGGTTCCCAACGTATTCGTTCACAGTTGGATTGATTTCTTTAGGCAAGAATTCAACTGCTATCGAGCGTTCAGTTCAAGCCCATCAAAAGCAAGCATCGGACAAAACCCGTTTCTTTTTTGATGCACAAGAAGACATCTGCTCACGATATAAATCCATTGTAGAAGCTGAGAACGGTATACCTGAGGACGTATTGAACTTCTCGGGCGAGCACTTTGAAGACAGCGGTGATTATGGGCGCGCCTGGGTTGGATCTGTATCAGCCGCCGAGCTAAAACGGCTGCACACAGAGCACAAGGATAAACTTTTCGCTGGCAATGTGCGGCTTTTCTTAGGAGCTCGCAAGGGAGGAATTAATGAACAAATTATTAAAACCGCCCAAACCACTCCGGGTAATTTCTGGGCACTTAATAACGGCATCACCATAGTTGCTGATAACGCAGATATTGAAGCAGACGAGAATGGCCGGAATCGCCTTCGTTTGAAGCGCTTCAGCATTGTCAACGGCTGTCAAACAACGTCTAGTTTAACAAAGGCGAATGCAGCTGCAGATGCAAAGGTTTTGGCGAGAGTTATCTCCGCGAAGGTTGGCCTTAAAGATGAAATTGTTCGATTCAACAATTCTCAGAACACTGTTAAAATTTGGACTGTTCGGGCTGTCGACGACATTCAAGAACACCTTCGTAAAGAAATTGAAAAGGTAGGATTGATCTACGCTCCTAAGCAAGCCGGTTCGCGCACTCGGAAAGATCCTAAAATTATTGAGCTCGATAAATTAGCGCAATATCTTGCGTCTCTCGAGCAGTCCTACCTGATCCAAGCTATTGACAATAAGAGTGAGCTATTCGATGAGCCTTATCAAAAGATATTTCATCGCGGCATAAAGCCAGTGGAAGTTCTCCTTGCTTGGTTAGTAGGAAACTCCGCAGAAGTAGAGCGTAAAAAACTGGCTGACGGCCTTGCTGGAGACCCCAACTCTAATTTATTGATGGTTACGAGTGCATATTGGATTGTTTACACCTGTTACAAAATCCTAAGAAAAATTTCAGACATAGACTCGAAGTTAATAACTCTAGAAAGGCTATGCCGCCAAGAATTTCAAAATGCTATCGCAAAGTATGCATCGGTTGCAGCGAACGTATTCTATGATGCCGCCGTAGATACTTATGATAGAGAGGAGTATGGCTCCTTTAAAAGTACTCTACGCTCCACTAGATTCTTAGGAAAAATGGAAAGTAAACTTAATAGTCGAGTATTAAAATTGCATGACAAATCATTACCCGACTTAGCTTTAGTTGCGAAGGCTATTAAGATTTAACGTCAGTCATGACATAGAAAAGGGACAGATTTATTTGAAAAACAAATCTGTCCCCTTCCCCGTCTTGTTGGTAGGTGTGTGCTTGTGGGGTGAGTTGCTTGCGATTGCGACGGCAGATTCAGCGTTGGTGTTGTTCGGGCTGGCGCTTTCGCGGGCAAGCCTTGCTCCTACGGGGGTTGTGGCGGGCTGACGGGCATTTTTGGCCTGAGTGGGTACGTTGCTTGCGATTGCGGTGGCACGGTCAGCATTTGTGTTGATTGGGCTGGCCCTATCGCGAGCAGGCTCGCTCCTACAGGGGGTTTTGTGTGTTAGTTGGTATTTGGATTGGCCTCGGGTTTTCGGGGCTTTTTATTGGGTGGGGTTGGTGCGGCAGCGACTCGGGTCAGAGCAGGTGCTGAGAGATCAGTTTGGAGATTTCAACCATTGATGTCTTGCCGGTGAATTCGAATTTCACTTTTCCCAGCGACGAGAAGTAAATCTCCAGTTCCGAATCCAGGTCGAACGTGCCTGAGGTCTCTACCGAGTAGGCCACGATGTTTTTGTAAGGCAGTGAGGTGAAGTCTTTTTTGCTGCCGGTGATGCCCTGCACGTTGACGGCGATGATGCGTTTGTTGGTGAACACGACGCCGTCGCGCATGGATTTGTAGGAGTCGATGACGTGTTCGCCGTCGATCAAAAGGGCGGAAACGCGTTCGGCGTATTCGTCGTTTTGCTTGAGTTTGAAGAATCCTTTGTTGTTGAAATCAATCATCTGTCTTTCCCTTATTTTCGAATGAACGGCTTGAGAATGACTTCATACCGTATCTCGATCGGTATTGCAGAGTCAGCCTGCACGCCGCTGCTCCCGTGAATGGATAGGTGAAGTCAGCCTCGATTTTTTCGGGACTGACTTCGAAATTCACTAGATCCCGAACGAATGTCGAGGAAACCCCGTTTCATCTGGAAAACCCATCGCTTTGAAAGTGCAGCCGGGCATAGCGGGCTTATGATCGATCAGATCTGCAACCTCGTTGATCCAGGTCGAAGCAGGTGCGATCTTCTGAAGTAGAAACCAGATGACTGCGATTAACCCATACAGCCGCTTGAGCGCATGTTGGTCCAGCCCCAACGTCTGAAAATACGGCTCGGAGGGGACCGATAACGGGTTAGCCGAAGCCTGATTCCATATGCGGGTATGGTGAGCACAGCGGTTGCGCAAGTGGCTGGTCTGCTGCATCCACCGACTGAGCATCTTGGCGTTGTTCAAACCTAGGCGCGCAAGTATCAGATTCTGATACTTGCTAGTGAGCAGTTCGAAGAACTCAGAAAGATCCCCGAAATCCCAAGCTTCCACTGCGACCCAGACAGGGATGGACTTACCGGCCCGCAAGTGCCACTGAATACAGTCCTCTTTGCTGCGCGCAATATGCGACTGCTGTTTCAAGCTCCAATCTGTCCACTTGTTGCGCGCAATACCACGGTTGTCCGTGTACGGCTGGGTCCATTTGTGCAGAATGAATTTCCCATTGGTGTAGGCCATCGGGTCGTGATAGCCGACCTCGTGAGCCGTTATGGTCTTGAAGTGAACCTCCAGACGCTCGATCGCATCCAGCATGAGCATTCGCAATCGTTTATCGAACTGGTACAGGTCTACGATCGCATCGAAGGAGGTGGCCCTCTGGAAAGTGTCCAGACGTAGAGGCTTGCCCGCGACCGGGCAGATTTCCTGCAAAAGACCGTTCATTTTAAATTCCCGCGCCGGGTACCAGAATCCACTGAGACGGTAATACCCTAGCTGCGCGAGCTTGCGCTCTGCACGAGACTGATCATTGATTTGCATACCCCTGTTGGTCAGCAGCGCAACCATATCGGGATACGTAAGGAACGGCTTTGGTGGGGCTGGTTTAGGCAACTTCCATGTTCCATAAACAAGAAGGCCCGAACGTAATGCCGGACTGAGCCAGCACCAGAGGATCGGGCGCGATTGGGATCAATGCTGCCGTAGCCTCTTCACAATGTCAACGTCGACGGTTCTGGCTGGAACCGTGTTTGCCTTACGCTTTTCGCGAGCAAGCTCGCTCCTACAGGGGTTTGGATTGTCCGGTAGAAATTATGTAACAACCCTCCAGCAACAGCGTCTCGCCTCGCCTCGCCTCGCTATCTTCTAGACTTAATGAAGAGTCGCAGGCAGAACCGAACACGTCGCTTTGGTGCAGATGAATCAATAGCAGCGTGGCAAGCTGCCTTAATGCCCTATAAAAGGTGCGGCAAAGACCGCACCGGGCACAACAAGATGCCCACTCAGGGCACCCTGGCCACCGGCCTGAAATTGCCACGATACCGTGACGTGGTGTGAGTGCCGCAGCCGACACTTTCGGACGAACGACGACCATCTGGTTTGTCCGTGACCGTGAGGATTGCTGAATGCCTGATGTTGAGTTGCACCTGCCTGTGGTCAACACCCTGCTGGAGCGCCATAAGGGTACTCCCGGTGCGCTATTGCCCATTCTTCATGATATTCAGGAACGCATCGGTTACGTCCCCGATGTCGCCGTCCCCGAGATTGCTCATGCCCTCAATCTGAGTCAGGCCGAGGTTCGCGGGGTGATCAGTTTTTACCATGACTTCCGTACCGCGCCGCCGGCCAAGCATATTCTGCGTTTGTGCCGCGCCGAGTCGTGCAAGAGCCGTGGCGCCGAGCAGCTTGCCGCGCAGTTACGTGAACGTCTGCAACTGGACGATCACGGTAGCAGCGCCGATGGCAGCATCAGTTTGCGCCCCGTTTATTGCCTCGGTGCCTGCGCCTGTTCGCCGGCCTTGGAGCTGGATGGCCGGGTGCATGCGCGGCTGAGTGCCGAGCGGCTGGATGCGTTGCTCGATGCTTGCCGGGAGGACGCGTGATGCCGACTCTTTATCTGCCCTGTGATTCGCTGGCCCGTGCGGTGGGTGCCGATGAGGTGTCCACGGCGCTGATCACTCAGGCCAAGGCACTTAATCTGCCGCTGGAGTTGCAACGCACGAGCTCACGCGGGTTGTATTGGCTGGAGCCGTTGCTGGAAGTGGACAGCCCGCAAGGCCGGATCGGCTTCGGTCCGTTGACCGCAGACGATGTGCCATCCGTGCTCGATGCACTGCAAACAGATTCCAGCCACCCTCTGGCCTTGGGCCTGGTGGAAGCGCTGCCTTATCTCAAATCCCAACAACGCCTGCTGTTCGCCCGCGCCGGCATCACCCGGCCGTTGTCGCTGGACGATTACCGCGGCCATGGCGGTTTCGAAGGCCTGACAAGGGCCGTCGCCATTGGTGGCGAGCAAACCGCCACAGCGGTGTTCGATTCAGGCCTGCGTGGCCGTGGCGGTGCGGCCTTCCCTGCCGGGATCAAATGGCGCACCGTGCGCGGCACTCAGGCGGCGCAGAAGTACATCGTATGCAACGCCGACGAAGGCGACTCCGGCACCTTCGCCGACCGCATGTTGATGGAAGGCGACCCTTTCCTGCTGATCGAAGGCATGGCCATTGCCGGCATCACCGTCGGCGCCACCTTCGGCTACATCTATGTCCGCTCGGAATACCCCGACGCCGTGGCTACGCTGCGCGCAGCGCTGAACATCGCCCGTGAAGCCGGTTATCTGGGCGCCAATGTCGGCGGCAGCGGTCTGGCCTTCGATATGGAAGTGCGAGTGGGTGCTGGCGCCTACATCTGCGGTGAAGAAACCGCGCTGCTGGATTCCCTCGAAGGCAAGCGCGGAATCGTCCGCGCCAAGCCGCCGATCCCCGCGTTGCAGGGCCTGTTCGGCCAACCGACCCTTGTGCATAACGTACTGACCCTGGCCTCAGTGCCGCTGATTCTGGCCAAAGGCGCGCAGTTCTATCGCGACTACGGCATGGGCCGTTCCCTTGGCACCATGCCCTTCCAACTGGCGGGCAATATCCGTCACGGCGGTCTGGTGGAGCGCGCCTTCGGCCTGACACTGCGCGAACTGGTGGAAGACTACGGCGGCGGCACCGCCAGTGGCCGGCCGCTGAAGGCCGCGCAAGTTGGTGGCCCGCTCGGCGCCTGGGTACCGCCATCGCAATTCGACACGCCGCTGGATTACGAGGCCTTCGCCGCCATGGGTGCGATGCTCGGTCACGGCGGTGTGGTGGTGGCGGATGACACATTGGACATGGCCCACATGGCGCGCTTCGCCATGGAGTTCTGCGCCGAGGAATCCTGTGGCAAATGCACGCCTTGCCGCATTGGTTCGACCCGGGGCGTCGAGGTAATCGACCGCCTGCTGGCTGCGCCGGATCAGGCCAATCGCGATCAGCAGGTGATCATCCTCAAGGACCTCTGCGACACGCTCCAATACGGTTCGCTCTGCGCGTTGGGCGGCATGGTTTCGTTCCCGGTCGCCAGCGCCCTCAAGTACTTCCCCGCCGACTTCGGTCTGCAAGCCTCGGAGGCCGAGCAATGATCACTGTATTCGATCCGAAAACCGATATGGATCTTGGCACGCCTGCCCGCGAGAGCCAGGTGCAAATCACCCTGAACATCGACGGCCGCAGCATCAGCGTTCCCGAAGGCACTTCGGTGATGCGCGCTGCTGCGCTGATGGGTACCACCATTCCGAAGCTCTGCGCCACCGACAGCCTGGAAGCCTTCGGCTCCTGCCGCATGTGCCTGGTGGAGATCGACGGCATGCGCGGCTATCCCGCGTCCTGCACCACGCCGGTCACCGAAGGCATGACCGTGCACACCCAGACACCGAAGCTCGCGACCCTGCGCCGTAATGTCATGGAGCTGTACATCTCCGATCACCCGCTGGACTGCCTGACCTGCTCGGCCAACGGCAACTGCGAGCTGCAAACCGTCGCTGGCCAGGTTGGGCTGCGAGAAGTGCGTTACGGCTATGAAGGCGAAAACCATCTCGCCGATGTGAAGGATAAATCCAACCCCTATTTCGATTACGACCCGAGCAAGTGCATCGTCTGCAACCGCTGCGTGCGTGCCTGCGAAGAAACCCAGGGCACCTTTGCTCTGACCATCACCGGGCGCGGTTTTGAGTCCCGCGTGGCCGCTGCCGGTGGGGATAGCTTCCTCGACTCGGAATGCGTGTCCTGCGGCGCCTGTGTGCAGGCCTGCCCCACCGCGACGCTGATGGAAAAAAGCGTGGTCGAATTGGGCCAGCCGGAACGCAGCGTGATCACCACCTGCGCCTATTGCGGCGTCGGCTGCTCGTTCCGCGCCGAGATGAAAGGCGACCAACTGGTGCGCATGGTTCCGGACAAGAACGGCCAGGCCAACCACGGTCACTCGTGCGTCAAAGGCCGCTTTGCCTGGGGCTACGCCACCCACCCGGATCGCATCACCAAACCGATGATCCGCAACAACATCAACGATCCGTGGCAGGAAGTCAGCTGGGATGAAGCGGTGACCTACGCCGCCAGCGAATTCCGCCGCCTGCAGCAAAAATACGGCCGCGATTCCATCGGTGGCATCACCTCCAGCCGCTGCACCAACGAAGAAACTTATCTGGTGCAGAAACTGGTGCGCGCCGCCTTCGGCAACAACAACGTCGACACCTGTGCGCGGGTTTGCCATTCACCGACCGGTTATGGATTGAAGCAAACCCTGGGCGAGTCCGCCGGCACCCAGTGTTTCGACTCGGTGATGCAGGCCGACGTGATCCTGGTGATGGGCGCCAACCCGAGCGATGCGCACCCGGTGTTTGCCTCGCAGCTCAAACGCCGCCTGCGTGAAGGTGCGCGGCTGATCGTGATCGACCCAAGACGTATTGATCTGGTGGACTCGGTGCACGCCCGCGCCGACTATCACCTGGCCCTGCGCCCCGGCACCAACGTTGCCATGCTCAACGCGTTGGCCCACACGATCATTACCGAAAACCTGCAGGATCAGCCCTTCATCGACGCCCGTTGCGAGGGCAACGATTTCGCCCGCTGGAGCGAATTCGTCAGCCGTGCGGAAAACTCGCCGGAAGCCATTGGCCCGATCTGCGGCGTGCCTGCTGCCGACATCCGCGCCGCCGCTCGCCTGTACGCCACCGGTGGCAACGCGGCGATCTATTACGGCCTGGGCGTCACCGAACACAGCCAGGGCAGCACCTCGGTGATGGGCATCGCCAACCTCGCCATGGCCACCGGCAACATCGGCCGCGAAGGCGTGGGCGTGAACCCGTTGCGGGGGCAGAACAACGTGCAGGGCTCCTGCGACATGGGGTCTTTCCCCCACGAGTTGCCCGGCTACCGGCACATATCCAACGAAACGGTGCGGGCGCAGTTTGAACAGGCGTGGAACGTCACCTTGCAACCTGATCCCGGCCTGCGCATTCCCAATATGTTCGAGTCAGCCTTGGCCGGCAGTTTCAAAGGTTTGTACTGCCAGGGCGAGGACATCGCCCAGAGCGACCCGAATACCCAGCACGTCACCGCTGCACTGTCGGCCATGGAATGCGTGGTGGTGCAGGACATCTTCCTCAACGAAACGGCGAAGTTCGCCCACGTATTCCTGCCGGGCGCTTCGTTCCTTGAAAAGGACGGCACGTTCACCAACGCCGAACGCCGCATCTCGCGGGTACGCAAGGTCATGGACCCGCTGGGCGGCAAGGCCGACTGGGAAGGCACCGTGGCGCTGGCCAACGCGCTGGGTTACCCGATGAACTACAAACACCCATCGGAGATCATGGATGAAATCGCCAGCCTGACGCCGACCTTCACCAACGTCAGCTACGCCGAACTGGATCGCCACGGCAGCCTGCAATGGCCGTGCAACGCGGCGGCGCCGGACGGCACGCCGACCATGCACATCGAGCAATTCGTGCGTGGCAAGGGACGCTTTATGCTCACCGGTTATGTGCCCACCGAGGAGAAGGTCAACAACCGCTATCCGCTGCTGCTGACCACCGGGCGCATCCTCAGCCAGTACAACGTCGGCGCGCAGACGCGGCGGACCGAGAACGTTGCGTGGCACGATGAAGATCGTCTGGAAATCCACCCGACCGACGCCGAAAGCCGTGGCATCAACGAAGACGATTGGGTAGGCATCGGCAGCCGCGCCGGGCAAACCGTGCTGCGTGCGCGGGTCACCGAACGGGTGGCGCCGGGCGTGGTGTACACCACGTTCCACTTCCCTGAGTCGGGGGCTAACGTGATCACCACGGACAACTCCGACTGGGCGACCAATTGTCCGGAATACAAGGTCACCGCCGTGGAGGTCAGCCGCGTCTACCACCCTTCGGAATGGCAAAAACGCTTTCAGGAATTCACTGAAGAACAGCACCGTTTGCTCAAGGAACGCCGCCAGGGCGCTAAAGCGGAGGTACGCCGATGAGTACGGCCAATCTGATCAAGATGGCAAACCAGATCGCCCAGTACTTTGCCACCGAGCCGGATCAGCAAGCGGCCGTGCTCGGTGTGCGTAATCATCTGCAGATGTACTGGACGCCGGGCATGCGCATGGAGTTGCTGGCGTGGCAGACGGAGCATCCGGCGGATTTGCATCCGTTGGCGCAAGCGGCGGTCAGTGGGGCGGGGTGGAAGGCTTAGGTTAAATCCTGCTGGATGAAAACCTGTGGGAGCGAGCCTGCTCGCGATGAGGGCAGTCCATTCAACATTGATGTTGACTGAACTGACGCTATCGCGAGCAGGCTCGCTCCCACATTTGTTACGGGGGTTTGAAAATTCTGAAGGCTATTCAATCTGAATCGGCCCCTTGGTTCCGGCATCGCTGTCGGTCCAGAAATCCTCATTCTGCAGCCGCCGATCACCCTGAATCGTGAAGGTCATCTTGCCCTGGCGAAACTGCAGCGTCCCATCGGTGCGCTTGGCGTTCACCCGCTTGCCATTGACCCAGACCTGCTCCTTGGCATCGATCCGAATCGTGGCAACCGTCGCGCCGGCATCGCTCTTGGCGACCCACTGCCCGGCATACGGCGTTTGGGTACTTGAGCTGTCCGCCGCAGGATTGGTGAACCCGGCCTTGGCGTTTTCCGCTTTGCTCTTGTGGATGTCACAGCCCTGAGTCTCGCTGACTTGCGTGCAACCGGACTGCTCAAGTTGTTTTCGGTACTTGTCGCTGATGGCATAGGCCGGTAGTTGCACCAACATCAGGGTGGCCAGTGCCGGCAAGATGATCCGTTTCATAAGTCCTCTCTTCTGATCAGCGCTTTCCCCAGCGCCCGCGAACGGCATGAAGCATTCACTGTAGTCCGAATCCTGTACCCGCATGCACCGGCAAGATGACCAACGCTGACAACCCGCCCTTCGCTCGATTCGTCAGTTTCAACTCCCCGCCATGCTCCAGCACAATCGCCCGTGCGGCCGATAACCCCAGCCCCACACCGCCCGTGCTCTTGTTCCGCGATCCTTCCATGCGAAAGAACGGCACAAACACTTGCTCAAGACTGGCCTGCGCAATACCCGGCCCACGGTCCAGCACGTTGATCTGCACTTCCCCGGCCTCAGTCATCAGTTCAATCGCTGGCTCGCTGCCGTACTTGATCGCGTTATCCAGCAGATTGGTCATCACCCGCTTCAACCCAAATGGTCGCCCGAAATACACCAGCCGCATCGGCCCGCTAAAGGCAATCTCGACCCCCTGATCGCGGTAGTCATCGAGCAAGGTTTGCAGCAGTTCGGCCAGATCAAACTGGGTCGCCGGTTCAAGCCGCGCATCATCCCGGAAGAATTCCAGCGCCGAATTGATCATCGCCTGCATTTCATCCACATCCCGAAACAGCCGCTGCTGTTGCTCGGCATCCTCGATGAATTCGCCGCGCAAACGCATACGCGTCAACGGCGCGCGCAGGTCGTGGGAGATGGCGGCGAGCATTTGCGTGCGGTCGCGGATGAAGTGTTGCAACTGGGCCTGCATGGCGTTGAAGGCGAGGATCGCCTGACGGATTTCCTGCGGTCCGAGGGGTTCGATGGGGGGTGCGCGAAAGTCCACGCCGAAGCGTCGGGCACCTTCGGCAAAACGCTGCAAGGGCGTGGCGAGACGGCGGGTCGCAATCAGGGCGACCAGCGCGGTGGAGATCAGCGCCAGCACGATGACGATCAGGTAGCGCGGCGTTTCGTCGAGACCCCAGCTGCGTGAAGGCGCGGAGAACATCAGCCAGGTCGAGTCCGCAAGTTCAATCAGCAGCGCGTAGTGCGCCTCTTCGGTGTGCTCGGTCCAGTCGGCCGGCTCGTACGTTTCGATGCGCCGATCCGGGGCTTTGAGCATCGGCTGCAAGATCTGCTTGCCCAGTTCGGACGTGGCATCCGGTGTATTCGGCAGGTTGATATTGCGTCGATCCGCGTGCCAACTGACGGTGAAGCCCTTTTCGCTGGCGGCTTGTGCCAACGGGCTGCGCAGGGTCGCCGGTGCGGCTTCGATGACGCGGGCGATGGCGGCGGCTTTTTCCAGCAGGCCGATTTCGGTCAGAGGCGGTCGCCCCCAGACCCCGGCGAGTTGAATGAACAGCCCGTTGAGCGCCAGGGAAATCAGCATGGCGAGGATGATGGTCAGGGCAATCCAGCGCGCCACCGTATCCCGCCGGATCCGCTTCAGCCAGCTCATCGCCGTGTCACGCTGGGGGTGAACAGGTAGCCGCCGTTGCGCACAGTGCGAATCATCGCCGGGCGCTTGGTGTCGGATTCGAGTTTGCGTCGCAAGCGGCTGACTTGCACGTCGATGCTGCGATCGAACGCGTCGTGGCAATGCCCCCGCGCCAGGTCCAGCAGTTGCTCGCGGGTGAGGATGCGTTGCGGGTGTTCGACGAAAACCAGCAGCAAATCGAATTCGCCGGCCGACAGCGGAATCATCACGTTGTCCGGCGAGCGCAGTTCACGCCGGGTGACGTCGAGGTGCCAGTCGGCGAAGTCGATCAGCGGCCGTGGACGTTCCTGCTCCAGCGGCCGGCGGTCCTCCACACGGCGCAAGACGGCGCGCACCCGGGCCAGCAGTTCTCGGGCGTCGAAGGGTTTGGTCAGGTAATCGTCGGCGCCGAGTTCGAGGCCGACCACCCGATCGCTGAGCTCGCCCATGGCGGTGAGCATGATGACCGGGATCGCATGGCGGATGCGCAGTTGCTGGCACAGGATCAGTCCGCTGTCCCCCGGCAGCATGACGTCGAGAATGATCAGGTCGGGCGCCTGGCGTTCGATGGCCGCCCACAGCGACGCGCCGTCGGTGGCGACCTCGACGCCGTAGCCGTGCTGGACGAAGAATTTTTTCAGCAGATCGAGGACTTCGAGGTCATCGTCGACAATTAAAAGGCTGTTCACCGAAGGTCACTTGAGCTTGAGGGGGCGGATGGAGCCCCCATCTAAAACCATTCACGGCAGCACGTCATATATTTCAATCCTGCAATAAAACGACAGCGACGCAATAAACCGGACATCTTTGCGCAAGGCTCGGGCCCCAGCATCACCACGAATTCCTCCCGAGTCTCGCGTCCATGTTGCCTTTCAAATGTGCCCCTTGGCTTGCCCGTAACACCTCGATCGCCGTGCTGGTCGCCGGGTTGGCGGGCTGCAGCAGCAAGCCGTCCTCCAGCGCCGAAGTGAGCTGCGCCGACATCACCTATTCGGTATACGACCCGGCAGAGCCGTTCAATCGGGGCGTCTTCGCGTTTAACCGGGTGGTGGATGATTACGCCCTCGCGCCGGTCGCTCGCGGCTATCGTCAAACGCCAGACTTTTTCCAGACGGGTGTGCATAACTTCGTGGCGAACTTTGGCGAACCCAAGGTGTTTATCAATGATTTGCTGCAAGGCAACCCGATGCGTTCGGCCAATACGCTTGGACGGTTCGTGCTGAACACTACGGTGGGCGTGGTGGGCTTGATCGACGTCTCCGGCAAAGCCGGCATTCCACGTCACAAAGCCGACTTCGGCCAGACCTTCGGTGTGTGGGGCATTGGCAACGGGCCAATCGTCGAACTGCCGTTGCTCGGCACGTCCAATAGCCGTGATGCGACCGGGCGTGTGCTGAGTTTCATGGTCGATCCGTTCGGCGACAACAGCGATACCGTGGACACACTCTCAACGATCAACACCGTGGGCGGCATCGTCGACGGACGCGCAGAAGCCCTGCCGCTGACCGACAGCCTGCAAAAACTGCCGGATTATTACAGCGCGTTGCGCAATGTGGTCGCCGAGCATCGTGCCAACTTCGTGGTCGAGGGCCAGCAAGGCACGCCCGAGAAAATCCAGCGGCAATGCACAGGAGCACCGGCCGATGGGTTCTGAAAGCCTGGTTCTTCAACAACGGGTGAGCTGCGACGACGCGGCGAACCTGCATTGTCGGGAAATCACCTTGCGCCTGTCGGCCGACTGCCGCCACCTGGTGCTCAGCCGCTACACCGAACACTATGGCCCGGCGGTGGTGCGCTGGATCGAGCGCAGTCACAGGGTGTCGGTGAGCGAGGTGTTTCGCTGGTTGGTCGCCAACGGCGAGGTGGATGTCAGGGAGGAGATATCACTTCCTGAGGCGGGTGAGCGGCGGCGGTGGAGTTCGGCGGGAATCGGGCAGGTGTTCTTTAATGAAAAAGGGCAACCTCGGGACATTAATACGCGGATGGTGGCGCCAGAGCACGACGATTGACGTATATAGCCCCCTGTAGGAGCGAGCTTGCTCGCGATGGACGTCAACGATGACGCATGCAACCTGAACAAACGCGGTGATGCGATGTTTTTCGCGAGCAAGCTCGCTCCTACAGTAGATCGGTGTTGCTCATGGACCTCGCTCGAACCTTGATCATCGGCAACTCCGGCTCCGGCAAGAGCTGGCTGGCCGAGCGATTGGCCGCGCATCTTAAAGCACCTTGGGTTGATCTCGATTCAATTCACTGGCTATCCGACGAACACAGCATCCCCCGCCCGCGCGCAGAAGCATTGGGAATGGCGCGGATCGCAGCCGATGAAGAGCGTTGGGTCATCGAGGGTGTTTACGGCTGGATAATCAGCGAACTTATCCATCGCGCTACTGCGTTGATCTGGCTGTGTGTCGAGGACGAAAGCTGCATGGACAACATTCGTCAGCGAGAAAAAAAGCCGTCCGATGACGAGTTACTGCTAGCGTTGCTGGAATGGGCTGGCAGTTACCGTCTTCGCGAAGACGCCAGCGGATTTTCCGCACATCGACATCTGTTCGAACGATTCAGCGGTTCAAAAATCAAACTCATACATCGCGCCGACATCACGGCATTTGCGGACCACCCGCGACACGCCAACTGATTCATCCGTCAAGGAGCGTCCTTGTTCGAACACATAGACATCAGTTATCTACTGGCCACTTACGGTTATTGGGCAGTGTTCTTCGGCTGTTTGCTGGAAGGTGAAACCATCCTGATCCTGGGTGGCATGGCCGCTCACCAGCATCTGTTGCAGTTATGGCCGGTGATTGCCTGGGCCAGTGTGGGCGGGATGATTGGCGATCAATTGTTGTTCTGGAGCGGACGGTATTTCGGCGGACGGCTCTTGCCGCGCCTGAGTAAAAAACAAGCCGCCGTCGAACGTGTGACTGGAATGATCGCGCGTTACCCGTCGACGTCGGTTTTCGCGGTGCGTTTTCTGTACGGCATGCGTCTGGTGGGGCCCGTGGTGATTGGCGCCAGCGGCCTGTCACCGATCCGGTTTACGTTGCTGAATGCCTTGGGTGCAGTGGGTTGGGCAACGCTGTTTGCCAGCGCCGGTTACTGGGCGGGTCAAGCGCTAGAAAGTGTGTTGGGCAACCTCAAACCGTATCGCCTGCCGATTGCGCTGGGCGTTTTGGTGCTGGCCGTGGCGATCGCGGTGATTCGGCATTGGCGATCCAGAGCCAAGGCGCGTCAGGCACTGATGGGCAAGTGACTGTCGCAGCATAAGGCTTGCGACGCAAAGGGTCTGCATGGCCGATATCCAAACACTTGGGCACATGGATGGCATGCAAATCGGATTGGGATTACACGAGTCTCGGAAACGTCTCGACGGACATTCAGCGATACTCAGCACAAACGCAGATGCATCGTCTGCATAACGACCACTCGTAGGTATCGCCTTGTCATCCTGTACTCATTTCTGTACGTTCTTAGCATCGAGCGAGGACTACAACATGCAAACCATCAACTACACCACCGCACGCGCACACCTGGCCGAAACCATGGATCGGGTCAATGAAGACCGCGCTCCATTGCTGGTCACTCGCCAGAAAGGCGAGCCGGTAGTGATGATGTCGCTGGCGGAATACAACGCTCTCGAAGAGACTGCTTATCTGCTTCGTTCGCCTGCCAATGCTGAACGGCTGATCAAATCGATCAGCCATTTGCGGGCAGGAAAAACCAAGTCAAGGCAACTCATCGAAGAATGAATATTGAGTTCACTTCTGAAGGTTGGGAAGACTATTTGTGGTTCCAACAAAACGATAAGGCCGGACTCAAAAGAATCAACCTCCTGATCAAATCCATCCTGCGAGAGCCGTTCGACGGACTCGGAAAACCAGAACCGCTCAAGCACAACTTCAGCGGCTGCTGGTCACGTCGAATTACCGGTGAACATCGGTTGGTCTATTCGGTTAAAGACGACGAGGTATGCGTCTTGATGTGCCTATATCATTACTGAGTAAAAACTCAGACTGAGTTCACTGCCCGACTCACCCCTCTCACAATCATCTCCACTTCCCGCTCATCAATCGTCAACGGCGGCAGCAAACGAATGGTTTTGCCCCGGGTGACGTTGATCAGCAAGCCGTGATCCCGTGCGGCGATCAGGGTCAGGTCGCGGATCGGTTGTTTGAGTTCGATGCCGATCATCAGGCCTTGTCCACGGATGGCCAGGACGTTCGGGTGGTCTGCCAACTCCATGCGCAATCTGGCAAGCAAGCGTTCGCCCTGGAGCTTGGCGTTTTCGCGCAGGCCCTGTTCTTCGATGATCTCCAACACCGTGCAAGCGACGCGACAGGCCAGCGGATTGCCGCCGAATGTGCTGCCGTGGCTGCCGGGTGTAAACAGTTCAGCCGCTTTGCCTCGGGCCAGGCAGGCGCCGATGGGAATGCCGTTGCCCAGGCCTTTGGCCAGGGTCATGACGTCCGGGACGATGCCTTCGTGCTGGAACGCAAACCACTGGCCGGTGCGGCCGATGCCGGTCTGGATTTCGTCGAGCATCAGCAGCCATGCGCGCCGGTTGCACAGTTCGCGCACGGCTTTTAAGTAACCTGCCGGCGCCAGTTGTACGCCGCTTTCGCCCTGAATCGGTTCCATCAGGATCGCCACAATCCTTGGGCCGTGGGCCTGTTGCACGGCGTCCAGTGCCTCGAGGTCACCGAACGGCACTTTGACAAAATCCCCCGGCAGCTCGTTGAAACTCAGGCGCACCGCCGGGCCGTCGCTGGCGGATAAGGTGCCGAGGGTTCGACCGTGGAAAGCGTTTTCCATGACCACCACCAACGGTTGCTCGATCCCTTTGTGCCAGCCGTACAGCCGCGCAAGCTTCAGCGCCGTTTCGTTGGCCTCGGCGCCGGAATTGTTGAAAAACGCCCGCTCCATGCCCGACAACCGAGTCAGTTTCTGCGCCAGTTGCTGCTGCCAATCGATGCTGTAGAGATTGGAGGTGTGCAGCAGCAAACCGGCCTGTTCGCTGATGGCCGAGACGATTTTCGGGTGAGAGTGGCCGACGTTGGTCACGGCCACACCCGCCACTGCGTCCAGGTATTCGCGGCCGGCCTGATCCCACAGGCGCGTGCCCAGGCCCTTGCTGAAACTCAGGGCCAGTGGTTGGTAAGTGCTCATCAGGCAGGCGGCGGTCATGACATCAAGCTCCATCAATTGTCGGTGTTTTTGCAGTATGGTTAGCCACCTGAGCTGGATAAACACCGCTTCACTTCAATCATTTATAAGCTGGGCTTGATAATGGATGTGTTCCAGGCAATGACCGTGTACGTCAGGGTGGTGGAAGCCGGCAGCATGACGGCGGCCGCTTTACAGTGCGAAATGTCTACCACCATGGTGGGAAATCACCTGCGAGCGCTGGAGCAACGCCTGGGAGTGCGCTTGCTCAACCGCACGACGCGGCGCCAGCGCCTGACAGAGTTCGGCACGGCGTACTATCAGCGCTGTCTGGAAGTGTTGGGCCTGGTCGCCGACTCCGAGCGCTTGGCCGAACAGGCCCTCGACGAGCCCATCGGCACCCTGCGCATCACTGCGCCGCTGACTTTCGGCACTGAAAAACTTGCGCCGGCGTTGAGCGAATTTGCGCTGCTGTGCCCACGGGTCAAGCTGGACATCGTCCTCAGCAACGGGCGCCCGGACCTGCTGGAAGAAGGGATCGACGTGGCCTTTCGCCTGGGCAACACCGAGGAGCCCCACCTGATCGCCCGCCCACTCGTCGATTACACGCTGACCATGTGCGCCTCCCCAGAGTATTTGCGTCGCCGGGGCACCCCGGAAAATCCGCTCGACCTGCAGCACCACGACTGCCTGTCCTTCGCCTACCCCGCCGGCGATGACTGGCAGTCGGTGGAAAAGCAATGGCGCCTGAGCGGGCCGGAAGGTGAAGTGTCGGTGGCGGTCAGTGGACCGATGTTGATCAACAGCTCGGCCGGGCTGCATCAAGCGGCGCGGACCGGCATGGGGATCGTCTTGCTGCCCGATGCCTTGGTGGAGCAAGACCTGCAGGACGGAAAACTGCTGGCCCTGATGCCGGACTATCTGCCGCCCTGCCGGCCGATGAACCTGTTGTACGCCCAGGATCGCTACCGTTTGCCGAAACTGCGCAGTTTTGTCGAATTTGCCCTGCAGAAATGGGGCAAACACTAGCGGGCTCGCCGCCCCATCGACTACTCTGCGCCGCTTGCGGGTTACTTTGACATCAGCGCAACAGGGAGTGCAGTGATGGAAGACGCTTCGAACAACGAGTCGTTGAAGTTCAATCTGTCGGATTTGAACGAAGACATGCTGCACACCATCCTGGAACTGGTCAGCGAAGGCATCTGGGACTGGAACGCCAACACCGGGTTCGTCTACCGCAATCCGGGCTGGTACGAAATGCTGGGCTATGCGCCTCACTCCCTGGACAACAGCGTGTTGACCTGGGAAAACGTGATCCACCCGGATGACCACGCGCACGTCATGGCGCAGTTTGATGCCTATCTCAATCGTCGCGCCCCCGCCTATCAGGCCGAATATCGCTGTCGCATGCAGGATGGCACCTACACCTGGATCGAAGACCGCGGTTACGTGATCGCGCGCAATGCCGACGGATCGGTGGCGCGAATGGTGGGCGCGCACCGCAGCATCGCCGACAAGAAACGCTTGCTCGAAGCGTTGGAGCAGCGCAATCACTCCCTCGAAGCCATCGTCGAGGAGCGCACCCGTGAGTTGTCCCGGGTCAATCAGCAATTGCAGATTCAACTCGAAGAAAATCGCAAACTGGCCGAAACCGATGTGCTGACCTCCGTCGCCAATCGCTACCGCCTGGAAAAAGCCTTGCCCCTAGCCTGTGACCGCGCCCAGCGCTTTCGACAGCCGCTGTCGCTGATCGCGATGGACATCGACGACTTCAAGAACATCAACGACCACTACGGCCATGCCCTGGGCGATGCCGCCCTGGTGCAGGTGGTCGACAGCGTGAAGCGGTGCGCACGAGAAGGCGATCTGCTTGCCCGTTGGGGCGGTGACGAATTCATCATGATCCTGCCCGATACGCCGCTGGCCGATGCCAGACTCCTCACCGAGGACATCCGCCGTGCGCTCGCCATCCTGCTGCCGGTGGGGGACTATCAAGTCACCATGAGCTTTGGCGTGGTTCAGCGCTTTGAAGACGAACAACAGACCGGGCTGCTGGCCCGGGCTGATCAAGCCCTGTATCGATCGAAGATCGCGGGTAAGAATGTGATTTCCGGATAAGGGCCGCGCCTGCTCACATCCCCGCCTTCACCAGCACCGGTTTTTCCTGATAGCGATTCGGGTACAGCTGCTTCAGCTGTGCGACTTTCGGTAGATCGTTGATCACGATGTAGGGGTACGTCGGGTGCTCGGTCAGGAAGTCCTGATGTTCCTCTTCCGCCGGGTAAAAACCGTTGTAGGTTTCCAGTTTGGTCACGATGGGTTTGTTGAACGAATGCGCAGCGTCAAGCTGGGCGATGTAGGCCTGGGCAACGCGTTGCTGTTCACTGTTCTCCACGAAGATGGCCGACCGATACTGCGTACCGCTGTCGGGCCCCTGGCGATTGAGTTCGGTCGGGTTATGCGCCACCGAGAAGTAGATTTGCAGCAAGGTGCCGTAGCTGACCTGCGTGGGATCGAAGGTGACTTCAACCGATTCGGCATGCCCGGTATCGCCCTCGCTCACCCGCTCGTACCGCGCGGTATTTGCCGCCCCACCGGCATACCCGGAAACGGCTTTCTTCACGCCTTTGACATGCTGGAACACCCCTTGAACGCCCCAGAAACAACCGCCTGCAAACACAGCGATTTCGCTGTGGGCCTGGGTGGTTTCATCAAGGGCTGGCGGGGCGATGACGACGGCGTCTTCGGCGCCAAAGGAGAACGCCGAGCATTGGCCGATGAGGCCGGCAGCGGCCAGGCCCAAAACGGTTCGACGCCAGTTGAATGGAGATTTCATGAGGTGACTCCCTGGAAAATTGAGTTCGTGATCAACCAAAGGTAAAGGCGTACGCAGACACGCCCGGATCGAGAAACTCGATGCTGAACGTGCGGTCCGTGACATCGCCCGGCTGGCGCACCAGCTGGTACAAACGTTGTTCGGTTACGCTGCCGCTGCCATCGGGTGCCACGTCGGTACCGTGGGCATCGCCGGGCGCTTTGCCGTCGACCAGCACCTTGAAGCGCACCGGTTTGCCATCAGTGCCCGGGCCCAGCACCAGGTGCAGATCGCGAGCGTGGAAGCGGTAAACGATGCGGCTGGAAGGTGCATTCGCCGTGGCCCGTTCCGAACCGACCTGCCACTGACCTGCCAGGCTCCAGTCGTTGAGCGCCAATTGCGACGGTGGGTGGTAGGCCGACACCTTGTCCGGCACCAGGCCGGTTTCGGGCACGAAATGTTCCGCACGCTGATAACCGACGTAGGTTTCTGGCGATTGCACTTCGTTCATGTCCGGCGCAAGCTGGACGCCCTCGGCGCTGGCATTGATCAGACCGTCCGCCACCTTGGCATTGCCCGCTTCGCGCAGCAGTTGCTGAATGACCCGCTCCGATTCGGCGTATTCGCCTTCGCCAAAGTGGTGATAACGAATCCGCCCCTGAGCGTCGGCAAAATAGTGGGCCGGCCAGTATTCGTTGTTGAAGGCGCGCCAGATCTTGAAGTCGTTATCGATGGCCACCGGGTAGTTGATGCCCAGGTCTTTCATGGCCTTGGTGACATTGCCGACGTTGCGTTCAAAGGCAAATTCGGGGGCATGCACGCCGATCACCACCAGCCCCTGATCGCGGTATTTTTCGGCCCAGGCTTTTACGTAGGGCAAGGTGCGCAGGCAGTTGATGCAGGAGTAGGTCCAGAAATCCACCAGCACCACTTTGCCCTTCAACGCCTGGGCATCGAGGGGTGGCGAGTTGAGCCATTGCACGGCGCCGTCCAGCGGTGGAAGGTTGCCCTCCACCGGCAACGTGCCCGGTGCCTTGTCAGCCACTTTCATCGCGCCGTTGGAGGCGGAATCCTGTGCCATCATCGCCCCGCTGCCGTTGGGTGATTTACCGGCCAAACGACTCACCAGCGCCTGCTCGATGCCACCCGTGGAGGCGGTCGAAAACTGTGCCAGAATCCCGGTATCCAGCCCCAGCGCAATCGCCGCCACACCGGCCAGCATCGCCGCGCCAAGACCTCGACGCACCCATTCGCCAGCGCCGATGGAGCGCTTCATCGCAGCAAAGACTTTACCGCCCAACAGTAACGCAACGGCCAGCGAAGTGGCGGCGCCCGCCGCGTAGGCCAGCAGTAACAAGGTGGTCGCAACGCTTGCCCCTTGCAACGCCGCGCCGGTCAGCAACAGGCCCAGAATCGGCCCGGCACAGGGCGCCCAGAGCAAACCGGTGGCAACACCAATCAGGAAAGAGGCGCCAGGACGCGGCCGCGCATCGGCACCGGCGGCCTCCGACAACCGACTGCCCGCCGCCACCAGCGGACGGGTCAGGCGTTCAGCCAGTTGCGGCAACAACAGCGTCAACCCGAACAGCGCGACAAACACCAACGCAAGCCAGCGACCGTATTGATTGAGCTGCACCACCCAACCGCCCCCCACCGCCGCCAGTGTGGCGACCAGCGCAAAGGTAATGGCCATCCCCGCCAGCAGCGGCAGGCCGCTCTTTACGAACGGCTGGCCGGTACGGGCGAAGACAAAGGGCAAAACCGGCAGGATGCACGGGCTGACAATTGTCAGCACACCACCCAGATAAGCGAGGACCAGGAGCCACATAGCGTCGACCTGCGTTAAAAGTGAAAGAAAGGATCAAGCCGTCTTCGGCTGGAAGGTCATCGCCAGGCCGTTCATGCAGTAGCGCAGACCGGTGGGTTTTGGGCCATCGTCGAAGACATGGCCCAGATGACCGCCGCACCGCCGGCAATGGACTTCTTCACGCACCACGCCGAACGAACGGTCCTGGCGCGTGGCCACAGCCTTGTCCAGCGGTGCCCAGAAACTCGGCCAGCCCGTACGGCTGTCGAACTTGGTCGCGGAAGAAAACAGCGCCAAGGCGCAACCGGCACAGGCGAACGTACCGTCGCGGTGCTCGTTGTTCAGCGCGCTGCTGTAGGCCCGCTCGGTGCCCTCCTCCCGGAGGATGTCGTATTGCTCGTCGCTGAGCAGGGTGTGCCATTCGGCATCGCTGTGGGTCACCTCGAACACCTCCGCCGCGTTGGCGTCACTGATCAACGCCGCGCTTGTCGAAAATTTTGGCAATACACCGATCACCAGGGCTGCAGCCCCCAGCCCACCGCTCGCTAACAGAAATTGTCGCCGTGAAAACATGGCCGTCTCCAAAAATCCAGGGTGCCTTTCATGGAACACAGCCTAGGCTTGGGTGGATCGCCAAATCCTCACGGAGAGTTAAACAATTCGTGATAACTGGAGCCGTGAAAAACCCGCACAATGCCTCTGCCACACCTGTAGGAGCGAGCTTGCTCGCGAGGGTGGTAAACGATGACGCGGGACACCTGACGCCCCACGGCGCCCTCAGGTTTTTCGCGAGCGGGCTCGCTCCTACAATAGGGGCAATACGCACGATGCCTCTGTCACTGTAGGAGCGAGCTTGCTCGCGAGGGTGGTAAACGATGACGCGGGACACCTGACGCCCCACGGTGGCCTCAGGTTTTTCGCGAGCGGGCTCGCTCCTACAGTAGGGGCAATACGCACGATGCCTCTGTCACTGTAGGAGCGAGCTTGCTCGCGAGGGTGGTAAACGATGACGCGGGACACCTGACGCCCCACGGCGCCCTCAGGTTTTTCGCGAGCAGGCTCGCTCCTACAGTAGTTGGTGGCAATACGCACGATGCGCAGAAGGATTGAGCTTTATGGAACAGACCAAACGCGTTCTCGTGGTCGAGGACGACCTGCACATCGCCGACCTTATCTGCCTGCATCTGCGTGATGAGCAGTTCGAGGTGGTGCATTGCGCCGACGGCGATGAAGGCATGCGCCTGCTGCAACAAGGCACCTGGGACGCGTTGATCCTGGACCTGATGCTGCCGGGTGTCGACGGCCTGGAAATCTGCCGCCGCGCCCGGGCGATGGCCCGCTACACGCCGATCATCATCACCAGTGCGCGCTCCAGTGAAATGCACCGGATCGTCGGGCTTGAACTGGGCGCCGATGATTACCTGGCCAAACCCTTTTCCATGCTCGAACTCGTGGCCCGGGTCAAAGCGCTGCTGCGCCGGGTCGACGCCATGGCGCGCAACCTGAAAATGGACGCCGGCAGCCTGATCGTCGACGGCCTCTCCATCGACCCGATCACCCGCGATGTGTCCCTCGAGGGCAAGCGCCTGGACCTCACGCCACGGGAGTTTGACCTGTTGTATTTCTTCGCCCGCCAGCCCGGCAAAGTCTTCTCGCGCATGGACCTGCTGAACGCCGTGTGGGGCTACAGCCATGAAGGCTACGAGCACACGGTCAACACCCACATCAACCGCTTGCGAGCCAAGATCGAGGCCGATCCGGCACAACCGGTGCGCATCCTCACGGTGTGGGGGCGCGGCTACAAATTCGCGGCAAGGGAGGAGCAGCCATGAGGCTGACCCTGACTCAACGGTTGTCGCTGGTGTTCGCCGTTTTGTTGCTGGTGTGCTGCGGCACGTCGGCATGGATGCAGGTGCGCTCCAACCAGATGCATGAACAGGAAGTGGTGCAAGGGCTGTCACGGGACCTGGCGCAACACATTGCCCGCGACACGGTGCTGATGGACACCAAAGGCCTGATGCCCGATGCGGTGCGCAATCTGTTCAGCCAGCTGATGCTGGTCAACCCCAGTGTCGAGGTGTACCTGCTCGACACCGAGGGCAAGATTGTCGGCAACGCGGCGCCCGAAGGGCGGATTCACCGGGATCGGGTCGACCTCGCCCCGATCCAGCGCTTGCTCCGAGGGGATGCCCTGCCGATTCTCGGCGACGACCCGCGCAGCGTCGATGCGCGCAAGGTGTTCAGCGCCGCGCCGCTGAAAGTCGATGGCAAACCCGCGGGTTATCTCTACGTGGTATTGCTCGGCGAAGACCACGATCGCCTGGCCGAACGCGGCGCCACCAGCGCCGCACTCAACACCGCCCTGCTCTCCATCGCGCTGGTCGCGTTGCTTTGCCTGATTGCCGGTCTCACCGCGTTCGCCCTGATCACCCGACCGTTGCGGCGCCTGACTGAAACCGTCAGCCGGTTCGACATTGACGGTGTCCCGTCGACGCCGCCCGCATCAGCCCCGGTGGAAAAAGCCGCGAGTCACGATGAGATCGCCATCCTCGACGCCACCTTCCGCCAGATGCAGGCGCGCCTCAGCGAACAATGGCGCTCATTGACCCGCCAGGACCAGGAGCGCCGCGAATTGGTGGCGAACATTTCCCACGACCTGCGCACACCACTGGCCTCGCTGCACGGCTACCTGGAAACCCTGTCGATGAAGGACGCCACGTTGTCCCCTGCCGACCGTCGCCGCTACCTCGGCATCGCCCTGGACCAAAGCCGCAAGGTCGGCGGGCTGGCGCAATCGCTGCTGGAGCTGGTGCGGCTGGAACACGGTTTTGTGCAACCGGTGCTGGAGCGCTTCTCGCTGACCGATCTGGTGCAGGATATTTTCCAGAAATTCGAACTGACGGCCGAGGCGCGTCAGGTCGAACTCAAGGCGACGTTCGCGCCCAATGTCGCCGCCGTCTGCGCCGACCTGGGGTTGATCGAGCGTGTGCTGACCAACCTGTTCGACAACGCCTTACGTCACACGCCACAGAGCGGCGCCATCGACATCAGCCTTGTGCCGCAAGGCCGGTTCGTCGAGATCACCGTCAGCGACAGCGGCCCGGGCATTGCGGCCGAACTTCGGGAAGGCTTGTTCTTGCGCCCGTTCAATATCGGTGGTGCCCGGCGTGATGGAGGATTGGGGTTGCGTATCGTGCATCGGATCCTGCAGCTGCATGGGCGCGAGATCCGCCTGGTGGATGTGCCGGGGCAAGGCGCGACGTTCAGCTTTTCGCTGCCGGTGGATGAGGAAACCGCGAATGCCCTGGCGGAGCGCTCGATGAACCTGAATACGCCGGGGAAAACCTGATTGGCCATGCTGGCCCGAACAACCGAACATTCAGATCAGTCGCGATAACCCGGCGCCACCCGGTCGAGCAATCGCAATAACGCCGCCCACGCCAATTGCATCGCATCCGGATCGTTCAACTCGCCTTCATCCAGCGGCCGGCCAGGATCATTGAACTGCCGCTCGGTGTACTCACACACCTCAGCCGGCGGCAAAACCAGCTCACCGGCCGCCATCGCCGCCAACTGAATTTCGCAGGCTTTTTCCAGGTAATACATGCGCAAAAACGCCTGACTTACGGTTTCACCCACGGTCAACAACCCATGGTTACGCAGCATCAGCACCGGCTTATCGCCCATGTCCAGCACCAGTCGTTCTTGCTCACTCAAATCCAGCGCCACACCTTCATAGTCGTGGTAGGCAACGCGCCCGTAAAACTCCATGGAAATCTGATTCACTGGCAACAATCCACACTTCAACGCCGCGACCGCACAACCGGATTTGGTGTGGGTGTGCAGCACGCATTGCGCATCCTCCCGCGCCCCATGAATCGCGCTGTGAATCACAAACCCCGCCGGATTTACCGGGTACGGTGACGACTCCACTGCCTGACCATCGAGTCCGATTTTCACCAGGTTGGACGCGGTAATTTCATCGAACATCAACCCGTAGGGATTGATCAGGAAATGATGCTCAGGCCCCGGAATGCGCACCGAGATGTGAGTGAAGATCAAATCGGTCATACGAAAGTGCGCGATCAAGCGGTAACAGGCGGCAAGTTCTTCACGTAAACGTTGTTCGCTCGGGTTCATGCGCTCACCTTCACGGTGCAGGCCTCAAGTCCTTGACCCAAGGCCTCCCAACCGTCGAAACCACGGCGGGCGATGAACACCAGCCGAGTCGTATCGGCGCCGGCTTCATCGATCGCCGGCAGAAACTGACTGCGGGTACCGACGTGTTGCAGCCAGTGCGCCTTGTTGCCCTGCGCCAGCTTCACCAATCCCTTGACCCGAAACACATCGCTGGGCAGCGCCTGCAACCAGCCGCGCAATGCTTCGGCATCAAGTACTACGTTGCCCTGCCACAACCAACTGCTGAACATTTCGCTGTGATTGTCGGTGGACACCGGCGTCAGCGATTTCAGCACACGCGGTTCCAGGTCCAGCTCCGAATCCAGCCAAAGGGCATCCGGCAGCTGCGCCTGCACACTGACATGCACCCGGGTCTTGGCGCCCAGCGCATCGCGTAAAACCTGCAACTGCTGATCGTCGACCAGATCGGATTTGTTCAACAACAGCAGATCGGCCGCAGCCACCTGCGCCCTGGCCAGTCGAGCGTATTCACCCTCGAGTTGCAGGTGCCGGGTGGCGTCGACCACGGTAATGACCATGTCCAGGTGCATCTGGCTGCGCAGTTGCGGGTACGCCAGGGTTTGCACGATACGCTGCGGATCGGACACGCCGCTGCATTCGATGACGATACGCTCAAGCCTCGGCTGCAGTTGCGCCAGGCTGGTCAGCTGCGCCAACAGGTCTTCCTGCACTGTGCAGCAAATACAGCCGTTTTGCAGGCTGACCACCGTGTCCGTGACTTCGGAAACGATGGCCGCATCGATGTTCAGCTCGCCGAAATCGTTGACGATGACGGCCAGACGACTGCCCTCCGCTCGGCGCACCATCCCGTTGAGCAAGGTGGTTTTACCGGCCCCGAGAAACCCCGAAACGACGGTGACTGCAATCCGTGGTGTGCTCATTTCGCCTTACCTTCCAGCACCGGTGGCTCGCCTTGCCAGACCGATTTCAGTCCCGCCGATGCCAGGGTCGAGTGCCGGTCGTAGACCAACTGCCCTTGCACAAAGGTCAGCAGCACGTTGGTGCGGTGGATGTAGTTGCGTGCCGGCTCGGCGAACAGGTCGCGGTCAATGACAATCAAGTCCGCCGATTTTCCGACTTCCAGGCTGCCGGTGCTGTGTTCCAGTCCCATGGCGACGGCACCATTGCGGGTGACCACGTTCAGCGCCTGTTCGAGGCTGATCGGATCACCAAAGCAGGACGGATCGTCGTTCCACGGGTTCTGGCGGGTGACCATGGTTTCCAGCGCCAGCCACGGGTCGATGGACGCCACCGGCCAGTCGGTGCCCATGACCGCCGTGCCGCCAGCTTCGAGCACGCCTTTGAAGTCATAGATGCGCTTGAGCCGTTCCTGACCGTAACCCGAGCGCGCACCGCTGGCGAACGGCGTCGGGTACCAGGCCGCGGGCGAGAACTCGGCAATGACGTTCAGCTCCTTGAAGCGCGGCAGGTTGCCCGGGTGCAGCAACGTACTGTGGGCGCACTGGTGGCGCACGCCACTGAAACCATTGCGACGACGCGCTTCGGCCACGGCATCGAGGAACACGTCGGACGCGCCATCGCCGGTGCAATGCGCGATCACCCGGATCCCCTTGCTGTCCATGTCCACCACCATGTCGGTGATGTGTTCCGGCGTCAGGTTGAGCTTGCCGCGCCAGCTCTTTTCCTCTGGCCATGGTGCCAGCAGGTACGAAGACTTCGGCTCGACCGTGCCGTCGAAGTGGAACTTCACCGCGTTGGCACTCAGGCGTGCACTGCGGTAGTAGTGACGTTCGCCACTGAGCAATTCCCAACGACGACGTACCGGAAAAATATCGTCCTGCCAACTGATGGCGGCTTCGATGCGTACGGTCAGTTCGCCGCTGTCGTCCAGTTCTTTCAATGCCTGCAAACGTTGTTCGCAAACATGAACGTATTTGCTCGCGGTCACGCCACGGGAACTCTGAAAATGCACGCCATCGCGGTAGGCGCGGCGCAGTACGCTGACCGGTGTCGGTGGCATGGCGGCATGGATCATCGCGTAGGCGCCGTCGATCATCAGGCCGGTGGGTTCACCGGTCAGTTCATCGCGCTCCAGATAGCCGTTGCGCGGGTCAGCGGTGTGGCCATCGATGCCCGCCAGTTCCAGCGCTTTGGAGTTGACCATCATGGTGCCCCACATGCGGTCGAGCAGCGCCACGGGGCGGTCCGGCATGACGCTGTCGAGCCAGGCGCGACCCGGCGTCAACCCGGCCTCGCGGAAGGTGTAGCGCACCCAATATTGCCCATAAATCCAGCCGTCACCCGGATGGGAATCGGCGTAGGCGAGAATGCTTTCGCGCAGTTGTTCGGGCGTCGGGTCTTCGATGCCGACATCGAGGTCATCGCTGTAGCGCGGCGCCAACGCCAGGTCGGGGTGCGTGTGCATATCGTGCAGGCCCGGCATGCAGAACGCGCCTTGCAGATCATGCAACACGGTGTTCGGGCCCTTGAACGCCTGCAGCGCGTCAAGACTGGCGACACCGATCAACTTGCCGTCGCGGATCGCCACGGCCTCGGCCCACGGGTTCGAGGGGTCCTGGGTATAGATGCGACCGTTAGCAAGGATCAGATCGGCAAAGGTCCCTTGCGCGGAATGGGTCGAGGAAAAGTTGTCGGACTCAGCCATGTAAGCCACCTTTTGAGTTCAGTGCGATGGGAAGGTCCACCGTGCGCCGGGCGCTTCGGGGACCTGGAAATGTTCAGGGTTGTCACGCGCACGCGGCGCTTACTCCGCCAGAAACGCGGCAGCGTCCAGTTCGAGCATGACCGGTGTTTCCGTGCTAGCGAGTTGGGCCAACAACTCGCGCAGCGTGTGCAGATTGCTGACCGGGTGATGCGGCACGTGGCAGCTGCGGGCCAGGGCGGCGAAGTCCGGCGTGAGAATGTCCACGCCCACTAACGGCACCGCTTTGGCATTCATGTAGTCGCGAATTTCGGCGTAGCTGGTGTTGTTCCACAGCAGCAAAATAATGGCTGCGCCCGCCTCTTTGGCGGCGATCAGTTCGGCGCTGGAAAACTGCAATCCACCGTCCCCGACCAGCGCCACCACCGGGCGCAGCGGCCGGGCCAGTTTGGCGCCGATGGCAGCGGGCAATGCGTAGCCGAGCGTTCCGTACCCCGTCCCGGCGTTGAACCAACTGTCAGGCGTTGGCGCCCGATAGCCCAGGGCGCCCTGATACACCGGCTGCGTCGAATCACCGACGATCAGCGGCTGCGGCAGGCAGTCACGGACCGTATCGAGCACGGCCTGTAAGCGACTCTGCTTCGAACTCCAGCCTGCGTGTTCCAGCGCATTGACCTGCGTTACACGGGCACTCGACCACGTTTGAACGGCCTGGCGTTGCGGCAGTTGCGCCAGCAGCGCACGTAGGCCTTGGTCGGCGTCACCCAACAGACCGACAGCCGCCGGTTGCGCGCCAAGCACCTGCATCGGATCGATGTCCAGACGAATCAGCGGGGCGTTGAACGTCAAAGGCCCCAGGCCGAAAAAGTCGTAATCGGTTTCGCCCAGTTCGGTACCGACGGCGAGCACCACGTCCGCCTCGGCGATCAATTCGCGACCATGGGCTGACGACTGCACGCCATCGAGCAGCAACGGGTGTTCGGGGGGCAGCAGGCCTCGGGCATTGGTGGTCAGCGCGACCGGCGCCTGTAGACGTTCAGCGAGCAATGTCAGGGCCTCGGCCGCTCGACGGGTGCCACCACCGGCCAGGATCAATGGCCGCTGCGCGTTGTTGATCAGCGCGACGGCGGCATCGATGGCCGCAGGCGCCGGTGCAGGCGCCGCCGGCAAGGCGCGGGGGCGCAAGTCGAGCCCTTCGGCGGACATGTCCAGCACATCCAGCGGAATTTCAATGTGCACGGGACGAGGCCGTGTGCAGCCAAACAAGGCAAAGGCACGCGCCAGCACTTCAGGCAATTGGTCCGGGTGCTGCAACGTGTGGCTGAACGCACACACACCGGCGACCATCGCGCGCTGGTCGGGCAGTTCATGCAGGTGACCATGGCCCAGGCGCAGGTGTTCGCGTCGGTTGCAGGTGGAGATCACCAGCATCGGCACCGAGTCCGCATAGGCCTGGCCCATCGCGGTAAGAATATTCGTCATCCCGGGGCCGGTGATGATGAAGCAGACACCCGGCTTGCCGCTGGCACGGGCGTAACCGTCCGCCATGAACCCGGCCCCCTGCTCGTGGCGCGGGCTGATGTGCTTCAGACGACTGCCTTCCAGGCCGCGATAAAGCTCGACGGTGTGCACGCCGGGAATGCCGAAGACGGTTTCGACGCCATAGCCTTCCAGCAACTGAACGAGCGCCTGGGCACAACGGGTCATGCAGCACCTCTTTGATAATGGGCCAGTCTGGCCCGATGACGAGTTGAGCTAGTATTGTTGAACCAACCGATACAACAATCGATTTTTTTTGGCCTGACTGTTCGATTTACTTCACCATACTCATTAGTGCAGTCACGCATGAACTTGTGGCGAGGGAGCTTGCTCCCGCTGGGACGCGTAGCGGCCCCAAAAGCTTTCCAAACGCTTTGCGACTGCTTCGCAGCCGAGCGGGAGCAAGCTCCCTCGCCACAGAATTAGCGTTCGCTTAATGTCTGTTTTCTCAACTTTCAGCGGGATGATTTATGCGTTTTCCATCGATGACAGCCCTTCGTGCCTTGGACGCGGTCGCCCGGCTGGGCAGCGTGTCGGTCGCCGCCCGTGAACTGAACCTGACCCGTAGCGCGATCAGCCACCAGATCAGCAAGCTTGAAGAATGCGTCGGTTTCGCCCTCACCGAACGGATCGGCCGTGGGATCGGTTTGACGTATCAGGGCGAACGCTATGCGCGGGAGGTGCACGGGATTCTCATGAACTTGCTCGACGCCGGTCAGTTGGTCGACGACCAGGAGATCTCCGGCCGGTTGTGCGTCAGCTGTGCGCCGGGCTTTGCCACGTATTGGCTGTGCCACCACATCGGCGCGTTCCTGCGCCAGTACCCGCAAGTGCAATTGCAGCTGATTTCGCCCCGGACACCGGACGACATCAGCAACCCCGGCGCCGATCTGTTCATTACCTACGGGATTGGCGACTGGACGGAGATGGTCGTTGAAGAAATCGTAGCGCTGCGCTTTTTCCCGGTGTGCAGCCCGCGTTTGATCAACGCACTGGGCGGCCTGAAGAACCCGCAGGAACTCAGCGCCTACCCGTTGCTGCACATGACCGACTACTCGGACTGGCGCGTCTGGCTGACCGCCGCCGGTGCCTCGGGGGTCAACGCGGTGAGCGGAATACTGTTCTCCGATGCGCATTGCGCGCAGTCGGCGTGCATTGCCGGCCAGGGCATCGCCATCGGCGACAATCTGATCAGCGGCGATGCGCTGTCCAAGGGTTTGCTGGTGCGTCCGTTCGACATCACCATCGACCTGCACCGTGGCTATTACCTGGCCGCCGACCCGCAAAAGGCCGAACGCGCGGTGGTCCAGGCCTTCAGTAACTGGGTCAAGACCCAACTCCAGTCGTCCCGCCAAACCTGGCAAGACACCCTCTGAAACCCCGCAATGTATTTTTGTGACGGCCGCCTTTGTGGTGAGGGGATTTATCCCCGATGGGTGGCGAAGCCGCCCCAAAATCTGCCACCCCCGCTTTAACAGGTACACCGCGTTATCGGGTGTTGGGGGCCGCTTCGCGGCCCATCGGGGATAAATCCCCTCACCACAAAGCCGCACGCCTCCAGTTTGTGTTGTAAATGAAGGCTGGAGATTGAGTAATAAAACTAACCAATATGGGCAAAATAATTCCATTGATGTAGCGATATTTTTAACAATAATGAGCCCAAAGCCCCTGCCGGATTTGCATCCGCCCTCGCACGCCTCGGGGCAATAAAAAGAGGAATATTCATCGTGTCCAGCGGTTCTGCGATTCAGCTCAGCGCACAAGGTATCAGCCAGTATTACGGTCGTTTCGCGGCGCTGGATAACGTCGATCTTGACGTTCGCCAAGGCGAATTCCTGACCCTGCTGGGCCCGTCCGGCTCCGGTAAAACCACCTTGCTGATGATCCTCGCCGGCTTCCTCAGCCCGACTTCGGGCAAGTTGATGGAACACGGCGTGGACATCATCAAGCGCTCGGCCGAGAAGCGAAACTACGGCATGGTGTTCCAGGGTTATGCGCTGTTCCCGCACATGAGCGTGGCTGATAACGTGGCCTATCCGCTGCGCATCCGCAAAGTCGCCGCCGAGGAGCGCCAACGCCGGGTCAAGCACATCCTGGAAGTGGTCGGGCTGGGCGCGCACATGCACAAGAAGCCGGCCGAACTGTCCGGTGGCCAGCAACAGCGCGTCGCGATTGCCCGGGCGCTGGTGTTCGAACCGGATTTGCTGTTGCTCGACGAACCGCTGTCGGCACTCGACAAAAACCTGCGCGAACAGCTGCAAACCGAACTGCAACGCATCCATCGCCAGGTGGGCACCAGCTTCGTCTTTGTGACCCACGATCAGAACGAAGCGTTGGCGCTGTCCTCGCGCATCGCGATCTTCAATCACGGCAAGCTGACCCAGGTCGACACGCCGGAAAACATCTACAACCGCCCCGAGAGCCGTTTCGTCGCCGAGTTCCTCGGCAAGATGAACCTGTTCCCGCTGGTGGACATGACCCGCAACGGCCCGACCGCCAGCGGTCGCTGCGGCAACAGCGTGTTGCATGCCCTCGCACCCAATCCGCTGAATGCCCAGCCGACGGTACTCGCCGTGCGCCCCGAGCACATGGAACTGCACAGCGACTGCCCGTCCCTGGACGGTTACAACGTGATGCCCGCGCAACTCACCGACAAGGTCTATCAGGGTTCCAGCACTCACCTGGCGCTCAAGGTCGATGGCGTGCCCGTCAACCTGTCGGTACCCGGTAATCATCCGGGCGCCCTGATGCCCAGCGGTGCGCCGGTATGGCTGAGCTGGCCGGTACAGCAAAGCTTCCTGCTGCAGGCCTGAAGTCGCCCGCGACTTTCATCACCAAGCTCTCCCCTAATGACAACAACAAGGCGACTGCCCTGAGGGACACCCGCCAACTGAGGACGTGCAATGAGCCAGGATCATCAACGCGACTGCATTGAAGTGCTGATCGAAAAAGCCCGAGGCGGGCAGATCAACCGTCGGACCTTCATGCAGGCCATGGGACTGTTGGCCGCGGTGCCGCTGGCCCTGCGCAGTGGCATCAGCTGGTCGGCCGACAAGCCGCTGGTGGTGGTCAACTGGGGTGGCGACGCCCTGAACGCGTTCCGCTCGGCGTGGACCGAGACCTTCACCAAGAACACCGGCCTCCAGGTGCGGATCGATGGCGCCGGCCCGACCGAGGGCGCGATCCGCTCGCAGCTCGCCAGCGGCCAGCCGAGCTGGGACGTGGTGGATGTCGAGAGCTACAGCGCCCTCGTGCTGGGCCGCGAAAAGATCGTGCAACCGCTGGATTACAACGTGATCAAGCGCGACCAGGTCGCGCCGGCGCTCGCCTCCGACTTCGGCATCGCCAGTTATCAGTTCAGCTACGTCATGGCCTGGGACAGCGCCAAATTCGGCGACAACGGCCCGAAAACCTGGGCCGATTTCTGGGACGTCAAGAAATTCCCGGGCAAGCGCACGCTGTACAAATGGATGAACGGGATGCTCGAAGCGGCGTTGCTGGCCGACGGTGTTCCCGCTGATCAGCTCTACCCGCTGGACGTGCCACGGGCGATGAAAAAGATCGATGAGATCAAACCCCACGTGCTGTCGTTCTGGAGTTCGGGTGCCGAGAGTCAGCAGTTGATGGTCGACGGCGAAGTGTCGGTCGGCGCCATCTGGCATACCCGCGCCAAACTGCTCAGTGAAGACACCGACAACCGTGTGCGCTGGAGCTTCGACAACGGTTTTATCAACTCCAGCAGCTGGGCCGTGTTGCAAGGCAACCCGGCGGGCACGCAGCCGGCCATGCAGTTCATCCAGCATGCGTTGCAACCTGAAGGCCAGCTCAAACTGTTCGAGTTGCTGGGTAACGGACCGTCGAACAGCGCGACCGAAAAACTCATGTCGGCTCAGCAACTGAAGGCCAACTGCGCCTCGCCAGAGAACCTGAAAAAACAGATCGCCCTCAATGCCCAGTGGTACGCCGACAACTACTCCAAAGCCCTGGAAGAGTATTTGACGCGCTTGTCCAAGTGAGCCATCGACCATGAATATGACCCTGACCTCAACCCTGACCAAACCCAAGCCCCGGTTCAGCTCGCCGGGCCTGGAGCGAGGGTTGCTGCTGTTTCCGCTGCCGGTGTTGCTGCTGATTTTCTACGTGCTGCCGTTTCTGGGCGTGGTGGGTTGGAGCTTCTCGCTGCCGACGCCGGGCATCGAGCAATACCAGCGCATCGCCACCGACCCGGCCATCCACGAGATGCTCTGGCGCACCTTGCGTTTGTGCATGACCGTGAGTTGTCTGGCGTTGCTGATCGGTTACCTGCTGGCCTACTGCTGGGTGTTCAGCCCGCCGTTCTGGCAGCGCGTGGTGGAAATCTGCATCTTCATTCCGTTCTGGATTTCGGTACTGGTCCGGGCGTTCGGCTGGTTGATCGCCTTGCGCAGCAACGGCGCGCTCAACGAAGGGTTGATGGGCATGGGGCTGATCGATCAACCGCTGCAACTGAGCCGCAATGAAATTGGCGTGGTCATCGGCATGCTTCACGTGATGATTCCGTACGCCGTGTTCCCGTTGCTGTCGAGCATGCGTCAACTCGACCAGCGCATCCTCATGGCCTCCCGCGGCTTGGGTGCCGGTGCTTTTCGCACCTTCTGGCAAGTGCTGCTGCCGCAGACACTGCCGGGCATGCTGGGTGCGTTCATCATGGTCTTCGTGTTCTGCCTGGGCTTCTTCATCACCCCGGTTTTGTTGGGCGGCGGGCAAACGGTGATGATTGCCGAATACGTGTTCCTGCAAATGTTCCAGACCAGTAACTGGGGCTTGGGCGCGGCACTCAGCGTGGTGCTGCTGGCTCTGGTCAGCGCATTGATCTGGGTGTTGCTGAAAATCACCCGCGTGAACCGACTGGTCGGCTGAGGTTACTTATGAACACCCATCGCACAAGCCTGAGTACCCGGCTGCTGGCCGTGATCGCCATGGCCTTCATGCTGTTCCCGTTGCTGACGGTCATTCCGGTGTCCTTCACCAGCAAACGCTTCCTGTCGATGCCGGAAGGCAACTGGTCGCTGCGGCACTACGAAGCACTGGTCAGCAACCCTGACTGGTTCCACGCGATCAGCCAGAGCCTGACCATTGCCTTCGCCACCAGCGTGATCGCCACGTTGTTGGCCGTCAGTTTCAGCCTCGGCATCTGGTACATGCGCTCAAAACTGGCCACGGCACTGATCGGCCTGGTGCTGTTGCCGATGGCGATTCCGCCGGTGATTTCGGCGCTGGTGCTGTACTTCATGGAAACCAAACTTGGGCGCTTCGCACCGGGGATGGGTTACGACACCCTGACCGGCGTGGTGATCGCCCACGTGATCATGGTGGTGCCGTATGGCGTGGTGACCATGATGGTTGCCCTCAGCCAGATTGACCGGCGCATTGAACTCGCCTCACGCAACCTCGGCGCCAGCCTGATGCAGACCACGTTCATGGTGATCCTGCCGAACCTGAAACTGGGCATCGCCTCCACCGCCCTGCTGGCCTTTGCGCTGTCGTGGGAAGAAGTCGCGGTGACGCTGTTCATCACCAGTGTCAACGTCGATACCTTGCCGAAGCGGATCTGGAGCGGTTTGCGCGATAACGTTGACCCGAGCGTGGCGGCGATTTCGGTGCTGCTGATCTCGATCACGCTGTTGGTCCTGATTGGCCGGTTGGTGCTTCAGCATCTGGCGGATAAACGGGTGCAGAAGCTTCTGCACCCGTAGGAGCGAGCTCGCTCGCGATGGACGTCAACGATAACGCTGACAGCCTGACGCCCCGCGGTGTTCTGTCGTCCATCGCGAGCAAGCTCGCTCCTACAGGCGGGTGCAGAACGATTGCGTCATTGTGAGCGTCCAGCGGAATCGGCAAAAACTTGAGCAGCCGGTCGGTGGGCCGTGACAACGTCGCCCCGGTCCAATAGATTAGGCGACCTGAAAAAGCCCTGTGCTTTTTCGCCCCAATTCAAGTTAAAGAAGTAGTGAAATTTCAATGTCCGATTCCAATACCGCTGAATCCGTAGTCACCTTGTCGTCCAAAGCGGAATACGAAAACTCCATCAATCTTTCACAGCACGTGCCCCAGGCCAAGACCATCAGCGAGATGGTCCTGGACGCTTTCCAGTCCACCCGGGAAAGCGACCAGATCCGCGAGCTGCGCACCGCGATTCGCCAGGCTCACGACAGCTTCGACGACGATAAAGCCTACGAACTGATGGGCGAACTCAAGCAACTCAAGGACGCCGAAGCTTCTGACATCGCGGCCCTTGAAGACTTGAGCAGCAAATTCCCGATCAGCCGGATTCTGTCCAGTTTCAAGGACGATCCGTCGTTTCAAGAGATCGTTTACGGTCTGGCGCTGAAGGTGCTGAACCAGACGCATCAGGCGATCAGCAACCCGAGCAGCGGCAAGAGCAAGGCGGCGCGCGCCAAGAAAGACGTCGAAGTATTCACCATCAGCAAAGACGGCATGAGCGTCACCCTGCCCCTGCGCACACCGCGTTCGCGCATGAGCGTTGACCGTGAAGCGCTGGAGTTCCTCGGTTTCACCTTCGTTGGCGAAGGCGAAGAGGCGGAACTGGAAAGTGAGACATTCCTGGACAACAACGGCACCGAGCAAGCGGTCAACCGCAAGAACATCATCACCGCGCTGCAGCAGCAGACGGCGTTCGATGGCTTCAGCATCGCCGCGCAGTAAAACCCGCCCTTGATGCAGAAACAGCGCCCATGTGGCGAGGGAGCTTGCTCCCGCTGGGCTGCGTAGCGGCCCCCTTTGTGAGTGCTACGCACTCAAGCGCGAGCAAGCTCGCTCGCCACAGGTTTGTCGCCGCGCAGTAAAACCGCTTCCAGCTGCACATGACGCACACTTGATGCAGAAACAGCGCCTTTGTGGCGAGGGAGCTTGCTCCCGCTGGGCTGCGTAGCGGCCCCTTTTGTGAGTGCTGCGCACTCAAGCGCGAGCAAGCTCGCTCGCCACAGGTTTGTCGCTGGTTCGTGTATCCCCTCAAGCCCCGCCCTCATGCGGGGCTTTTTATTGCCCGTGATTCGGGCAAATCCGCGATTACTCTTCCAGTATCGACGCCAGAACCACACTTCCCATAACCCAACAGCACCACGGGTCCGCCTGCGGGGAGCGTCAACCTCACTTTCCAGCCCAAGACCTCAGTGGTGCGATTGCTGAGGTCATCATGCACACGACGCCCCTTTACCGTCAGTTAGCCAACCACTATCTGGACGCCATCCGCAGCGGCACCTTGAAAACCGGTGAGCGCTTTCCCTCCATACGACTGATGATGGAAAAACACGCCGTCAGCCTGTCGACCGCCGTGCAGGTATGCCGGGAGCTCGAAGACTATGGCGTGCTTGAAGCGCGCCCACGCTCCGGCAACTACATTCGCCAGCCCGACACACTGCCCAAGCCCATCACTCCCCCGCCACTGGACACCGGCGTCTACGTCGGCATCCATGAACAGGTCTCGTCGGTCCTCAAGGCCAGCCAGCGCGCGACCATCAAGGTCAATTTCGCCAGCGCCTACTGCGCGTCGGAACTGTATCCGCTGAAGATTTTGCAGGACCACATGATCAAGGCCTTGCGTCAGGATCAACACCTGCTCGGCGCTCCGGGCACGCCCTGCGGCAACATCGCGCTGCGCAGCACTCTGGCGCGTCGAGCACTGACCGCCAAAACCAACCTGGCGCCCGAGCGCATCGTGATCACCAATGGCGCGACCGAAGCGATCAACCTCGCCTTGCGCGCGGTCACTCAACCTGGCGACACCGTGGCCGTGGAGTCCCCGACGTTCTACGGCCTGCTGCAAATTCTCGAAAGCCTGAACCTGCGAGTGCTGGAAGTGCCAGCGACAGCCGATGCCGGGATCAATCTGTTTGCCCTCGAACAGGCATTGCAACGCCCCGAACGCATCCGGGCCTTGATCGTCATTCCCAACCTGCAGAACCCACTGGGCAGCATCATGCCCGAGGCCCACAAGGCGCGGCTGGTGCAGCTGTGTGCCGAGCACGACACCGTGCTGATCGAAGACGACACCTATGGCGATCTGGTCGACACGGAGCAGCCGCTGTCCACGCTCAAACACTGGGACCGCACCGACAACGTGATCTATTGCGCCTCGTTGAACAAAACCCTGGCCCCCGGCATGCGCCTGGGCTGGATCAGCGCCGGCAAATGGCACGACCGCGTGGAAATGCTCAAGCACACGCAGTCCCGTGGCTGCGAGGCATTGTCACAACTGGCCGTCAGTGCCTTCATGAAGACACCGTCCTACGAACGTTACCTGCGCCGTTTGCGCACAACCCTGACTCAACAACGCCGCCACATGAGCGCAGCGATCACGCGTTACTTTCCCGCGGGTACCCGCGTGACCCATCCACAGGGCGGCACGTTGTTGTGGGTGGAATTGCCGGTGCACTACTCGTCCATGGCGTTGTTTCATGAGGCGCTGAAGGTCGGTATCCAGATTTCGCCTGGGGATATCTTTTCCAACGGCAAGCGATTCCATCACTTTGTGCGGATTGGTTGCGGGGCACCGTATTCGCCGAAAATCGATGAAGCCCTGGCGACCCTTGGTCAACTCCTCAAAAAGCAGGGTTAACACCACTTTATAACTGCCTGGCCTGCACCCTGTGGCGAGGGGATTTATCCCCGCTGGGCTGCGAAGCGGCCCCGTTTTTCCCCAGTCATACCGCATCCAACGAATTACGACGGCTACGCCGCCGAACGGGGATAAATCCCCTCACCACAGGGGCAGGCTGGGTATCTATGGCGTTGTGGGGGATTGGTGCAAACAGATAATGTGCGGATCGTCGTTCCAGTGCGGGAATCGTTCGGCGATCAGCGGGTCGTGACCGGGGATGACGTGGTCTTCGCTGTCCGCCAGGCGATCGATTTCACTGAACGCCTCCAGTGTCTGCGCCAGGTCATCCAGGATCGGAAACGGGCTGCGCTGTCGGATGTTCGCCCACAAATGCGCCGCATCCGAAGCCAGGACAATCCACCCGCGCTCGGTCGCCACGCGCACCACCTGGCTGCCGGGCGTGTGCCCGCCCACGGGGTGCAGGGTCACGCCGGGCAGCACTTCGACGGTGCCGGTGTGCAAGCGCATCCGACCCTCGAACAGCGGTGGCAACGCCGACATCACGTCATCGACCTCGTAGGTTTTGTTCACCGTGTGATGGGCCATTTTCGGCCCGGTGCAGAAGCGCAGTTCCGCTTCCTGCACGTGCACCGTCGCCTTCGGAAACAGCCCCAGGTTGCCGGCATGGTCCCAGTGCAAATGGGTGAGGATCAGGTGCTCGACCCGTGACGGATCAATGTCGAGCTGACGTAGGGATTCTTCCGGCAGGCGATACATCTCACGGTTGCGTCGAGCCGCCGTGGCCGGTTGAAAACAGGTATCGACCACCAACACCTGCTGCTCGTTACGGATGACCCAGAAGTAATAATCCAGCGGCATCGACGCATTCGGATCACCGCAGCAGGCGTCGTACAGAAAGTTCTCCCGGGCGGTGCGCTGGGCATTGGCGCCGACACGGATGGCGAAGACTTCATACACAGGAACGGACATGTTCACCTCCTGATTCAGGCCATGGCCGCGGTGTTGAGGGTCGGACGAAAGTCGAAATCGATCTCGTCGGTAATCCCCAGGTCCTCGGCCAGGCGCAGCAGGCCGCTGTAGTCGCGCATGATCGTGGCGTTCTTGTTGCTCTCGCGGGTGTCGGCAATGATCAGCGCCGCGTCCTCGACGCCGAGCTGCGTCAGAATCGCCTCCCACATCGAGTAGTCCTGAGCGACAAAAGCGCTCAGCGCCTCCGACAACGTCTGTGCGAAAAATGCCCGTTGCGTCGGCTGCATGTTGGCGTACATGACTTTCGCCACTTCAGCGAGAATCTTGCTGTGGGCATATTCGTCACGGTTATGCAGTTCGGCCACGCGACGGTTTTGCGGCTGAATGGTTTGATCGTCCGCCAGCAGATCCAGATAAGCGTTAACGCTGATCTCGGCCACCACCGCAAAGGTGATCGCCGCCAGGTCACGCTGCCACTGCTCGCTCAACGTTTCACGCAACGCAACCAGGCGCAGATAGGTCACCGACGGCGGAAGCTCCAGGTCCTGATCCAGTTCACGTTCTTCTTTGGTCCGTTCGATGGCCCGCAGGTGCATGAGCGTGTGGTAGTGCTCGTCGATCAGCGTCTGCTGCATCGCCTCGCGAAAATGCCAGTCGTTTTTGCCCAGGTACTGGTTGGCGATGACGCTCAGCGCCGGGTTCACCACGTACTCTTCGGCGGTCACCGTGCGCAGGTTGTAGCCGATCCAGCCCCAAGTGACCACGTTGCTTTTGAGCTCATCGCTCAGTGCCTGGAATCTCGGGTGATGGAAGAACGGCACCATGCACTCCGGGTAATCCGGGCGCGTCGGGTCGAATGCTTCGCTGACCGACAGTTTGTCCGGTGCACACACCGTGGCGCGCTTGGTCCAGGCCTGATTGAGCCGCACGACCAGTTGATGATCGACCTTGGCCATCTCGATTGCTGTTTGCATGACGCGATACCTGTAAGACGCGTACCCGCCCTGGGGTACGCCGATTGAATTGTGGGCGACGGAAAAATCAGGCCAGCCAATAGCGGGTCAGGTTGCGCGCCGGGTCAGTGTATCGGCTGCGAGCGTGAATCATTCGCCAGTTGTCCCAAATCAGCAGGCAACCGTCGGGAATCAGCACCGGCGTGTTGTGCCGCACGAAGTATTCCTCACCGAGGATTGCAAACCGGGCCAGCGGCGAGGCGCTATTGGCGACCAGCGATTGCAGCAGATTTTCCTTCGACGGATTCACGTCGCCGTAATGAAACTGGTTGTAGCTGAAGCGGAAAATGTCCCCGTCCTCGGTCGGCGTCAGGATGTACTCCTTGACCCGACGTTGCGCGGCTTCACCGGGTTTGGCGGTGGCGACGAATTCTACGGGGGTTTCGTCGATCCATTCCCGTAACTCGGGTTCGGTCCGTTCCAGGAATGCGAGAAACTCGATCCCGTCGACCAACCCGGTGTGCCCGCCACCGCACGTCGCCTGTTGATGACAATGCAGCGCCAGATAACGCGGCGGCGGCCCGTAGACCGGCGCTTCAGTGTGCGGGCCGATGCCGTTCATGCTCTGGGAATACGGCAGGTCTTCGTACCCGGGCTTGCGGGTGATGGCGAAGGCCATTTGCCCGTTGAATTGCGGAATGATCTGCCCAAACGCGTGCAATGTTCCTACGACATCCTCGGCCAATTCTTCCGGGGTCAGTACCGCCCAGCCACGGGACGACAGTTCTTCATGGCGATGGCCCAGCGAAACGAACGGTGTAGACGCAACAATCCCTTGATCTGACATGGTGATATTCCTGGCTGTTTATCAGGCGTTAACGGTTGAGGTGTAAGCGGCAATGAAGTCGCGACAGGCGGCGCCCGGTTGATAGCGCTGCTCGTCGATGCTCTGCACGGGGGTGATTTCGGCGGCGGTGCCCGTCAGAAAACATTCCTCGAAGTCGCCCAGCTCCGCAGGCAGTAGGGTTCGCTCGATGACTTGGTAATCCAGCGCCTTGGCCAGTTCGATGACGGTCTGGCGGGTGATGCCATTGAGGAAGCAATCGGGCAACGGCGTGTGCAGCGTCCGGCCTTTGACGAAGAACACATTGGCGCTGGTGGCTTCGGCCACATGGCCACGCCAGTCGAGCATCAGCGCGTCGTGGTATCCGTTGTTTTCAGCGTCGTGCTTGCTCAGCGTGGCGATCTGGTAATGCCCGGACGCCTTGGCTTCAAACGGGCTGCTGCTCGGTGGCGGACGGCGCCACTCGGCAGTCTTCAAGCGGATGCCGGCCATGCGCGCCGCCGGGTCGAAATAGCTCGGCCATTGCCAGCAGGCGATGGCCACATGAACGCGGTTGAAACGGGCCGAGGTGGAAATCATGTCGCTGCCGCGCCACGCAACTGGCCGCAGGTAGCCGTCGACCACCTGGTTGCGTTGCAGCAGTTCATGGCTGGCCGCTTCCAGTTCGGCCAGCGCATAGGGGATGGCGAAATCCATCAGCGCCGCCGAGCGATACAACCGCTCGCTGTGTTCGCGCAGTTTGAAAATCTTGCTGTTGTAGACGCGCTCCCCTTCATACACCGTGCTCGCGTAATGCAGGCCGTGGGTCAGCACGTGCAACCGTGCCTGGGACCACTCGACGAACTCGCCGTCGAGCCAGATAAAGCCTTCTCGCTGATCAAACGGAATACCGCTCATCTTTCAATCTCCTGTGAATCGTCCTACGCCGTTTCCAGCAGGACCGGTATCAATTCGGGCGCCGCCAACGGATCGTTCTGAAAGAAAAACCGCCGCTCGCCAAACGCCGGCCGCAACTCATCGAACCAGGTCGCTTGCGGGTCGAACCGCGCATAGAAGGTGCGCAGTACCCACTGAGGATTGCGCGCCTGGAGAAACTGCAGCACGAAGACTTTTTCCCCCGCGACGGTCTCGATGCCGTTGATCAACACCTTGCCGTAGAAGGTGCTCATGGACGGCCCGCGAACGGTTCGCGCCAGCCCGGACACCGTTCGGTACGCCGCCTGGAAGATCTCGAACGCGCGAGCCAGCGGCATCGCGAAGTAATGGCTCGGCCCGGTATCGCGTTCGACAAACATGTAATACGGCACCGCGCCCAGTCGCACGCCTTCGGTCCAGAGCGCCGCCCAGTCGGCCGGGTTTTCGTTGATGTGCCGAATCACCGGCGCCTGCATGCGCAGGGTCGCGCCGGTCGACCGGATGCGTTCGACAGCCTGGCGGGCGATGTCCTGGCGGAGTTCCACCGGGTGGTTGTAGTGGCCCATGATCGAGAGGTTTTTCCCGGCGGCGACGATCCGCTTGAACAGGTCAAGCAACTCGGGCGCATCCTTGTCGCTGACAAATCGCTGCGGCCAATACGCCACGGATTTGGTGCCGATGCGGATGCTGTTCAGGTGAGGCAGTTCCAGCAGCGGCTCGATGTACCCGGCCAGCGAGCGTGTGTTCATGATCATCGGGTCGCCGCCGGTGATCAGCACATCGGTCACTTCGGGATGAACCCGCAAGTAACTCACCAGCTCCTGGGATTCCCGGGCATTGAACTTGAGTTCTTCCTCACCGATGAACTGCGCCCAGCGGAAACAGAACGTGCAGTAGGCGTGACAGGTCTGGCCGGCGCCGGGGAAAAACAGCACGGTCTCGCGGTACTTGTGCTGAATGCCCTGCAGGACTTTTCCGTCCAGGCTGACGCTGTTATGCGTCAATTGCCCGGCCGGATGTGGGTTCATGCGCAGCCAGATCGCCTCGATCCGCCGCTTGATGGCAACGGCGTCGTCCTGTGCGATCAATTGCTTGAGCTGCGCGTACTCGTCCGGCAACAGCATGTCCTTGTGCGGAAAGGTCATGCGAAAAATCGGATCGTCCGGGATGTTGCTCCAGTCGATGAGCGTTCCGAGTACGTATTCATTCGTGCGAAACGGCATGACCCGCGCCACGACCGTCATGGCTTCCTGCAACGCTGGCGTCAGCTTCTGCCAGTACGGCGTGTCGCGAATCGTGCGTGAGTTATAGGGTTTGTATCTTTCCTGCTCCGACATTCCCTGCATGGCAGCGCTCCTGATCATGTCCTGGCGGTTGTCACTGAATGGCCGGCGCTGTGCGCTCGATGTCCATCCACGCCCGAACGCTGTCGCGATCCCATTGCCGGTGCACATAGGCGGCGAGGCGCGCCGGGACTTCATCGCCATTGGCGACCAGTCGGTTGAGCATGATGGCCAGGTCGGTGTCGGCAATGCTCCAGTCGCCAAACAGGTGCTCCGCGCCGCCCTCCAGCAGGCGATCGGCGACGTAAAACAACCGGTCGACGGCCGCCAGGGCTTCGTCGGACAGCGGGTTGTTCTTTTTGCCGAAGTAGACGAGGTCTGCCGGACGCTCCTTGCGAATGACCAGCAAATCGCTGCGCAGCCAAGCCTGGAGTTGGCGAGCGCGGGCGCGTTGCTTGATGTCCAGGGGCAACAGTTTTTTGTGACCCGGCGCGAGTTCGTCCAGGTATTCGGCAATGGCCGAAGATTCCGACAAGGCGAACTGTTTATGAACTAACGTGGGAATTTTGCACGTTAGCGACAGATCTTGATAAGGCTTTAAATAGTTATCACGGCTTTTTAAATCAACCTTAACCAGATCAAACGAAAGTTGCTTTTCCTTCAACCCCACAAAAGCCGACATCGCAAAGGCACTGACAAAATCCGCACCGACATAGAGTTTAAATTTCGTGCTTTCCATAGACCACTCCCTTTCATTAACTGCGCTGATTAACAGGCATTGGAAGTGATCGTAGTTAGTTGGTCGATGACTGAATAGATACAGAAAATGCCTGTTTCGACGAATACAGAAAATGCCGCAGGCAGGCTGGAGGGGGCTTGGCAGAAATGAAAAAGGGAGCCAGTGAACACTGACTCCCTCGTGTGAAACGGGAGGATTACGCCGGGCGGGTAATCAGCCCATGGCTGTCGGCAAAATTGGAGAGCAGCGCCACTTGCGGCATGTTGCTCATGTTCAACATCGCCAGGGGCTCGACGGTGCCGGTGTTGACGAACCCGTGTTTGGTCCAGGCCGGCACCAGCAGTACGTCGCCCGGGCTGACCGATACTTCATCAGCATCGCCCAACGTCAGCGCGCCGCTGCCGGACTGAATGACGAACAGGTGCCACCATGAATGGGCATGTCCCTTGAGCACAACGCCCGGGTTCAACCATTGCATGGCGATGGCCATTCCCGGGGTCACTTCGCAGCCCTCGACAGATGTGTCGTGAGCCAGGGCGACGGTATCGACATCGCTGTGTTCCAGGTTTTTACGCGCTTGCGTTAGTTCAGCGCCTTTCCACACACGTGGACTGACGTGTTGATGGTGCAAACTTTTGCGAAAATCTTTATATGAAAACAATGCACCCTGGAAGTTACTCATACGCACGCCCCGTCTTTTCCTGCTTACTGTAGCGCCGAACCTTATGTTAACGATCCGACACTGTAAAGCCGAGCGATTGTATTTATAACGCTGAAGGGCGCAACGCCACGATCATGTCCACTTCCACTGCAGCATTTTTTGGAAGTTGATAAACACCGACGGTTGTCCGTGTATGTTTACCGGCATCTCCCAATACATGACTGAACACGTCCGAAGCACCGTTGGCCACGTCGCTGAGATCGACAAAGTCCTCCGTGCACCTCACGTACACCGTGACGCGGATCAGGGACTTTATTTTATCCAGTGAGCCGATGGCATCGACGATCAGCGAAAGCCCGCGCATCGCGCTGATGCTGGCGGCCGCTTGAGCATCGGCGAGGTTGAGCTCCTTCCCGACTCGGCCGGGGTACTGGATTTTGCCGTTCATGCGCGGCACCAGCCCACTGACGTACACCTCATCATGATGCCGGATCAGGGGGACGTAATGCCCGCCCGCCGTGTTCTCACCATAGATGTCGTAGTTGAGTTCCTTTGCCAGGGTCAGGAAGCGTTCGTCGCAGCTCATTTGCTCAATCATTTACCAATCCTCTTAATCAATAATGCAAAAAACATTGATTACCGCGCCTTAGCCCATCGCTCGCGCGGGAGGTGCCAGACAGGTCACCTCGACGCGTGACTCGATGGCTTCGGCGAGAATCAGCAGGTCCTTGCTAAGTTGCTCGTAGTGCTCGTTGAACAGCACGATGTGGCCAATGAACGAGGTGTTGTCCTGCACCAATGCCGTGACCGAATCACCGAGGCGCTTGGCATACACGGCCTCCACACACTCGATGTTCAGCGACCGGGCCAGCGCCTCGATGTCTGGCGCACCGCGCAGCAGACCGCCCGCCGGCGCCCTGAGCAGGCGAATGCCGCAATAGCCCCGGGCGACGGGGTCGACCGTTTCGGTCGTGCCTTCCACCGCCCACCGGACCCAGCGCTCCCATGGGTCGAAATCGATAAACGCCAGACGGGCCAGGTCCCAGATGTGCATGCCGCCGGGGCGCATGTTGGTTTCCACCGCCGAGGTCAGGCCGTCGCTGCGCAGGAACACTTCGTTGTGATAAGCGCCGTTATCCAGCGAGACCAGACCGGACATGTGTCGGCCAGCCTCCGCCAGGCGCACTTGTACGTCCGCGGTCAAAGGTGCGGGCACCACTTGCTGGATTTCTGCGCGATAGGCGCCTTCGGTGGTGGTTTTTTCGGTGAGCCACGTACTGCCCGCCACGTAATCCCAGCTGTATTCCCGTGCGTTCTGAATCAGTTCTTCAAGGACGATGCCGCCCTCGCGATAGGGCTTGAGCGCCTGCCAGGCTTCATCGCATTCGGACGGGTGATGGATGACCCGGCACCCTCGGCTCGCACCTTCACAGGCCGGTTTGATGAACGCTTTGCCGCCGAGCTCGACCACCCGCTGACGCAATTCGGGCAGGCTCTCGATGCGTGCGGAATACACCGCACGGTAATCCTGCGGTGCCTGGCTGGCCGAAGCTTCCAGCTTGCGAAAGATTTGCTTGTCCAGCCCCGCCCGCGCCTCGCCAGGCGTGATGCCTGGCAGGCCGTAATGGCTGGCCAGAGCAGCACCGAGCAGCACGCCGCGGTCGGAAAACGGCAGCACCCCGATCAGTTTCCAGCGGTCGGCATTCAGGCAACCGGCCACCAGTTCAAGGGATGCCGCTACATCTTCAACCGCCAATGACGTGGTGCACACGTGGTCGGCGACTTGATCGTCCCCGGGCCGGATCTGCTCGACCAGCAGGATCAACCGGGCGTTGTAGAGCGTCTTGCAGAGGTCGCGCAGCTTCGGGATATCGTGGACCCGATTGCCGTTGTACCCGACCACTACTACGCATGACGTCGTGTTCATGAAACCTCCGAACCGTGAAGCAAAAAACGCAAACGCGATGACTCAGTCATGCAGGGACGCGTTGGATTTGCGGTTGAGCCAGTACCAGGCCAGGATCCCCGCTGCACCGATGGCAGCCAGCATCAGCGCGTTGTAGGGCGGCGGCGCGACACGCATGATCAGCACCGTCAGCCCGGCGCCCACGCCCAGCGAGACTTCCTTGACGAACATGTTGTTTTGTTTGACGGAGAAGTAATCGAGGTAGCTGAACGCGCACTCGGCGATGGACAGCAATGCGACCCAGACCAGCGCCCCGGCCAGCGTCTCGACATGGAACGCGGCCGGTGACGAGAGCACCGCGAAGCCGCCAATGATGATCCCGATGACCGCAACCACCTTGAATCGACCGGTGCGCTCGATCAGTTTCATCACCGGCACCTGGGCGAACACCACCACGGCGCTGTTGAGGATCAGCATCAAGCCGTACCAGGCCGGCAACTCACCGGTTTCGAGAAGGATGGCTTGGGGCAGGATCGAGAACACACCGAAGAGCTTGATGCCCATGATGATGCCGGCGATCACCCACGGCAGCTTGTTGCGCCAGCCGCTGCCTTGCTGGGTGACCGGGCTGGGAACAGCCGCTTGCGTGGTGAACGTGGCGCCCAGGGCGATGGGCAGGCACAGCAGGACGAAACAGGCGGCGCCGAGGAAAAACAGGGTGGGTGTCAGCAGCGGCGACAACAGGATCAGGCCCGCTACCAGACTGCCCATGTTCATGGCCACGCGGTTGTAGGCCGCTCCTTCCTTGGTCTGCGCCGCTTCGCTCTTGATCAGATACCCGGCAATCGCGATGCCGTACGCAAACAAGGCAGCGGCGAACATCACCAGGCCCTGGTTGCTGGTGACTGCCAGCAGCACCAGGCCGAGGGCAGCGCACAGCAGCGTGACACTCAGGGAACGCCGACCCAGCACCAGCAAGGTCAACGGCAACAACAGCAGCAAGGCCCGATACCCAAGGGCGAGGATGCTGTTGGTGGCGGTGTCGAGCCAGACGTTGGCCTTGCCCAGTACCGCAAACAGCGACACGGCGGTGATGATCCGGATCGTGAACAGGCGGATGTTGATCACCGGCTTGGCGATGGCGACCGTTGTTTGAACACTCATGCAACACACCTCAGCAACCGAACGATGGCCGTGCCCACAGACGCCGACCATCAGGAAAGTCTTTAAGGCGATGGTAGAGAGAGACGTTTGTTTTCATCAGGGCAAGTTCGTATAGAATCAAACGAACTTTACTGCCGGAGAGACCAGTAAAATGCAGGTTCAACGTGCGGTCATCGCTGCCATAGAATTCCAGCCCGGCGTGCCGCTGGTGCAGCAGATCGTTGATCAATTGTCCGTTGCGATCAGTCAGGGCGGGCTGCCCCACGGGGCCAAGCTGCCGCCCATTCGCGAACTCTCCGACCTGATGAACGTGGGCAAATCCACGGTGGTCGACGCGCTGGACCGCTTGCGGGCCAAGGGCCTGGTGGTTTCACGCCAGGGCTCGGGGCATTACGTGCACCGCACCAGCACCACGCTCCAGACCGGCACTGGCCCGGATCTGCAACCTCAAGACACCCTCAGCGTGGTCCGCCGCGCATTGTTGCTGGACAACGGCGCCCTGCGTCCCGGCTGCGGATTCCTGCCGACCTCGTGGCTGCCGGCTGACGAATTGCTCAAGGCGGTGCGCGGCACCTTGCGCGCCACCAGCCTGCGCATGGGCGAATACGGCGTTGCCGGCGGCTACCTGCCGCTGCGCCAGGCATTGCGGGTCAAGTTGTCGACCTTCGGCATCGAAGCGCCGGTGGACCAGATCATCACCACCGCCAACACCATGCAGGCCATCGACCTGCTGATGCGCCTGCTGATCAAGCCCGGCGACACGGTGCTGCTCGACGATCCGTGCTACTTCAACATGCACGCCAACCTGGCGTTACACGGGGCCAAGGTCATCACCATCGCCCGGGATTGCGACGGCATGGACCTGGACGCGTTCGAGCAATTGTTGATCGCCCACAAGCCTGTGCTCTACATGACCAACAGCACGCTGCATAACCCGACCGGGCATTCATTCTCCCCGGCCCAGGTTTACCGGTTGCTGGAGTTGAGCCACCGCTATGGCTTCCACATTCTGGAAGACGATTTGTATGCCGACATTCAACAACGCCGCACGCCAAGACTGGCCGCGAGCGGGCTGGACAATGTCAGTTATATCTCCGGTTTCTCCAAGACCCTGACCGCCAACAGCCGCGTCAGCTACGCGGTGCTGTCCGCGCCACTGGCGGCCCGGCTGGTCGCCCTGAAAATGGCCTGCGGCGGCGTGACCTCGGAACTGGCGGAGCAGATCACCTGCACCATGCTCAGTGACGGCAGCTACACCAAGCACGCGCGGCGTACGGTGGATCGGTTGTATGAATCGAGCAGCCGCGTGGCGCGCTGGCTCGAAGAGGCCGGGTGCTCGGTGTCTTCGTTGCCAGGTGAAGGGTTGTTTATCTGGACGCGATTGCCCGACGGGCTGGACGCGGAAACCCTGGCGAGAAAGGGATTGGAGAATGACCTGGTGTTGGCGCCCGGTACGTTGCTTAGCAAGGCCGCTGATGCCAGCCATTTCCTGCGTTTCAACGTGGCGCACAGCGATCACCTTCAGGTGCGTGAGCGGTTCTTCCGGTTGCTCGACACACAGAGATGACGGACCGTCATCAATCCTTCTTGCAGGAAATGAGCAAAGCCGTGATCGATGACGTGGTGAAGGTGCTAGACGCTCCGGGTAACAACTGCAATTGAATAAAAAAGCCCCGCGATTCTATTGAATGCGCGAGGCTTTTCAGATTTCGGTTAGTTCAGGAAAACATCGAGCGCTGCTCTGCCTCGTAGTGCCGTGTCTGATAAGGCATCAGAGTCTGAACTTTCAGACCAAGCCCTTCACTCAACCCCCAGGAAACAGCAAGTTCATCACGACGCAGCCGAAGCCGTGCAGCAACCGACGACGTCTCGAGTGGTCTCGAAGTTGAATGAGCAAACAGTTCGAGGGCATTGAGGGTTTCCGATACTCGGATATCGGACACGCATGCAAATCGAGTGAATCGCTCGAGCAGATAGCCCGCACGCCGCACCTCCAGCTCGTCACTGTGGCATTGCAGAAATGCTGTCACCTCTCTCTCAAGATTGGAATCTGAATACCAAACGGCTTTCGCCGCGCTAACGAGCGCGGCGTCATCTGCCTGACTGAGAGGACTTTTGACCAGTGTGTCCAAGGCAGATGAGAGGGCTTGGCCTACAAGGAGCTTCGTCAACTGTCTACTCCAAATAGTCTTGCAGGATATTTGTAAGAACGGAGGTGGGTGGCTCTTTGTTGCCAACATATACATCAATCGCTTGCAACGCCAGCCGGCGTAGTTCGGCGCCCAGAATAAAGCCGCCTCTGAGAAGCGCCATGATATCGCCGATATCCTGATCGGTAGCCCTGCCCAGTTTGGAGATGGCAATGTCGATAGGCGCTGCAATGTGAACGTGTAAAGGCGACTCTTGCGAAAACTCTGCCAGACGAAGGCTTCGCTCCCAGTAATCCTCATGAAGGGGGCCAAAGCTTGTGTTGTATTGCAGGTCGTAATTCAGCTCCATCACTCGCCCGGATCGTTCGTCTACAAATAGCTCAGGGATCTGCGCGAGCATGGTTTGGAGGTGAAGGCCTTCGGGAACATTAACCTCGTAAATTTCAGCATCGACGTCCGTGGAAACACGATGATTTGTATAGAGGTGAACTGCGCAGCCACCAAATACGATAATTCTGACTGCTCCCGGTGTTGCATTCTCAAGCACCAAATCCGCTTCGGCCGACTTGAACATCGACACCAGTGCCTGCCCCAGCGCTGTGCCTGTATTAATACGGGGAGTGATTACATCCGGCAATTCCATTTCGAACCTCTACCATTAAAGGAAGTGTGGTGATCGAAATGGACCGTACCCAGCAAACACGGATCTGGCGTTAGGACGTTTCCTAAATGCCCTGCACCGTTTTCCGAAATGAGCAAATCCTTCGTACGACGCAAAGCTTTGATGGATTTTCATCCAACAAAAAACCCCGCACCTTCTCTCAAAGGGCGGGGTTTTTCTTTACAGCATCCGACGCTTAAGGCGCGTACGTCAGCAACAACTCGGTCGGCACTTTGAAGTCCAGGGACATCATCACGCTCAACGCGGTAATGGTGAAGATCGAGAACACGAACAGCTTGCGTGCCCAGACCGTGTCATCCACTGCCTTGTAGCCGGTCCAGGCCATGTACAACCAGTACATCCCCATGGCCGCGGCGACGGCGAGGTAGCTCATGCCGGCGTAGCCGCTGAAGGTCAGCATCAAGGTCGCCACGAGGAACGCCAGGATGTAGAGCAGGATGTGCTTCTTCGCCACTTCGATACCGCGCTTCACTGGCAGCACCGGAATCGATGCGGCCAGGTAATCGTTGAAGCGGAAGATCGCGATGGCGTAGGAATGCGGCATCTGCCACAGGCTGAACATCACCAGCAACGTCAGCGCGGCCATGTCGAAGCTGTTGCTGACGGCGACGTAACCGATCACCGGCGGCATCGCGCCCGACAGACTGCCCACCAGCGTGCCGTGAACCGACTTGCGCTTGAGGTACAGGCTGTAGAAACCGACGTAGATGACAAAACCGATCACCGCGAACAACGCGGCCAACGGGTTGGCCACCTTGTACAACAGTGCAACGCCGGCGACACCCAGGACGGTCGCATAGATCAGGGCCAGCTTCAGGGAGATCAAGCCCTGGACCAGCACCCGGTTCTTGGTGCGTTCCATCTTCAGGTCGATGTCGCGGTCGATGCAGTTGTTGAACACGCAACCGGAGGCGACGACCAGGGACGTGCCGATCATGGCGGCCAGGAAGATGGCCAGATCGACATGCCCTTTCGAGGCCAGGAAAAATCCGCCTGCCACTGAAAGCACGTTACCGAAAATGATCCCCGGCTTGGTGATTTGGATAAAGTGCTTCAACGACATCCGGATTTACCTCAGTGCGCCATCATGTTGTTGTGGATGCTGAACATGATCCACAGCGACAGGCCAACCAGCAGGACAATCACGATCGCGGCGAACACAAACGCAATCACGTTGTTACGTTGCGCGGCGGAACGGTCCAGGTGAAGGAAGTACACCAGGTGCACCAGCACCTGGATGACTGCGAAGGCCAGTACGATCCACAGGGTCAGGGCTTTCGGCAGCGACGGGTACATCACCAGACCGAACGGGATCAGGGTGAGGATGACCGACAGGACGAAACCAATGCCATAGGACTTGACGCTGCCGTGGCTGGCGTCGTGGCTGTCATGGGAGTGAGTGTTAGCCATTTACATAGTCCCCATCAGATAAACAACGGTGAATACGCAGATCCACACCACGTCCAGGAAGTGCCAGAACAGGCTCAGGCAGCTCAGACGGGTCTTGTTGGTCGCCGTCAGGCCGTTTTTCTGCACCTGATACATCATGATCGCCATCCAGATCAGACCGCTGGTCACGTGCAGACCGTGGGTGCCGACCAGGGTGAAGAACCCGGACAGGAAGCCGCTGCGGCTAGGACCGAAGCCCTCGGAGATCAACATGTGGAACTCGTTGATTTCCATGCCGATGAAGCCGGCGCCGAACATGAAGGTCAAGGCCAGCCAGCCCAGGACCTGCTTCTTGTTACCCCGGAAGAACGCCAGCATGGCGAAGCCGTAGGTGATCGAACTGAACAGCAGCAGAGCGGTTTCGCCCAGTACGTACGGCAGTTCGAAGATGTCGTGGCCCGACGGGCCACCCGCTACGTTGTTAACCAGTACCGCGTACGCTGCGAAGATCGACGCAAACAGAATGCAGTCGGTCATCAGGTAGAGCCAGAAACCGAATACGGTCATCTCGCCCGAGTCGTGGTGATGGTCATCGTGCCCATGTTCATCGACATGGGTGTGTCCAGCATTGGTCACTAAGTTCGACATGGTTTAAGCCTGTTCCAACGAGGTTTCAACACGGGTGGCGGTAGCTGGGACTTTCCCGGCCGCAACCAGACGCTTGTGCTGTTCTGCTTCGATGCGCTCGATCACGTCGACCGGCACCATATAGCCCTGGTCATCACGAGCAGCGTGGATCACGAAGTAGCCCACGGTGCCAACCAAACCAACGATGGCCAACCACCAGATGTGCCAGATCATCGCGAAACCGAACACGGTCAACAGAGCACCCATGACCAGACCGGTCGCGGTGTTGTTTGGCATGTGGATCGGCTCGTACTTGGCCGGAGCCTGGTACGCGGTGCCGTTTTCCTTGGCTTCGGTGAACGGGTCGATGCTTTCTGCTTTTGGCAGTACGGCAAAGTTGTAGAACGGTGGTGGCGACGAGGTCGACCATTCCAGCGTGTGGGCATTCCACGGGTCGCCGGCTTCGCACATGTTTTCTGGCAGCTTGCGATCACGCACGCTGACGTACAACTGGATCAACTGGCAGGCGATACCGACTGCAATCATCACCGCGCCGAACAGGGCCACGTACAGGTACGGCACCCACTCAGGGTTGGTGGTGGCGTTCAGACGACGGGTCATGCCCATGAAGCCCAGTACATAGAGCGGCATGAACGCGACGAAGAAGCCGGTGATCCAGAACCAGAATGCGGCCTTGCCCCAACCTTCGTGCAGCTTGAAGCCGAACGCTTTCGGGAAGTAGAAACCGAAACCTGCGATGTAACCGAATACCGCGCCGCCGATGATCACGTTGTGGAAGTGAGCGATCACGAACAGGCTGTTGTGCAGCACGAAGTCAGCACCCGGGATGGCCAGCAGTACGCCGGTCATGCCGCCGATGGCGAAGGTCACCATGAAGCCCAGGGTCCAGAGAACCTGGCTGGTGAAACGCAGACGGCCTTGGTAGATGGTGAACAGCCAGTTGAATAGCTTCACCCCCGTCGGGATCGAGATCAGCATCGTCGCCAGGCCGAAGAAGGCGTTGACGTTGGCGCCCGAACCCATGGTGAAGAAGTGGTGCAGCCAAACCATGAAGCCCAGGATCGAGATCGCGCCCGAAGCGTAGATCATCGAGTGGTGGCCGAACAGACGCTTGCCGGAGAAGGTCGAGATGACTTCGGAGAAGATACCGAACGCCGGCAGAATCAGGATGTAAACCTCGGGGTGACCCCAGGCCCAGAACAGGTTGACGTACATCATCGGATTGCCACCAAGTTCATTGGTGAAAATGTGGAAATCCATGTAACGGTCAAGCGTCAGCAGTGCCAGGGTAGCGGTCAGGATCGGGAACGAAGCCACGATCAGGACGTTGGCCCAGGTGCAGGTCCAGGTGAAGATCGGCATGTCCATCAGTTTCATGCCAGGGGTACGCATTTTCAGCACGGTGGCGAGGAAGTTGACCCCCGTCAGCGTCGTCCCCAACCCGGATAACTGTAGCGCCCAGATGTAGTAGTCCATCCCCACGCCAGGGCTGTATTGCAGACCCGACAGCGGTGGATAGGCAACCCAGCCGGTCTTGGCGAATTCACCGACGCCCAGGGACAGGTTGATCAGCACAACGCCGGACACCAGCAGCCAGAAGCTCAGGGAGTTCAGGAACGGGTAGGCAACGTCACGCGCGCCGATCTGCAGCGGCACTGCAAGGTTCATCAGGCCGGTGAAGAATGGCATCGCCATGAAGATGATCATGATCACACCGTGGGCGGTGAAGATCTGGTCATAGTGTTCAGGCGGCAGGTAGCCAGGCGAACCCTCGGTGGCCATGGCCAGCTGGGTACGCATCATGATGGCGTCGGCAAAACCGCGCAGCAGCATGACCATGGCAACGATGATGTACATCACGCCGATTTTCTTGTGGTCGACCGAGGTCAGCCACTCGGACCACAGGTAGGTCCACTTCTTGAAGTAGGTGATTGCAGCGAACAGCGCCAGACCACCGAGCGCGATCATGGAGATGGTAATCATCACAATCGGTTCGTGGAACGGGACCGCTTCCCAACTTAATTTACCAAACATCGTTTACTCCTCTGCCCCGGCAGCTGAATGCGAACTCATGTCCATCCCTTCCATAGCGGCCACTTCGTGCTCTTTCTTCTCGTGGTGCATTGGCTTGCCCGGTTTCATGCCTTCGTACTTGTCGAGGATGGTCTGGAACAGGTTTGGCGTGAACGAGGAGTACAGCGCGACTGGGTTGTTCTGGCTTGCTTTGGCAAGGGCTTCGTATTCAGCTTTTTCAAGCTGTTTAGGTGCCTTTTTGACTTCGCTGACCCAGGCGTCGAACTCTTCCTGAGTGGTCGCGATAGCTTTGAACTTCATGCCGGTGAAACCCGCGCCGCTGTAGTTGGCGGAGATACCGTCCATTTCAGCGTTCTGGTTGGCGATCAGGTGCAGTTTGGTCTGCATGCCCGCCATCGCGTAGATCTGACCGCCCAACGCAGGGATGAAGAACGAGTTCATCACCGAGTCGGAAGTGATCTTGAAGTTGATCGGCGTGTGCGCCGGGAACACGATCTTGTTGACCGTGGCAATGCCTTGTTCCGGGTAGATGAACAGCCACTTCCAGTCCAGCGCGACCACTTCAATGGTGACCGGCTTGACGTCGGATTCCAGCGGCTTGTACGGATCCAGCGCGTGGGTCGACTTGTAAGTGACGTAACCCAGGGCAATGATGATGAGCACAGGAACAGCCCACACCGCGATTTCGATCTTGGTGGAGTGCGACCACTTCGGCGTGTACACGGCGTCGGTGTTGGACGCGCGGTATTTCCAGGCGAACAGGAAGGTCATCACGATGACCGGAACCACGACCAACAGCATCAGCAGCGTTGCGGTGATGATCAGGTTTCGCTCGTCAAGGCCAACCTGGCCCTTGGGATCGAGCAAGGTCATGTTGCAGCCTGACAGCAACAACGTGCCGATCAGGGGCAATAAGCCTAGTAGTCTGGGGTACCTGTTTTTACTCATCTCACGACCTCTAAAGCAGCTTGCGCAATGCAGTTGGGTTTTGATCGCCAACACTTCACCCTGCCAAGGGTTGGCATTTTCTTGGATTGAATAAGGGCTGCCCGTCGCGCGTCAGACGCAGTTCGACAAATCCTGGGCGAGCGTTAAGTTCTTATTCGAATTCGTGGTCAAAGGCCTTGTTACAGACCAATTCCATTTGGTGCGGATAGTGGAGGCACCGACACCTTGGGAGTCGCATGAGGCCATCTGGCTTCTCGACACCCGTTTACTGCTCATGCACCTGAGTCAGGGTGAGCAATGCCGGGAATTCAGTGCGGGCGATTGTAGATATGTAACGAGTCATAAACCATGTCTCATCCCGAAATAATTTTTATCCATTCCAGCAACAATCATTAACGGTTTTCGCAAAAGTGCGGCATCTTATCGAAATTAATTCTCAACAAAAACACCAAAATAAGTAGGTCTACCAAACGCAGTTCAGACAGTATCGAAGGCGCAACGCCCTCCTCCGACCCGGCGCCAGCCCCTATCTGACAAGGGCTCCGGCCATTCGCCAGGGCCTGTTAAAACTGCCTGTTTCGGTTTTGGCAGGCTCGCGTGCCAGGTTGCCCAAAAAGGCCAATTTCGTTGCGCCGTTCTTTACCAATACGTGTTACCGAAATGCGTTGCGACACTCTTGCTGTGACAACATGTCGCACACGTGTCGCACCCCTGACTGCCGCGTATCACGGACTTTTAACCTGGCCTCTGAAATGCACAACGCCCCGGCCCTCTCAACGAGGACCGGGGCGTTTTATTTGAAGTGCTACGGTGTGGCAGACAGCCTCAGCGCAGGGCTTTGCGGTTACGCGAAATGAGCAGCGGCACCAGCACCACGACCAGCACAAACGCGAGCAACGCCCACTGCGCCAGGGACAAGCCGAGGATCGGCGGATACGGCGTAGAGCAGAAGCCGTCGACCTGGAAGCCCAGCGGGAAGATCTTCGCCAGCGGCAAACCGTCGACAATCGGTTGCAGCACATCGATGCCGCAACTGACCGAAGGGTAGAACTGGGTGAACACGTGATGGCCGGCGACCGCAACGCCGCCCAGGGCGCTGATCACCACCAGGGTTTCAAACACCGTAATGCTGCGACGGGTGCGCATGGCCGCGCCGATGAAGGCAAAAATCGCAATCAGCAGCAACGCATAGCGTTGCAGGATGCACAGCGGGCACGGTGCCTCTTCCAGAACGACTTGCATGTACAACGCGCCGCCGATCAGGGCCAGGCAGATGATGCCCAGCAACACCAGATAGCGCCGTTCACGTCCCAACCGCATTGTTTCCTCGCTCATCGCGTTTCCCTTCCAGATATCGATTGCCCCGAAGTCTACACGCTGGCCCCGGGCTTGGAGAGCCCGGAGCGCATGGAGAGATCGGGGGAATAAACGACAGGCCGGTTAAGCAGCGATTAACGGGTAACGCTCTATAGCCCCACTGTAGGAGCGAGCTTGCTCCGGGCGGCGTTCCGACGAAAAGCGCCTGGGCGACGCCTTTCACTCAGACAGCCCGCGTTATCGTTGACGACCATCGCGAGCAAGCTCGCTCCTACAATTGAACGCAGTTCAATGTGGGAATGCAGCTAATCAGTCGCCGTAGATATCGGACTTGAAGTACTTGTCCGAGATCTTCTGGTATTCGCCATTGGCGCGAATGCCGTCGATGGCGGTGTTCAGTTCGGAAACCAGTTCGGTGTTGCCCTTGCGAACGGCAATCCCGGCGCCCTCGCCCACGTATTTCGGGTCCTTGAGTTCCGGGCCGACAAACGCGTAGCCCTTGCCGCGCGGCATCGACAGGAAGTCATTGAGCGGAATGGTGTCGGCGAAGATGGCGTCGAGGCGGCCGGCGGCCAGGTCCATATAGATCTCTTCGTTGTTGCCGTAGCGCTTGACGTTGATGCCCTTGGGCTCAAACACCTCGGTGGCGTAGCGGTCGGTGGTGGTGGCGCGCTGCACGCCGACCGTCTTGCCCTTGAGGCTGGCGTACTGGTCATCCACGACGGCGCCGTCCTTCATGACCAGGCGCGATGACGTGAAGTAGTACTTGTGGGTGAAATCCACCGACTTCTTGCGGTCTTCGTTGATGGTCATGGACGACAGCGCCATGTCGATTTTCTTCACTTTAAGGGAAGGAATCAGGCCGTCGAACTCACCTTCGACCCAGACGCACTTGACCTTCATCTGCGCGCAGAGGGCATTGCCGATGTCGTAGTCGAACCCAACGATTTCACCTTGGTCGGTTTTGGAGGCAAACGGTGGGTAAGCCGCTTCGATCCCGATGCGCAGGGTTTTCTCGGCGGCGAACAGGCTGCTGCACGCCAACAGACTCAGTGCCATACCGGTGATGAGGGGGAGTTTCTTCATGTTCGTTCTCTCGCGGGTTGTTGTTGGTTTGGCAAGACAGAAGAAAGAGCTGGAACGGGGAACGCCTTTTTTGTACTTATAATTCCATACTGGACTTTTATGTATTGGTCGTCAATTGGGCGGGCGCAGTTGTGCTGGCCGATGGTCGGGAGGTGGGTCAGGAGGATATTGGGTGTTGCGGATGACGCTATCGCGAGCAGGCTCACTCCCACAGGGGAGCGGAGGCGTACCCAGGATTTGCGTTCACGCAAATCAACTGTGGGAGCGAGACCGGCTTGCCGGCGATGACGTGCCAGAGGCCAATGAAGAAATTACTGCTTCCAGCGATCCGCCGCCGCATGGTCGCTGTCACGCCCTTCAACCCAGCGCGCGCCATCACGGGTGTTCTCTTTCTTCCAGAACGGCGCACGGGTTTTCAGGTAGTCCATGACAAACGCACACGCATCGAACGCCGCCTGGCGGTGGGCGCTGGCGGCACCGACGAAGACGATCGGCTCGCCCGGCTCCAGGGCCCCGATGCGGTGCAGCACTTCCAGTTTGAGCAGCGGCCAGCGTTGTTCAGCCTCGACGGCAATCTTGCCGAGGGCCTTTTCAGTCATGCCCGGATAGTGTTCAAGGAACATCCCGGCCACATCGAGCCCGTCATTGAAGTCGCGCACGTAGCCGACAAAACTCACCACCGCACCGACGCCGACATTGGCCGCGTGCATGGCATTGACTTCAGCGCCCGGATCGAACGCCGTGGACTGCACGCGAATCGCCATGTTCAGCCCCCGGTCACGGTCGGAAAAAACGCCACTTCATCGCCATCGCTCACCGGCTCGTCGAGCTGGCAAAGGTCTTCGTTGCGGGCGCACATCAGGTTCTGCTCGCTCAGCACATCGGCGCCATCACGCCGGGCCAGCAGTGCACGAACGTCGTCGACGGTGGCAAAGTCGCCTTCGACCTTCACCGAGTCCACGCCCAGCGCTTCGCGGTAACGGGCAAAAAATCTCACGGTGACGTTCATGGCTGATCCGCCTGGAAATGGCCGCTCTTGCCACCGATTTTCTCCAGCAGCCGCACGCTTTCGATGGTCATGCCGCGATCCACGGCCTTGCACATGTCATAGATCGTCAGCGCCGCGACACTGGCAGCGGTCAGCGCTTCCATTTCGACGCCGGTCTGACCGGACAACTTGCAACGGGCAACGATGCGCACCGCGTCGTCCCCTTCGGCACTGAGTTCGACCTTGACGCCGGTGAGCATCAGCGGATGGCACAGCGGGATCAGATCGCTGGTTTTCTTTGCCGCCTGAATGCCGGCGATCCGCGCCACGGCGAACACATCACCCTTGGGATGACCACCACTGACAATCATCTGCAGGGTCTCGGGCAGCATGCGCACCAGCGCTTGGGCAGTCGCTTCACGGAACGTCACGGCTTTTTCGGTGACGTCGACCATGTTGGCGCGACCTTGGGAATCGAGATGAGTCAGCACAGGGTTACTCCTGATCAGGAGCCCCGATTGTAAACCTGCGGGTCAATTTTTCGCACGCACGATTATCGGTTCACACAATTCCCCTGTAGGAGCGAGCCTGCTCGCGAAAAACGAAAGGACAACGCGGTCATTCAGACAGTACGCGTTATCTTTGACGTCCATCGTCGGAACGCCGCCCGGAGCAGGCTCGCTCCTACAGGGGTTAGGTGTCGGGCATAAAAAACCGGGCAGCCTGTGAAGACTGCCCGGTTTTGTGTTGGCGGGTTACAAATGCGATTCCGCGTATTCAGCCAGAATCGAACGTGGCACCCCTTGCAGGGTGATGTGGACGCCGTTCGGGAAATCCTTGAAGCGTTCGGTCAGGTACGTCAGCCCGGAACTGGTCGCGGACAGGTAAGGGGTGTCGATCTGCGCCAGGTTGCCCAGGCACACCACTTTGGAACCGGCGCCGGCACGGGTAATGATGGTTTTCATCTGGTGCGGCGTGAGGTTCTGGCATTCATCGATCAGAATCAGGCTCTGCTGGAAGCTGCGACCCCGGATGTAGTTGAGGGATTTGAACTGCAACGGCACTTTGCTGAGGATGTAATCGACGCTGCCATGGGTATTTTCGTCATCCATGTGCAAGGCTTCGAGGTTGTCGGTGATAGCGCCCAGCCACGGTTCCATTTTCTCGGCTTCGGTGCCGGGCAGGAATCCGATTTCCTGGTCCAGACCCTGCACGCTGCGGGTCGCAATGATCCGGCGGTAGCGCTTGCTGACCATGGTCTGCTCGATGGCCGCCGCCAGGGCCAGGATGGTTTTACCCGAACCGGCTGCGCCCGTCAGGTTGACCAGGTGAATGTCCGGATCAAGCAAGGCGTACAGCGCCAGGCTCTGATAGATGTCACGCGGTTTCAGCCCCCAGGCTTCCTGGTGCAACAGGGGTTCCTGATGCAGGTCGAGAATCAGCAGCTTGTCCTCGTCGATCTCCTTGATCCAGCCGACAAAGCCCTGTTCGTCGATGATGAACTCGTTGATGTGCACCGCTGGCAAGTTGTCGATCATCTTGACCTGGTGCCAGGTGCGGCCGTGGTCCTGGCGGGTTTCGACATTCTTCACCAGATCCCAGAAGGACCCGGCCATCGTGTGATAGCCGTTTGGCAGCAGCGAAACGTCGTCAACCAGTTGGTCGGTGCTGTAGTCCTCGGCCGCGATCCCGCACGCGCGGGCCTTGAGGCGCATGTTGATGTCTTTGGTGACCAGCACCACGGGCAGCTTCGGGGAGCGCGCGTGCAGGTCAATCAACTGATTGATGATGATGTTGTCGTTCAGGTGTTCCGGAAGAATGATGTTTGGTTCGGCGCGTTTGCTCATCAGAATTGACAGCAAACCCTTGGGCCCACTTTTGCCACGCTGGATCGGCACGCCCAGCTCAACGTCTTCGGGGCTGGCATCGCCCAGTGTCTTGTCGATCAGGCGAATCGCCTGACGGCATTCCGCAGCCACGCTGTGATGCCCGCTCTTGAGCTTGTCGAGCTCCTCAAGCACGGTCATCGGGATGGCAACGTGGTGTTCTTCGAAGTTGAGCAGCGCGTTTGGATCGTGAATCAATACGTTGGTATCGAGTACATAAAGGATTGGCTGGTTGGAGGAAGAACTACGTCCGTGATCATCCATACTCGGTCACCTTTGTGGGAGCCATTCGACGCAATACCATGACAGTGCTGCGCCTCGAAGTGACTACCGAACTCACCTGCTGGGACTCAAGTGAACTGCACACAAACTGGGGTCTTGGGAGACGCCACCTGTGTTGCAGGTTTCGGCGGTCTGTCTTCGTAATACTCCAAAACCTGTGACAGAAAAAAGTACTTTGACGCTTTTTCGAAGTTTATTTTTCAGAGTGACCAATAGCACTTGGCGGATGGCCATCACCCCGTTAAAGTCGGAAGTCCGCCTGCATCGAAATCCCTCCTGAAATCGCCCCTCCCCCAATGATTACGGGGTTTTAGCGTTTCAGCGAAAACCATCCTGACAGTCTTCCCAGCCAATCCCGCTCTGCGCCGTTTGCGTGATCAACCAAGGCAGTGCCGTCTTCACCGCATCCTGTTTCACATTGAAATTGATCACCCCGTGCCGCCACAGCAGCATCAGGGTCAGCACCCGTTGCGCGCTCTGATTGCCCTTGAGTTTGCCGGCGCCATCCTGGGCATCGATGTCCCACAGCGCCACCTGCAAGCCCTGAGCCTTGAAGAAGCCTTCGGCATCCGCGCGGCGCTGGCCATCGGGCGGGCGAAACAGCGGTACGTAGTTTTCCGGCAGCTTCGTTTTCACCAGTTCTACAGTGCGCCGCACCGAATCCTGCCAGTCTTGCCAATGGCTATGGGAACGGAACTCCCAACCCTGGACGCCGATGCACTGGGTTGAATACGTCGATTGCAGGCTGGCCACCGAACGTTCTGCCAGACGGGCCTGAACGTCCTTGCCGAGGACGAAGAACGTGCCACTCATGTTCGACTTGCGCAGGTACTCGGTGGCCCAGGCCGTGTTGTCCGGTGCCACGTTCGCGGCGCTGTCGAAGGTCAGCAGAAACAGGCGGTCGTTCATCTCGTCGCCGTTGCGTTCATAGTCGCCAAAACGATCGATTTCGCTGCTGGTTTGCGGGAACAGTGCAGCCTTGCGCAACTGCTCGTCGAGGTATTGGGCGTGGAACAGCCGGCTCGGCTCGGCCCACTTTGTGTAGTAGCTGTCTTCGCTGAGCTGAAACTTGCCGGCCTCCTCGCGCAGGGTCTGCATGTCCTCGACCAGGAAACAGAACGACGCATCCTGATCGCAGCTGCGCTGGGCGAAGTTGTAATTGCTCAGCAAGCGCTGCCACAGGCGCTGGCGCAAGTGGTTGACCGAATCCATATTGATCGTGCGCAGGCCCAGGCGCTGGGCCAGGCTTGGCTCATCCAGGGTTTCGCTGGCCAGCAGGACACGGGCGAACATGAGGATTTCGGCCCTCGACGCCACGTCGAACAGGGTCGGATTGCCGAGCTGTTCAGGCCAGGTGCTGCGATCAAGCGTTGCCACATCGCCGGGCGCCGCCAGGGCACCAAAACTCAACAGCCAGGCCGAGAATAGAAAAACGATACGCAATGGGATGTCTCCATAACAAAACCCGCGCGGCACTATAGCTGATCGCGGCCCAACTCCCGCAGCAGCACAAGCATCCTTGCGGCGAGGGAGCTTGCTCCCGCTCGATTGCGCAGCAATCGCAAAACCGGCGAATGCGATGTTCCTGAAAAATCAGGATGCAGCTTGGGGCTGCTTCCCGGCCCAGCGGGAGCAAGCTCCCTCGCCACAAAAGCCTTTACAGTCAAAACCGCGTCGAGCCGTCGATCCCCTATGGACTTGATAGCTGGAGTCAAAACGGCCTACCCCCTAGAATCGCCCCCACGATTAAAGGAGACGACTTCATGCTGATGGTGATTTCCCCCGCCAAGACCCTCGATTACGAAACACCGCCGGCGACCCAGCGCTTTACCCAGCCGCAATACCTCGATCATTCCCAGGAATTGATCATGCAGCTGCGCGACCTGACCCCGGCGCAAATCAGTGAATTGATGCACGTCTCCGACAAGATCGGCGGGCTCAACGCCGCGCGCTTCGGCAGCTGGACGCCTGCGTTCACCCCGGAAAACGCCAAGCAGGCCTTGCTCGCGTTCAAAGGCGACGTTTACACCGGCCTGAATGCACAAACCTTCAGCGAAGCCGATTTCGATTACGCCCAGCAGCACCTTCGCATGTTGTCCGGCCTGTACGGCCTGCTGCGGCCACTGGACCTGATGCAGCCGTATCGACTGGAAATGGGCACCAAACTGGCGAATGCCCGTGGCAAGGACCTCTATGCCTTCTGGGGTACGCGGATCAGCGAGTGGTTGAATGAAGCGCTGGCCGAGCAAGGCGATGACGTGCTGCTGAACCTGGCCTCCAACGAGTATTTCTCGGCGGTCAAACGCAATGCCCTGAACGCCCGCATCATCAACACCGACTTCAAGGACCTGAAAAACGGTCAGTACAAAATCATCAGCTTCTACGCGAAAAAAGCCCGCGGCATGATGAGTCGCTTCGTCATTGAAGAACGGATCAACGACCCGCAAGCCCTCAAGCAATTCGACGTTCAGGGCTACCGCTACAGCGCCGAGCAGTCGAAACAGGACAACCTGGTCTTCCTGCGCGATCACGCTCCCGAATAACGCCCCTTTGTGGCGCACGACATCAATAGCCTCGTCGTGCGCCCGCTTCTCATCGTCCGACAATTCCCCTCCTGATTCGCCATTTTTACGGCGTCAAAAATCCAACACCCATATTTCTAACTTTAGTTTCACTCGACTTCGATGATTTTTTTCAGTAGTGGCACTGAAAATTTTTCTCAGTAGTGGCACATGAATATCTAATTCGACGACGCCCCTGTGTATCAAGGGTGAAACAGCCGTTGCCATCAATATGAAAGCAGTGCCATCTTTTTCAATATTTCAAGAAATTTCAGAATTCGTGATGAGCGGGCTGGAACTATGTCCAAATGCGTAGCTCATACCACCGGTAACGATTATCACCGTGCTTGTACGAGATAACTTACGCAGAGAAGAGATTCACGCAGCGAAGTTGTCACATTAACTTCCGCTGATTAATCCCTGATTTGGGCAACACATGAAGGACAGGAGATAACGGATGATGGCTATCCCCTACACGGCCAAGGCTGCGCCCCTATAAACGTGCTCATTTGAGCACCCAACCGCTTGATTTACGGGCCTTTCGCCTGGCATTGAGCGCGCAAGACCTTTGCACAAAAGTCCTCTGGCTAGAGGATCAGCTGCATAACAGGGCAACTCACAATAACAAAGCCTAGTTGCGCATACCTTGAGTGCACTTATTTAGACACTCGGAACTTAGTATGCCTGCACACGGCATTGTGGCGCCTGTCAGCCGCACTTCCGAGTGCACTTTGACCGCTGAACACTATTAACTCCAGCCATGTAATGGCTTGATAATCACAGAGGTAAATGCGATGCGCATCAGCATATTTGGTTTGGGTTACGTCGGTGCAGTATGTGCCGGTTGCCTGTCTGCACGGGGCCATGACGTCGTTGGCGTCGATATCTCCAAAGACAAGATCGATATGATCAACGCCGGCAAATCGCCGATTGTTGAACCTGGTCTGGGCGAACTTCTGGCACAGGGTATCGAGACCGGCCGTCTGCGCGGTACGACCAACTTCGCCGAGGCGATTCGCGACACCGACGTGTCGATGATCTGCGTCGGTACGCCCAGCAAGAAGAACGGCGACCTGGAACTGAACTACATCGAAGCCGTGTGCCGCGAAATCGGTTTTGTCCTGCGTGACAAAGCGACTCGCCATACCATCGTGGTTCGCAGCACCGTTCTGCCGGGCACCGTGGCCAACGTCGTGATCCCGATCCTCGAAGACTGCTCCGGCAAGAAAGCCGGCGTCGATTTCGGTGTTGCGGTCAACCCTGAGTTCTTGCGTGAAAGCACCGCGATCGCCGACTACGACCAGCCGCCAATGACCGTCATCGGCGAATTCGACAAGGCGTCTGGCGACGTACTGCAAGCACTGTACGAAGAGCTCGACGCACCGGTCATCCGCAAGGACATCGCCGTCGCCGAGATGATCAAGTACACCTGCAACGTGTGGCACGCCACCAAGGTGACCTTCGCCAACGAGATCGGCAACATCGCCAAGGCTGTGGGCGTCGATGGTCGTGAAGTGATGGAAGTGGTCTGCCAGGACAAGACACTTAACCTGTCCCAGTACTACATGCGCCCTGGTTTCGCGTTCGGCGGCTCCTGCCTGCCCAAGGACGTACGCGCCCTGACCTTCCGCGCCGGCTCGCTGGACGTCCAGGCACCGTTGCTGAACTCGCTGATGCGCAGTAACGAATCGCAAGTGCAAAACGCTTTCGACATCGTCTCCAGCCACGACAAACGCAAAGTTGCCCTGCTGGGCCTGAGCTTCAAGGCCGGTACCGATGACCTGCGCGAAAGCCCGCTGGTTGACCTGGCGGAAATGCTGATCGGCAAGGGTTACGACCTGAGCATCTACGACAGCAACGTCGAATACGCCCGTGTCCACGGCGCCAACCGCGATTACATCGAGTCGAAAATCCCTCACGTATCGTCGTTGCTCAACGCCGATTTCGACGAAGTGATCAACAACTCCGACGTGATCATCCTCGGCAACCGCGACGAAAAATTCCGTGCCCTGGCGCAAAACGCCCCACACGGCAAGCAAGTGATCGACCTCGTCGGTTTCATGTCGCAAGCCACCAGCGTGGCCGACCGCACCGAAGGCATCTGCTGGTAAGTCAATTTTCCGGCCGGGGACTGTTCCCCGGCCGGACTTTCGCCTGCCTTAACCCCATCGGGCCACCCCACAGGCTCGCCCGAGATCGAGACGGATGCAGATTATGCACAGGCTAAAGCACGGCCTACTTCAGGCCGCCGGTTGGCTGTTTTACTTAAGTATTCTGATGGGCATCGCCTTGGCGTTGCCTGCGAGTACGTTCGATTCCGAGTCGAAGGATTTCATCTTCCTGATCGGCTTCATCGGGATCTGGCGTTACTCGATGGGTGCCACGCACTTCCTGCGCGGCATGCTGTTTTTGTACGTGGTCTACCCGCACCTGCGGCGCAAAGTGCGCAAGCTGGGCAAAGCGGCAGACCCGTCCCATGTCTACCTGATGGTCACCAGTTTCCGCATTGATGCGCTGACCACCGCGCAGGTGTACAGCTCGGTGATCCGCGAAGCCATCGACTGCGGCTTGCCGACCACCATGGTCTGCTCGATCGTGGAAATGTCCGATGAGCTGCTGGTGAAAAGCCTCTGGGCCCGGATGAACCCGCCTGACCGGGTCAAGCTCGACTTCGTGCGCATTCCCGGCACCGGCAAACGCGATGGCCTGGCCTACGGTTTTCGCGCCATCTCCCGCCACCTGCCGGACGACCGCGCCGTGGTCGCCGTGATCGATGGCGACACCGTGCTCGCCGAAGGCGTCGTGCTCAAGACCGTGCCCTGGTTCCAGCTGTTCGGCAATGTCGGCGGCCTGACCACCAACGAGTTCTGCGAAGTGCGCGGCGGCTACATCATGAGCGAATGGCACAAGCTGCGCTTCGCCCAGCGTCACATCAACATGTGTTCGATGGCCCTGTCCAAGCGCGTACTGACCATGACCGGCCGGATGTCGGTGTTTCGCGCGTCCGTGGTCACCAACCCGGACTTCATCGCCGACGTGGAAAGCGACTCGCTGCAACACTGGCGCCTGGGCCGCTTCAAGTTCCTGACCGGTGATGACAAGTCGAGCTGGTTCAGCCTGATGCGCCTCGGTTACGACACGTTCTACGTACCGGACGCGGCGATCCACACCGTGGAACACCCGCCGGAAAAAAGCTTTATCAAGGCCAGTCGCAAACTGATGTTCCGCTGGTACGGCAACAACCTGCGCCAGAATTCCCGCGCCCTCGGCCTGGGGATCAAACGCCTTGGCCTGTTCACTTCGGTGGTGCTGTTCGACCAGCGCGTCTCGATGTGGACCTCGCTGCTCGGCCTGACCGTCGCGCTGATTGCCAGCTTCAAGTACGGCACCGCGTTCATTCTGGTTTACCTGCTGTGGATCGGCATCACCCGCCTGATCCTGACCGTGCTGCTGTCGTTGTCCGGTCACCGGATCGGCCCGGCCTACCCGGCGATTCTCTATTACAACCAGATCGTCGGCGCGCTGGTGAAGATCTACGTGTTCTTCCGCCTCGACCAACAGTCCTGGACTCGCCAGCCCACTTCCCTGACCCGTGATCTCGCCAGCTTTCAACGTTGGTTCAACACCTGGTCGTCTCGGACCATGACCTTCTCCGCCGGCAGCATTTTTGTCGCCGTGCTGCTGATGATGGTCTGACCGCCCCCTTATTGAATTAACCAGGAAATCGCCCCTATGAATACCGCCGTCAACGCCAACGTAGTGCATGAATCTGAAGCCCAGCGCCAGCACGCCCGGGTAAAAATCCCGGCCAAGCTGCGCTTCTTCGGCCCAGACCGGACCCCGGTTGAAGCCCGGGTCATCGACCTCTCCGCCGGCGGCCTGGCGTTCAACGCCGGCCAGCTGCCGCTGAAGATCGGCGACGTGCACAAGGCTCGTCTGCAATTCGTCATCGATAACCTCGGCCTGGCCATGGACGTGGAGCTGCAAGTGCGCTCCTTCGACCGCCAGACCGGCCGTGCCGGTTGCCAGTTCCAGAACCTGGAACCGCAGGATATCTCGACCCTGCGCCACCTGATCACTTCGCACCTGGCCGGCGACATCGTCAGCATGGGTGAAGTGCTGGCAACGCTGCAACGCGACAACTTCACCAAGGCGCGCAAGGTCAAGGACGGCGGCCATGGCATGACCCCGTTCGGTCGCCTGCGCGCCGTGACATTCAGCCTGGCGATTTTCCTCGTCGGCCTGGCGGCGTTCGGTTTCATTTTCAAATCGGTGTACGGCATGTACTTCGTCAGCCACGCCCAGGCCGGTCTGGTCAGCGTGCCGGGCATGAACATCACCATGCCGCGTGACGGCACCGTGCAGAGCCTGATCAAAGCCGACGGCGTTGCCGCCAAAGGCGCCCCGCTGGCGACCTTCAGCACCAGCATGCTCGACGTACTCAAGGGCCATCTGGACGAAGACCAACTGCAACCGGCCAAGGTTGAAGAACTGTTCGGCAAGCAAATGACCGGCACCCTGACTTCGCCGTGCGATTGCACCGTGGCGCAACAAATGGTCGCCGACGGTCAGTACGCCAGCAAGGGCGACGTGATCTTCCAGCTGGTGCCGCGCAACAGTGAAGCCAACGTCGAAGCGCGCTTCTCCTATCGCCAGTTCGGCGACGTGCTGCCAGGCAGCCCGGTGCGCTTCCAGATTGCCGGCGAAGACAAATCCCGCACCGGCAAAATCGTCAGCAGCACCAGCCTGAAAAGCGCTGACTTGTCCTCCGACATCCGCGTGCTGATCCAGCCGGACGAGCCACTGGACAGCAAGTTCGCCGGTCGCCCGGTTGAAGTGAACAGCGACCGTGGCCCGAACCTGAACTGGCTGATCGACAAAGCCATGGCTTCCGGTCTTTAAGTCGAGGACATGCCTGTGACGACTCCTACCTTGAACACACCGCAGACCCTGTGGGAGCGAGCCTGCTCGCGATGGGATCAACGCGGTTCGACTGATGCACCGCGCTGCCTGAATCGCCAGCAGGCTGGCTCCCACATTGGAACAGTGTGTGCCTTGGCATTGGCAGTCAGTCTGGCCGGTTGCGCCGGCCTGCCCGACCAGCGCCTGGCCAATGAAGCCCTCAAGCGCGGCGACACCGCGCTCGCGGCGCAGAATTACCAGCAACTGGCAGACCTGGGTTACAGCGAGGCCCAAGTAGGCCTGGCCGATATCCAGGTCGACAGCCGCGACCCGGCGCAGATCAAGCAGGCCGAAGCGACTTACCGCGCGGCGGCCAGCGTTTCGCCACGGGCCCAGGCTCGTCTGGGTCGCTTGCTGGTGGCCAAACCCGGTTCCACCGAAGCCGAACAGCACGAAGCCGAAGGCCTGTTGAAGAAAGCTTCCGTCGCCGGTGAAGGCAACACCCTGATACCGCTGGCCATGCTGTACCTGCAATACCCGCACAGTTTCCCGAACGTCAACGCTCAGCAGCAGATCAGCACATGGCGCGCCGAAGGCAAGCCGGAAGCGGGCCTGGCCCAGGTGCTGCTCTATCGCACCCAAGGTACGTACGACCAGCACCTGGATGAAGTCGAAAGCATCTGCAAGGCCGCGTTGAACACCACCGACATCTGCTATGTCGAGCTGGCCACGGTCTACCAGAAAAAAGCCCAGCCAGAAAAACAGGCCGAGCTGATCAAGCAACTGCAAGCGGCTCACGCCCGTGGCACCGTTTCCGCGCAACGCGTGGACAGCGTTGCACGCGTACTGGGCGATGCAACCCTGGGCAAGACCGACGAGAAAACCGCGCAATCGCTGCTCGAAGACATCGCTCCCGGCTACCCGGCGTCCTGGGTCAGCCTGGCGCAACTGCTCTACGACTTCCCGGAACTCGGCGACGTCGACACGATGATGAAGTACCTGGACAACGGCCGCGCCGCCGACCAGCCGCGCGCCGAACTGTTGCTCGGCAAGCTCTACTACGAAGGCAAGTGGGTCCCGGCTGACGCGAAAGTCGCCGAAGCGCACTTCCAGAAAGCCGTCGACAAGGAAGTGGCCGCCGATTACTACCTCGGCCAGATCTACCGTCGCGGTTACCTGGGCAAAGTCTATTCGCAGAAAGCCCTGGACCACCTGCTCAAGGCGGCGCGTAACGGCCAGAACAGCGCCGACTTCGCCATCGCCCAACTGTTTTCCCAAGGCAAGGGCACCAAGCCCAACCCGCTTAACGCTTATGTCTTCAGCCAATTGGCCAAGGCCCAGGACACCCCGCAAGCCACCGAGCTTGCGCAAACACTCGAAGCCCAACTGCCGCCTGCCCAGCTCGCCGAGGCCCAACGCCTGTTGAAACAAGAACAGGCCGTTCGCGGCGCCTCGAGCCAGAACACGCTGGAACTGCACGCCCTGCAAGAAGAAGACGGCGAGGAATCCCTATGAAGTTGAATCCATTTGTACAGGCCGGTATTGGCCTGACATTCGCCCTGTTGTGGTCGTGCCCGACCCTGGCAGCACTGACCGACACCAAGAACTACGGTCTCGATGTGAAAGTCACCGCCCAGTCCGAAGACGACACGGACCTGGGTACGCAAAGCGGCGGCGACGTCAACGGCGTGGGCCTTGACCTGCGTCCGTGGATCTACGGCGAGAGCGGCGCGTGGAGCGCTTACGCCATGGGCCAGGCCGTGACCGCCACCGACATCGTCGAGACGGACACCCTGCAGCAGTCCGACAGCGCTGGTACTCAGACCACCGACAGCGGTGATCGCAAGACCAAGAAAAACTACCTGGCGATGCGCGAGTTCTGGGTCGGCTACAGCGGCCTGACGCCGTACCCGGGCGAGATCCTCAAGCTCGGCCGCCAGCGCCTGCGCAATGACGACGGCCAATGGCGCGACACCAACATCGAAGCCCTGAACTGGACCTTCGACACCACCCTGTTGCGGGCCAACGTCGGCGTTGCCGAACGCTTCAGCGAATACCGCACCGACCTGACCGAACTGGCGCCGAAAGACAAGGATCGCCTGCACGCCTACGCCGATGCGGCGTATCAGTGGACACCGGGCAACTGGGTCGGCATTCGCGGTCATCACACCCACGACGACGGCAAGCTCGACTACGCACAACCGGGTGTGGCCGCCGATACGCTGGACAAGAAAGAGAATGGCGACATCAGCTGGATCGGCCTCACCGCCGACAGTGACGCCTATAACTGGCGCAACACCAACACCGTCAATTACTGGGGCAGCGTCACCGGCATGAGCGGCGACCGCGACAAGGTCAACCCGCTGAACGCCGACGGCACCGCGCCGGCACAAGCCAAGTCCAGCGGCAACATCGATGGCTGGGCCACCGACCTGGGCGTGCGCCTGCGCCTCGATCCGCAATGGCAAGTCGGCGCAGCCTATGCCCGCGCCAGCGCCGAATACGAACAGAATGGCCTGGAAAGCAACCGCTCGAACTACACCGGTACCCGCTCGCGGGTTCACCGTTTCGGCGAAGCCTTCCGTGGCGAAATGCAAAACATGCAAACCGCGACCCTGTTCGGTTCGTGGATGCTCAACGACGAATACGACGCCAGTCTGATCTACCACAAGTTCTGGCGCGTCGACGGCAACAAGCCGGTCGGCAGCAATGGCATCAACGCCGTCGAGAACAACACCGACGACGCCACGGGCGCGATTCTCTCCAGCACGTCCCTGCCGCTGGAAGACGGCAACAAAGACCTCGGCCAGGAAATGGACGTGGTCGTCACCAAGTACTTCAAGCAAGGCTTGCTGCCCGCGTCCCTGAGCCAGTCGATTGATGAACCATCGGCCCTGGTGCGTTTGCGTGGCGGTGTGTTCAAGCCCGGCGATGCCTACGGCAAAGGCGTCGACTCGTACATGCACCGCGCGTTCATCGACGTGATCTGGCGCTTCTGATGCGAACCGCGAAGGGAGTGCCCGACATGAACAGCCCGAAGAGAGGCTCGTTGACCTTGCTGGCCGGCGCGATGCTGCTGGCAAGCTCCGCTGCCTTCGCCACTGCGGAGCCGGCGGCGAAGCCGGTCACCCTGGCCAAGGAACTGCAACAGGCCAAAACCTATACCGTGAGCAGCGCGCCAACTGCGCCGCTGGAGCTGGCCAAGCCAACCTTGCCGGACACCTCCGGCTACACCGCCGAGGCCATCGCCGCGAAAATCGTGCGGACCAAGGCCGGCAAAATCAGCGTGCGCCGGATGATGCAGGAAGACGCGTTGAAGGACTTCATCGGTGGCGACAACAAGATGGCCGAATGGGTGGTGCGCCAGCACGGCATCCCGCAGGCGATCTTCGTCGACGACGGCTACATGAACCTCAAGGACCTGGCGAAGAAACTGCCCAAGCAGTACTTCAGCGAAACCTCGCCGGGCGTGTTCCTGGCCAAGTTGCCGATCGTGGTCGGTCGCCACGGCATTCTGGAAATCGACAAGCAGACCCAGGAATTGCGCCTGTCGCAAGAGGCCGGTTCGTTCCTGGTCAACGACGGCCAGTTGTTCGTGCGTGACACCAAAATCACCGGCTGGCGCGAGAAGGACAACGGCCCGGCGACGTTCAACTCGCCGAAAGAATTCCGTCCGTTCCTGCTGTCCTGGGGTGGCACCGAAACCTACATCGCCAACAGCAAGATCGCCAGTTTCGGCTACGCCAACAGTAAGTCCTACGGCGTGAGTATTTCCCAGTACACGCCGAACATGGCCAAGGTCCTCAAACGCCCGGAGCCGACCGGCTGGATCGTCGGGTCCGAGTTCTCGGACATGTGGTACGGCTTCTACTGCTATGAAACCCGCGACTTCGTGGTCAAGGGCAACACCTACAAAGACAACGTCGTCTACGGCATCGACCCGCACGACCGTTCCCACGGTCTGATCATTGCCGACAACACCGTTTACGGCACGAAGAAGAAGCACGGGATCATTATTTCCCGTGAGGTCAACGACAGCTTCATCTTCAACAACCGCAGCTACGACAACAAGCTCTCGGGCCTGGTGATCGACCGTAACAGCGTGAACAACGTGATCGCCTACAACGAGATCTACAAGAACCACACCGACGGCATCACCCTCTACGAGAGTGCCGACAACCTGCTGTACGCCAACAAGGTGATCAGCAACCGTCGCCACGGCATCCGGATTCGTAACAGCGTGAACATCCGCCTCTACGAAAACCTGTCCCTGGCCAACGGCCTAACCGGTGTCTACGGCCACATCAAGGACCTGAGCGACACCGACCGCGACATCAAGCTCGACCCGTTCGACGCCGAGGTTTCGCTGATCGTGGTCGGCGGTGAACTGGCCGGCAACGGCAGCGGGCCGCTGTCCATCGACTCGCCGCTGAGCGTCGAGCTGTATCGCGTGTCCATGCTCGCCCCGACCAAATCCAGCGGCATCAGCTTCAGCGGGATTCTGGGCGAGCGTCAGGACGAAATTCTCGACCTGCTGGTGCGCCAGCAGAAAGCCGTGCTGATCGACCCTGTCGAACGCCAGACCGAAATGCGGGACTGAGGATAATTTTATGCACCCACACTTGATCAAATTACTCAGCCTGTCGGCCCTGACCGCCGGCATTCTCGCGGCCAGCAGCGGTGCTCGCGCAGACGACATCCAGGCACCCACCTTCAGCGCCGAACCGTGCTGCAACCTGTGCCCGGAAGCGCACGACGCGAAGAACTACACCACGCGTTACCAGCAGAACTTCACCACTCTGGTACAGGCCCAGGGCGATTGGCTGTTCCGTACCCAGGAAGACTTGCGCACCGAATTCGACACCACGCCCGCCGGCTACAAACGCATGAAAGAACTGCACGATGCGTTCAAGAGCAAAGGCGTGGAGCTCGTTGTCGTTTACCAACCCACCCGTGGCCTGGTGAACCGCAACAAGCTCAACCCGGAAGACAAGGCCAAGTTCGATTTCGACAAGGCGCTGAAGAACTACAAGACCATGCTCGGCCGTTTCGCCGCCATGGGTTACGTGGTGCCGGACCTGTCGCCGCTGACCAACGAATCGCTGCCCGACACCCTGCCCGCCCATGACTTCTACTTCCGCGGCGACCAGCACTGGACGCCGTATGGCGCCCAACGCACGGCGAAAATCGTCGGCGCGAAAATCAAGCAAATGCCTGAATTTGCTGACATTCCGAAACGTGAATTCGAGAGCCACAGGTCGGGTCGCATGGGCAAGACCGGAACGTTGCACAACATGGCCGGTCAACTCTGTGGCACCAGCTACGCGATCCAGTACATGGATCAGTTCACCACCGAGCCGAAAGGCGAAGCAGCAGATGGCGACCTGTTCGGTGATTCCGGCAATCCGGAAATCACCCTGGTCGGCACCAGCCACAGTGGCAAGAACTATAACTTCGCCGGTTTCCTCGAAGAGGCCATCGGCGCCGACATCCTCAACGTGGCGTTCCCCGGCGGTGGCCTGGAAGGTTCGATGCTGCAGTACCTGGGCAGCGAAGAGTTCCAGACCAAGCCGCCGAAGATTCTGATCTGGGAATTCTCGCCGCTCTACCGCCTCGACCAGGAAACCATCTACCGCCAGATGATGGCGCTGCTGGACAACGGTTGCGAAGGAAAGGATGCACAGATGACCGGCAGCACCACGTTGAAACCGGGCAAGAACGAATTGATGGTCAACAGCAAGAACCTGAACCTGCAAAACAGCAGTCACCAGGTTGATATCCGTTTCGCCGATCCGTCGGTGAAAACCCTGCAAGCCACCCTCTGGTACATGAACGGTCGCCACGAGGACATCAAGATCGAAAAACCGGAAACCTCCGAAACCGACGGGCGTTTCGCCTTCGAGTTGCGCACGGACGAAGACTGGGCCTCGCAGAATCTGCTGGCCGTCGAAGTCCAGGGCCCTGAAGCCGGTGCCGCGCCACAGAAAGTCGAAGCGAAAATCTGCAAACGCAACGTGTTCCCAGGCGCTGAGCAACGTACCGCTCAGGCCGGGCAATGAGGTCTGCCATGCGAAACCGAACGTTGAAAAATCTGATCGCGCCATCGCTGCTGACGCTGGCGATGTTCGCCGGCGCTACCCAGGCTGCCGCGCCACTGCGCCCGCCACAGGGCTACTTCGCGCCGATTGAAAAACTCAAGACCGGCGACAGCAGCGAAGGCTGTGACGCAATGCCCGCGCCGTACACCGGCTCGCTGCAATTTCGCAGCAAATACGAAGGCTCCGACAAGGCCCGTTCGACCCTGAACGTGCAGTCGGAAAAAGCCTTCCGCGACAGCACCGCCGACATCACCAAACTGGAACGCGGCACCAGCAAGCGCGTGATGCAGTTCATGCGTGACGGTCGTCCGGAGCAGCTCGAATGCACCCTGAACTGGTTGACCGCGTGGGCCAAGGCCGATGCGTTGATGTCCAAGGACTTCAACCACACCGGCAAGTCGATGCGCAAATGGGCGCTGGGCAGCATGGCGTCTTCGTACATTCGCTTGAAGTTCTCCGACTCCCATCCGCTGGCGAACCATCAGCAAGAGTCGCAGTTGATTGAGGCCTGGTTCAACAAGATGGCCGATCAGGTGGTCAGCGACTGGGACAACCTGCCGCTCGACAAGACCAACAACCACTCCTACTGGGCCGCTTGGTCGGTGATGGCAACGTCCATCGCCACCAACCGCCGCGACCTGTTCGACTGGGCCGTGAAGGAATACAAGGTCGGCGCTAATCAGGTCGACGCGCAAGGCTTTCTGCCCAATGAACTCAAACGTCAACAACGCGCCCTCGCCTATCACAACTACGCCTTGCCGCCGCTGGCGATGATCGCCAGTTTTGCCCAGGTCAACGGCGTGGATTTGCGTCAGGAAAACAACGGCGCGCTGAAACGCCTGGGTGATCGAGTGCTCGCGGGGGTTAAAGACCCCGACATCTTCGAGAACAAGAACGGCAAGGAACAGGACATGACCGACTTGAAAGAGGACATGAAATTCGCGTGGCTCGAACCGTTCTGCACCCTCTACACCTGCTCGCCGGAGGTGCTTGAAAAGAAACACGGCATGCAGCCATTCAAGACCTTCCGCCTCGGGGGTGACCTGACCAAGGTCTACGACCCGGCCAATGAAAAAGGCAACAAAGGTTCCTAGAGCCAAACACCAATCCCCTGTGGGAGCGAGCCTGCTCGCGATGGGATCAACGCGGTTCAACTGATGCACCGCGCTGCCTGAATCGCCAGCAGGCTGGCTCCCACATTGGACCAGTGTCAGGCAAGTGTTGAGTGTTTAGCCCCCCGGTTTTTCGTGGGGGGTTTGGGGGGGCCGTTGGCCCTTGACTGTTGGTTAAACATGGAGAGATCGGGATGGTATTTTCATCCAACGTATTCCTGTTTCTGTTCTTGCCGGTCTTTCTCGGCTTGTACTATTTGAGCGGAATACGCTATCGCAACTTGCTGCTGTTGATCGCCAGCTACGTGTTCTATGCCTGGTGGCGCGTCGACTTTCTCGCGCTGTTCGCGGCCGTCACGCTGTGGAACTACTGGATCGGCCTCAAAGTCGGCGCCGCCGGCGTGCGGACCAAACCGGCCCAGCGCTGGCTGTTGCTTGGCGTGGCCGTCGACCTGTGCATTCTCGGCTACTTCAAGTACGCCAACTTCGGCGTCGACAGCATCAACGCGATGATGACCTCGGTCGGCCTGTCGCCGTTCATCCTGACCCACGTGCTGTTGCCGATCGGGATCTCGTTCTACATCTTCGAGTCCATCAGCTACATCATCGACGTCTACCGTGGCGACACCCCGGCGACTCGCAACCTGATCGACTTCGCTGCCTTCGTCGCGATCTTCCCGCACCTGATCGCCGGCCCGGTGTTGCGTTTTCGCGACCTCGCCGATCAGTTCAACAACCGCACCCACACCCTCGACAAGTTCTCCGAGGGCTGCACGCGGTTCATGCAGGGTTTCATCAAGAAGGTCTTCATCGCCGACACCCTCGCGGTGGTGGCCGACCATTGCTTCGCCTTGCAAAACCCGACCACGGGCGATGCCTGGCTCGGCGCCCTCGCCTACACCGCGCAACTGTATTTCGACTTCTCCGGCTACAGCGACATGGCCATCGGCCTGGGCTTGATGATGGGTTTCCGCTTCATGGAAAACTTCAAGCAGCCGTACATCAGCCAGTCCATCACCGAGTTCTGGCGCCGCTGGCACATCAGCCTGTCCACCTGGCTGCGTGACTACCTGTACATCACGCTGGGCGGTAACCGCAAAGGCACGCTGATGACCTATCGCAACCTGTTCCTGACCATGCTGCTCGGTGGTCTGTGGCACGGCGCGAACATCACCTACATCGTGTGGGGTGCGTGGCACGGCATGTGGCTGGCGATTGAAAAAGCGCTGGGCCTGAACACGTCCCCACGCAGCATCAACCCGATCCGCTGGGCGTTGACCTTCCTGCTGGTGGTGATGGGCTGGGTGATCTTCCGCGCAGAAAACCTGCACGTCGCCGCCCGCATGTACGGCGCGATGTTCAGCTTCGGCGAGTGGTCGCTGTCGGAACTTAACCAGGCCAGCCTCACCGGTCTGCAAGTGGCGACCCTGGTGGTGGCGTACGTGACGCTGGCGTTCTTCGGCATCCGTGATTTCTACACTAACCAGCCGCCGGTCAAAACCAAGCCTGTGGTCAACGTCGAGACCGACGGCCCGGCTGCTGCGACACCTGGAATGATCAAGGCCGTACCGGGCGACAACCCGGCCAGCATCCATCAACCGGGTTACACCGTGGGCGTTGAAGCCACCGTGCAACCGGCCTACTGGACGGCTGACTGGTCGCGTTACGTGATGCGTGGCCTGGTGCTGCTGCTGTTCATCGCTTCGATTTTCAAACTCTCGGCGCAAAGCTTCTCGCCGTTCCTTTACTTCCAGTTCTGAGGGATCTGACCATGACCCGCTCATTACGTCTGTTCTACATCGCCCTGTTCCTGGTGACCTTGCTGGTCCTGGGGCTGTGGTCGACGCGTAGCTTCCTTGGCTTCAACACCAACGCCGACGCGACGGTGCTCAACGGTCGCTGGACCAAAGCCGTGGAGACGCACTACGACGCCGAGTTCCCGATCAAGCGCCTGGGCACCAACCTCTGGGCCGCGCTGGATTTCAAACTGTTCAACGAAGGCCGTCCGGGCGTGGTGCTCGGTCGCGACCAGTGGTTGTACAGCGATGAGGAATTCAACCCGATCGTCAACGAAGAGCTGAACCTGCAAGGCAACTACGCGCTGGTCGAAGGCGTGCGTCAGACCCTGAAAGAGAAAGGCGTGAAACTGGTCATGGCCATCGTGCCAGCCAAGACCCGCCTCTACCCGGAACACTTGGGTGAAGTGAAGCCTTCGAGCATCCACGCCAACCTCTACCAGGATTTCCATGCCCGCGTCGCAGCCGACAAGATCCTCGCCCCCGACCTGCTCGCCCCATTGCAAAAAGCCAAGCAGAACGGTCAGCAAGTGTTCCTGCGCACCGACACTCACTGGACGCCGGAGGGCGCGCAAGTCGCCGCCGAAACCCTGGCCAACACCATTGCCGACAAGACCCCGCTCAGCGGCGAGCCTCAGCGCTTCGTCACCGAGCCGGCGGAAAAAGTGACCCACAAGGGCGACCTGCGCTTGTTCCTGCCGCTGGACCCGCTGTTTGAAAACATGATGCCGGCGCAAGAGCCCTTGCAGAAACGCAACACCGTGGCCGTGGACGACCAGCCTGCTGGTGACGACGCGCTGTTCGCCAACACTGAAGTGCCGGTGGCCCTGATCGGCACCAGCTACAGCGCCAACCCGAACTGGAATTTCGTCGGCGCGCTGAAAGAAGCCCTGCACAGCGACGTGGTCAATTACGCCGAAGACGGCCATGGCCCGATTCTGCCGATGCTCAGCTACCTCAAAAGTGATGCTTTCAAGAACAGCCCGCCACAGGTGCTGATCTGGGAGTTTCCTGAACGTTATCTGCCTGTGAACAACGAAATCGGTGACGCCGACCCGCAGTGGGTCGCAGAGCTTAAACAAGCCGGCGCTCGCCAACAAAACGTAGCCGCAAACACTAAATCCGAGACGCCCGACCGGGCGCAAAACTGAAAGAGAGAGGTACTACCATGACTTTCACTACTACTCCTCGCCGTCTCGCCAAGACCTTTGCACTTGTTGCCGGCATGAGCGTGTTGTCCATGCAGGCGTTCGCCGGTGGCGACGCCGCGCTCTACGGCCCGACTGCACCGAAAGGTTCGAGCTTCGTACGGGTCTACAACGCCGGTAACGCTGAAGTCAGCGCCACCGTCGGCACCACCAGCCTGAACGACGTCGCGCCGCTGTCCAGCAGCGACTTCAGTTTCATGCCAGGCGGTGACTACAGCGCCAAGGTCGGCAGCCAGACCCTGCCGGTAAAACTGACGGGTGACCACTATTACACGCTGGTCAACAACGCCAGCGGCGCGCCACAATTGATCGAAGAGCCGCCTTTCAAGAACAAGCAGAAATCCCTGGTTCGCGTGCAGAACCTCAGCGACAAGGCGCTGACCCTGAAAACGGCCGATGGCAAGACCGAAGTCGTCCCGTCCGTGGCAGCCAAGGGCCGTGGCGAACGTGAAATCAACCCGGTGAAAGTCAGCCTGGCCCTGTACGACGGCGCCACCAAAGTCGGCGACGTGAAGCCGGTGGCCCTGGAACGCGGTGAAGCAGCGGTGCTGTACGTCACCGGCAACGGCAGCAGCCTGTCGCCAGTCTGGGTAAAACGCCCGGTTTCGACGCGCTAACACATTTTCCCGAATTGACCCGGCTCTCTGTGGGAGCCGGCCTGCCGGCGATGCAGGCACCTCGGTTTTGTCGATGTACCGAGGTGATGCCATCGCTAGCAGGCTAGCTCCCACAAAAGCCTAACCAAACAAATTTCAAGGAGTAACAACATGATTCCGGTGATCTTGTCAGGTGGTAGCGGCTCGCGTCTTTGGCCGCTTTCGCGTAAGCAATTCCCTAAGCAATTCCTCGCCCTGACCGGCGAACACACACTGTTCCAGCAAACCCTGGAGCGCCTGGTGTTCGAAGGCATGGACACCCCGATCGTGGTCTGCAACAAGGAACACCGTTTCATCGTCAACGAGCAACTGCTCGCCCGTAACCTGGACACCCAGCGCATCCTGATGGAACCGTTCGGCCGCAACACTGCGCCGGCCGTGGCCCTGACCGCGATGATGCTGGTCAATGAAGGCCGCGACGAGTTGATGCTGGTACTGCCGGCCGACCACGTGCTGGAAGACCAGAAAGCCCTGCAGCGCGCCCTGGCCCTGGCCACCGTCGCCGCCGAAAATGGCGAAATGGTGCTGTTCGGCGTGCCAGCCACCAAACCGGAAACCGGCTACGGCTACATCAAGTCGGCCAACGATTCGCTGCTGCCCGAAGGCGTCAGCCGTGTCTCGCAGTTCGTTGAAAAACCGGACGTGAAACGCGCCACCGAGTTTGTCCAATCGGGCGGTTACTTCTGGAACAGCGGCATGTTCCTGTTCCGCGCCAGCCGCTTCCTCGAAGAACTGAAAAAACACGATCCGGACATTTACGACACCTGCGTCTTGACCCTGGAGCGCAGCGAGCAGGATGCCGACACGGTCGACGTCGACCCGGCCACCTTCGCCTGCTGCCCGGACAACTCCATCGACTATTCAGTGATGGAAAAAACCCAGCGCGCCTGCGTTGTGCCGTTGACCGCCGGCTGGAGCGATGTCGGCTGCTGGTCGTCGCTGTGGGAAGTGAATGAAAAAGACGCCAACGGCAACGTCACCAAAGGCGACGTGGTGATCCAGGACAGCAAAAACTGCATGATCCACGGCAACGGCAAACTGGTGTCGGTGATCGGCCTGGAAAACATCGTGGTGGTCGAAACCAAGGACGCCATGATGATCGCGCACAAGGACAAGGTCCAAGGCGTGAAACAGATGGTCAACACCCTCAACGAGCAGGGTCGCAGCGAAACCCAGAACCACTGTGAAGTCTACCGTCCGTGGGGCTCCTACGATTCGGTGGACATGGGCGGCCGCTTCCAGGTCAAGCGCATCTCGGTCAAGCCGGGTGCGTGCCTGTCGCTGCAAATGCACCACCACCGCGCCGAGCACTGGATCGTGGTCAGCGGCACCGCCGAAGTGACGTGCGACGAGAACGTGTTCCTGCTCACGGAAAACCAGTCGACCTACATCCCGATTGCCTCGGTCCACCGCCTCCGCAACCCAGGCAAGATTTCACTCGAGATCATCGAAGTGCAATCGGGCAGCTATTTGGGTGAAGACGATATCGAGCGGTTTGAAGATATCTACGGCCGGTCGACTCCGATCGAGCGCGGCGTGTCGGTGAAAACCATCGCGCAGTAAGCGTTCAGCAATACAAGAAGCCCCCGCTCGGCCCGCTGCGTTCCCCATCCGCAGCGGGTTGGGTGGGGGCTTTTTTTGGGTCTGTTTTTTTGTGTTGCCTCGACCGGCCTCTTCGCGGGCAAGCCCGCTCCCACAGGGTTTTGAGTTGGTCATATATTCTGTGTTCACTCCGGTCCACTGTGGGAGCGGGCTTGCCCGCGAAGAGGCCTGCACATCCACCACAACCATCAAGCCCATCGCCACCTCACCCGCGCTTAGGTAGGATGAACCTCTCATCCCCCGAGGTTGCGCGTCATGTTCATCGGTGTCCTGCTGGTCATCACCTGGCTCATCCTGTTGCTGCGCTATCCCGCCAAGGCCCTGCCGGTTTCAGTCGCGGCCGCCATTGGCCTGGGGCTGGTAGCGACCTGGGTGATCTGGCTGGACAATCGCGAGATCAAGCAACTCGCGCGCCTTGAGTTGCGCATCACGTATGCGCCGGAAAATTGCCCTGCGGACCGGCCGTTGCAGCTGAAAATGAACAACGGCAACGACGTACCGCTGACCGAACTGCGCTGGCGCGTCGCCGCCTACGCCCCCGGCGACACGGTCAATCTCGCCGACAATCAATACGCCGCCCCCCGCTACCGCGGCCCGGGCGAATTGCAGGCCGGCGCCAATTGGGAAGACTGCTTGCCCCTGCCACCACTGCGCCCCGGTTATCGTCCACAAACCCTGGAGTTTCGCGCCGAGCGATTGCAGGGTAGTTTCTCCGACTGATCCCCCTCTCCCTTTTGCACAAGGACCGCGCCATGCCCGTTGCGTTGATTACCGGTTGTTCCAGCGGCATTGGCCGCGCCCTGGCCGATGTGTTCAAACAGGCCGGCTACGAAGTCTGGGCCAGCGCTCGCAAAGCTGAAGACGTGGCGCTGTTGACCGCCGCCGGGTTCACCGCTGTGCAACTGGACGTCAACGACGGCCCTGCACTCGAACAGCTGAGCGAGCGGATCAACCAGGAACGCGGCGGCCTCGATGTGTTGATCAACAACGCGGGTTACGGCGCCATGGGGCCGCTGCTCGATGGCGGCGTGCCGGCGATGCAGCGCCAGTTCGAAACCAATGTGTTTGCGGTGGTCGGCGTCACCCGCGCCCTGTTCCCGGTGCTGCGTCGCGCCAAAGGATTGGTGGTGAACATCGGCAGCGTTTCCGGGGTGCTGGTCACGCCGTTTGCCGGCGCCTACTGCGCCTCGAAAGCGGCCGTGCATGCGTTGAGCGATGCGCTGCGCATGGAGCTGGCGCCGTTTGGTGTGCGGGTGATGGAAGTGCAGCCAGGCGCGATTGAGTCCAGCTTTGCCAAGAATGCCGGCCATGAAGCCGAGCAGTTGATCACGGAGCAATCGCCATGGTTTCCGCTGCGCGAAGGCATTCGGGCCCGGGCCAAGGCGTCACAGGACAAACCGACGCCGGCCAGGGAGTTCGCTGCCGGGTTACTCAAGGCCGTGCAACAAGACAAACCACCACGCCTGATTCGTCTGGGGAATGGCAGTCGGGCGTTGCCGTTGTTGGCGGGGTTGCTGCCCAAGGGGTTGCTGGAGTCGGGGTTGATGAAGCGGTTCGGGTTGCGCGGGCAGCTCTGAGACCGAGTCGACACCATCGCGAGCAGGCTCGCTCCCACAGAGGATTTGTGTCGTTCGCCTGATTTGCGTTCAACTCGGTCAATGTGTGAGCGAGCCTGCTCGCGATGCAGGCACCTCGGTCTAACGGCTAGTTAACCACCACGGTGCAGGTAATCCCCGCCGCCAACAGCACCCCGTCCGGCACTTCATCAATGTGAATCCGCACCGGTACCCGCTGCGCCAGGCGCACCCAGTTGAAGGTCGGGTTCACGTCGGCGATCAGCTCGCGGCTTTCCGGGTTGTCCCGGTCGTAGATCCCGCGGGAAATGCTCTCCACATGGCCCTTGAGCACTTCGCCGCTCATCAGTTGCATGTCAGCCTTGTCGCCCACGCGCACGTGGGGCAGTTTGGTTTCTTCGAAGAAGCCATAGACCCAGAACGAGTTCATGTCGACCACGGCCATTTTCGCTTCGCCGATGCGCGCGTAGTCGCCGCGATGGACGTTGAGGTTGGTCACGTAACCGTCCACCGCTGCGCGGACTTCGGTGCGCTTGAGGTTGAGTTCGGCCGCCTCGAGTTGCGCTTGGGCGTTTTGATAATCGGCCAGTGCCGAGTCGGCGATGTTGCTGGCGTCGTCACGGTTTTCCTTGGAGATCACCAACGCGTCCATGTCCGCGCGGCGATGGGCGTTGACCTTGCGCATTTCCCAGGTCGACTTGCGTGAAGCCACCAGCGATTGCGCCTGTTTGACCGCGATGCGGTAGTGCTCGGGGTCGATCTGCATCAGCAAATCGCCCTTTTTCACCAGTTGATTGTCACGCACCGGCACGTTGACCACTTCCCCGGTGACGTCGGCGGCCACGTTGATGATGTCGGCGCGCACCCGGCCGTCGCGAGTCCACGGCGTGTCCATGTAATGCACCCACAGGGTACGGCCGATCCATATCGCAAGGGCCAGCACCAACAAGGTCGCGAGCAGGCTGAAAAGCTTTTTCATCAGGGCCTTCTTCAGAAATAGAGAGTCAACGGTAGACAGTCAGCGCCAAAGCGCCGAACAGACAGGTAAACAGGCTCAGGCGCAGCAGCGCCGGGTGCCAGAAAAAACGGTACAGGTCGAACCCGGACAGGAACCGGTCAAGTGCCCAGGCCAGCGCCGCGGCGATGAAAAACATCAGGGTCATGGTCGGCATGTACACGCCGTGGAAGGCGATCTCACGAGGCATGTTCAAGTCCTTGAGCCGGTGGGTTGGCGTAAGCGGCGAGCGGTGACTGCGGGTCGAGCAACGAGGTGCGAATGAAGTGCAGATAGCTCTTCACCCGACGCAATGCCGAGGTGTCGAAGTGCGGGGCGAAGGGCTCGTCGGTGGCTTGTACGCGGCTGATCGCATGGTCGACGGCGATCAGGGCGCGCTCCAGATTGCTCCGTCCCGGTTTCAGGAACAGCCGCACCAGCGAGCGACCCATCACGCGGATTGACTGGCGCCATGGCTGGGATTCAGCGTAGGCCGGATGCACAGGCAGGATCGCCTGCTCCTTGCGCAACTCGATGATCGCGTGACCGACTTCCAGCACCACGAACATCCAGCGCAACAAGTCCCGCTGTACTGTCGGTTGCCCTACCGCAAGGCCATAAGCCTGGTGCAACAGGTCACGGGTGCGACTTTCAAAACTCGACGCCAGGCCCTTGAGCTTGCCGCTGATGGCATAGACCACCTGACTGCGCAGATCCTGCTCCAGGCGGCGCCACAACCAGCGGCTGTTCGGCGGCAGGATGATCGCTCCCGCTGCGGCGCACACCAGCATGCCGAGCACCATGGCGATGTAATCGTTGATGAAGCCGTAAGGGTTGTAGACGGTGAGGTTGTCCGGCACCGAACCGGTGCTGAAGAAAATCAGCAAGCCGAGGCCGACACCCACGTATTGCGGACGGGACGTGAGGAAAGAACCAAGCACTATCACCGGCGCGAGCATCACGCACAGCAAGGGAAATCCGTCGATCCACGGGAAGACGAAAAACATCTCGAAGAAGCCGATCAACGCACCGAGAAAAGTGCCGCACGCCATCTGGAAAGCCATGCGCTTGGGGTTCGGCGTGGCAGCCGAAAGGCCCACGGTGGCGGCGGCGATCAGGGTCATGGTCGCCCCGCTTGGCCACGCCGTCGCGACCCAATAGCTGCCCAAAACCACCAGGATGAACGCCGCGCGAATCCCCGAGGCAGCCGATGCCATCCAGTTGGTTTGCGGGGTGAACGGTTCGTCCCACTGCTCCCGCTCATGGCTGTGGTCGGCCAGCGATGCGTGGGTCTGTGCATAGCTGTGCAGATCGTCGACAAAGCGATACAGCAGTTCGTAGGCCGTATGGAAATCCAGCTGCTCGGCGTCGCACGGATTGCTCTCCTGGAAAGCGGCTCGCAGGCTGCGCACTCGCGCAGGCAAGTTGTCCTTGTAAGTCGCCAGCGCTGCGGCCAGGCGCGCGGCGTCGGGGCTGGTCAGGGCTCGGCCACTGAAACCGTCGAGCACTTCGGCGAGGTCTTGCAGCCCCGGTTTGATCGCCGCGACCACATGATCGATGCCGCTGCTGCGCAAGCGTTCGAGCAACTGGTGCAAGGCGTTGAACCGGGTGGTGATGCCCATGAACTCACTGTTCAAACGACTGAGCCGGCCGTTTCGGCGACGCATGTGCGGGTCTTCGAAAACGGTGACGCTGCGCAGGCCTTCCAGCCCGACCGCTTCGGCGATGAAACGCACGTTGCTGGCTTCAAAAGCGTCCCGCTTGCTGCGACCGCGCAAGCCATCGGTGACAAACAGGGCGAACACCCCAAAGCGCTGATACAAGGCGTTGCGCATGGCCGCACTTGCGGTTTGCGGCAGGATCGCGGCGCTGACCAGCGTCGAGCAGAGAATCCCCAGGGAGATTTCCAGCACCCGCCACACCGCCGCCATGAACGCGCCGTCCGGGTGCGCCAGCGCAGGCAAGCCGACCATCGCTGCGGTGTAGCCGGCGAGGACAAAACCGTAGGCGCGGAAGTTGCGGTAACGCGCCGCGCCGGCGGTACAGATGCCCACCCAGATCGCCAGTGAACCGAGGAACAGTTCAGTGTTCTGCGCGAACAGGGCAATCAGCGCGACCATCACCGCCGAGCCGGTCAGCGTTCCGAGAAAGCGGTAGAAACTTTTGGCGAACACCTGACCGCTTTGCGGCTGCATGACGATGAACACGGTGATCATCGCCGTGCGCGGCTGCGGCAATTCCAGGCGCATGGCCAGCCACAGGGTCAGGAACGCGGCGATCAGCACTTTGAAAATGTAGACCCAGGTCACGCCGTCACTGCGCGCCCAGTCGAAGAAACCCCGGCGCCATTCAAGGGAGTACAGCCAGCGCAAGGGTGCGGGCAAGGTCGTCATGAAATCCTGCTCAACAAAATTGAATCCAGACTCAGGACCTGTGGGAGCCAGCCTGCTGGCGATAGCGGGGTATCAGTCGACATCAATGTTGAATGTGCCGGCCTCATCGCGAGCAGGCTCGCTCCCACAGGAGTTGTGTTCAACGTAAAAGAATCGGGGTTTTCGGGGCAGCGGTCTGGCTGTCCTTCGGCACATCGTTGCCAGCACCGAGGCCACCGCCGAGTGCCGTGACCAGTTCGGCGTGGGCACTGAGGCGCGCCGCCTGAACCTGTTGCTGAACCTGCTGCTGCTTGAACAACAAAGTCTGGGCGTTGAGCACGTTGAGGTAATCGGTGAGTCCGCGCTGGTAAGCGATCATCGCGATGTCATAGGTCTTCTGCGCCGTGGCCACGGACTCCGCCGCGAAGGTCTGTTGCTTGTCCATGGACTCGCGGCGGATCAACTGATCGGAGATGTTTTTCAGCGCATTGACCAGCGTCTGGTTGTACTTGGCCACGGCGATGTCATAACCGGCCGAGGCTTCGCCCAGCTCGGAACGCAAACGGCCGCCGTCAAAGATCGGCAACGAAATCGCCGGACCCACGCTGTAGTTGAGTTTCTTGCCGGTCAAAAACTCCAGCGCCCCGCCGCCCGTGGCCATGTAGCCGAGGCTGCCGACCAGGTCGACGTTGGGATAAAAACCGGCGTGAGCGACATCAATGCCACGGGCCTGGGCCGCCACTTGCCAGCGACTGGCAACCACGTCCGGGCGCTGCCCGAGCAATTGCGCGGGCAAGGACGACGGCAGTTTCAGCGCGGCGCCCAACGCCAGCGTCGGCCGTTGCAACTGCGCGCCGTCGCCCGGGCCTTTGCCGGCGAGGGCCGCGAGTTGATTGCGGCTGAGGGCAATTTCTTCATCCAGCGCGTCGATCTGGCGATGGGTTTCCGGCAGCGGCGTTTCCGCCTGGCTGACTTCGAAATGAGTACCGATGCCGCCACTCAGGCGTTTTTGTGCGAGGTCGAGAATCTGCTGCTGCTGTTTCAGCGTCGCCTCGACGATATCCCGCTGGGCGTAGTGCAACGACAGTTCGATGTAGGCACGCACGATATTGTTCTGCAATTCGAGCTGGGCCAGGCGCGCTTCGGCAGCGGTCATGTGCGCCATGTCCACGGCGCGCTCGGTGGCATTGCTTTCGCGACCCCACAAATCGAGGGCATAGCTGAAGCCCAGCGCAGCGTTGTTGTCCCAGGTCGTGGTGTTGGCCAGTTCGCCCGGGCCGTAGAACTGATCGGTGGGCCAGTTGTGGCGCTTGAGGGTGGATTCGCCGTTGATTTGCAGCGACTCGGCGGACTCGGCGATACCGGCCATGGATTTGGCCTGACGCACGCGGGCTGTCGCCATCGCCATGGTCGGGCTGCCCTGCACGGCGAGGTCGATCCAGCGGTCCAGTTGCGGGTCGCCATACGCCCGCCACCATTGGGCGGTGGGCCAGTGCGCATCCTGAGCGGCGCTCTGGATAGCTTCGTCGGTGGCCAGTGAATTGACCTCCAGTGCCTTGCCCTGCGGGGCAATACCTCCGGTGCCGATGCAGCCGCTGATTGCAAGGGTTAAAGCGAGAACACTGAGCGGCTGAAGCGCTCTGCTGATGCGACGCGGCACTGCTGCAAATTCCTGAAATAGGGGGAGGCACGGAGCTCTTTGTAGGAGCGAGCTTGCTCGCGAAGAACGTCAACGATTACGCGTTCTTCTGAAAAAACGCATTGTTCTCGAGTTTTTCGCGAGCAAGCTCGCTCCTACAACGGACCGAGACAATTCTAGGGGGGAGCCTGGTTGGCGATAAGCCGGGATTCTTGTGAATCTTTGTTACCGTTCACGCGATAATCCCTTGGTCGGGGGTCTCAGACTCCGAAACGTTGTGTCACAATTTGCCACCGCACCCGAGAGCACCCCATGGACACTTTGCAAAACATGCGCGCCTTCAGTTACGTGGCCGAGGCCGGCAGTTTCACCGCCGCCGCCGTGCAACTCGATACCACCACGGCCAACGTCTCGCGCGCGGTCTCCAATCTGGAAGCCCACCTGCAAACCCGCTTGCTCAACCGAACGACCCGACGCATCGCCCTGACCGAGGCCGGCAAACGCTATTTGCTGCGTTGCGAGCAGATCCTGTCCTACGTCGAAGAAGCCGAAGCCGAGGCCAGCGACGCCCACGCGCGCCCGGCCGGGCAACTCAAGGTGCACACCATGACCGGTATCGGTCAGCACTTCGTGATCGACGCCATCGCCCGATATCGCAAGACCCACCCGGACGTGACCTTCGACCTGACCATGGCCAACCGCGTGCCGGACTTGCTCGACGAGGGCTACGACGTGTCCATCGTCCTCGCGAGCGAATTGCCGGACTCCGGTTTTGTCTCGCAGCGATTGGGCATCACCTACAGCATCGTGTGCGCCTCCCCGGCCTATGTGAAAGCCAATGGCTGCGCGCAGAAGCCGAGCGAACTGTTGAACCATGCCTGCCTGCGCCTGGTGAGCCCGGTGATTCCGCTGGAGAAATGGACCTTCGACGGCCCGGAAGGCCAGGAAATGGTCACCATTAATAGCTCGCCGTTTTTGGTGAACTCCGCCGACGCGATGAAAACCGCGATTACCAGTGGCATGGGCGTGGGTGTGTTGCCGGTGTATGCGGCAATCGAGGGTCTGCGTAACGGTTCGTTGGTGCGGATGATGCCGAAGTACCGGTCGCAGGAGCTGAATCTGTATGCGATCTATCCTTCGCGGCAGTATCTGGATGCGAAGATCAAGACGTGGGTTGAGTATTTGCGGGGGTCGTTGCCGGAGATTCTGGCGGCGCATCAGGTGGAGTTGGCGGCTTATGATTCGAGCGGGAGCATGGCGGGGGTTCGGGTGGCTAACTGATCTGCGGTTTGTTTTTTAGCGTTGCGGTTGCGGTTGCGGTTGCGTGCATATCCGTTGCTGCGGTAACGGCCGCTTATGGTTTCGCTTTTACAGCGAGTCACTTGGAAGAGCCCCAAGTAACCAAGGGCTCTTGCCCCTGGCGTACGGCCCTTCGCTTAGGCTCAGGGTTCCCTCGCTCCGGTCCTGCTCCGTGGGCCCGCCGCCATCGGCCATCCATGG
>NZ_RWIN01000034.1 GCF_009761815.1 Pseudomonas sp. PB120
AGAGCTGTGAACACAGGATAAATGTGGGAGCGAGACCGGCTTGCCGGCGATGAGGCCATCACAGGCAACACAAAATCAACCCGCCAACAACCAAACTCCGGTCGCCGCCGAAGCCGCACCCGCCAACCGAACCAACGGCGCCGCGGCCTGTGGCAACACGCGAACCACCGCATAACCCGCCGCGTGCAACACCGCCGTCGCCGCCACAAACCCTGCGGCATAGGCCCAAGGGCTCGACATCTCCGGCAGTTCCAGGCCATGCGCAACACCGTGGAACAACGCAAACAATGCCGTGGCACCCATCGCCAGACTCAACGGTGGGCGCACCGCGAGCGCGACCGCCAGACCCAGCGCCAACACCGACGCGGCAATCCCGCCTTCCAGCGCGGGCAGGTTCAGTCCTTCAAACCCCAGCACCCCGCCGAGCAGCATCGTGCCGACGAACGTGCAAGGCAGCGCCCAGCGCGCCGAGCCTTGCTGCTGCGCCGCCCAAAGCCCCACGGCAACCATCGCCAGCAAATGATCGAGGCCGCCGATCGGGTGGCTGATGCCGGCGATCAAACCGTTGTCGCCATGACCCGGGTGCGCGAAGGCGATGGCTGGGGTCAGCAGCAGGGCCAGGGCGCCCAGAATGCGTTTGAGTGTCATGGAAAAGCTTCCTTGTTGTTGAAAATGGATCGATATCAAGCCGCCGTCAGCAAGCCCTGGCGTTCGATGAAGGCGATTATTTCTTCCAGCCCCAGCCCGGTTTTCTGGTTGCTGAACACAAACGGCTTGCCGTTGCGCATGCGTTGGGTATCGCTGTCCATCAGCGAAAGCGATGCCCCCACCAACGGCGCGAGGTCGACTTTGTTGATCACCAGCAAATCGGATTTGCAGATGCCGGGGCCGCCCTTGCGCGGCAGCTTGTCGCCGGCCGAGACGTCGATCACGTAGATCGTCAGGTCGGACAGCTCCGGGCTGAAAGTCGCAGACAGGTTATCGCCGCCGGACTCCACCAGAATCAGGTCCAGCCCCGGAAAGCGCCGGTTCAGCTGGTCCACGGCTTCGAGGTTGATCGAGGCGTCTTCGCGGATCGCGGTGTGCGGGCAGCCCCCGGTTTCGACGCCGATGATCCGCTCCGGTGCCAGTGCTTCGTTGCGCACCAGAAAGTCGGCGTCTTCGCGGGTGTAGATGTCGTTGGTCACGACGGCCAGGTTGTAGCGGTCGCGCAGGGCCAGGCACAGGGCCAGGGTCAACGCGGTTTTGCCGGAGCCGACCGGGCCGCCGATGCCGACGCGCAGAGGTTGTGTGTTCATGTGATTCTCCGAAATAAGGGGCCTAGGAACGGAACAGGCGGCTGTACTGGCGCTCATGGGCCATGCACGCCAAGGACAGGCCAAAAGTGGCACTGCCAAAGTGGTCGGGGTTGAGTCGGGTCGCGTTCTGCTGGGCTTCTTGCAATAAGGGCAGCAGTTGGCTGGTCAGGCGTTGCGCGGCTTGCTGGCCCAGCGGCAAGGTTTTCATCAGCACGGCCAATTGGTTTTCCAGCCAGCTCCAGAGCCATGCCGCCAAGGCATCCTGGGGGCTGATGTGCCAGGCGCGAGCCGCCAGCGCCCAGCCGAGGGCCAAGTGCGGTTCGGGGCGTTGATCGAGAAAGGCGCGGGCTGGTGCATCGAGTTCCGGCAAACCATTAAGCAGTTGCTGCAAGGAGTAGCCCATCTGCCGGCTCTCCTGATGCAATTCACGGGTTTCCCGGCTGGCGCGGTGTTCTTCGCAGCGCTGCAGTAAGTCGCCCCAGTGTTCATCGGCGGCGGCCACGCAATGGGCGAGCAGCAACGGCGCCTCGAAACGCGCGAGGTTCAGCAGCAACTGGTCGCTGATCCAGCGTCGTGCGCTGTCAGCGTCATGGACCCGGCCGTTTTCCACCGCCATTTCCAGGCCTTGGGAATAGCTGTAGCCGCCGATGGGCAGCTGCGGGCTGGCCAGGCGCAGCAGCGCCCAGGCCGGGTTCACAGGCGCACGCCGAACTGGTGCAGTTTCGGCGGGTAGTTGAAGTCTTCGTCGCCGTGCCGCGAATGGTGATGGCCGCCGCCATACGCACCGTGTTCCGGCTGGAATGGCGCTTCGATGTGTTCGATGCGGGCACCCAGTTGCTCGAGCATGGCCTTGAGCACGTAATCGTCGAGCAGGCGCAACCAGCCATCGCCGACTTGCAAGGCGACGTGGCGATTGCCCAGGTGATAAGCCGCCCGGGTCAGTTCGAAGGCGTTGGCGCAGGTGACATGCAGCAATTGCTCGGGATAGGCGCAGACGCGCACGACACGTCCGTCTTCGGCTTGCAGGTATTCGCCATCATGCAGCGGCGACTGGCCGCGCTCCAGAAACAGTCCGACGTCTTCACCGTCGGCACTGAAACAGCGCAGGCGGCTTTTGCTCCGGGCTTCGAAGGTCAGGTGCAACTCGGCGGCCCAGACGGGTTGAGGGTCGATTCTGCGATGAATCACCAGCATCGGAAAGCTTCCAGCAATGAACAATAGTCAGGCTAGAGCAAGGGGCTTGCCAATCGTGGGAAGTGTAGGAAAAGGCTGTCGGAAGTGCAGAGGTGTCGAAGGGTTTTGCGTCTATTTGGTGCGCGCTGTTTGTGTCGAGCACCATGTAGGAGCGAGCTTGCTCGCGATGGTGTGTCAGTCACAACAGTGCCGACTGACACACCATCGCGAG
>NZ_RWIN01000035.1 GCF_009761815.1 Pseudomonas sp. PB120
CCGCTGCGCAGCCTGACGCAGCCTCGTGCCTCGGCAGCTGCTACAGGGAATGGTGACGTGGAATAAAAAACCGTTTTGCCCGGTTGTACTTCCTGTCAGCTACATCACTGTAGTCCGCCAGCGAGGGCATACCGATGGACATTCAAGCAAAACACCCACTGCGCACAGACGGCCCGCTCAACCCTGACCGTCGAACGCTTCTGAAATGCTCGGCGTGGGCCGGGGCCGGCGTGATCTGGGCCCTGAGCGGGGGTATTCCCCGGGCCTTTGCGCTGGATGAAGCGGGCAACGTCGCCGACCCCAAGGCGCTGGCCAGCACGTTTCATTTCGTGCAGATCAGCGACTCGCACATCGGCTTCAACAAGGAGGCCAACCCCGACCCGCTGAAGACCTTGCAGGTGGCCATCGACAAGGTCATCGCGCTGCCGAAACGGCCATCGCTGATTCTGCACACCGGCGATATCACCCACCTGTCCAAAGCCGAGGAATTCGACACCGCCGCACAGCTGCTCAAAGGCCTGCCGTCCACCGTGCACTACGTGCCGGGCGAGCACGACACCCTCGACGAGGGCGGTGGCAAGCTCTACCTGGAACGTTACGGCAAGGGCACCAAAGGCAATGGCTGGTACAGCTTCGATGACCACGGCGTGCATTTTATTGCGCTGGTGAATGTCTTCAACTTCCAGGCCGGCCATGAAGCGACCCTCGGCGCCGATCAACTGGCGTGGCTGGCCGACGACTTGCGCGCCGTGACGAGCAGCACGCCCATCGTGGTGTTTACCCATATTCCGTTGTGGACCGTTTATCAGCCGTGGGGCTGGGGCACCGAGGATGGCGATCAGGCGATTGCCATGCTGCGCAAGTACGGTTCGGTGACGGTGTTGAACGGGCACATTCACCAGGTGATCCAGAAGGTCGAAGGCAACATTACCTTCCACACCGCCCGCGGCACGGCTTATCCACAACCCGCACCGGGAGCGGCGCCCTCACCGGGGCCGATGACGGTGGCGGCGGAACAACTGCGCAATTACCTGGGGATTACCGATGTGCGAGCGACGCAGGGTGATCATCCGCTGGCGCTGATCGATTCGACACTGGTCTAAGGGGGGGCGAGGCAATGAAAAAGCGACTGTTGGCGCTGGTCTGCCTGTTGCTGTCGATGCCGGTCTGGGCTCAGGACGTGAACATCGATATCAAGGAGTTCATGTTCGGGCCCAAGGACATGACCGTGGCGGTGGGCACCAAAGTGACGTGGGTGAACGATGACGAGATCCCGCATACGGTGGCCGAGACCCACAAGGTATTCCGCTCGGGGGCGCTGGATACCCATGACAGCTTTTCCTGGGTGTTCAACACGCCGGGGGAATTCGAGTATTTCTGCGCGCTGCATCCGCAGATGATCGGGAAGATTTTGGTAGTCCAATGATCCGCTGATCCCCCTGTAGGAGCGAGCTTGCTCGCGAAAAACGTCCGGACAACGTGGGTGGTCAGACCGCCCGCGTCATCGTTGACGTTCATCGCGAGCAAGCTCGCTCCTACAGTGGGATTTGTGTGGTGTTTACTTCGGTGCGCTGAGGTTCAGCGTCGGTGTTTCATCGAAGAAGTTCCACGGTTTCAGCAGCACGTGAACCCACTCGGTCGGCATGATCGGCCATTCCTCGGCCCGCGCGATGTGCGTGGTGCCGGTGGTCAGCCAGACCACATCGTCGGTGTTTTCAATGGACTGGTTGTCCTGGGTGAACTGCCCCAGGCCTGCGTCCTTGTCCGAACGGTTCGGGTACTTGCCTTCCGGGTATTTCTCTTCAGGGTTGTAGCGCGTGACCCACAGTTGTTTGTCCATGAAGCTCAGGCGGTGATAGAGCCATTCGTCCTTGCCGAAGTTGGCGCCCTTGGCCACCGGGTGCGTGCCGCCGGCATACGGGATCAACTGATAGGAAACCGGGTTGCCGACTTTGTTTTCCTTGCCGAAGTTGGTCAGCAGGCGAACGGTCGACGGGTCGAATTTCTGTGCGGCCTGCTGTTCGGTGCTGACTACGTTGTGTTCGGTCTGCATGGTGCTGGTCCGTGGTCCGCCCCGGTCATTCGGGACCACCACCGGGTTCACTTCCACCAGCGAGTTGCTTTCACCGTCCACGTCCATGTCCAGGCGGAAGTTGTAGATGTGCTGGTGCGTGGTGCCGACGATGTTGTGGTCCAGCAGCGTGCCGTAGCGCGTGTCTTCCTTGGCCGTGTCTTCGTGCATGTTTTTCGATTTCACGCCCTTGACCGCTTCGATGCCGGTGGCGCCGGCGTCGATGCCGATGGTGCCGTTCTGCTGGAAGACCCAATCGAAGATGTAGTCGTAGTTGCCGACGGTGCTGATCCAGCGCACCACCAGTTCGCGACGTTCGGTGCTGAGGTTGGGCTGACCCATTTCCTGGTGTTTGTATTCCGGGCCGGCGTAGCGTTCGAATACCGCCATGGCGCGTGGGATGGCGGTCGGTGCGCCGGTGTAGTCGGCAATGGTCGCGTCCAGGAGCACGGCGTTTTCCGGGGCGTCTTTGCCTCGGGCGATCGGCGAGGTCAAGGTGCCCATGCCGTAATCGCCGGAATCGAGGTACGCCTTGAAGTACCAGCCGACGTCCGGATCGCCGTAAGGCACAATCATGCCGCCCAGGGAGCCTTCGTACATGATTTTGCGTTTTTTGCCCTTGTCGTCGTAAGTGACCGTGGACAGGATCGGGCCGACGCGCGAGTCGAGGCGAACATGGAAGTCCCAGTTCTGCCAATGAATACTGTTGCCGGAGATGGTGTAGTTCTTGCCTTCAGGCTCGATGATTTCCAACGGCTTGACCTGCACGCCGGCACGTCCACGCCCGTCATAAGGGGTCGGCTTCATCGGAACCGGGATCAGCGCCTCGTCTTCGATCTTGATCAGCTTCTTCTGCTCAAGATCGACAATCGCCACCAGGCCTTCGATCGGGTGAGCCCAATAGTTGCCGTCATCGGTATTGAGGTAGCTGACGATTTTCAGCAGGCGCTTGTCTTGCGCCAGGCCGTCCTTGCCATCGAAGTAACCAACGGTCAACGGCGTGGCCACGACTTTCTTCACATCGTTGATGCCGCGCTTGGCGAGGGCCTGCGCGTACTCGGGACTGTTTTCGACCGCCGACTGCACAGTGGCGAAGTCGTCCAGCAGCACCATGCCATGCGCGCCTTCGATCGGCTTCCAGGACTTGAGCGTCTTGCTGTCGAGGTCCACCAGGCCCTCGATCACATGCTTGCCGTCGAGCACCACGATATTGGCCTGGCGCGGCTGGGAAACGTTTTGGCCGGTGTAGACGAAGTTCCACACCTGGTCCTTGGGCGGCTCGTTGACCGAGACTTCGGTGAAGCGGAAACCGGTCTGGTAATGCTCCGAGTGCTTGACGATGTCCACTGCGGTCTTGATTTCGTCCGCGCTCAGGGGGTTGAGCGGGTTGGGGCGGGTCTCGACGACAAAGGTCTTGTCCAGGCCAGACTGGAAGACCTGGTTGATGAAGTCCTTGGACATGAACGCGGTCTGGTTCTTGAACACCACCGGCACCGTCAGCTCCATGCGTTTGCCGTTGAGCATGGCCACTTTGCTGTCCGGCTTGACCTTGAGGAAGACACCGTCCTTGGCAATGGTGAATACGTGCGAATAGTCGTCCCATTTGACCGAGGCGCCAAAGTCTTCCAGGGTCGATTGCAGGGGCACCATTTCGGCGTGACCACCGTGGGCCTGGGCAGTGGACATCCAGCAAGGCAGGCCGAGCGTGCCCAAGGAAATGGCCAGGGCCAGTCGTGCAAGCGGTTTTCTTTTGAGCGACGCTAAAGCTGTGAACATGTCTGAATACCTTGGGTAAAGCCGGTGTGAGGCATAGCTGCACTTTGCTACAGCCGGTGGCTGGCTTCTTTTAAATTCCTGCCAGAATCCTTTGCCTCTGTGCCTAAATCAACTTTTCTCGCTGCATGGCGAGGCGGCGCCGGTCTGGAAGCCATTGCTTCCGGTTAATAGGAAGCATTACTATTCACGCCCCGTCTCCACAGCACGCCGCAATGACCCCCAAGTTGCCCCGCAGACACCGCTTTTTCGAGCATTACGAAGAGTTGGTTGGCACCTGGACCCGTCGCCTGAGAAACCGTCAGCAGGCCGAGGATCTGGCCCACGATACGTTCGTGCGGGTGCTTGAGTCCGATTCGGCGGCGGTGGAGCAACCCAGGGCGTACTTGCACCAGACCGCACGCAACATCGCGGTGGATGGCTATCGGCGCGAGGATCGGCGGGGCGCCATGGAATCCGAGGCGATTGATCACAGTGCGTCGTCGTCCGGCGACCCGGAGCATTTCATGCATGCGATCCAGTTGGCGGATTCCATCGAGCGGGCGCTGACCGAGTTGCCCATCAACTGCCGCAAGGTGTTCGTCTGGCAGAAGATCGAAGGCCTGACCCAGGCTGAAATCGCCGAACGCCTGGGACTGTCCAAGAATATGGTGGAAAAGTATATGATCCGCACGCTGCGGCATCTGCGCGACCGCCTTGACGGATTGCACCCATGAGCGGCGGCGTCTTCTCATCCCCGGCCAAACAGGAACTTCCATGATGGATACTCGTGATTGTGCGTGCGGGCAAACAACGGTTCGCGACGAGGCGGCGCGCTGGTTTGTGCGCTTGCAGGAACCGGCCGTGGATGTCCTGGAATACCAGCGTTTCGAAACCTGGCTGGACGAACATCCTCAGCATCGCCATGAGTTCCAGCTGCTTCAGAGCTTGTGGTCGGCGGCAGACCTGCTGCCACCCCAGCGCTTGCAAGCCTTGTGCGAAACGCCTCCGACGCGCAACCAGCGTCGGCCACTGGTGCGTTATGCGGTGGCCGCCAGCGTGCTGACCGTGGCGCTCGGGCTTGGGCTGTTCAGCGGTTTGAATCATCCGGCGCCGTACACCGCCGAGTACTCGACGGCGCTGGGCGAGCGGCGCCATGTGGCGTTGCCGGACGGTTCGGTGATTGATCTGAACAGCCGCAGCCGGGTGCAGGTGCAGTTTGAGAAGGACCGTCGCGGCATCGAACTGGTGGAAGGCGAAGCCATGTTCAGCGTCGAACACGACACCAGCCGGCCGTTCGTGGTCGAGACGGGCAGCGGCAAGGTAACGGTCACCGGCACCCGTTTCGATGTGCGCCGCGACACCGGCGAAACCCGGGTGGTGGTGGAGCAGGGCACCGTCAAGGTCCAGGGCCTGGACGCCGCCGACAGCGATTTCATCAGCCTCACCGCGGGCCTTGGCACGCGTGTCGATGCCCAGGGCAATGTGGCCGCCGCCTACGCGGTCAACCCTGCAGAACTGACGGCCTGGCGCAGCGGCAAACTGGTGTTCAACAACGCCAGCCTCAGCGAAGTCGCCGTGGAAGTCTCGCGTTACCGGGAAAAACCACTCACGGTCGGTAACGACAAAGTGGGCAATCTGCGCCTGACCAGCGTGTTCAAATCCGACAACACCGACGCGCTGCTCAAGGCCCTGCCGAACATTCTGCCGGTGGCCGTGCGCACCCTCGATGACGGCAGCCAGCAAATAATTTCAAAATAAATTCAGGTTTTTTTGGAGTTCTTCGTCTTCTTGTCCAACTGCAACTGGTTTGCATTAACAAACGCATACGCTTGCGATCCACAGGACAACGTTCGACGTGAAGAAAACCACCGCTAAAAACAATAAATCCGCTTGGCTGCGCCTCGCACTGGCCCTGGCCATCAGCTCGGCCCTGCCTCAGGCATTCGCCGCTGACGCGATCCGTATCCCGGCGCAGCCGCTGGGTCAGGCCTTGAGTGAGCTCGGCCAGCAAACCTCGCTGCAGGTTTTTTTCAGTCCTGAACTGGTTGCCGGCAAACAAGCACCGGCCGTGGAAGGCAACCTTTCGCCGGAACAGGCCTTGCGCCAATTGCTGCAGGGCAGTGGTCTGGAGTACCAGATCGATGAAGGTTCGGTCACCCTCACGCCGGCACCGACTTCTGCCGCGAACGGCCCGCTGGAACTGGGTGTGACCGACATCAAAGTGGTCGGCGACTGGCTGGGTGATGCCGATGCCGCCGTGGTGCAGAATCATCCTGGCGCGCGCACGGTGATCCGCCGCGAAGCCATGATCGAGCAGGGCGCAATGAACGTCGGCGACGTGCTCAAGCGCGTGCCCGGCGTGCAGGTGCAGGACGCCAATGGCACCGGTGGCAGTGACATTTCCCTGAACGTCGGTGTCCGTGGCCTGACCTCGCGCCTGTCGCCACGCTCCACCGTGCTGATCGACGGCGTGCCGGCGGCGTTCGCCCCGTACGGCCAGCCGCAACTGTCCATGGCGCCGATTTCTTCCGGCAACCTCGACAGCATCGACGTGGTTCGCGGCGCCGGCTCCGTGCGTTATGGGCCGCAGAACGTGGGGGGCGTGATCAACTTCGTCACCCGGGCGATCCCGGAAAAAGCTTCGGCTGAAATCGGCACGACCCTGGAAACCTCCCAGCACGGTGGCTGGAAGCACATCGACACCGCGTTCGCCGGCGGCACCGCCGACAACGGCATGGGCGTGGCGTTGCTGTACACCGGCGTCAACGGCAACGGCTACCGTGAGCGCAACAACGGTAACGACATCGACGACGTGATCCTCAAGACCCACTGGGCGCCCACCGAGGTCGACGATTTCAGTCTCAACTTTCACTACTACGACGCCAACGCCGACATGCCCGGCGGCCTGACCCAGGCGCAGTACGACGCCGATCCGTTTCAGTCCGACCGCAACAACGACAATTTCAGCGGGCGGCGCAAGGACGTTTCGTTCAAATGGGCGCGGCAGATCGATGACCGCACCCAGGCGGAAGTGTTGACCTACTACACCGACAGTTTTCGTGGCAGCAACATCGCCGCGCGCGACCAGAAAACCCTCGGCTCCTTCCCGCGTTCCTACTACACGCTGGGGATCGAACCACGGGTGTCCCATGTGTTCGACGTCGGTCCGACCACCCAGGAAGTCAGTGTCGGTTATCGCTACTTGAAAGAAGCCATGCACGAAGAGGCCAGCCGCCTGGCGCTGGTCAACAACGAACCCGTCGCGACCAAGACCTCGGACGGCCATGTGTACCAGGACCGCACCGGTGGCACTGAGGCCAACTCGGTCTACGTCGACAACAAGATCGATGTCGGCAAATGGACAGTAACCCCGGGCATCCGCTTCGAGCACATCAGCACTGACTGGCATGACCGCCCGGTACTCGACACGGCCGGCAAACCGGTGCCGGAGAAGCACCGCAGCATCGAAAGCAATGAACCGCTGCCGGCCCTGAGCGTGATGTATCACATTTCCGATGCCTGGAAACTGTTCGCCAACTACGAAACCTCGTTCGGCAGCCTGCAGTATTTCCAGCTCGGCCAGGGTGGCTCGGGCGACAGCACCGCCAATGGCCTGGAGCCGGAAAAGGCCAAGACCTACGAAATCGGTACGCGCTACAACGATGATGTGTGGGGCGGCGAAGTGACGCTGTTCTATATCGACTTCGATAAAGAGCTGCAATACATCAGCAACGATGCCGGCTGGACCAACCTCGGCGCGACCACGCACCGCGGGCTCGAGGCGTCGGTGCACTACGACATGTCGGCGCTGGACCCACGCCTCGACGGCCTGACCGCCAACGCCGGTTTCACTTACACCCGTGCCGTGTACGAAGGCGAGATTCCGGACTTCAAGGGCCGTGACTTGCCGTTCTACTCGCGCCAGGTGGTGACTGCCGGCCTGCGTTACGACATCGACCGCTGGACCTACAACGTGGATGCCTTTGCCCAATCCAAGCAGCGCTCACCGGGCGTTGCCGTGAATGCGGACGGTAGCTTCACTCACAATTACATCACCGAAGGCACCGCGGATGGCCAATACGGCGACATCCCGGGCTACGTCACCTGGAACGTGCGTGGCGGTTATGACTTCGGTCCGCAGGTGTCGAACCTGAAGCTTGGGGCGGGGATCAAGAACATTTTCGACAAGCAGTACTTCACGCGATCCAGCGACAATAATTCGGGGATGTATGTAGGGGCGCCGCGTACGTTCTTTGTTCAGGCCAGTGTTGGGTTCTGATAGACCCAGTTGAATTCATCGCGAGCAGGCTCGCTCCCACACTGGATTTGTGAACGACACAGATCCAATGTGGGAGTGAGCCTGCTCCGGGCGGCGTTCCGACGATGCTTTTTTAGACTTTCAACACTTTTCCGCCAATGGCAACGGCAACCAGTAACACCGCCATCAACCCAAACGCAAAACTCAAACTGCTGCCGTGGGCAATGAACCCGATCACCGCAGGCCCGGCAAGAATCCCCGCATACCCCAAGGTCGTGATCGCCGGCACGGCAATGTGTTCCGGCATGACCGTCTGTTTGCCCACCGCCGTGTACAGCACCGGCACGATGTTTGAACAACCTGCGCCCAGGAAGGCATAACCGAGCAACGCGACCTCCCAGGACGGGGCGAATGTCGCCAGCGCCAGGCCCGACGCGGCCGTCAGGCCACCGAACACAATGACGCGCGTCGAGCCCAGGCGCCGGACGATCCTGTCACCGGTCAACCGCCCGATGGTCATGGTCAGCGCAAACGCGGCGTAACCCAGCCCTGCATACGCCGTGTCGATCCCGCGCTCCTGCGTCAGGAACACCGCACTCCAGTCGAGCGCCGCGCCTTCGGCCAGGAACACGATGAAGCACATGCCGCCGATGAACAGCACGATCCCGTGGGGCACGGCAAACGCCGGGCCGGCGCTTTCACTGCCATAGGGCAACAGATGCGGCGCGGCTTTGATTAGTGCCAGCACCAGGCACACGATGACCACCAGCATGGCCCCCAGCGGCGAAAAACCGAAGCCGAGCAGGGCGCTGACCCCCGCTGCGCCGACGATCCCGCCGAGACTGAACAGCCCATGGAAACCCGACATCATGTTCTTGCCGCTGGCGCGTTCGACGATCACCGCCTGCAGGTTCACCGTTGAATCCACCGTGCCGAGCCCGGCACCGAACATGAACAGGGTGGCGATCAAGGCCGGCACCGACGAGACCGTTGCCAGCAATGGCAGCGCCGCACAGATCAATAATGTCCCGCCGGCAGTTACCCGCCGGCAGCCGAAGCGTGAGGCCAGCAGTCCGGCCATCGGCATGGCCAGGATCGAGCCGACGCCCAGGCACAGCAGCAACAAGCCGAGCGTCCCTTCATCCAGTCCGGCGCGCGCCTTGGCGTACGGCACCAGCGGCGCCCACGCGGCGATGCCGAGGCCGGCGATGAAAAAGGCGATGCGCGTGGACATTTGCTCCAGGCGCCCGGGAACGAATGTGCTTGAGGTGTTGAGGCTGGTCATATCAATCCTTGGTAAAAAACGGCGCGTCCCCAAGGGACAGTGACTCACCGGTGAGGTTCGATCAGTGCCCGGACGGTTTCTCGGTCAGCAGGGCGACATCGTTGCACAGCCGGGCCGTGTTTCGCGATATGTTGCGCCAGACTCATCAATTGCAGCGGGGAGGGCGCCATGGCGCGGATGTACGATGCACGAGGCAATATCTATGTGGTTGTGGCGCCCGAAGAATTGCGCCGCAACGGTATCGATCTGCCGGAACAGGCCAGTCACGCGGTGCAAAGCCGGGAGGCATGGACGTCGGCAGCGATCGAGGCGTGTTGTGGCTGGGCGCCCGGCACACAGCCGCCCGGCAGCAAGGACCATCGCAGCGACGGTTTGCTGGTGGGGCCGTTCCAGGCGTCGCCGCCGTTCGATGTCTTGATTGTGAACACCGATGGCACCCTCGCCGAGCGCAGTGGCAATGGCTTGACGATTTTTTCCCAGGCGCTCAGCGATCAGGGGCTGTGGCCGAACGATGAGGCGTGTGTGCTCAGGGTCCATCACGACAAGGCCGATGTGCGTTCACCGGGCGAAGCAACGGTGAAACCGGCGCAGGTCGAAGGCGTTCAAGGGTTCTGGCTGGACCTGGGCAAGCCGTCGTTCGGGCCGGATGCGGTCAGTGCTCACGGAGTCGATAGCGTGACATTTAATGGTCGCGAACTCAGTCACGTGCGGCCGTTGGCGTCACTCAATGCCGCGTGGTCGCGAAGCCAGTTCGCGCGGGTCGGTAATCCTCACTGCGTGACCCTTGTGGACGGCGCGGATGCTTTGCCGAGCAACGAGCAGATGCGTCAGCCTGAGTTGTCCGAGGGTTTGACGCGTATCGCCTACGCCATGCCGACGGGTGCCGGCCAGCCCTGTCCTGCGGGCGTGAACCTGCAGTGGGCGATGCTGGAATCCGAGGGGCGAGTCGTCGCGCGTGTGTTCGAACGTGGTGAAGGGCCTACGGCCTCGTCAGGGACCAGCGCGACGGCGGTGGCGTGCGCAGCGTGGCGGGTTGGATGGGTCGCGGCGGGCGAAGTTCGCGTGGTCATGCCCGGCGGCACGGCGCCGATTTTGCTGGAGGAGAAGGACGGTGAGTTGTGGCGGGTCAGTCTTTTTGGTACCGCTCGGTTGATGGGTTGTTAGTTAGATCGCCATCGCGAGCGGGCTCGCTCCCACAGGGGATTTGTGAACGACACAGGTCCAGTGTGGGAGCGAGCTTGCTCGCGATGAGGCCCGCCCAGCCAACAAAGAACTCAGCCCTGATCGCCAAAGAACTCCACCACCGGCATCTCCCGCTTCATCAACACCTTCCCGCCGCGCACCGAATACAGCGGCAAGCCCTGACTGCGGATCACCTCGTAATCGCTGTCCGCCGACAGAATCAGCAAATTCGCCGGCCGTCCGCGTTCCAGTCCATAGCGTTCCCCTAAGGCCAAGGTCCTGGCGCTGTTGTCGGTCACCAGGTCCAGCGCACTTTGCAGATTGCGGTAACCGAGCATGTGGCAGATGTGCAGGCCCGCTTCGAGCACCCTGAGAATGTTGCCATTACCCAGCGGATACCACGGATCGACAATCGAATCCTGGCCGAAACAGACATTGATGCCCGCTTCAAGCAACTCGTTGACCCGAGTCACGCCACGGCGTTTCGGGAAGTTGTCGTAGCGCCCCTGCAAGTGAATGCTTTCGGTGGGGCAGGACACAAAGTTGATCCCTGAATGCCCAAGCAGCCGAAACAGCTTGGCGCAGTAGGCGTTGTCGTAGGAGCCCATCGCCGTGGTGTGGCTGGCGGTGACACGTGCGCCCATGTCGCGGCTGCGCGCCTCTTCGGCCAGCACTTCAAGGAAGCGTGAGTGCGGGTCATCGGTTTCATCGCAATGCACGTCCACCAGGCAGCCGGTGCGTTCGGCGAGGTCCATCAGGAACTTCACCGAGCTGACGCCCTGGTCGCGGGTGTACTCGAAATGCGGAATGCCGCCGACCACATCGGCGCCCATGCTGATCGCTTCTTCCATCAACTCGCGGCCGTTGCGGTACGACTCGATGCCTTCCTGGGGGAACGCGACGATTTGCATGTCGACCAGGTGCCGGCTTTCCTCGCGCACTTCAAGCATTGCCTTGAGCGCTGTCAATGAAGGGTCGGTGACGTCGACGTGGGTGCGCACGTGCTGGATGCCGTGGGCGGCGAGGGTCTGGATGGTTTTCCTGGCGCGGGTCTTGGTGTCTTCTTTAGTAATCGTCACCTTGCGCTCGCCCCAGCACTCGATGCCCTCGAACAGCGTGCCGCTCATGTTCCAGCGCGGCTCGCCGGCGGTGAGGGTCGCGTCGAGGTGGATGTGCGGTTCGACGAAGGGCGGCACCACCAGGTTGCCGCCGGCGTCCAGGTCATCGGGCCCCAGGGTCGGGGCTTCGGTCTGCCGGGCAATACTGCCGATCAGGCCGTTTTCCAGGTGCAACTCATGCAGGCCTTCTTGGTTGCGCAGGCGGGCGTTGATGATGTGCATGAGGCGAATCCTTTTAGAGAATCGTGTAGGCAATGACTCTACGTTAGCGCGCCAGCAGTGATCCCTGCCAGCAGCGTTGACCACTGCAGTCAAAAATAAATGTGGGAGCGAGCCTGCTCGCGATGAACTTGAGATCGCCACGGGGTACCAGGCTCCCAGCGTCATCGATTACGACCATCGCGAGCAGGTTCGCTCCCACAGTGGATTGGGTTAAATCAGGCGGATTTGTGTTGCGGCAGAAACCGTAGCAACGCTGCGATGATCGCTTCGGGCGCGTCTTCCTGAACCAGATGCCCCGCGTTCGGAACCGCATGGAACTGCGATCCTGGAATCATTCGATGCAGCGCTTGGCCGCGTTCGATGGGAATCCACTGATCGTCCTCGCCCCACAAAATCTGCACCGGGCACCGGACCTTCGGGTACAACCCTTCAACTTCGCGCGTGTATCGCTCATCCATCTGCGCAATTTGTCGGTAAAACGCCGCTTGCCCCGGATCGCACAGCCACGGCGACACATAGGGTTGCAGTTCGTCGTCCGGGATGTCGCGCTTGATTGCCCCACGAATGTAGGCCGGCACAATGGCTCGCTGGATGTAGTCGGGCAGTCCGCTGAAGGCGGCCTCATGCTGGCGCACATGCTGCACAAACGGCGATCCCCATGGCGTCAGCGCCACGGGATCGATCAGGGTCAGGCTGCGGTAATCCTTGCCATTGAGCAGATGTGCGCGCAACGCGGTCGCGCCGCCGAAGTCGTGGGCCACCACATCCGGACGGTCCAGACCCCAGTGATCGAGCAAGTTCGCCAACAGATGGTTCTGAACCCCCAGCGACACATCACCGTCAATTTTCTCTGACTGGCCGTAGCCCAGCAGGTCGAAGTAATGCACGCGGTGTGTAGTGATGAAATGCGGTGCAATCCGGTGCCAGACACACGAGGAGAAGGGCGTGCCGTGAACGAACACCAGGGGCGGGCCGTCGCCGCGTACGGCGTAACGCACGGTGTGTCCGTTGAAGCGAAAGGTCTGAGCCAGCGGCCAGTCAGTCATGGGCGCGTCCTTTTGGCAAGAGGGTGCCAAAAAGCATAGGCATAAAAAACAGCGTTGAGGGCTAATGCCTATAAGTAGGCATGACTCATTACTTGTGGCGAGGGAGCTTGTCGGAACGCCGCACCGTCCCGCTGGGTCGCGAAGCGGCCCCCAGAAAAAGGACTGCTGCGCAGTCCAGCGGGAGCAAGCTCCCTCGCCACAGGGTTTTGCGGGTGTTGTAGAGCTGATTACTCGCCGCGATAGATGCAACCGCTGGTGCACGTTTCATGGATACGGATCGCACTGAGTTCCGGCAACAGAGGCTTCAATTCATTCCAGATGAACACGGCCAGCACTTCGCTGGTCGGGTTTTCCAGACCGGGAATGTCGTTCAGGTAGTTGTGATCCAGGCGCTCGTAAAGCGGCTTGAAGATCGCCTTGATTTCCGAAAAGTCACGGATCCAGCCGGTGTGCGGATCGAGGTCGCCGCTGAGGTGGATCGCTACTTTGAACGAGTGACCATGCAGGCGGCCGCACTTGTGGCCTTCCGGCACGTGAGGCAGGCGGTGGGCGGATTCGAACGTAAACTCTTTGAAGATTTCCACAGTGATTTTCAGCTCTGTCAGGTGGCGATCGCCGCGGCGATGTGGGCAGGCGGCGAGTTTACCAGAGCTCTGGACAAAACACTGACTAAAGGGTCAGCAAGCGCTCGCCGAAGCGACCATTGGCGGCCAGCTCCAGAAACTCGTCACCCAATCGGCGGCTTTCATCCATGGCCGTGCGCCAGTATTTCTGGCGGGCTGGCGCATCGCCCATGAAACGCTTGAAATCGTTTCGGTCAGGCAGTTTGCCGAACGGCAGGCGCGACAGATATTCCCGGGACGGCGCCAGCAGCAGCACATTCTGCAAGCGTGCCGGGCAGGCGCGGCGCCACGGCAGGGTCTTGTCAAACCAGCCGGGAATCACCCGGTCGGTGAAATGCGGATAGAGCACGATGTCATTGCCGCTGTAGGGCAGGTCGAGGTGGTAGTCCAGCAGCCCGCCATCGCGGAACGTGCCGGCACCGGCCCCCGGCAGTTCGCGCACGCCTTCCATCACCATCGGGATCGAGCCCGATGCGAGCAGGGCCTGGCGCAGGTTGCCGGCAGTGAGCGAGACGAAGCGCGACGGGAAGTCGTTCAACCCGTTGACCGGCGGCGCCAGGCGCGGGTCGTGGATGATCAGCCGTTCGAAATGCCGCGACAGTCGTGACCGGCCGCGAAGGTTGTCGGCGATCACCGATGACAAGCCGAGCCCCAGCCGGCCGCGATGGTCGTCCGCCAGCAGTCCGTGGCTTTTGACCACCATGATGTTCAGTCGGTAATGGGGATTGTCCAGGATCGAGGCATCGCGACCGTCGAGCAATTCATCGAGCATGCGCCGGGAACTCTGAGAGATCTGCGCCATGGTCACGCCTTTGGCGAAGTCCTGCCCGGTGTACAAGTGACCGAGGCGACGGATGCCTTCGGCCGCGTCCGGCAGGCAGGCGCTGGCGAAGCGCCAGGAACCCACCGATGCCCCAATCAGCGAACGCTCGCGAGGCGCTGCCGGCAGCCATTCACCAAACAGCGCCAGGTCCAGACCTTGAATGCCCAGGGCTTTCGGTCCCCCGGCGGCTCCCGGCAGCGTGCCCACATCAATTGCGCTCAAGCCGTCTTGACGGATGCGCGTCAACGCACGTGAACCGGCTTTGAGGATCAGCGAAGGAAACTTGATGTGGATAGCGGTCATACCGGTCTCGAAGTCTGGCAAACGGGCGGATTATAAACAGGTGTGGGCCCATTGTTGCCGGGCCCACTTCACGTTGCAGACTTTTCGAAGACCGGTACCAGGATTATAGTTTTGACGAATGATCGTCATTCAGCGGCGGGTGCTGGCTTTGGAAGCAGTGGCCACAGTGGCGCCACCACAATTGATATAGGACGACGATTTCAACCAGCGCTGGTCCGGGTAATAGGAAAACAGCAGCTGCCCATCCTTCATCGAATCAATCAGGCGATGAGCGATGGCAGGCCGGACGGCCGGGCAGCCGAGGCTTCTGCCAATCCGGCCATTGGCCCGCGCCAGGACAGGGCTGACATAGGGCGCGCCATGAATGACGATCGCCCGGTCAAACGCGTTGTCGTTGAAACCCGGTTCCAGGCCTTCCATGCGCAACGAATAGCCGTTCTGCCCGACGTAGCTAGACTGGGTGCGGTACAAGCCGAGGCTGGTGGCAAAGCTTTCGTTCTGATTGGAGAAGTTGACGGCCATGTTCTCGCCGCTGTTGCGACCGTGGGCCACCAGCTCGTGAAACAGCAACTTGCGTTTTTTCAGGTCAAATACCCACAACCGCTGTTCGGTGGAGGGCATGGAATAATCGATGACTGCCAGTCGTTGGGCCGGGGCGGCGCCCTGGGCCTGAGTGCATTGAGTGGCGCGGACGGCCAGGGCAATGACCTTGGCGTCCGCGCCGGGCGCCGCTTTGACAAGGGCGGCCGCCAGCGAATCGGCGTAGGCTGACGGTACTGACGTGATCGTCAGTAGCAGGGCCGTGAATAGAAAGCCAAAGCGGTCTAGCGCCATATAGATGTCTCATCATGATAATTTCGAGTCTAGCAGCAGGTTTGCCAGGCGTTGAAGGCGGAGATTAAGGATTATCCATGGGGCAGTTAACAAGGTTATTCGTCATAAGCCGCGTCTTTTTTATGGGCTTTCTGATCAGCGGTGTAGCGTACGCCGAAACTTCGCCGATCGAGCCGGTAATTGCGTCGAGCGGCGCAAGATGGGCAGCACCCGACGACAACGTCGCTCAAGTGATCCAGGCCACGTTTGCGCCCCTCAGTACGGCTTTTCCACCGCTGCTCACTTCACGGCGATATAAACGCGTGGATGTGAATCGGGTGGTCATGGATTTTTACAGCCATCGTGGCTATCGCGCGGCCTGGACGAATGACAACGATGTCACCCAATTGCTGAACAGCCTCGAAGCGACCCAGGCTGACGGCTTGAGCCCCGCGGATTTCCATGGCGATGACCTGGCCCGGTCGCGGTTGTCGATGCAGGCGTCGGCGCCGACACCCGAGCAGCAGGCCGCATTTGATATCGCCGCGACCCATACCTTTGTCACCGCGTTGCTGCAGTTGCGGCGCGGCAAGGTCGACCCTTCGCGGCTCGATATCCACTGGAACTTCGACCCGACGGATGTCGACCCCCGCGACGACTTCAATCACTTTTTCGCCGCCCTCGATAATCATGACGTCGCCCAGGCGTTTGCCATTGCACCGCCACAAGAGGCGGTCTATCAAGGTTTGCGTCATGGCTTGGCGCAATTGCGCAAGGTGCAGGACATCGGCGGCTGGCCAGTGATTGCCGAAGGTCACTCCCTCAAGCCCGGCATGGACGAACCCGCCGTTGCGCAGTTGCGGGCGCGCTTGGTGGCGGGAGGTTTCCTTGACCCGCGATTGGCACGTGGAACGAAATACGACAGCGCCGTCACGGCAGCAGTGAAAAAGTACCAAGCCGAGCAATACCTCGGGGCGGACGGCATGGCCGGCGCCACGACGCTGGCGGCATTGAATGTGCCGGTCGGTGCACGCATCGACCAGGTGCGGGTAAACATGGAACGGGCGCGCTGGCTGCTTTATAAACTTCAGGGCACGTTCGTCATTGTCGATATCGCCGGGTACAAGGTCGCGATGTACCGCGACGGCCAACCGATCTGGCGTTCCCGGGTGCAGGTCGGCAAGCCGTTCCGCAATACACCGGTGTTTCAGGCCGAAATCACGTACATCACGTTCAATCCGACCTGGACGGTGCCGCCGACGATTCTGAAGGAGGACGTGCTGCCGAAAATCTTGAAGAATCCGGGTTACCTCGACGCTAACCGTATCAAGGCAATTGACCGGGAGGGCGCGGTGGTCGATCCGGCGACCATCGACTGGACGAACCCGCGAGGTATTACCCTGCGACAGGACGCCGGCGCGGACAGTTCGTTGGGTCAAGTGGTGATCCGGTTCCCCAACGAGTATTCGATTTACCTGCACGACACACCGCACCGCGAGTTGTTTGCAAAAACGGTGCGTGCGACCAGCTCAGGGTGCATACGGGTAGAAAACCCGCTGCAGTTGGTTGAGTTGCTGTTCAACGACCCGATTCACTGGGACAGTGCCGGCATTCAAAAACAACTGGCCAATGGCAAGACACAAAATATCAGGTTGCCGGTCAAGGTCCCGGTGCTGCTGGCTTACTGGACAGTGGACCTGAGCAGCGACGGTCGAGTGACGTTCAAGCCCGACGTTTACGGGTACGATTCCGAGGTGTTGCGCGGGTTGAACCTGCCATCGCCAAGGCCCGCCCTGGATGTGCGGCGTGTGCAGACGGCTTCCCTGACCACGGGAGGCTACCAACCCTAGTCAGGTCGAAGTGGCGTTTGATTGCCGAATAATTCACTCCGGGGTTGGGCAAATGAAGAAGTTTTACGCGGTTGCCGTACTGATTCTGTTGACGTTCGGCAGCATTGGCTTGAGCACCGCCCGGGATTCAAGAAATAACAGGCCCGAGGCCGTGGCGGGCGTGTTCGATTACTACCTGCTGACGCTTTCCTGGTCGCCCACGTTTTGCCTGACCCATGAAGGTGACATCCAGTGCTCCGGTAAAGGCTACGGCTTTGTGCTTCACGGCCTCTGGCCCCAATACGCCGACGGTGGCTGGCCGCAGTCGTGTCCACCGAGGGTGAGATTGTCTGCTGCAGAGCGTGCGAAGGGCCTGACGTTGTTTGCGACGCCAAAGTTGCTCGAGCATGAATGGGCCAAACATGGCACTTGCAGCGGCCTGGGAGCCATGGGGTATCTGGAGGCGGCTGACACGGCCGTTGGTGCGGTGAGCATTCCGCAACAATTGCAGCCTTTAAGCGATTCGTACTACTTCCAGGCCGGGGAAATTGCGCAGATGTTCCGTCAAAGCAATCCGGGGATTCCGGAAAATGGCATTGCGGTGATGTGCAACGGGCCAACGTTGTCGGAAGTTCGGGTGTGCCTGGATAAGGACCTGAAGTTCTCGGCGTGCGGTAAAGGGGTGAAAAACCAGTGTCGGGCAGGGAATATCCGTGTTCCCCCTTCGCGATAGAGTCGTCGTGCTTAGCAGGTCTTCATACCTTCCTTGAGGAATGCTTCCCGGTCCAGATGCATCTGCAAATGCGTCTTGCCCGTCGCGTACTCCAAGCCCGCCAGCCCCATCTTGAGTGCGAGATCAGAATGGCGTGCAACATGACTGATGACCGCTGCCAGGCTGGCGGCATTACCCATCTCAAAGGTAAATGCATTATCTACGTTCGTGATGTCCCTGATCCCGGAAGTGTCAGAACCAATCACGGGCACGCCTTGGCTGAACGCATCAAAGATAATCCTGGGCTGTTCTTGTTTCAGCGTGGGAATCAACACCCAGTCATATTCGGCGACGGTCTCGAAAAAGTCTTGCCCGTAATCAACCGGTTCTTGGTAAATGACATTAATGCCGCCGTGATCACGGTTGGTAAAGCGCTGACATTTTTCTTTTAACGGCCCTAAGCCCATGATTGTAATGTCAATTTTGATATCGGTGCCTTTCAGCTTTTTAATGGCTGCGAGCAGAATCAAAACACCTTTGTCTCTAATCAGGCGTGATGGGAACAATATTCTGACCGGTTTTTCGTGTCTGTTCTGATATCTTAGTTCGACAGTTTTCGGGTCGGCAACGTTAACTTCATCAACCCAGGTGGCAGGGTTTATAAGTGTTCGTTGCTGCTCACCTTTCAGAAAATAATTTCTGTAGAACGTTTGGGTGAAGACTCTTGAATCGGCGATCTTCAAACAACGGGTCAGCAAAAATTTATGAACGTGATGTTCAATCAGTTTTCTCGGGGTTTTTCTTTCGCGTTTACCCAGCATCCAGAAAGAGGACTCGATAACGATAACCCAGTGAAACGGCATGAACGGCTTAAGCGCCAACAAATAAAATGACAGGGGAAACGCCCAGCCTGCGCCGTCAGAATGAACAATGCTCGCTTTTTTGGCGGCTTTTTTTACGGTAAAAAAGTTTGGGAAAATGTTTTTTATTATGGATTTAAGACCGTAATCCCGTTTTAATCCGAAAATCCATTTGATGTCCAGGTCGGAAATGTCTTCAAGTTCGGCAGTGTTCTCGTCGTGCTCGACGGGGCAACAAATGCCGAAATTTTCTATGTAGTTTAAATGCAGCCTCAGGTCTTTTGCCCACAGTGGCTCAGTAAATATCTGCCCGTTATCATTTTTTGTGATCGATATCCTGGTAAACAAGATGTACGGTTCAACTATCATAGCCCCCCCAATTTTTTAATGTCTTACTGCTGTTGGGCGATGCTTTCTGTCGTACAACGCGCCGGATTAAACGCCGCAATAATATTCTGTTACATGCCGTAATGCTCTAATTTTTCTTGAGATTCACCGAAGAAAACTCAATAGGTGTCTGAACGAAAACGTATGTATCCAGGAAAAAACATTGTGTCAGAATGTAAACAATTCTTCGCGTCGCCCTTGACTGAATGGCACTGGCTCACTGTCAGCCACCAAAGGAGATCGAAGGTCGAGCATTTGCCCCTCACAACCCCGTAGACTACGCTCACAAAAAATAAGGGTTTTGGGCCATAGCCCATGCCTTGCCCTTTCAGGACCTGCTTTTGCCTATCCCTCTTCATGACGCTCACCACGCCCCCGGCGGCGCTTTGAAACGGCTACCTCTGCTCAAGGCGGCGGTGCTGTTTATCGCGGCGGTGTGCCTGTGTCTGTGTGGTTTGCTTTACCTGCAGCTGGAGCAGTCGCATCGCCAAGACCTGGACGCGGCACAAGTCGCCTCGGCGAACTTGACCCGGGCGATGGCGCAGCAGGCTGAAGACACGTTCATGAAAGCCGATCTGGTGCTGACCGGTCTGACGGAGTGGCTTCAGGTTGATGGCTATGGCTCCGCCCAGAAAGCTCGATTGCAAAAGACCTTTGAGCGACGGGTTTTGGCGCTGGAGCAATTGCACGGGATATTTTTGTTCGACAAGAACGGTCAATGGGTCGTGACTTCATTTGAAGATCTGCCCCGCGGTCCAGGGGTGGCGGACCGTGAGTACTTCAAGTTTCATCAGCAGAATGTGTCATCGGTGGCACACATCGGGCCGGCGATCCGTAGCCGTAAAAATGATGAGTGGATCATTCCGGTGTCCAAGCGGGTGAACGACAAGAACGGCAACTTCCAGGGCGTGTTGTTGGCCGGGATCAAAATGTCGTACTTCGATCAGTTCTTCAAAAGCTTCAGCATCGATGACAACGGATCAATGTTTTTGGCGTTGACCGACGGTACGTTGTTGGCGCGTCGCCCGTATGTCGAAGCGCAGATCGGCACTTCACTGGCCAATGGCGAAATCTTTCAGACTCTCTTGCCCCGCGCGCCCTCCGGCAGCGCGATGGTCAGCTCGGTGGTCGATGGCGTTGTGCGGTTGTATGGCTACCACCAGTTGAGCGCCTACCCGTTGGTAGTGGCGGCGGCATCCTCCAAGGAGGCGATTCTCAAGGGCTGGGAGGCCACGGCATTTCAGTCCATCGTCATTGTTGCATTGGTGATACTGGGCGTCGGGCTGTTCGGTTGGGTGTTCATTCATCAGGTGCGCGATGGTGAGCGGATCGAGGCGGATTTGCGCAAGGCTCAGGAAGCGCTGGAACTGATCGCAACCCATGACAGCCTCACCGGCCTGGCCAATCGCCGATTGTTCGAGCGTGCGCTGGACATCGAGTTCGGTCGTGGCGCCCGACGCTCGACATCGCTCAGCCTGATCATGCTCGATATCGATTTCTTCAAGCGCTACAACGACGCCTATGGACACGTGGCCGGGGACCATTGCCTGGCTGAAGTCGCGCGGGCATTGAAGAGTTGTTGCCATCGCAAGGCTGACCTGGCGGTGCGGTACGGCGGTGAAGAGTTCGCAGTGTTGCTGCCCGAGACCGACATCCACGGCGCCCTGGCGATTGCCGAACTGATCCGCCGCAGCGTCATTGACAAGAACATCACTCACAGCGGTTCACCGACCGGCTATGTGACGGTCAGCCTCGGTTGTTATGCGTTTGTGCCGACGGGGCGCGACAGCATTGAAATGTTTATCCAGTGTGCCGATGCGGCGTTGTATCGGGCCAAGCATTCGGGGCGAAACCGCTCGGCCGTGTTGTCGCTGGAGGGTGGTGTCGAAGCGCTGATGCGTTCGGACCGCTGAGGCTGCTGAGTGACTGTTTCACCTGCGCAACACCCCGACAGCCGGCCGTCTGGCTGTCAGATCCACCGCAAATGATCGTCTAGAGTTGCGATAGCTCTGCCGAATCCGGCAGGTCTCCCTCAGCGAGGACGACGCCAAAATGTTGATTACTCAAGCATTGACAGCCGTTGCTCTAACCGTTGCAGCCTCCATCACCTATCCGTTGGCCAGTTACGCTCAATCAGAAATAGCCCCGCAGTCGAAAGCCCCGGTGAACATGTTTATGAGTGTGCCCGGCGCTCCGTCGAAAGCGTTCAGCGGTTCGACACGCTCAGACGTCGACACGCTCTATTCCATCGCCTGGCTGGACCTGACCAAAGAACCCCAGATCATCGCCGCGCCGAACACAGGCGGGCGTTTCTATGTGCTCCCGATGCTCGACATGTGGAGCGACGTATTCGCCTCACCAGACTCGAGCACGACCGACACGCACGGGGGGCAGTTTCTGGTAACGCCGCCGGGGTGGACCGGGACGGTACCCGCCGGATTGAATCATTTGCCTTCACCCACGTCTTTTGTCTGGATCATCGGCAGAACCCGGGTCGACGCTGCGGCGGATTACGCGGCGGTGCACAAAATACAGGATGGCTACACCGTGACGCCGTTGTCGCAGATGAGCACCAACGCTGAGCCTGCCAACGTGAACGTATCGGTGGTCACGCCCCTGTAAAGGTAGTGGGTGACTTCATGCTAGGGGTTGCTTTTACGCGTCCAGCTGCCCGTTCCGCCTCCCGCGCCACCGGTGCCACCACCCGCCGCGCCGGTTCCGCCGCCAGCGCCAGAACCGCTGGTGCCACCGCTGTTGCCAATGCCGCCACTCGACGAGCCCGAGCCGCGATTGTCGCCCCTGGAGTCGTGTCCGACCGAGGGCGTTCCCGGGTTGTTGTTGGGTGACAGCGTCGAGCCGCTGATTGCGCCCGAATGGGTGCCGGTGGCATCGGCGCCGTCATCAGAGGCCGCCCATGTGCCCACGGCCACGGCGGATAATAATCCGGCCAGTAACAAGGAGCTCAATGTCTTGTTGATCATGGTACGTCTCCAACAAATGAGTCGTTACCTGACATTAGGCTCGTGGGGTAGGGGGAGGTGCATGACAAATGACGACTGGTCAGTGATTTGCCAGCTTCTGCTCAAGACCGCGCCGCACCTGAGGCCATTCATCATCAATGATGCTGAATCGCACCGAATTGCGCTTGCGTCCGTCCGGCATGATCCGTTCGTGGCGCACGATGCCTTCTTGCTGCGCGCCGAGCCGGAGAATGGCGTGGCGCGATGTCTGGTTGTTTTCGTCGGTAGTGAATTGCACCCGCACGCAGTCCAGCACCTCGAACGCATGGCGCAACATCAGGTATTTGGCTTCGGTGTTGACGAAGGTTTTCTGCCAGCGGGCAGAGATCCAGCTGCTGCCGATCTCGAGCTTGCGGTTGAGCCGGTCGATTTTCCAGAAGCGCGTCGAGCCAATGACTTCGCCAGTGTCGTTGAGCACGATGACGAAGGGCATGACCGTTCCGGCGTCACGGCCATCAAGGGCCTTCTTCAGGTAGTCGTCGACCGTCATCGGAGACGGCACGACGGTGACGGTCAGGTTCCACAGCTCGCCGTCCCGTGCGGCGCTGATCAGCGCGTCGGCATCGGCGTATTGCAGGGGGCGCAGGCTGATTCGTTGACCTTCCAGAGTTGTTTCCATGACGTCGGTGTTCTCGGCAGCACAGGCGGGTGTTGGGTTCCTATTACGCCGTACAGGTGGTGGCCGACGCAACCACCGAAACGTGCAGGTGTCACACGCTAGACACCTCGCATCAGGAGCGTTGGTTCATGAAAAACCTGCGAATCGCCACCTTCAACGTCAATGGCTTGCGCGCCCGACTGCCGAACTTGCTGGTCTGGCTTGAGCGGGAAAAACCGGACATCGCCTGTTTGCAGGAATTGAAGTCGGTCGACAGCGCATTTCCCGCGGCCGAGCTTGAAGCCGCTGGCTACGGCGCGATCTGGCACGGCCAGTCCTCATGGAACGGCGTGGCGATTCTCGCGCGGGATGCGCAACCACTGGAAAGTCGCCGAGGCCTGCCTGGCGATGACAGTGACACCCATAGCCGCTATCTCGAAGCTGCCGTGCACGGGATTCTGGTCGGCTGCCTGTACCTGCCCAATGGCAATCCGCAGCCGGGGCCGAAATTCGACTACAAGCTGGCGTGGTTCGAACGCCTGATCAACTACGCACACACCCTTCAAGACAGCGAACATCCAGTGGTGCTTGCCGGCGACTACAACGTGGTGCCCACCGACCTCGACATCTACAACCCGCGCTCCTGGCTCAAGGATGCCTTGCTGCAACCGCAAAGCCGCGAGTGCTACCAGCGTTTGCTCGCTCAAGGCTGGACCGACTCCCTGCGACATCTTTATCCGGAGGACCGGCTCTATACCTTCTGGGATTATTTCCGGCAGCACTGGCAGAAAAATTCGGGTCTGCGCATTGATCATCTGTTACTCAATCCGGCCTTGAGCCCTTACCTGCAGGATGCTGGCGTCGATGCCTGGGTGAGAAACGAGCCACACGCCAGCGACCATGCGCCGACCTGGATTCGGCTGGGGGCGCGCAAACGTCGCTGAATAACCTTGCGCGGCGATTGGCGAAATCAATTGTCGGTCGAACCGATTTATCCCTTATACATGGCGCCCATCGGCGGAGTGATCCGCGGCCTCTGCAGAAGGACCGAGCAATGAGCGAACCACGCCTGGAAAACCTGAGTCTGTATTTGCAACGCCTGGGGTTCGATGCGCCTCCCGCACCGACGCTGGAAACCCTGCGCCAACTTCAGCTGCGTCACACCGGCGTATTCCCTTTCGAAAACCTCAGTACATTGTCGGGCGAGCCGGTGCTCATCGACTTGCCATCCATTGAGCAGAAAGTCCTGCACGCGGGGCGTGGTGGTTACTGCTACGAACTCAATAACCTGTTTCTGGCGTTGCTACAGACGCTGGGTTTCGATGCGCGAGGCATCAGTGGCCGGGTTGTGATGGGCCAGCCCGAAGGCGCATGGACGGCTCGTACGCATCGCTTGAGCCTGGTGATCCTGGACGGCGTGCGCTACATCACCGACGTCGGCTTCGGTGGCATGGTGCCGACCGCGCCGCTGCTGCTCGATACGCCGGACGAACAGCTCACCCCGCACGAACCCTATCGCATCGAACAGCATGTCGATGGCTACACCCTGCGCGCCAACGTCGCCGGCGAATGGCGGGCGATGTACCTCTTCGACCTGCAACGCCAGGAAGACATCGACTACACCATCGGCAACTGGTACGTCTCGACCCATCCAGAGTCATCCTTTGTTAAACAATTGATGGTGGCCCGCACGGGAGAGGGATGGCGGCGCACGTTGAACAACGGCAGCTTCGCGATTCATCGAATCGGCAGCGAGACTGAGCGCCGGCAAGTGGCGGATGTCGATGAGTTGCTGGAATTGCTGAGCCGCGAGTTCGGGATTCGGGTGCCCGAATCTGTAACGCTCAAACAAACGCTGAAGCGATTGCTGTCGTCTTGAGTCACTCAAGGCTCCAGTACGCGATGGATTTCGCTCAAGACCTCTGACAATTTTTTCTCCAGGCTTTTTAGCTCGGCGGCGGTTATCCCCTCTTTGAAATGCCCGGCATTCGCGATAGCGGTGTATGGGCTGGAGATCGCGCTTTTACTGCCGTCGCCGAGCAGGGCCTGGCGCAGGGTGTTGTTGATCACCGTCTGATAACCAAACCCTTCACTCTCGGCCAAGGCGCGGGCCGCTTCGATAACGACGTCATCGAGCATGATGGTGATTCGGGTTTTTCCTTTGGTGGAGGCAACGGCTCCACGTTTGGCATTGCTGAAATCGTATTCGTCTTTCATGGGTCAAGCCTCCCTGTATCGGCGCTGCTCGTTGTGGGTCGCGATGCGCGCGGAAATTATTCGAACGAAATTCGGATCGCGATAGGTGTAAGCAACGACCAACAAGCGCCCCTTGGCATCCAGCCCCATGATGATCCAGCGCTGCTCATCATGGTGGTTGTCCTGCACCGAGAGCGCTCTCTCGTCATAAAACACGGCCTCCGTTTCCGCGAGGCTGATCCCTTGGTGCTTTAATTTGTTAGCGGCGTTCTTTGCCTTGTGATACTGAATTTCGAATGACTTAATTATGCATACTTTATATGTATAGGCGAGAGGCAACCGTACCGTTGGTCGCTTGGAATCCAAAGCCTAGCGGGTAAGGTAGAAGGCGTTCGAAGGATGTATTTCAAGGTTTTTTGGGCGGGGGAGTCTGAGCAGTGAAAGGCACAAATGGACACATGTTCATAATCTGACTGGTGAGTTGTATACAACTCTATAGACATTTGTCCTGAGTCTTGCATACAGTGTGCGCATAACAAAAACCAGGGAACCCCCTAACATGAAAACGCCCCATGTTTCACACCAACGGCCCGAAGACGAAAATCTCGGGGTCGGCGCGAATATGGCTTACGGCCTGCAACATGTTTTGACCATGTACGGTGGCATCGTTGCGGTGCCGTTGATCATCGGTCAGGCGGCCGGGCTTTCGCCGGCGGACATCGGTTTGTTGATTGCTGCTTCATTGTTTGCGGGGGGCTTGGCGACGTTGCTGCAGACCCTTGGTTTACCGTTTTTCGGTTGTCAGTTGCCGCTGGTACAGGGCGTGTCTTTTTCCGGCGTCGCGACCATGGTGGCGATTGTCAGCAGTGGCGGGGAGGGTGGCTTTCAGTCGATCCTGGGGGCGGTGATTGCGGCGTCCCTGATTGGTTTGCTGATCACGCCGGTGTTCTCGCGGATTACCAAGTTTTTCCCGCCGCTGGTCACGGGCATCGTCATCACCACCATCGGCCTGACACTAATGCCGGTCGCCGCCCGCTGGGCTATGGGTGGCAACAGCCATGCCGCGGATTTCGGCAGCATGGCAAACATCGGGCTGGCGGCGGTGACGCTGGTATTGGTGCTGCTTCTGAGCAAGGTTGGTAGCGCCACCATCTCCCGATTGTCGATTCTGCTGGCCATGGTCATCGGGACGGTGATTGCGGTATTCCTCGGCATGGCGGACTTTTCGTCCGTCTCGCAGGGACCGATGTTCGGCTTCCCCGCGCCATTCCACTTCGGCATGCCGACCTTCCACTTCGCGGCGATCCTGTCGATGTGCATCGTGGTCATGGTGACGCTGGTGGAGACCTCGGCCGACATCCTGGCCGTCGGTGAAATCATCGGCACCAAGGTCGATTCCAAACGCCTGGGCAATGGCCTTCGGGCCGACATGCTATCGAGCATGATCGCACCGATCTTTGGCTCCTTCACTCAAAGCGCCTTCGCCCAGAACGTCGGGCTGGTGGCGGTGACTGGCATCAAGAGCCGCTTTGTGGTGGCGACCGGTGGCTTGTTCCTGGTAATCCTGGGCCTGCTGCCCTTCATGGGCCGGGTCATCGCCGCCGTTCCGACTTCCGTCCTTGGCGGCGCCGGTATCGTGTTGTTCGGCACCGTGGCCGCCAGCGGCATTCGTACGCTGTCCAAGGTCGACTACCGCAACAACGTCAACCTGATCATCGTCGCCACCTCGATCGGTTTCGGCATGATCCCCATCGCCGCACCGAACTTCTACGATCACTTCCCAAGCTGGTTCGCCACGATCTTCCACTCGGGCATCAGCTCCTCGGCGATCATGGCCATCGTGCTCAACCTGACCTTCAACCACCTCACGGCCGGCAACTCCGATCAGCAGTCAGTGTTCGCTGCCGGCACCGAGCGTGTGTTGCGCTATCAGGACCTGGCCGCATTGCGCGAAGGCGATTACTTCAGTGAAGGCAAGTTGCATGACTGCGACGGTAAGGAAATCCCGGTGGTAGAGGCCGACCATGGTCATGGAGAGCCACGCGGGGTGCATGTGAAAAGTGGTGAGCATGTCTGATTGAGCCCTGAGGCGGGGTGAGTGCCGGGTTGGCACTCGTTCCGCACATGACTGAAAATCAGATCGAGGTCTGCAATTGCGCATCCTTGGGCTCGGCCTCCAGTATTGGCCCCCCATCTCGTTGGCAGCAGAGGAGCTGGCTCCCTCTGAAGTAGTGACGACTGGCATGCCGGTCGGATTCTGAACCTAAGGTCATTCGTGGCCTGGAGCTAAAGAATCGCTGCGACTACTCCTCGTAAAATTCAAAAAGGCATCCTTCGGGATGCCTTTTTTATTGACTTGAATTTGGTTTCGCAATGGTACAGCCAGCTCCTGCAATGGGATCGCAGACAGACCCTGCTCTGTCATGAATAGCCAAAGGTCTGTCGTCAAATGAAAAGCGCTTCCGATTCGGGGGCTTTTTAATGGCTGCATAAAAAGCCCCTGGCGATTGAGCCGAGGGATGCGACTGCTGCGCCTGAGTCACGAGTTGCCTGGTACGCCAAGCAGGAGAATAACAATATGAAATTCGTGAAATGCCTCTTGGCTGCTATACCCGTCATGGCGTTGGCCATCGATGCACAAGCTAATGTATCGAGTCAGGAAGCTGCCCGGCTGGGCACCAGTCTGACGTTGGTGGGGGCTGAAAAGGTCGGCAATGCCGATGGTTCCATCCCGCCTTACAACGGTGGCCTGACCACGGCCCCGGCCAGCTTCAAAACGGGTGATACCATGCGCCCAGATCCCTATGCGAACGAAAAGCCGCTGCTGGTGATCAACGGCAAGAACGTGGATCAATACAGGGGAATGCTGAGTGCCACCTCCGTAGCGTTGGCTCGACGTTACCCCGGCTACCGCATCGACGTGTATCCGACCCACCGCACTGCAGCGCTGCCACAGGCGGTATTGGACAATAGCCGCAAGAACGCCACCGCCGCCAGGTCTCTTAAAGGTGGGATAGCCTTCGACAATGTACTGCCCGGTGTGCCGTTCCCGATCCCGCAATCAGGCGCCGAGGCGATGTGGAATTTTCTGCTGCGCTTTCAGGGCGTCAACATCCATTCCAAGTACGACTCGTGGAGCGTCGACGCAGCGGGGGTGCGAAGCCTGGTTGTCACCGGCGAGGCATTCGTCTCCTTTCCGATTTACGAGAACATGTCGAAGCCCATCAACAATTCCGACATCTACTACCAGTTGAAACTGTCCTATATAGGACCTGCACGCAGAGCCGGCGAGTCGGTCATGCTCAAAAACGCTACCAACCCACTGGAGCGTCCAGGCCGTGCCTGGCAGTACATGCCGGCCCAGCGCCGGGTCAAACAAATTTCGATCCTGGCCTACGACACACCCAACCCCGGTACCGCCCGTGCCCTCGAGCTCTATGACTGGACGCTGGTTGGCAAGCAAGAAATGATCGTGCCCTACAACACCTACAAACTGACCTATGCCCGGGATGCCAAGTCACTGACCACTCCCAATTACATTGCCCCGGACTTCGTCCGCTGGGAAAAACACCGGGTCTATGTCGTGGAGGGCAACCTCAAGCCAGGTGCAAATCACATCTACCACAAGCGCCGCTTTTACCTGGATGAAGATACCTGGGCCGCAGTGGCCTCCGATCAGTACGACGGCAATGACCAGCTCTACCGTGGTTCCTTCGCTTTCTTGAGCCAGAGTTATGACCAGCAGGTGCCGGATGCCACCCCATTCATGACGTACGACCTGTCTCTCGGCACCTACAACATCAATGGCGTGGTGGGCCCTCATGGCGGTATCGGCTACATCGAGCCGCTGTCAGCGGCGCTGTGGGTACCGGAGTCCATGGCGGGTACCGGCATTCGTTAGGGCCAGGATGGCCCGGCTTCGTTCACAGGCTCCCCTCATACTAATAATCCGAAAAGGAATCGCACTCAATGCGTGTGAATTTGCCCGTAACCGAGCAAGAAAGAGTATTCCCTGCCGAACAACGATTGATCTCCACGACCGATCTGGATAGCCGAATCACTTACTGCAATGACGCCTTTGTTGCCATCAGCGGTTTCACTCTTGACGAACTGGTCGGCCAGACCCATAACCTGGTTCGACACCCGGATATGCCACCGGGAGTGTTTATCCATATGTGGCACACCATCAAGCAAGGCAAGCCCTGGATGGGTTTGCTGAAAAACCGCTCGAAAAACGGTGATTTCTATTGGGTCAGTACTTACGTCACGGCAATCTTTGAAAACGGACGCATTAGCGGTTACGAATCGGTTTGCTCGGTGCCCAGCCGCGACCGGGTTCGCCGGGCAGCAGCAGTGTATGCAAGGATGCGGGCCGGCAAGCCGATTGTGTCGCTAAGTGCCCGCCTTTTCCGTCCACTGAAACACGGCTGGCCATTCCTGATGGCAGGAGCAGTGTCACTATCAGGTGATCAATGGCTTCCAAAAGCGGCCGCCCAGGGGGTACTTGTGGCGAGCCTGATGCTCGCCTGGTACCTGTTCGAGTCCCGACATCGCCTAACCATCGAGCGCACCCTGGCCGAGCACCCGAAAGCATTTTCCGATCCGCTGGTCGCGCTCACCTTTAGCGAAAACCACGGGCCCCAAGGGCGCCTGGATATGGCCATGCTTAGTGAGGGAGCACGCTTGCAGACAGCCTTGACCAGGCTTGTCGATGCCGGGGTCAATGTAAAGGCAAAGGCTGCGCAGTCCAGCGAACTCTCCGGTTCGCAAGCGCAGTCGCTTGATCGTCAGCGCAGCGAAACGGACCAGTCCGCCGCCGCCATTTCACAGATGGCCGCCACCAATCAGCAGGTGACTCAAAACGTCATCAGCACTGCGCATGCCGCCTCCGAGGCCCACCAGTTGACCAAGGAAGGCAGTGAACTGGCCCTGCAAAGTCTGCATGCCATGGAAGCTATGTACGCGGCCGTCAACGAGATCGACAAGGCAGTCAATGCCTTGGCAAGTGAGACGCAATCGATCGGCAACGTCGTGGATGTCATCACGTCCATAGCCGAACAGACCAACCTGCTGGCGCTCAACGCAGCGATTGAAGCGGCCCGGGCGGGTGAGCAAGGTCGAGGCTTCGCGGTGGTTGCAGACGAGGTGCGCTCTCTGGCACAACGCACCCGCGTATCCACTGAGCAGATCCACGGCATCATCGCTTCGCTGTATGTCGGTGCAGATCGCGCGGTATCAACAGCCAGCCGGGGTGAGCAGATTTCCCGTGAAAGCATGCAGCGTGCCGAAGCTGTGCAGTCGGCCCTGGTCGGCATCAGTCAAGCCGTCAGCCGGATTACCGATATGAGCCAGCAGATGGCGTCCGCCTCAGAAGAGCAACGTCACGTGACCGAAGACATCAACCAACAGATCACGCGTATTGCTCAATTGTGTGACCACAGCGCCGGACAGGCTGAGCAAGGCGCCGCGATCAGTCAGGATCTGGAAGTGATGGCTGATTATCTGTACGGCCTGGCGGAGCGTTTTAGCCGATAGACATGGGCGTAGCGCTCTCTATGTAATTGGATGGACTCGCCCAAACCGAGGCGTCTGTGCGCCACGGTGGCATTCTTATAGAAGCCAGCGACAGCGAGGGCGAGGCCATGAAAAAGCATACGACGATCAATCAGTCTTTGTCAGCCGATGTGGTGGCATGCACCACCGTTGCGGTGGATCTTGCCAAAAGGGTCTTTCAGCTGGCCGGGGAGGATGCCCTCGGTAATGGTGCCGTTAGGCGATAGTTTGCTCGTCCTGCAACATTTCGCTGGCGAAGGCCCGCTGCTTTGCCGGGCACATTGAGTGCCGCTGTCTCGCATGTAAATCGTCATCAACTGTTCATTAGATGAAGTGTTTAGCAGAAATGAATTGTTGAGCAATTCGTTGAGCAGAAACAAAAAAGGCCAGCTATGCGCTGGCCTTTTTCGTTGATTTTACTGGCTCCACGACCTGGACTCGAACCAGGGACCCAGTGATTAACAGTCACTTGCTCTACCAACTGAGCTATCGCGGAATAGCGCGTATGTTACTGATTCAAAAAGAGAAGTCAAGCATCAGTTAGCACTTTAATGGAATCATGAAGACGGACGGTGGTTTCTCGGGTGTTGGCGGTTACCAGAATCGCCTCAGCGGGCTACCATGACCGCCCGGAAGTGGTTACACGCGCTGCCGGCCATTCGCCGAAAAGGTACGCGCCATGAATCACCCAATCCTCACGTCCCGACACCATGGGGTGTTCGCATGAGCATCGCCCAGATCAGCTTGCCCAAGGGTGTCGGCCCGCACGCCGAAAAACTGTTCGATGCAATCACGCAGGCCAGTACCGCTGATGAACTGAACCGTGCCGGTGGCAAGGCCGAAGGGTTTGTCCTGGGGCTGGAAAGCACCAAGGCAATCAAGAGTCAGGTCGCTGAATCGCTCTACGTCGCCTATGACGACGCCGCCAGCCAGCGCGCGACCGAATTGGCTTAACCGCCGAAAGTCAGCGTGCCGAGCATCAGTTTGGCGTAAAGCGCTGTCGCGCCCAATTGCACCAGCCACAGGGCCAGGCCGCCGAGGAATACACCGGCTGCGACTTGCAGCACCAGATTGTTGCCGCGTTTGGCCGGGGTGCGGGGGATGAAGTCATTCACGTCATCCAGGTCATCGCGCTCAGCGCGTAGGTCATCGTTTTTCATGTGGGTTCTCTTGGAAAATCTCGGGTGTACGCAAACCTGTCGCTGTGCAGTCTAGAGCGCTCGGTCATGAGGTCGAGAATTATCTGTGACAAATAAAAAACGGGAAGCTCAAAAGCTTCCCGTTTTTCGTATCACAACAAGACTCAGATCACTGCAACGATCGCCTTGGTCACGGCGTCGATGTTGCTCTGGTTCAACGCGGCAACGCAGATGCGGCCGGTGTCCAGTGCATAGATGCCGAACTCGCTGCGCAGACGGGTCACTTGCTCAACCGTCAGGCCGGAGTAGGAGAACATGCCACGCTGACGACCGACGAAGCTGAAGTCGCGGTGTGGAGCGTTTTTCGCCAGCAGGTCGACCATCTGGATGCGCATGCCGCGAATCCGCAGGCGCATTTCTGCCAGTTCTTCTTCCCACTGAGCGCGCAGTTCCGGGCTGTTCAACACGGCGGCGACGATGCTTGCACCGTGGGTCGGCGGGTTGGAGTAGTTGGTGCGGATCACGCGTTTGACTTGCGACAGGACGCGCGCGCTTTCTTCTTTCGATTCGCTGACGATCGACAGGGCGCCCACGCGCTCGCCGTACAGCGAGAAAGATTTGGAGAACGAGCTGGAAACGAAGAAGGTCAGGCCCGATTCCGCGAACAGGCGCACGGCAGCGGCGTCTTCGTCGATGCCATCGCCAAAGCCCTGGTAGGCCATGTCGAGGAACGGCACGTGACCTTTGGCTTTCACCACTTCCAGGACGTTGTTCCAGTCGGCCGGGCTCAGGTCCACGCCAGTCGGGTTGTGGCAGCAAGCGTGCAGTACGACGATCGAACCGGACGGCAGGGCGTTCAGGTCTTCCAGCAAGCCGGCACGGTTAACGTCGTGGGTCGCGGCGTCGTAATAGCGGTAGTTCTGCACCGGGAAACCGGCGGTTTCGAACAGTGCGCGATGGTTTTCCCAGCTTGGATCGCTGATGGCGACGACGGCGTTTGGCAGCAGTTGCTTGAGGAAGTCGGCACCGATTTTCAGCGCGCCGGTACCGCCAACGGCCTGGGTGGTGATGACGCGGCCAGCAGCGATCAGCGGCGAGTCATTGCCAAACAGCAGTTTTTGCACGGCCTGGTCGTAAGCGGCGATGCCGTCGATTGGCAAGTAGCCACGGGAAGCGTGTTGAGCGACGCGAATCGTCTCGGCTTCGACAACGGCGCGCAGGAGTGGAATTCGCCCCTCCTCGTTGCAGTAAACACCGACCCCCAGGTTGACCTTGTTGGTACGGGTATCGGCATTGAATGCTTCGTTGAGGCCCAGGATTGGATCGCGTGGTGCCATTTCGACAGCGGAGAACAGGCTCATTTTTGCGGCGGCTCTGAATGGAGAATGGAGGGACGTGTGGCGCTCCAGCCGAATGCACTAGAGCGGTGCACAAACGGGGAGCTAGTATAGAGGTCATCGGCGATTGATGGCGACAGAGGATTCAGCTTTTACGGTAGGTTTTTTCGATTATTTTTCGACCATTAGTCGATTGGCTGCGTCAAAGTCTTTACGGGATGTAGGACGTTTGCCTTGAAAGCGCGGGCATTCGGCTCCACATTGAGCACAATCCAGTTTTTTCCTCGGGCGACGTCGGTCGTTTGCGGTCTTTCTCGTTCCTGTCCGGTTTGACCGGTCCGGCGCGAACCAGAGGTAGTTCATGTCTGAATTCCAGCTAGTCACCCGCTTCGAGCCCGCCGGCGACCAGCCGGAAGCCATCCGCCTGATGGTCGAAGGCATCGAAGCCGGGCTGGCGCACCAGACGTTGCTCGGTGTGACCGGCTCGGGCAAGACCTTCAGCATTGCCAACGTCATCGCACAAGTGCAGCGCCCAACCCTGGTGCTGGCGCCGAACAAGACCCTGGCCGCGCAGTTGTACGGCGAGTTCAAGGCGTTCTTCCCGAACAACGCCGTCGAGTACTTCGTTTCGTACTACGACTACTACCAGCCCGAAGCCTACGTGCCATCGTCGGACACCTTTATCGAGAAAGATGCCTCGATCAACGACCACATCGAGCAGATGCGACTGTCCGCGACCAAAGCCTTGCTGGAGCGCAAAGACGCGATCATCGTCACCACGGTCTCGTGCATCTATGGTCTGGGCAGCCCGGAAACCTATCTGAAAATGGTGCTGCACGTGGATCGCGGCGACAAGCTCGACCAGCGTGCGTTGCTGCGTCGCCTGGCGGACCTGCAATACACCCGCAACGACATGGATTTCGCCCGTGCAACCTTCCGGGTGCGCGGTGATGTAATCGACATTCACCCGGCGGAATCCGATTTCGAGGCGATCCGCATTGAGCTGTTCGATGATGAAGTCGAAAGCTTGTCCGCCTTCGATCCGTTGACGGGCGAAGTGATCCGCAAGCTGCCGCGCTTTACCTTTTACCCGAAAAGCCACTACGTGACCCCGCGGGAAACCCTGCTGGACGCCGTCGAAGGGATCAAGGTCGAGTTGCAGGAGCGCTTGGAATACCTGCGTTCCAACAACAAACTGGTGGAAGCGCAACGCCTGGAGCAGCGCACCCGTTTCGACCTGGAGATGATTCTCGAACTGGGCTACTGCAACGGCATCGAAAACTACTCGCGCTACCTCTCCGGGCGCGCATCCGGCGAGGCGCCGCCGACCTTGTTCGACTACTTGCCGGCCGATGCCTTGCTGGTGATCGACGAATCCCACGTCAGCGTGCCGCAGGTCGGCGCCATGTATAAGGGTGACCGCTCGCGTAAAGAGACGCTGGTGGAATACGGTTTCCGCCTGCCTTCAGCGTTGGATAACCGGCCAATGCGCTTCGACGAGTTCGAAGGCATCAGCCCGCAGACGATTTTTGTTTCGGCCACACCGGGTAACTACGAGGCGGAACATGCCGGGCGCGTGATTGATATGGTCGTGCGTCCGACCGGCCTGGTGGACCCGCAAATCGAAATCCGTCCGGCGCTGACCCAGGTCGATGACCTGCTCTCCGAAATCGGCAAGCGCGTGGCGCTGGAAGAGCGGGTGCTGGTCACCACGCTGACCAAGCGCATGTCCGAAGATTTGACCGATTACCTGGCCGACCATGGCGTTCGGGTGCGTTACCTGCACTCGGACATCGACACTGTGGAGCGGGTGGAAATCATCCGCGACCTGCGTTTGGGCACCTTCGACGTGCTGGTCGGGATCAACTTGTTGCGCGAAGGCCTGGACATGCCGGAGGTCTCGCTGGTGGCGATTCTGGATGCGGACAAGGAAGGTTTCCTGCGTTCGGAGCGCTCGCTGATTCAGACCATCGGCCGGGCGGCGCGTAACCTCAATGGGCGGGCGATTCTGTATGCCGACCGGATCACCGGTTCCATGGAGCGGGCAATCGGCGAAACCGAACGGCGTCGTGACAAGCAGATTGCCTTCAACCTGGCCAACGGCATCACCCCCAAGGGGGTGTTCAAGGACGTGGCCGATATCATGGAAGGCGCCACCGTGCCGGGCTCGCGCAGCAAGAAGCGCAAAGGCATGGCCAAGGCCGCCGAGGAAAGCGCCAAGTACGAAGCCGAATTGCGTTCGCCGGGAGAGGTTGTCAAGCGGATCAAGGCGCTGGAAGAGAAGATGTATGCGTTGGCGCGGGATCTGGAGTTTGAGGCTGCGGCGCAGATGCGTGATGAAATCACCAAGCTGCGGGAGCGGTTGATCGCTGTGTGAGATTTGTAGCGCCTGATCTGGCCCTTTCGCGAGCTTGCTCGCGAAA
>NZ_RWIN01000004.1 GCF_009761815.1 Pseudomonas sp. PB120
GAGGCCGTGTCATTCAGCATTGATGTGACTGAGATGGCCTCATCGCGAGCAGGCTCGCTCCTACAGGGGGATTGCGGTGATTACCAGGGAATGGTTTCACCCCGGTAATTCACAAAATGGTGCCCGCCCTTGCCGGCGTACGCATTCACCTGATCCACCAACCCGCGCGTACTGGTCTGGACATCGATATCCGCACCTTCACCGCCCATGTCAGTCTTCACCCAGCCCGGGTGCAGCGACAACACGGTGAGTGCCGGCTCCGCCAATTGCGTCACGAAGCTGTTGGTCATCGAGTTCAGTGCCGCTTTGCTCGCCTTGTACAGTGCCAGCTCGGGCGCGTCCGGCATGGTCACGCTGCCGAGCACCGAACTCATGAACGCCAGCACGCCGCCGTCCGGACGAATCTGCCCGACGAAACGCTGCGCCAGGTTGATCGGCGCCACGGCGTTGGTGAAAAACAACTGACCCACGTCAGCCAAGGATGCGCCACCCGGGGTTTGCACCTCCGGCCCCTTCACCCCGGCATTCACGAACAACAGGTCAAACACGTCGCCCTTCAACTGCTGACTCAACGCGCTGATTGCCTGCTGGTCATCCATGTCGAGTTTTTCGATACGCACGTCACCCAGCGCCCGCAAGGCGTCGGCGTTTTGCGGGTTGCGCACGGTAGCGGTGACTTGCCAGCCATCGGCCAGCAGGGTTTTCACCAGACCGAGGCCCAGGCCCCGGGAGGCGCCGATGATCAGCGCGGTTTTTGCCTTGGACATGAGAGGCTTCCTTGAAAAATGAAGATCATGGATTCAATGGACAACGCTGCCCGAGCCGTTGCTGCAACTCGTGGCGCAGGGCACCGAGTTCGTCCATTCGGGTTTCGATCAGTTTGAGTTTGTCTTGCAGCAATTGCGTGACGGCACTGTCCGGATCGGGCGACTGCCACAACGCGGCGACGCTGCTGCCGATCTCGCCGAGGGTGAAGCCCAGCCGCTGGGCGGTCTTGATGTACAGCACCAGTTGCACCATGTCTGCCGGGTAGTCGCGATAACCGTTGGCGCTGCGTTGCGCCGCGATCAGCCCGCGTTGCTCGTAGAAGCGCAGCGTGTCGCGGCTGACGGCGCTGGCCTGGGCTAATTCACCGATGCGCATCATGACGTCTCGAAGAGGGCTTGACCCTGGAGCATACTCCAGGCTTTAGCCTGCTTGCTCCCTGATTTTCCGGAGCAAGACGGATGTGGACTTCAACGCAATATCGCCGGTTGGTGCGGGGCAGCGCCTGGTACGACCTGATCGTGACCGCCGCGTTTGCCACGCCGTGGAGTTTTGCGGCGTTGCATGGGGCGTTGGTGAGTTTGAGCCGGGCCTTGGACCTGCCAGGTGAACTGCCGCCATTCGAGCCGATGCACATGCTGATGGCGAATCTGCTGGGATCGATCGTGTGTGTCTGGGCGGTGCTGCGGATTCGTGATCCGCAGCAGGTTTATGGGCGGTATGACGCGGTGGGCCGGTGTCTGTTTGCGACTTGGCAGTTGTATGCCTTGGTGCACGGTGCCAGTTCGTTGTTGGTGGTTTTTCTGTTCTTTGAATTGGTGTGGGGCGTTGTTCAGGTGTTGCCTGTCAGGGACCCATCGCAAGCAGGCTCGCTCCCACAGGATTTTGTGTCGATCGATAATCCGTAGTTCAACTCGGTCGGTGTGGGAGTGAGCCTGCCCGCGATGAGGCCCACCCGGTCACCCCTAATGCCCACCCTGCCACGGCTGCCCCAACGACACCGGCGCATACAACCGCGTGCGCACCGCATCCCGCGACAACAACACCAGCACCACAATCGTCGCGACATACGGCAGCATCGCCAGCAGGCTCGATGGAATCGCCAGCCCCAACCCCTGTGCCACCAAATGCAGGATGCTGGCGAGGCCGAACAGGTAGGCCCCGAGCAACAACCGCCACACGCGCCAACTGGCAAACACCACCAGCGCCAACGCAATCCAGCCGCGCCCGGCGCTCATGTTCTCCGCCCACATTGGCGTATAGGCCAGTGACAGATAAGCCCCCGCCAACCCGGCCATCGCCCCACCAAACAGCACCGCCAGCGTGCGTACGCCCAGCACCGGCAAGCCCATCGCACTCGCCGCATCCGGATTTTCCCCGACGGCTTGAATGATCAGTCCAGCGCGACTTTTCAGCACCACCCACGCCACCAGCGCAAACAAGGCGAACGACAGATACACCAGCAGATCCTGGGCAAACAGCATCCGCCCGATCAGCGGGATCTCGCTCAGGTACGGAATCGCCACCGGTTCAAATCCCTGCAACGGCTTACCGACCCAGGCCGCACCGACAAACGTCGACAGGCCCACGCCGAAAATCGTCAGCGCCAACCCGGTGGCCACCTGATTGGCGTTGAACACCAGCGCCACCAGCGCGAACAGCGATGACAACAGCATCCCGGCCAGCATCGCCAGCAACACGCCGAGCCACAGGTTGCCGCTGTTCAGCGCGACGATAAATCCGATCACCGCGCCAAACAGCATCATTCCTTCCTGGCCCAGGTTGAGCACGCCGCTCTTCTCGCAGATCAACTCACCCAGCGCCACCAGCAGCAACGGCGTGCCGCAACGAACCATGGCGTAGAAAATATTGCTCAGCAGATCGATATCCATCACAACGCTCCTGCGTGTACGGCGGTGGCGGGGGCGCGGCGGGACCAGCGCAGGTTCAAGCGTGGCCGGTAAAGGATCAGCACGTCACTGGCCAGCAGGAAAAACAGCATCATGCCCTGGAACAATTGGGTGATTGCTTGCGGCAGGTTCATGCTCATTTGCGCGCTCTCGCCACCGATGTACAGCAGTGCCATCAGCAAGCTGGAAAACACGATGCCCATCGGGTTCAGCCGCCCCAGAAACGCCACAGTGATTGCGGTATAGCCGTAGCCCGGCGAGACTTGCGGCACCAGTTGACCGATGGGCCCGGTCACTTCGCAAACGCCAGCCAGCCCCGCCAACCCGCCGCTGATCAGCAACGCCAGCCAGATCAGGCGCTTCTCGCGAAAACCGACAAAACCGGCGGCGCGCTTATCCAGCCCGAGCACTTTGATCTGGAAGCCGACAAAGCTTTTCTGCAACAACACCCACACCGCGACCAGGGCGAGCAACGCAAAATACACCCCGGCATGAACCCTTCCGTCCTCCATCAACAGCGGCAGCCGGCTGGCATCGCCGAACATCGCCGATTCCGGAAAGTTGAACCCGGCCGGGTCTTTCAGCGGTCCATGCACGCAGAACAGCAGCAGGTTCAGGGCGATGTAATTGAGCATGATGCTGGTGAGGATTTCGTTGGCGTTGAAATGCGTGCGCAACCAGGCGGTCAACCCGGCCCAGGCCGCACCGGCCAAGGTGCCGACCAGCAGAATCGCCACCAGCGCCCAGCGGCTCTGCATATCGATAATGTTCACCGCCAGCGCGCTGCCGGCCAGGGCGCCGAGCAACAACTGGCCTTCGGCGCCAATGTTCCAGATCCGCGCCTGGTAGGCCACGGCCAGGCCGAGGGCGCACAGCAGAATCGGCAAGGCCTTGACCAGCAGTTCGGAGACACCGTACCAATCGCTGATCGGCGCGATCAGCAAGGTGTGCAAGGTGTGCAGCGGGTCGTGCCCCAACGCGATAAACAACAGCGAGCCGCAGCCCAGTGTCAGGGCCGCCGCCAGCAACGGCGAGCACCACAACATCAGGCGTGATTGCTGGCCACGGGGTTCAAGAGAAAGCAGCATGCGAAACTCCGTTAAACCAATGCGGATGCGAGGGGTTGAGGGGCGTCGAACTGGCCGGCCATCCAGCCGCCCACATCGATCAGGCGGGTGTCGACGGTGGCTTTGAGTGGCGACATTCGTCCGCTGCACAAAGCACCGAGCCGGTCGCTGATCTGGAACAGTTCGTCGAGGTCCTCAGAGATCACCAGGATCGCCGCACCGGCGTCGCGCAAGGCAATCAGCGCGCGGTGGATGGTCGCGGCGGCACCGACGTCCACGCCCCAGGTCGGGTGCGCGGCCACCAGCAGCTTCGGCTGCTGGAGGATTTCCCGTCCGAGAATGAATTTCTGCAAATTGCCGCCGGACAAGCTACGGGCCGGTGTTTGCGCGTCCGGCGTTTTCACGCCAAAGCGGCGGATGATCTCTTCGGCCAGCGTTTTGACTTTGCCCCGCTGAATGAGCCCATTGCTGATCAAACCGCGTTGAAACGCGGTGAGCAGCGCGTTGTCGGCCAGGCTCAATTCAGGCACTGCACCGTGACCCAGGCGTTCGGCTGGCACGAATGCCAGACCCAGGTTGCGCCGCGCATCAGGCCGCAGATGCGCGACCGGCTGGCCACCGAAACGGATCGTCTGCGCGTCACGCCGAAGCAGGCGCTCCTCGCCGCTGAGCAAGGCCAGCAATTCATCCTGGCCATTGCCCGCGACACCGGCGATGCCGACAATTTCGCCGCAGCGTACTTCGAGATTCAGGTCCTTAAGCGAGCAACCAAACGGGTCCGGGTTGTGCCACGACAAGCCGCTCACATTCAGAAATACGTCGGTGCCCAATGTCTTCGGGTAATCGGTGATCAGCTCGGCCGCTTCGCCGACCATCAACTTCGCCAGCTCCCGATCCGAACACTGCGAAGGCACGCAATGCCCGGACACCCGGCCGCCGCGCAACACGGTGGCGCTGTGGCACAACGCGCGTACTTCGCCGAGTTTGTGGCTGATGAACAGAATGCTGCAGCCCTCAGATGCCAGTCGGCGCAGGGTCACGAACAATTCGTCGGCCTCTTGCGGGGTCAGCACCGAGGTCGGTTCATCGAGAATCAACAGGCGGATGTCCTGCATCAGGCAGCGAATGATTTCTACCCTCTGCCGCTCGCCGATCGACAGGCTGTGGACAAGTCGCTCCGGTTCCAGCGCCATGCCATAACGCTGGGAGACTTCGCGGATTTTCGTCTCAAGCTGCTTCGGTGTGCCGGCCGCTGCGCCCATCGCCAGTGCGATGTTTTGCGCCACGCTCAGGGTTTCGAACAGCGAGAAATGCTGGAACACCATCCCGATCCCCAGGCTGCGCGCCTGGGCCGGATTGCGAATGGACACGCGCCGGCCTTCCCAGATCATCTCGCCGGAGTCGGCGTGGGTGACGCCGTAGATGATCTTCATCAGCGTACTTTTGCCCGCGCCGTTTTCGCCCAGCAGCGCATGGATTTCGCCGGGATCAATGCTCAGGTCGATGGCATCGTTGGCCAGGCAGCCGGGGTAGCGTTTGCTGATTCGGCACAACTGCAGGCGTGGCGTTTGATCGGGGATCGGCACGGGGTTGGGCATGACAGGCTCGGATCGATTGAAGTAATGCCTGTGGATAAAGCAATTTCCTGGCCATTAAGTCAGGAAAATTCAAAAGTCAGGCTGGCCAAGGTGTTGAGCCCGCTGCTTTGCCGAATGTCGATCCTGAGCAGGCACCACATGAGGGCAAAGCCGTTGATCAGGCTCCGGTTTTGCTCATCAGCGGTTGATCAAAAAACGAGCAGTTCGCCGCAAGCCATGCCGGATATGGGGCGGCGCCAGCCATGAACGGGTTATCCACAGATTGCTCCACAGTATTTGTGCGCAAGCCGAAAGCTCGGGCATAAGCACTGACCGGCTTTCTTCTAAAGGTGCTAAACCGCTCTAAATAATTGTTTTTACGTGTATTTAGTTTTCTATAGGGCAAATTGGATAAAAAACGAACAATGCCCGCAAAGCCGCATGACAGAAGGGTTACAGCGGTATGTGCTCAGGTTATCCACAGCCGGGTGCACAGTAGATGTGGGCAAATGCACGTGCTGGATAAAAGGGCTGTGAGCGTTGTTGGTGCGATCAGTGCTGTAACAGAATGCGCCCACGACTCAAATCCGCGAGCTGGGTTTGCAGGGGCTGGATCTGTGCCTGGCCAATCGCCAATTGCAGCTCCACGCCGTTGGCGGTGAACGTTTCCTCCACCACCAGACCGCCCAGTTCGGCGACCCGAAGTTTCACCAGCGTCAGTTCACCAAAACCGCAGGCGCAACTTACCGGCACGCGGCTGATCAGCTCGATTTTCGGCGCCGCTTGCAGGCATTTGTTGGCGCCGCCGCCATACGCACGGGCGAGGCCACCAGTGCCCAGTTGAATGCCGCCATACCAGCGGATCACCAGCACCGCGACCTGATCGCAATCCTGCGCTTCGATCGCCGCCAGAATCGGCCGCCCTGCGGTGCCTCCGGGTTCGCCGGCATCGGTGCTGCGATACTGATCGCCGAGCTTCCAGGCCCAGCAATTGTGCGAGGCATTCATATCGCTGTGCTGTTCGATGAACGCCACGGCTTCAGCGGGGCTGCTGATCGGCCCTGCGAAGGTGATGAAGCGGCTCTTGCGAATTTCTTCACGGTATTCGCAAAAACCGCTGAGGGTATAAGGCATAGGTGTCTTAGATCGAAGGCGTCAGGCCGCAGCCTTTGAGAATGATACGGATGAGATTGGTCCCCGCGTCTTCCATGTCTTGTTTGGTCAGCTTGGAACGGCCGCTGACCCGGCAGATTTGCGTGGCGAAATCCGCGTAATGCTGGGTGCTGCCCCACAACAGGAAAATCAGGTTTACAGGGTCGACCGGGTCCATTTTCCCGGCTTCGATCCACGCCTGAAACACCGCCGCCCGACCCTGGAACCAGGCGCGATAATCCTGGTTGAAATACTCGGTCAGGCATTCGCCGCCGCTGATGACTTCCATGGCGAAGATTCGCGAGGCTTGTGGCTGGCGCCGGGAGAACTCCATTTTGGCGCGGATGTAACGCGTCAGCGCTTCGGCCGGATCATCCTCGGCGGTCAGGGTGTTGAAGGTGCTGTCCCACAACTGAAGGATGTTGCTCAACACCGCCACGTACAAACCAAGTTTGTTGGTGAAGTAATAATGCAGGTTCGCCTTGGGCAACCCGGCATTCACGGCGATGGTGTTCATGCTCGTGCCTTTGAACCCGTGACGGGCGAACTCGTCTTCGGCGGCTTTGATGATGGTCTCTTCGTTCTTCTGACGAATGCGGCTGGCAGGTTTGCCGCCATGGGCAGGGACTTCAAAGGTCATAGGCACTTCCGAACAGGTGGGTGGGTGCATCCAGTGCGTTGATAGCGCACCCACCGATTCCAGACAAGTCCCGTCACGATAAAACCCCTCCCGCACGTGTTATCGCGTTGCGGCCAGGCTCTCCAAAAAGCTTTCCAGCACCAGATGCGGTCGTCGACCTTTGCGCGTGACCGAAGCAAGGCTCAAGTCATAAAACCGTGCTTTGGGTTTCAGCGCTCGCAATCGCCCTTGCTGGACCCAGAGGCTGGCATAGTGGTCCGGCAGATATCCGATGTAGCGCCCGGTCAGGATCAGAAACGCCATGCCTTCGCGGTCCGAGGCGCTGGCGGTGCAATTGAGCACCTGGTAATGCGCCTGGATCTCCGCTGGCAAACGGAAGGTCGGGGCGATGGCGTCCTGGCTGTTGAGACGCTCGTCGTCCAGTTGTTTGTCATCGACGTAAAACAACGGATGGCCAACGGCGCAATAGAGCAACGAACGCTCGCTGTAGAGCGGCTGATATTCCAGTCCCGACAATGCGCTGGCCTGCGGCACCACGCCGACATGCAAGCGGCCATCGAGCACACCTTGCTCGACTTCATTGGGCGCGATCATGCGGATCTGGATTTGCACGTCCGGGCCGCGCTCTTTCAATTGTGCCAACGCGTGGGTGATGCGCATGTGGGGGAGGGTGACGAGGTTGTCGGTCAGGCCGATGGTCAGTTCGCCTCGCAAGTGTTGGTGCAGGCCGTTGACCTCGGTGCGAAAACTTTCCAGCGCACTTAACAGTTGCAGCGCCGATTGGTACACCTCGCGACCTTCTTCGGTCAGGGAAAACCCGGCGCGACCCCGTTGGCACAGGCGTAGGCCGAGACGTTGTTCCAGGTCGCTCATCTGCTGGCTGATCGCCGAGCGGCCAATACCGAGCACCGATTCCGCCGCGGAGAAACCGCCGCATTCCACCACGCTGCGAAAAATCCGTAGCAGGCGGATATCAAAGTCGCTGACTTGCGCCAGCGGATCGGGGCGACGAGTGCTCATAGTTTAGTGCTGGCCTGACTGAACGTTAGAAAAGTTGGATTTCACCGACTTTATCCCCGTGGCAATTTAGCTGCAAGAACGCTTTTCATCTCCACGCCGCTTATTGCCCTGCGAGGTTTTGCCCATGAACTTGCCTGAAAACGCACCGACTTCCCTGGCTAGCCAGCTCAAGCTCGATGCTCACTGGATGCCGTACACCGCCAACCGCAACTTCCAGCGTGACCCGCGCCTGATCGTAGGGGCCGAAGGCAGCTGGCTGATCGACGACAAAGGGCGCAAGGTGTATGACTCGCTGTCGGGTCTGTGGACCTGCGGTGCCGGGCACACTCGCAAGGAAATCCAGGAAGCGGTCGCCAAGCAACTGGGTACGCTCGACTACTCGCCAGGCTTCCAGTACGGCCATCCGCTGTCGTTCCAGCTGGCAGAGAAAATCACCGATCTGACGCCGGGCAATCTGAACCACGTGTTCTTCACCGACTCGGGTTCCGAATGCGCGGATACCGCCGTCAAGATGGTCCGTGCCTACTGGCGCCTGAAAGGCCAGGCGACCAAGACCAAAATGATTGGCCGTGCCCGTGGCTACCACGGTGTGAACATCGCCGGCACCAGCCTGGGCGGCGTGAACGGTAACCGTAAAATTTTCGGTCAGGCGATGATGGACGTCGATCACCTGCCGCACACCCTGCTGGCGAGCAATGCCTACTCCCGTGGCATGCCGAAAGAGGGCGGTATCGCCCTGGCGGATGAACTGCTCAAGCTGATCGAACTGCATGACGCGTCCAACATCGCCGCCGTGTTCGTCGAGCCAATGGCCGGTTCTGCTGGCGTGCTGGTTCCGCCTGAAGGCTACCTCAAGCGTCTGCGCGAGATCTGCGATCAGCACAACATCCTGCTGGTGTTCGACGAAGTGATCACCGGTTTCGGCCGTACCGGCGCGATGTTCGGCGCTGACAGCTTCGGCGTTACGCCGGACCTGATGTGCATCGCCAAGCAAGTCACCAACGGCGCGATCCCGATGGGCGCGGTGATTGCCAGCTCCGAGATCTATCAGACCTTCATGAACCAGGCGACGCCGGAGTACGCGGTGGAGTTTCCGCACGGCTATACCTATTCCGCACACCCTGTGGCGTGCGCCGCTGGCCTGGCCGCTCTGGACTTGCTGCAGAAGGAAAACCTGGTGCAGAGCGTGGCCGAAGTTGCCCCGCACTTCGAAAATGCGCTGCACGGCCTGAAAGGCTCGAAGAACATCATCGACATTCGCAACTACGGCCTGGCCGGTGCGATACAGATCGCTCCGCGTGACGGCGACGCCATCGTGCGTCCGTTCGAAGCCGGCATGGCGCTGTGGAAAGCCGGGTTCTACGTGCGCTTCGGCGGCGACACCCTGCAGTTCGGCCCAACATTCAACAGCAAACCGCAAGACCTGGATCGTCTGTTCGACGCGGTCGGCGAAGTGCTGAACAAGATCGACTGATTTCCCCCTCTATATACAGGCGCCCGTTGTCGGGCGTCTGTGGACCACTTTTCAGGAGCCCCGCATGAGCCTTATCCCGCATTTGATCAATGGCGAACTGGTCACCGAAGAAGGCCGCACCGCCGACGTGTTCAACCCGTCGACCGGCCAGGTCATTCACAAGCTGCCATTGGCCAGCCGCGAAACCATTCAGAAAGCCATCGATTCCGCCAAGGCTGCCTTCCCGGCCTGGCGCAACACGCCGCCGGCCAAACGTGCGCAGGTGATGTTTCGCTTCAAACAATTGCTGGAGCAGAACGAAGCACGCATCGCTCGATTGATCAGTGAAGAACACGGCAAGACGCTGGAAGATGCGGCCGGTGAACTGAAACGCGGCATCGAGAACGTCGAGTTCGCGTGCGCGGCACCGGAAATCCTCAAGGGTGAATACAGCCGCAACGTCGGCCCGAACATTGATGCCTGGTCGGACTTCCAGCCGTTGGGCGTAGTGGCCGGCATTACGCCGTTCAACTTCCCGGCGATGGTTCCGCTGTGGATGTACCCGTTGGCGATCGTCTGCGGTAACTGCTTCATCCTCAAGCCGTCCGAGCGCGATCCAAGCTCGACGCTGCTGATCGCCCAGTTGTTGCTGGAAGCCGGCCTGCCAAAAGGTGTGCTGAGCGTAGTGCACGGTGACAAGGCTGCGGTGGACGCGCTGATTGAAGCGCCGGAAGTCAAAGCATTGAGCTTTGTTGGCTCGACACCGATTGCCGAATACATCTATTCCGAAGGCACCAAGCGCGGCAAACGTGTCCAGGCTTTGGGCGGCGCGAAGAACCATGCGGTGCTGATGCCGGATGCGGATCTGGATAATGCCGTCAGCGCACTGATGGGCGCGGCTTACGGTTCCTGCGGTGAGCGTTGCATGGCGATCTCTGTTGCCGTGTGTGTGGGTGATCAGGTGGCGGATGCGTTAGTGGCGAAACTGACCCCGCAAATCAAGGCACTTAAAATCGGCGCAGGGACTTCCTGCGGCCTGGACATGGGGCCGCTGGTTTCCGGTCAGGCTCGCGACAAAGTCAGTGGCTATATAGAAGACGGCGTTTCGGCCGGTGCTTCACTGATAGTGGATGGTCGTGGTCTGAGCGTGGCCGGTCATGAGGAAGGTTTCTTCCTGGGTGGCTGCCTGTTCGACAACGTGACGCCAGAGATGCGCATCTATAAAGAAGAGATCTTCGGGCCAGTGCTGTGCGTTGTTCGGGTCAACAGCCTGGAAGAGGCAATGCAGCTGATCAACGATCACGAGTATGGCAACGGTACCTGCATCTTCACCCGTGACGGGGAAGCTGCGCGGTTGTTCTGCGATGAGATCGAAGTCGGCATGGTCGGCGTTAACGTACCGCTGCCAGTGCCGGTGGCCTATCACAGCTTCGGCGGCTGGAAGCGTTCGTTGTTCGGCGATCTGCATGCGTACGGCCCGGATGGCGTGCGTTTCTATACCCGCCGCAAAGCCATCACCCAGCGCTGGCCACAACGGGCGAGCCATGAAGCTTCGCAGTTCGCGTTCCCTAGCTTGTAAGTAGGCATGCAGAAGGCCGACCCCTTGGGGTCGGCCTTCGCATTTACGGGGCTTTTTGACCTATATGACAGAATTGTGAAATTAGCTGTTGACGGCAGATTTCAGATGTCTATAATTCGCCCCACTTCCGGCGCAGTCGAAACGGAAAACTCCTTGTTAAACAACGAGTTACGCAGTTTTCGACAGTGGGTTGCTTCAGGTCATCGAAGCCGAAAGGGAGTTGAAAAAGAGGTGTTGACAGCAGCGTGTAACGCTGTAGAATTCGCCTCCCGCTGACGAGAGATCGAAAGCGCAAGTGGTTGAAGTTGCAAAGG
>NZ_RWIN01000036.1 GCF_009761815.1 Pseudomonas sp. PB120
GGCTCCCACATTGAAATGCATTCCAATGTGGGAGCCAGCCTGCTGGCGATTGAGGCGCCGAATCATCCAGTAAAAACTCGAATACTGGCCTTTCATCCAATTGTCATATTTCAGCCATAGAGTGTTCACACGGCCTGCTGATACTTGGCCCCGACTTAACACACCCTATCTGCTAGGAGTAAGGCATGAAACTGAAGCGTTTGATGGCGGCAATGACTTTCGTCGCTGCTGGCGTTGCGACCGCCAACGCGTTCGCCGCTGTTGACCCGTCGATCCCGAGCTACACCAAGACCACTGGTGTGTCGGGCAACCTGTCCAGCGTCGGCTCCGATACCCTGGCCAACCTCATGACCCTCTGGGCTGAGAACTACAAAAAAGAATACCCGAACGTAAACATCCAGATTCAGGCCGCTGGCTCCGCCACTGCGCCACCTGCGCTGACTGAAGGCACCGCTAACCTGGGCCCGATGAGCCGCAAAATGAAAGACACCGAACTGGCTGCCTTCGAGCAGAAGTACGGCTACAAGCCAACCGCTATCCCGGTTGCCGTGGACGCCCTGGCTGTCTTCGTACACAAAGACAACCCGATCCAGCACCTGACCATGGAACAAGTTGACGCGATCTTCTCGTCCACTCGTCTGTGCGGCGCTAAAACCGAAGTCAAAACCTGGGGCGACCTGGGTGTGACCGGTGACCTGGCCAGCAAGCCGGTTCAACTGTTCGGTCGTAACTCGGTGTCCGGTACTTATGGCTACTTCAAAGAAGAAGCCCTGTGCAAAGGCGACTACAAGCCAAACGTCAACGAACAACCAGGTTCGGCTTCGGTCGTTCAGTCGATCAGCTCTTCGCTGAACGGCATCGGTTACTCGGGCATCGGCTACAAAACCGCTAGCGTGAAGACTGTTGCACTGGCCAAGAAAGGCAGCACTGACTTCATCGAAGACACCGAAGAAAACGCCCTGAACGGCAAGTACCCGCTGTCGCGCTTCCTCTACGTTTACGTCAACAAAGCCCCGAACAAGCCTCTGGCCCCGCTGGAAGCCGAGTTCGTGAAACTGGTTCTGTCCAAACAGGGCCAGGAAGTTGTAGTGAAAGACGGCTACATCCCACTGCCAGCCAAAGTTGCCGCAAAAGCACTGGCTGACCTGGGTCTGGCGGAAGGCGGCGCTGAAGTCGCAAAGAAGTAACACCCTGATCCGGGGTTAGCTCCGGATCTGTTGTAGGAGCGAGCTTGCTCGCGAAGATGGAACATCCGACACCTCTTCTGTGACTGGAAGTCCATCGCGAGCAAGCTCGCTCCTACAAGGCTCAGGGTTGCCATCTTTGGCAGCCCGGCCCCCCTCATATTCCCGATCCACTGCCAGCGACCGTTGGCGGCGGATTAGTTGCGTCACTGCACTGTCATCTTTCTGTCATACAGGATCGCTAGGGTGTGCGAATGAATGATCTGGCCAATTCCACCATGACTAATAATCCCCCCAAGCGAATTGATTTCAATACGCCTGAGCTACAACGCAAGCGCCGCATCCGCGCGCTCAAAGATCGCCTGACCCGCTGGTACGTCCTCATTGGCGGCCTCGCTGTTCTCGGCGCGATCACCCTGATTTTCTTCTTCCTTGCCTATGTCGTCGCGCCACTGTTCCAGGGTGCGAGCCTGACCGCCAAGGACGCTATCTCGCCAGCCTGGATGCAAGACGCCGGCAAGCCGCTGATGATCTCCCTGGAAGAACAGAACCAGGTCGCCATGCGGGTTTCCGACAAAGGCCAGGCATTGTTCTTTGATATCGACAGTGGCGCCGAACTCAAGCGCGTCGATCTGCCTATCCCGGCCGGCACCTCCGTGACGTCCATCGGCGAAGACCAGCCCGGTCATCCGCTGGTTGTCGTGGGCTTGTCCAATGGCCAGGCACTGGTCTTCCGTCACACTTATAAAGTCAGTTACCCGGAAGGCAAGAAAACCATCTCGCCAGCCGTTGAATACCCGTACGGCGAAACCCCGATTGCGCTGAACGAAGCGGGCGGTGCGCTGGAACACGTGAGCCTTAACGCCACCGACACCACCCTGATGCTGGTGGGCTCCACCGGTTCGCAACTCAATGTGCTCTCGCTGACCAGCGAAGAAAACATGATGACCGGCGAAATCACCAACGAGCAGAAGCGCATTGATCTGCCGCAGATGAACGAGCCGGTGAAGAACATCTTCGTCGACCCGCGTCAGCAGTGGCTGTACGTGATCAACGGTCGTGCCCAGGCCGATGTGTTCAGTCTGCGTGACAAGAGCCTCAACGGTCGCTACAAACTGCTGGAAGACGGCGAAGCGCAAATCACCGCCAGTACTCAATTGGTGGGCGGCATCTCGCTGATCCTCGGTGACTCCAAAGGTGGCCTGGCCCAGTGGTTTATGGCCCGCGACCCGGATGGCGAACTGCGCTTGAAGCAAATTCGCACCTTCCAGATGGGCACTACGCCAATCGTTGAAATTACCGCTGAAGAGCGTCGCAAAGGCTTCATTGCCCTCGATGCCTCGGGCAAGCTCGGCGTTTTCCACAGCACCGCCCACCGCACATTGCTGGTGGATCAAGTGGTGGAAGGCCAAGGCATCTTCGGCCTGTCGCCACGCGCCAACCGCGTCATCGTGGAAGCCGGCGGCAAGATCCAACCGCTGCTTCTCGATAACCCGCATCCGGAAGTCTCGTGGAGCGCGTTGTGGAGCAAGGTCTGGTACGAGAACTACGACGAGCCTAAGTACGTCTGGCAATCGACCGCCGCCAACACCGACTTCGAACCCAAGCTGAGCCTGTCTCCGCTGACATTCGGTACCCTGAAAGCCGCGTTCTACGCCATGCTGCTGGCCGCACCGCTGGCCGTTGCCGCTGCCATCTACACCGCGTACTTCATGGCCCCTGGCATGCGCCGCAAGGTCAAGCCGGTGATCGAGTTGATGGAAGCGATGCCGACGGTGATCCTCGGTTTCTTCGCCGGCCTGTTCCTTGCGCCGTATGTGGAAGGGCACTTGCCGGGCATCTTCAGCCTGCTGATGCTCCTGCCGATCGGCATCCTGGTCGCCGGTTTCGTGTTCAGTCGCCTGCCTGAATCCATCCGCCTGAAAGTGCCGGACGGCTGGGAAAGCGCCATTTTGATCCCAGTGATTCTGTTTGTGGGCTGGTTGTCGCTGTACATGAGCCCGTACATGGAAACCTGGTTCTTCGGCGGCGACATGCGCATGTGGATCTCCCACGACCTGGGCATCACCTACGACCAGCGCAACGCTCTGGTGGTCGGTCTGGCCATGGGCTTCGCGGTCATCCCGAACATCTATTCCATTGCTGAAGACGCCGTGTTCAGCGTGCCTCGCGGCCTGACCCTCGGTTCCCTGGCGCTCGGTGCCACGCCGTGGCAGACCATGACTCGCGTGGTGATCCTCACCGCCAGCCCGGGCATCTTCTCGGCGCTGATGATCGGCATGGGCCGTGCGGTCGGTGAAACGATGATCGTGCTGATGGCTACCGGTAACACCCCGGTCATGGAAATGAACCTGTTCGAAGGCCTGCGCACCCTGGCGGCCAACGTGGCGGTGGAAATGCCCGAATCGGAAGTCGGCGGCAGCCACTACCGCGTGCTGTTCCTCTCGGCGCTGGTGCTGCTGTTGTTCACCTTCATCATGAACACCCTCGCGGAACTGATTCGTCAGCGTCTGCGCAAGAAATACTCGTCGCTTTAAGAAAGGTAGAAGTCTGTGAAACAGAACTCCCTGAATGGATGGTTCAAGAGCGGCGCCCCCGGCGTCTGGATCAGCGGTGGCGCGGTGTCCATCGCGGTCATCATGACCATTGGCCTGCTCGCGGTGATTGCCGTGCGTGGTCTGGGTCACTTCTGGCCGGCGGACCTGGTTCATGCCAGCTACGATGTGCCGGGCCAGGCCAATCACCTGGTGATCGGCGAAGTGGTGCAGAAAGAAGAAGTGCCACGCGAGCGCCTGAAAAGCGCTGGCCTGCCGGTGCCCGATCAGGGCCCGGAGTTCATGACCCGCGAGCTGATCAAGGTCGGCAACCGTGACCTGAACGGCAACGACTTCACCTGGGTAGTCGGCGAATGGCTGACCAACCAGAAGACGCCACCGGAGCTGATGACCATCGAGCGTCGCGAGTGGGGCAACTTCTACGGCTACCTGGTCAACGTCAAACAGGACGGCAAGGTGATCGCTGAAGGCGAAGCCGCATGGCCCGAGTTGCAGACGCGTGTTGCTCGCGTCAACGGGCTCGCCGCACAGCTCAAGAGCCTGGAAAAAACCGATATCGGTGCGATCAACTCCGGCCTGGAACGCATCCGTCTGCACGGTCGCAAACTGGAATTGGCCGGCAAACTCGACGCCACCGCGCAAGCGGACATGGAATCGGAGCGCGCCGAACTCAATGCTCGCTATCAGGACATCGAAGCACGCCTGAACGACCTGCACGCCCAGTTCAACCGCGATAGCCTGACGGCCCGCGACGCGAACGGCAAAGAGATCGAAATCGGCATCGGCAAAGTGGTTCACGCCTACCAGCCGAACGCCATGGGCACGATGACCAAGGTCGGCTTCTACTTCAGCAAGGTCTGGGAATTCCTCAGCGACGACCCGCGTGAAGCGAACACCGAAGGCGGGATCTTCCCGGCGATTTTCGGCACCGTGATGATGACCCTGATCATGGCGATGATCGTGACCCCGTTCGGCGTGCTGGCGGCGGTCTACCTGCGTGAATACGCCAAGCAGAACGTGCTGACGCGCATTATCCGCATCGCGGTGAACAACCTGGCGGGCGTTCCGGCCATCGTTTACGGCGTGTTCGGCCTGGGCTTCTTCGTCTATGTGCTGGGCGGTTCGGTTGACCGGTTGTTCTTCCCCGAAGCACTGCCGGCACCGACCTTCGGTACGCCGGGCCTGCTGTGGGCCTCGTTGACCCTGGCGCTGCTGGCGGTGCCGGTAGTGATCGTGGCCACCGAAGAAGGCCTGGCGCGGATTCCTCGTACCGTGCGTGAAGGCTCGTTGGCCCTTGGCGCGACCAAGGCTGAAACCTTGTGGAAGATCGTGCTGCCGATGGCCAGCCCGGCGATGATGACCGGCATGATCCTCGCCGTGGCTCGCGCCGCCGGCGAAGTGGCGCCGCTGATGCTGGTCGGCGTGGTGAAACTGGCCCCGTCGCTGCCACTGGATGGCAACTACCCGTACCTGCACCTTGACCAGAAGATCATGCACTTGGGCTTCCACATTTATGACGTCGGCTTCCAGAGCCCGAACGTCGAAGCCGCGCGACCTCTGGTGTACGCAACCGCGCTGCTGCTGGTGTTGGTGATCGCCACGTTGAACCTGTCGGCCGTGTGGATTCGAAACCACCTGCGCGAGAAATATAAAGCGCTGGATAGCTGATTTTCAGCACTGATTTCTATGTGGGAGCCAGCCTGCTGGCGATTCAGGCAACGCGGTGGATCTGTGAAACCGCGGTGATGCAATCGCCAGCAGGCTGGCTCCCACAACAACTGAACCGAATTTGTTAGCACAGGGAGCCTCCCATGCAGCACGAAGCACATACCCACGGCATCAACATGTCTGCCCTGGGCCGCGACAAACAGAGCCTGAGCCTTGCACAGGAAACCGTGGCCATTGAAGTGCCGGGCCTGAGCCTGTTCTACGGCGAAAAACAAGCGCTGTACGACGTCAGCATGAACATTCCGAAACAGCGCGTGACGGCCTTCATCGGCCCGTCCGGCTGCGGCAAGTCCACGCTGTTGCGCACCTTCAACCGCATGAACGACCTGGTCGACGGTTGCCGCGTGGAGGGTGAAATCAACCTCTACGGCAACAACATCTACCGTAAAGGCGAAGACGTGGCTGAGCTGCGTCGTCGTGTCGGCATGGTGTTCCAGAAGCCAAACCCGTTCCCGAAGACCATTTACGAAAACGTGGTCTACGGCCTGCGCATCCAGGGCATCAACAAGAAGCGCATTCTCGACGAAGCCGTCGAGTGGGCGTTGAAAGGCGCGGCGTTGTGGGACGAGGTCAAAGACCGCCTGCACGAATCGGCACTGGGCCTGTCCGGTGGTCAGCAGCAACGTCTGGTAATCGCGCGCACCATCGCCGTGGAACCGGAAGTGCTGCTGCTCGACGAGCCTTGCTCGGCACTCGACCCGATCTCCACGCTGAAAGTCGAAGAGCTGATCTACGAACTGAAATCGAAATTCACCATCGTGATCGTGACTCACAACATGCAACAGGCCGCGCGGGTTTCCGACTACACGGCGTTCATGTACATGGGCAAACTGGTGGAATTCGGCGACACCGACACCCTGTTCACCAATCCGGCGAAGAAACAGACCGAAGACTACATCACCGGTCGTTACGGCTAGCCGTACAGCCGCAAGCGTCAAGCTGCAAGCGGCAAGAGAGAAGCGGTGCAATATCAGGACTTATACATAACTGCTTGAAGCTTGCAGCTTGAAGCTTGCAACTTTCGCGGAGCGAAACAGATGATTAGTAAAGAAGGCCTTACCCATCACATCTCCCAGCAGTTCAACGCCGAACTCGAGGAAGTGCGCAGCCACCTCCTGGCCATGGGCGGGCTGGTCGAGAAGCAGGTCAACGACGCGGTTACCGCGCTGATCGAGGCCGATTCCGGCCTGGCCCAGCAGGTTCGTGATATCGACGACCAGATCAACCAGATGGAACGCAACATCGACGAAGAATGCCTGCGCATCCTGGCCCGTCGTCAGCCAGCGGCGTCCGACTTGCGTCTGATCATCAGCATTTCCAAGTCGGTGATCGACCTGGAACGCATCGGTGACGAGTCCACCAAGATCGCCCGTCGCGCCATCCAGTTGTGTGAAGAAGGCGAAGCCCCGCGCGGTTACGTCGAAGTTCGTCACATCGGCGACCAGGTGCGCAACATGGTTCGCGATGCGCTGGACGCCTTTGCCCGTTTCGATGCCGACCTGGCGTTGTCGGTGGCGCAATACGACAAGATCATCGACCGCGAATACAAGACCGCCCTGCGTGAGCTGGCCACCTACATGATGGAAGACCCGCGCTCTATCTCGAGGGTCTTGAGCATCATTTGGGTGCTGCGTTCGCTGGAGCGGATCGGCGACCACGCGCGCAACATCTCGGAATTGGTGATCTACCTGGTGCGCGGTACCGACGTGCGTCACCTGGGCCTCAAGCGCATGAAAGAAGAAGTTGAAGGCACAAGTGCCGAAACAGCTAATGTTCCGGACAAAGCTGACGATAAGTAAGACTGCCCAAGAAAAACGCCCGGTCCTTTGGCCGGGCGTTTTTGTGTGTGGTTTTCGACGTTAGAAGCAGCACCCGCGAACGAAAAGTCCCGGCGTGACTGAAGGTTTTTGGCAATGTGCCATCAGCAAAGCGGTATGCTTGCCGGGATTTTTTCGAGGGGTGGTGGATGAGCAAGATCAGTGTGTTGGTGGTGGACGATGCAGCGTTCATTCGTGACCTGGTGAAGAAGTGCCTGCGTAACTACTTCCCGGGCATCCGGACCGAAGACGCCATCAACGGCAGAAAGGCTCAGGCCATGCTGGCCAAGGAAGCGTTCGACCTGGTCCTGTGCGATTGGGAAATGCCGGAAATGTCGGGCCTCGAGCTGCTGACCTGGTGCCGCCAGCAAGACAACCTCAAATCCATGCCCTTCGTGATGGTGACCAGCCGTGGCGACAAGGAAAACGTCGTGCAGGCGATCCAGGCCGGCGTGTCCGGCTACGTCAGCAAGCCTTTCACCAACGAGCAGTTGCTGACCAAGGTCAAGCAAGCGCTGAACAAGGTCGGCAAACTCGATGCCTTGATGAGCGGTGCGCCGGTCAAGTTGAACTCGGCGTTCGCTAACGACTCGCTGAACGCATTGACCGGCGGCAAGGCGGCGGTGGTTGCGCCCACTGCGCCCGCACCTGCAGCCGCTTCTGCACCTGCAGCGTCTCGCGGTCTGCTCAACAGCCCACCGGTCAAGGCTCCCGCCAGCGCCGCGGCAACGAGCGGTCGTGGCCAAGGCCAGTTGCGTCTTCCGAGCGGCATCCAGCAATGCGTGATCAAAGCCTTGACCCTCAAGGAGGCCTTGCTGGTCGTGAAACGTACTGACGCGCTGCCGCAAGTGCTGGACAGCGCTGTTCTCGATCTGGAGCAGGGTGAGAACGCTGAAATCGCCCGCCTCAACGGCTACCTGCACGCCATCGTCGCCCACGAGCCGAAGCCCGACAGCGACTGGCTGCAACTGACGTTTCGCTTTGTCGATCAGGATGCGCAGAAGCTCGACTACATTTCCCGTTTGATTGCGCGGGGTACGGCGCAGAAGCATTTCATTCCAGGCGCGTAATCGTCGTCGCCTGATAGACCGCCTTCGCGAGCAAGCTTTGCTCCTACGGGTTTGAGTTGTTGTCGATGACATGAACAACACAAAACCCGTAGGAGCAAAGCTTGCTCGCGAAGGGGCCATCACATTCACCACCCATCTTGAACCGCCCATTTTGAAACATCTGCCGACAACCCGGGTCCATTGCAGCTGCTAGGCTCCTTTTCAGGCCTACCTCGACAGACTCAATGCCCATGCTCGCGCGCCTGATGTTGTTTTGCGGTCTCTGCATGGCCTGCGCCTCGGCCATGGCCATGACGATCTACAAGTCCACCGACGCCAATGGCGTGGTCTCCTATAGCGACCGCCCCACGAAAGGCTCGCAGGTGTTCACGTTTCGGGATCGCATGGTCGAGCACCTGGAGCGCCAGGTGTACCTCGTCATCACCAAAAAGAAGGGCGTGGACAGTGTCTACGTGCGCAATGACCTGTACGCGCCGGTAGAAATCGAGCTGGGTTTCAACGAACTGCAGAACGTCAGCGGTGCGCCGAGCCGACCGATTCGTCGGGTCATGCCGGCACGCAGCAGCATTCGCCTGGCGCTGCTCACGGCCACGCAGCCTGACAGGCCGCTGGCGTATGTCCCCAAGTTCGAATACTCCCTGGGCGACCCCTCAGGCGCTGCCATGGACTATCGATACCCCTTTCCGTGGCGTGGAGGGCCGTTCCGGCTGAGTCAGGGCGCCAATGGCCAATACAGCCACTTCGGTCCCAGAAACCGCTACGCCATGGACATCGCCATGCCCGTCGGCACGCCGATCATCGCCGCGCGTGGCGGGGTGGTGGTGAAAACCGAGAATGCCCAGAACGGGCGCGGCACCGATGCGTCGGGCAACTTTGTGCGCGTATTGCACGATGACGGGACCATGGGCGTGTACCTGCACCTCAAGCAAGGTTCGGTTAGCGTTCGGGAAGGTCAGCGGGTGGTGGTCGGCACGCCGTTGGCGCTGTCGGGCAATACCGGCAACAGCAGCGGACCGCACCTGCACTTTGTGGTGCAGCGCAATACCGGGTTGGGGTTGGTGTCGATTCCGTACCAGTTCAATCAACCGGTGGGGGCGTTGCCCAACTTTGCGTTGGGCAAGCAGTGAAGGTTGCACAGATTTAATACGGCGAGAGGGCTTTTGTGGCGAGGGAGCTTGCTCCCGCTCGGCTGCGCAGCAGCCGTACAGCTGTAAAATGCGGAGTAACCGGATAAATGCGGTTGCCGGGTTTGGGGCTGCTTTCTAGCCCAGCGGGAGCAAGCTCCCTCGCCACGGGAGATTGCGTGCCGCCGGTATCACGGTTAATCGAGCATCAACACCTTGGCCAGAATGATCTTCGGCCCTTTCATCTTCTTGATGATGATCCGCAGACCTTCCACTTCCAGCACTTCTTCCTCTTCCGGCACCCGTTTCAGGGTTTCGTAGACCAGCCCGGCGAGGGTTTCGGCTTCGACGTGGTCCAGGTCGATACCCAGCAGCCTTTCAACCTTGAACAGCGGCGTATCGCCCCGCACCAGCAACTTGCCCGGCTGATACGCAAGAATCCCGCGCTCCGCCTTGCGGTGTTCGTCCTGAATGTCGCCCACCAGCACTTCCAGCACGTCTTCCATGGTCAGGTAGCCGATGATGTTGCCGTCGGCTTCTTCTACCACCGCGAAGTGCGAGCCGCCCTTGCGGAACTGCTCCAGCAACTGCGACAGCGGCATGTGCCGCGAGATGCGTTCCAGCGGCCGGGTCAGTTCGGCCAGGTTGAACGACTCGGGAATGTGGTCCAGGGCCGCCAGTTCCAGCAGCAGGTCCTTGATGTGCAACAGGCCGACGAACTCCTTGCGCTCGCTGTCGTACACCGGGTAGCGGCTGAACTTGTGGCGACGGAACATCGCCAGGATTTCCTTGAGCGGCGCGTTGAACTCCAGTGTCACCAGGTCTTCCCGCGAGTTGGCCCAGTCCACCACTTCCAGTTCGCCCATCTCCACCGCCGAGGCCAATACACGCATGCCTTGGTCGCTCGGGTCCTGGCCACGGCTGGAGTGCAGGATCAGTTTCAGTTCTTCACGGCTGTAATGGTGCTCGTGATGGGGGCCGGGTTCACCCTGGCCAGCGATGCGCAGGATGGTGTTGGCGCTGGCGTTGAGCAGGTAGATCGCCGGGTACATGGCCCAGTAGAACAGGTACAGCGGCACCGCCGTCCAGAGCGACAGCAACTCGGGTTTGCGGATGGCCCAGGATTTTGGGGCCAGTTCGCCGACTACGATGTGCAGGTACGAAATGACGAAGAACGCGGCGAAGAACGACACGCCCTTGATCACTTCGGCCGACTGCACGCCGACGGCTTCAAGCAGCGGTTCGAGAATGTGCGCGAACGCCGGTTCACCGACCCAGCCGAGGCCGAGGGAGGCGAGGGTGATACCCAATTGGCACGCCGACAGGTACGCATCGAGCTGACTGTGCACGGTGCGCAGAATGTGCCCGCGCCAGCCGTTTTTGTCAGCGATGGCCTCGACCCGGGTCGAGCGCAGTTTGACCATGGCAAATTCTGCCGCAACGAAAAATCCGTTGAGCAAAACCAGGATCAGAGCAAAAAGAATCATGCCGAAGTCGGCGAATATTGTAGCGAGGGTCAAGCCAGGGGAAGGGTCCATGATGGAGTTTTGCGGGTTCCGTGTGATTCAAAAGGAAAGAAAAAATTGCACCTGAAAGGCAGGCACAAGTCAGCCAATGTAGCGGCTGACCGGGCGATTGCCTAGTGGCGAGTGCTGGTCGGTATCAGTCGGCCGTGCTGATGACCCGGGATTTGGTGACTTGGGCCGGCGCGAAATGGCAGGTAAAGGTGCTGCCGTGGCCCGGCACGCTGCTGATTTCCATTCGTGCACGATGACGTAACAAAACGTGTTTGACGATCGCCAGCCCCAGCCCGGTGCCGCCGGTATTGGAGTTGCGGCTGGAGTCGACGCGGTAGAAGCGTTCGGTCAGGCGCGGCAGGTGTTTGCTGTCGATGCCGATCCCGGAATCCTGCACGCTCAGGTGCGCACCGTGTTCATCGCCCCACCAGCGAATGCGGATATTGCCTTCGGCCGGGGTGTATTTCACGGCGTTGAACACCAGGTTCGAGAATGCGCTGCGCAATTCGGCTTCACTGCCCTTGAGCAGAATCGTCGCGTCGGCCTCCAGCGTGATGTGCTGGTTTTTCTGCCCCGACAGCTGCTGCGCATCGCTTTTGATCGATTGCAGCAGGCCGTCGATGGCCACTGGCTGGTTGTCCGAGGGGTAATCGGTGGCTTCCAGCTTGGCCAACAGCAGCAAGTCATTGAGCAACGTCTGCATGCGCCCGCCTTGCTGTTGCATCTGCTGCAAGGCACGGGTCCAGCGCGGGTTCACTTCCTCGACGTTGTCGAGCAGGGTTTCCAGGTAGCCGCAGATCACCGTCAGCGGCGTGCGCAGCTCGTGGGACACGTTGGCGATGAAGTCTTTGCGCATCTGCTCCAGCTGATGAATGCGCGTGACATCGCGCACCAGCATCAAGTGTTCGTTGTTGCCGTAGCGGGTGATGTACAGCTGAATGCGCACGCGGTCGTTGGTCGGCGAGGGGATTTCCAGCGGCTCGGCGTAGCTGTCCTGCTCGAAGTACTCCTTGAAGCGCGGATGGCGCACGAGGTTGGTCACCGGTTGACCACTGTCTTGCGGCGTCTTGAGGCCAAGCAGGGTTTCGGCGGCGCGGTTCCACCATTCAAGGTTGCCGTCGGTGTCGAGCATGATCACCGCGTCTTTGAGCGCAGCGGTCGACTCCTGGACCCGGTCGATCACTGCTTGCAAACGCCCGCGTACACGTTGGTCGCGCCGTTGCAGGTGGTAGATGCTGTCGAACACTTCGCCCCACAGGCCATAGCCATCGGGCGGGGCTTCATCGGGTTTGTGCAGACGCAGCCATTCGTGAAGACGCAGCAATTGCTTGAGGGTCCAGGCCAGGTAAAGGCCCAGGCCCGCGGCGAGGCTCCAGCCGTAGTAACCGGTAATCAGGCCGATCACCAAACAGCCGGTTACCAGCAACAGCATGTGGCGGATCAGGGTGCCATGCCAGTTTTGGTTCAATTGAACACGCGTCCTTGTCAGCTTGTCGGGCGGGAAAGGGCTAGGTCAGGCTTTGGTAGAAAAGCGGTAACCGGTGCCGCGCACGGTTTGTACCAGATTTTCGTAAGCATCGCCGAGGGCTTTGCGCAGGCGACGGATGTGCACGTCGACGGTGCGCTCTTCGACATAGACGTTGCCGCCCCAGACCTGGTCCAGCAACTGGCCACGAGTGTAGGCGCGTTCCTGGTGGGTCATGAAAAATTGCAGCAAGCGATACTCGGTCGGGCCCATTTCGGCCGGTTTGCCGTCGATGGTCACGCGGTGGCTGATCGGGTCCAGCAGCAGGCCGCCGACTTCGATCGGCGCTTCGCCATCGGTAGGGCCAGCTCGGCGCAGCACGGCTTTGAGGCGCGCGACCAGCTCACGGGGGGAAAACGGTTTGGTGATGTAATCGTCGGCGCCCACTTCCAGGCCCTGGATCTTGTTGTCCTCTTCGCCCTTGGCGGTGAGCATGATGATCGGGATGTCCCCGGTTAGCTCATCACGCTTGAGGCGGCGGGCCAGCTCGATACCGGACGTGCCCGGCAGCATCCAGTCCAGCAGGATCAGGTCCGGCTTGCGGTCGACGATAATGGCATGGGCCTGCTGCGAGTTTTCCGCCTCCAGGCAGTCATAGCCGGCCATTTCCAACGCAACGGCGATCATTTCGCGAATGGGCGCTTCGTCGTCGACGATCAGAATGCTCCTGCCAACCATGCCTTTAATCCTCTTGTCATTTAACTGTCTTGCGCCGCATTAGATAACGGAATTATTGCAGTCGTGTGACAGTATTTTAGCCGCCCTGCGATTGTCGCGAACCTGAACTAAGCTCTAAGTCCGAATCCTGACAACCACAAAAGGAAGGTTTCCATGACGCAATACTCGCAATCCTTCAAGGCGCTGATGCTGGCTGCGGTCCTGGCGTTGCCATCAATGGCCTTCGCTGCCGAACCTGCGATGATGAAAGACGGCATGATGGTCGACCATAAGGGCATGACCCTTTATACGTTCGACAAAGACACGGGCGGCAAGTCAGTGTGTACCGGCCAATGCGCGGAAAACTGGCCGCCGTTGAAAGCAGAGGCTGGCGCCAAGGCTGAAGGCAAGTGGACAGTGGTCAAGCGTGACGATGGATCAATGCAGTGGGCCTACGGCGGCAAGCCGCTGTATTACTTTGTGAAGGACAAGGCGCCCGGCGACATGACGGGCGACAAGATGAAAGACGTCTGGCACGTCGTTCACGAGCATATGTAAATCGCTCACAAGGGTCGTCCGGAGGCCACGGCATCCGGACGATCTTTTCAATGCTTCAACGCAACGCGTAATCCAGCACAATCCCCACAAAAATCGCCAACCCCGCCCAATGGTTGTGCAGAAACGCCTTGAAGCAACGCATCCGGTCCTTGCCGCGGGTGTACCAGAACTCCCACGCAAAACAACCCGCCGCTGCCAGCAAACCGAGGTGGAACCAGCCACCGAGCTCGAATTTCGACCCGGCCAGCAGCAGGCAACCCAGCGCCAACCCCTGCAGCGTCAGGATGATCACCCGATCGGCCTCGCCAAACAAAATCGCCGTGGACTTCACGCCGATCTTCAAATCATCGTCGCGATCCGTCATCGCGTAATACGTGTCGTAGCCCACCGTCCACAACAGGTTGGCGATCCACAGCAACCACGCCGCCGCGGGCAACTCGCCGGTTTCGGCGGTGAACGCCATCGGCATCCCCCAGGAAAACGCCGCACCCAGCACCACTTGCGGGTAATAGGTGTAGCGCTTCATGAATGGATAACTGAACGCCAGGGCCAAGCCGCCGAACGACAGCCAGACCGTCGCCGCGTTGGTGCACAACACCAGCAGAAAACTCACGCCCATCAACAGCGCAAAGAACACCAATGCTTCCTTGGAGCTGATCTTGCCGCTCACCAGTGGGCGCTGCTCGGTGCGCTTCACATGGCCATCGACCTTGCGGTCTGCCCAGTCGTTGATCACGCAACCACCGGCCCGCGTCAGTACCACGCCGAGGACAAAAATCACGAGGTTGGCCAGCGACGGCGAACCCTTGCCGGCAATCCACAGCGCCCACAGCGTTGGCCACAGCAGTAAATAAATGCCGATCGGCTTGTCCATGCGCGTCAGCTGAATGAAATCCCAGGCCCGTGGGTTCAAGCGGTTCAGCGATTTGAGCAGGCTCTGGTACATCAGCAATTCTCCGGGTGAGCACGGGCGGCGAGCCACAAGGTCGGCAGGAACACCTCGGCTACCAGCACGCTCAAGGCGCCACGGTCGAAGCGCGAGCGGCGGCCCCACAGTTCAGGCGCCCGGCATTCCACGGGCAGCCATTGCTGAGGATAGTGACAAACCTCGATGGCCCGGCGCTGAAACGCCTGATCGCAGAACAGCAATTCACCCAGCGAGCGGCTGCCCAACTCATCCATGTGCAATCCGTCGCCTTGCAACGCACTGCGCGCCGCGACGCTGCGGGCAAACACCCAGGCTTCGCCGTGACCGCGCAAATACACCTCGCGCACCCAGCCTTCACTGCCTTCTGTCAGGTCCAGGGCTGCACATTCGTCGGCGCGCAGCGATTGCCAGCCTTCGAACAGCGGCGTGACGCTGAAACCGTCATTCGACAGACGGGTCAAGCGACGCGTCAACGAGCCTTCGTCGAACAACCAGTCGAGGATAGAGGGGTCGGGGCGGGGCTCGAGTTGGCTTTGGAGGCGCCAGGACGGGGCGGTGCGAGGGGCAGTTGAGTGCGGCACAGTGAGTCATTATTGGCAGCAAATGAGGCGGCGAGCTTACCATGTCAGCCGGTGATTTTGATTGATCCTCCCCCCGTTGCGCCGAACAGGCTTGCATCTGCCGGGCCCGATCAGTACAAAACGCCTTGAGCCGGACGGCAACGCATCACCCATCGACCGTTCGCGCCGGCAAAAGCCTGAATCCTGAGGAAGTAACTGAATGAAAAAGTGGCAATGTGTGGTCTGCGGCCTGATCTATAACGAAGCCGACGGCTGGCCGGATGACGGCATTGCGCCTGGCACCTTGTGGCAGGACGTCCCCGAAGACTGGCTGTGCCCGGACTGCGGCGTGGGCAAGATGGATTTCGAAATGATTGAAATCAACTAAGGCATTAGAGGAGTAAGGAATGAACGCACCTGTCGTGATCGTCGGTACCGGGCTCGCTGGCTACAACCTGGCCCGGGAATTTCGCAAACTCGATAGCGAAACCCCGCTGCTGCTGATTACCGCCGATGACGGTCGCTCCTACTCCAAGCCGATGCTCTCCACCGGATTCGGCAAAAACAAAGACGCCGACGGCCTGAGCATGGCCGAACCCGGCGCCATGGCCGAGCAGTTGAAGGCCGAAGTGCGCACCCACACGCGCATCAGCGGTATCGATCCGGGCCACAAGCGCTTGTGGATCGGTGAAGAGTCGGTGATCTATCGCGACCTGATCCTCGCTTGGGGCGCGGAAACCGTGCGTGTGCCCATTGAGGGCGATGCGTCAGACGCCGTGTTCCCGATCAACGACCTCGAAGACTACGCACGCTTTCGCGCTGCGGCAGCCGGCAAGCGCCGGGTATTGCTGCTCGGCGCTGGCCTGATCGGTTGCGAGTTCGCCAACGACTTGATCCTCGGCGGCTACGAAGTGCAACTGGTGGCGCCGTGCGAACAAGTCATGCCGACGCTGTTGCACCCAGCGGCGGCCGCTGCGGTCCAGGCCGGGCTGGAAAGCCTCGGCGCGCGTTTCCACCTCGGGCCGGTGCTCAACCGCTTGCAGCGCGTTGCTGATGGACTGGAAGCGCACCTGTCCGACGGCCAGGTGATCCCGTGCGACGTCGTGGTGTCGGCCATCGGCCTGCGCCCGCGCATCGACCTGGCGGCCGCGGCCGGCGTGCAGGTCAATCGCGGCGTGGTCGTCGACCGCCACCTCAAAACCTCCCACGCCAACATCTACGCCCTGGGCGATTGCGCCGAGGTCGATGGGCTGAATCTGCTGTACGTCATGCCCCTGATGAGCTGTGCGAGAGCGCTGGCCCAGACCCTCGCCGGTAACCCGACCGTCGTGAACTACGGCCCGATGCCCATCACCGTCAAAACGCCGGTGTGCCCGTTGGTGGTTTCCCCGCCGCCACGGGGCGCGGAAGGTGTCTGGACGGTCGAAGGGCAGGGCGCGGACATCAAGGTTTTGTGCCGTGATGCGGGCGGAAAACTGCTGGGTTATGCCCTGACAGGCGCGGCCGTCATGGAAAAACTGGCGCTCAACAAAGAGCTTCCAGCCCTGCTGGCGTAAATACCGGTCGTTCTGTCGGAATAACCCCTGTTTTGCCCGTACAAAGGTCGCGCCGAGACTGGCGCGGCTCTTCCGTGCGTGCCATTCTCACTCCCGTCTGCCGCAGAGTAGAGCACCTGCGGCGCTTTGGGCGCTGTTCCAACGAGAACAGCACGGACATAACAACAAAAAACCGTCAAAGGGGCTTCACTAATGCGTAAACCAGAACTCGCCGCTGCAATTGCTGAAAAAGCAGACCTCACCAAAGAGCAGGCCAACCGCGTTCTCAACGCCGTTCTCGAAGAAATCACCGGCGCTCTGCACCGCAAAGACAGCGTCACGCTGGTGGGCTTCGGTACCTTCCTGCAACGCCACCGCGGTGCCCGCACCGGCAAAAACCCGCAAACCGGTGAGCCCGTCAAAATCAAGGCCAGCAACACCGTTGCCTTCAAGCCAGGCAAATCGTTGAAAGACAGCGTTAATCCGTAACACGCACCGACTTCCCGCCTGACGGGGAGCGGCATAAAAAATGGGCACACCAACCAGGTTGGGTGCCCATTTTTTATTGCGTGTTGAAAGCAATATCGATCCGGCCATTTTATGGCAGACCCTGAAGAGCTAACAGTTGCGCTCAGGTGACGCCTTTCAATTACCAGGTGCGGGGTTGTTTATCCATAGGTAGCGAGTACCAAGTGGGCAAACTCCTTCTTGCTTGGCTGAAGATCAGCGTGGTGGTCCAAGTGCATGCGCCATGCAGATTCAAGCGTGGGGCCATCGATATCGCCGTCGGTGGCAATATAAGCGGCGGCATCATCTTTCACAGCTTGGACGTAGTGTTTGGAGAGTCCGTCCTTTGTGGCGTTCGACGTCGAAACAAACGGCCCGACCGTTGTGAAGAGCAACCCAAAGCCAGTTGTTGCCGAGTAATCAAGCGGGCTGAAATCACAGCGACCATAGCGACAAAATTCAGCCCGAACGGAGGCGCTGACTACGAGTGTAAATAGGGCGACCCAATAGCACCCAAAAGCCACGGTCCATTTTTTATTGTTTCGAGTAGCCATGAACTGATTGAACTCCCTTTTTATTGGTGCGTTTCCATAAGCGTTGTGCCGCACTCACTCGACATTGAGTGTGACTGTGCAAAGGAATCGTGCAGAGAGGCACTTTCAGACCAACGAGGCTGAATCAGACGCGTCCTACCTGCGTGCACGAAACCGGGAAGATAACTGTGTAGTTTTTATGCTTGCAGCTGTGTGCCAGGCAGACCGTCGGAACTGAAGACACTGCTTACCAACTGCCATAAGGAATCCCGAATTTTTCGATGTAGGCTTTGGACTCCTCCGAAAGAGGGTAATACGCACCGCCTGACTTTCCCCTGTACGGGCCTCCTGGATTGATCGTGCCTTGGACGCGAGTGACTTCAATCGATTTTAGGCAGGGCCCACCCAACCACACTTTGGCGACTCCTCTTGGCGCAAGACCGACAATCAAAAGCTTGCGGTAATCAGTTACCCATTTGCCGTCTGCACGACAGAAAGTTTTTTCACCCTGGAGCATGGTGTTTCGGGCAGATTCGGGAATCTCGATGTAGGCCTCGTAGGTCTGGGGTTCTGCCACGGACTGCCAGCGTACATAGACCAAGCGAGGCAGGTCAGCCCCCATTACACGTCGACCTTTTCCTCCTGGATCTTCAAACCATCCTTTTGCATCGCCCTTGAAGTGAGCCGGTATGCCTTTACTTAGCCCTCGGGGATAACCAGTCGAAGGAATTCCGCTACCCGCCCCCCGGAACACATGTCCATTGATGTCAACGACGTCAGCGGTTTCAATCCAGACTTCCATATAGTCGGGGGCAAAAAAATTGAGGCTCCAAGCGTCGTAAGGGAGTGATCTACTCCCATAAGAGGCACATCCACCCAACAACATAAATAGCAGCGCAAAGCCGGTTTTAAGCGTGGCTGAGCTTTTATGCATTGGGGTGCACCACGCGTTTATAGTTTTCGGCGGGTCGATCGATAAATACGATGTTCAGATCGCTGTTGTTCCAGCCTTTGGCTGCATTCCAGTTCGCTGACAAATGGATGTACCGTTGGTAGAGCAACTCCTCCTCGCACACGCTCAGACCAGGGCGGCGGGTGTCGCCCAGCGCATAACTCATCAGTTTTTGCGCGATGGTTTGGAGCTCCACGGGTAAAGCTAACTTTGGATCTTTATCGTTGATAACGCGCATAGGCACGCCATTTCTTGCTGCTAACTCACGCATGATATGCAGGTAAATCAAAGCCAGGTCGTTGTGCACAGTCCGCTCGCTTCGGACTGCCGCGTAGACATTTTTAGACTTGGATCTATCGCCCCTAACGTTGCTAACGGTCTCTACCGCCCAGGTCTTTACTTCCAGTGGCAGCCCATACAGATTGAGCTGATCCTGAAGGCGACCTAATTCCTGTTGGGTCCAGCGATAGGCGGATGACGCCGTGGAAGGCCTGTAAAAATCTTCATCGCGGCTACAGCGCGGCTTGCTGAGCAGAACTCGTTCAACGTACTTCGGCCGATACCCACCACCCAGGTCAGAGTGGGCGCCGGGCAGCACGATATCGGCAGCCCCTGCACTGTTGAGAGAAAAGTTGTGGCGGCGTTCGTCCTGCGCCACCAAGTGCACGATTTTTTTGGCAATATCGGGCGCCAAGTACCAGTTGACGCCGGGGTTGATGGCGTCATGGACGCTCAAATCGCCGTCGGCAATTTTTGCGATGGCAGCGGCGGTATCGAAGATGCCAATAAAATTGATGGTGACATCGGTATTGGTGCGCCAGGAAAAGTCTTCGACAAACAATGGCGAATCAGCTGGCAGCAATGTAGCCAACGGGCTTTGCTCTCCTGTAAAGACTTCATTGGCATAGTGTCGCGCAGCGGCAGCGCCTCGACTAAAACCGAAGATATCGAATTCGATACGTTCAATTTTTCGTTTTGGATTTACCCTTTCAAATTTCCTGATTTTTTCCAAAATGAGTGCAGGGATTTGCTCAACTCTCGCCAATACGCCATGTGCGCCTAAACCGGTCATTTGAGAAAAGCGTGAACCCTCTTCACCACTGCTAGTACCGATACCTTCCAGGTAGACGGGGATAAAACCGATAGTTTCGTCATTCGCCAACAGACGCTCACTGTCATCGGTGTAAAGGTCATGCAGCTTCGCCACATTGCTGGTGTCGTTCCCATAGCTGTTATCCGGCACGCTTCCCTGACCGTCGTAACCGTGCATTTTGCAAAACTGCTGAATATCCTCCGCCTCCTCCAGCAGATTCACATCTCGCGCATAACACCCAGCGACACTTTCACTGTTGACGCGGTTGTTCCCGGTCCCATCAAAAAACACCCCGATCCGCAACGTAATGCCTTCTTCTTCAACTTCCTCCTCTTCTTCCTCCAGCTCCTCCGCTTCATCAATTTCCAACGGCTCAGGCACCACCGCCGCCAACAACCCCGCCACCGTCCCCGGCAACAACCCCTGCGCCGCCATCCCCACCAGCGGCGAACCGCCATCCTCAATCGCGGTGCTGCTGAACACCCCACCCGCATCAATCACCAGATGGTGACCCCCCGCCTTCAACGTCAGGCTGGCGCCCCCATCCAGCACCAGACTGGCCCCGGCCTTGATATGCACCTGTTCGCCAGCCTCCACCACCAGCGCCTCGCCAATTCGGGTGTGGCGGCTGCCGTCGACTTGCAGATAATCGCTGGCCTTGAGCTGAACCTTGCGATCCGCCGTGACCGTGCGATGTTCTTCAGCGCCGAGCACGCTGATGCTGTCGCCCTTGATGCTCTCCCGACGTTGGTTACCCACCTCCAGACGGCTGTCGTTCTCGATCTTCTGCTCCATGTCCCGCTGCGCCCGCAGGTAGACCAACTCCATTCCGGCGCGGTCTTCAATCGACAGTTCGTTGTAACCGCCGGTGGACGGGGAGCTGTGGCTGCGCAGCACGGTTCTGGTTTTGTTCGCCGGCAAGGGGTAGGGCGCGGGCGTGACCCGGTTGACCAGGCAGCCGGTGATCACTGGGTGATCGGGATTGCCTTCGAGGTAGCTGACGAGGACTTCCATGCCCACCCGCGGAATGGTCACCGCGCCAAAACCGTCCCCCGCCCAGCTGGAGCAAACCCGCAGCCAGCAACTGCTGTGTTCGCTGTTGTGCTTGGCCCGGTCCCAATGAAATTCGACTTTGACGCGACCGAATTCATCGCAGTAGATCTCTTCGCCGACCGGGCCGGTGACGCGGGCGGTCTGGCAGGCCAGCACCGGTCGGGGCGCCGGCAGCGGGGGCCGATAAAACACATCCCAGGGCAGCGCGCTGAAGTGGTTGCGGTAGCCCTGGATAAAACCGTGCTCCGGTTCGGGGGTGTTGGCGGCGAATTCTTCGAGCACCTGAGGTTGTTTGCCCGCGTGCGTCACGCTGAGCAGCAACCAAAGGTCGTTGTACGGCGCGCGGGGATGATCGGTCAGGTTGAAAAAATGGCCGCTGCGCAGCGACGGCTGATCGCTGGTGCCCTCGGCCACCTGGTAGTCGGCGCGGTGCCGTTCCAGGGCCTGGCGGGCGAGTTGATCGCCCTGTTTTTCAGTCTCGAACTCCAGCGGGTATCGGTAGTCTTCGAGCTCGGGGGTGAACTCGGCGCTGAAGCGACTTTCCCGCAGCCGGCTGGGGCGTTTCAGGTCGTAATAGCGGCGGGTGACCTGGCTGGGACGGGTGCGAAAACCCATGGAGAACTGGCGGACCACCGGATGCTCCGCGACCCTGCCGGCGTCCGGATGAAACGGGGTTTCGCCCAGTTTGGTCAAGAAGGTGTAGTCATCGGTGAACACCAGCCGATGGCCGTCTGGGGAATGTTGGTGATGCCAGGTGAGACCGCGCCTCGGCGCACAAGCGCTGGATGAACTCAAAGTTGCTTTCCCCGTACTGGGTGCAATATTCGCGTTCGGGGCTGGTACGGACATGGAAGGTGAACGCGTCGGCCAGGATGCCGTGGCCCTTGAGCACCTGCTCGATGATCTGCGGCACCGTCTGGCGCTGGAAAATCCGTTGATCGTGGCTGAACTGCGCGTAATGCAGCGCCGGCACCAGGTGCACACGATAGCGACTCAGGCGGATGCCGACGTCGTGGGTGGACACGGCGTCCAGCACCCCATGCATCCCTTCGCCGTTCAACCCGAACTGCAGGAATGCCGGTTGGCCGAGCAGGCGTTCCAGGTCGACATCGGGGTATTCGCTGACCAGGTCGATTTGAATGGCGTACAGGGTGCTAAGGGTTTCGGTGCCCTCAAAGGCCAGCACCTGGAAGTCGTTGCGAACGGTGGGAATGGTCAGGGTGAAGAGGGCGGCATTGGCCGGTGCGAACATGCGCTTATCCTTTTGCTGTCCGTGGCTCGTCCTTAAGCCGAATAAGAATTAAGAGTGCGATGCTGAAACTTATCGCAATGTTTCGGGGACGCTAACCAAGTGCTTGAAAGAATGATGTAGGAAGACTCCTTAATCCCGGTGCGAAACTTCTCGCGTTACTGAGTGCTGCTCAGTGTCCTACAGAGATACGAAATTTTATTTCCGTTGGCTTACTTGGTTTATTTTTTTGTAATGGTGAATTTTCGGAAGCTTCCTACATTTATCTTGTTTTATTTTTGGCATGCTGCACGCCGGTCACAGGGAGTGCTTCTGAATGAGCAATTCATACAATTTAAATGTTTCTCCTACTGCATGTAGAGAAATCTCCTACAAGAAATAACGAATACGAAGCGTCCATTTAAAAGAGCGCGATTATCAATTGGTGTATGGCTGTAATCCAAATTAAGGGTCATGGATGTCCTACTCAAGCAAACTTTCCCAGCATTATCTCGAACTCGCAAAATCCTCTATTTCCAAAGAGCATTTCGCGGGCGAGGATGTGCGCTTCTCGATAGAATTCGAAGCGCTGGAAAGTGAGTTGGGTAAAGCCCGCTCCATGCACGAAAGCGGTCAGACCGACTGGCAGAAAATCCGCGAAAACAGCGAAAACCTGCTGCGCACCCAGTCCAAGGATTTGCGCGTGGCGGCCTGGTTGACCTGGGCCTTGTACCAACGTGAATCCTTTCAAGGGCTGCTGGCCGGTCTCGGTTTGCTGCACCACTTGAGTGAGCATCACTGGGCCGACGTCTATCCGCACAAAGACCGCACCCGCTCCGCTGCCATCAGCTGGCTGGTGTCGCGTCTTGAGCAGGTGCTGACCGAAAACGTCGCGATCAAGGAACAGCTGCCAATGTTTCGCCAACTGGTGGAGCATCTGGAAGGGCTCGACGCAGCCTGTACCCAGCATTTACGCGACGATGCGCCGCTACTGTTGCCGCTCTCCCGCCGCTTGAAGAACATGGTCCAGCGCGCTGCCGACAACCAACCGCAACCCGGAGTGGTGAGCGCTGCGGTGGCTCAGGTCAAGCAGGTCGCCACGCAGTTATTCACGCCCGACGCACCCATCGACAACGAAAAGGACGCCCAGAAGGCCCTGCGCACCCAGCAGGAAAGTGCGCGCCCGTTATGCGCCTGGTGGCTCAAGCAAAAAGCCACCGATCTGCGCGCCCTGCGCCTCAATCGCACGTTGCTCTGGCTGCCCATTGACGCCATGCCCGAGCGCAACGCCGAGCAGGTCACCGCGTTGCGCGGGCTGCCGGCAGACAAGCTCAAGGACTATCAGGATCGCTTCGACCAGGCCAAGTACGCCGACTTGTTGGTTGAACTTGAGGCCAGCCTGGCCAAGGCACCGTTCTGGTTCGACGGCCAGCGGATGATCTGGGAATGTCTGCAGGGTTTGAACGCCGAACTGGCCATGCGGGAAGTGGAAGTCCACTTCGCGCTTTTGATCCAGCGTCTGCCCGGCATTATCGAATTGCGCTATCACGACGGCGCGCCCTTCGCCGATCCCGCCACCCGCGACTGGATCAGCGACCACGTCATGCCGCATCTGCAAAGCGCCAGTCCACCCCCCAAGGTCGAAGTCACCGACACTCAGCCGGCCTGGGACATCGCCCTGGAAGTAGCCCTGCCGATTCTGCACAAGGATGGCCTCAAGGCCGCCGTGCAAATCCTCAAGCAAGGCCTGCAAGGCGCCCATGGCGGCCGCGCTCGATTCTTCTGGCAGTTCGCCCTCGCACGGCTCTGCTTCATCGCCAGGAAATACGAACTGGCCAAGACCCAACTCGACACCCTCGACCAAACATTACAGGACTCAGGCCTGCACGCATGGGAGCCCGACCTTGCGCTGGAAGTGCTGCATTTGCTGAATAGCTGCTGCGAGTTGTTGCCGCAGAGCCATGTCGTCCGTGAGTGCAAGGAAGAGATACATCGCAGGCTGTGCCACCTCGATCTTGAAGTGGTACTCGATTAGGCCTCCGGGCCACAACCGCAAGGAAAAAAGCCATGGCCAAAGAAGGCTCGGTAGCCCCCAAGGAACGAATCAACGTCACTTTCAAACCTGCCACCGGTGGTGCTCAGGAAGAGATTGAACTGCCGTTGAAACTGCTGGCAATCGGTGACTACACCCACCGCAAGGACGAACGCAACGTCGAAGATCGCAAGCCGATCAGCATCGACAAGATGACCTTCGACGAGGTGCTGGCCAAGCAAGCGCTGGAACTGACGCTGAGCGTGCCGAACCGTCTTCAGGACGACAGCGACACTGAAGAACTGGCCGTGATACTGCGCATCAACTCGATGAAGGACTTCAACCCGGCCAGCCTGGTCGAGCAAGTGCCCGAGCTGAAAAAACTGATGGAGCTGCGCGACGCACTGGTGGCCCTCAAGGGTCCGCTGGGTAATACGCCAGCATTCCGCAAAGCCATCGAAGGCGTGCTCGCCGACGATGAATCCCGCGGTCGCGTATTGGGTGAGCTGGGCCTGAATGCCGCAGTCCAGGTCGCCTGAGTCTCCATCAGCCAAGGAAGCCAACGCCATGATCAACAGCGCAGCGCAGCAAAAAAGCAACGAGGACCGCGAATACAGCCTTCTCGACAGCATCATCGCCGAAACCCGCCTGACCCCGGACGACGAAGCCTACGGCATCGCCAAGCGCGGAGTGTCGGCGTTCATTGAAGAACTGCTCAAGCCGCAAAACAACGGTGAGCCGGTCAAGAAAGCCATGGTTGACCGCATGATCGCCGAGATCGATGCCAAGCTCAGCCGTCAGATGGACGAAATCCTGCACCACCCGGACTTCCAGGCTTTGGAGTCGTCGTGGCGTGGCTTGCAGTTGCTGGTCGAGCGCACCAACTTCCGTGAAAACATCAAGATCGAAATCCTCAACGTCTCCAAACAAGACCTGCTGGACGACTTCGAAGATTCGCCGGAAGTCATGCAGGCTGGCCTGTACAAGCACATCTATACCGCTGAATACGGTCAGTTCGGTGGTCAGCCGGTGGGCGCGATCATCGCGAACTACTTCATGTCTCCGAGCTCTCCGGACGTGAAGCTGATGCAGTACGTGTCCAGCGTTGCCTGCATGTCGCACGCACCGTTTATTGCGGCTGCCGGCCCGAAATTCTTCGGCCTGGAAAGCTTCACCGGCCTGCCGGACTTGAAGGACCTGAAAGATCACTTCGACGGCCCGCAATTCGCCAAATGGCAGAGTTTCCGCGAGTCGGAAGACTCCCGTTACGTCGGCCTGACGGTGCCGCGTTTCCTGCTGCGCAACCCCTACGACCCGGAAGAAAATCCGGTCAAATCGTTCGTGTACAAGGAAACCGTCGCCAACAGCCACGAGCACTACCTGTGGGGCAACACCGCCTACGCATTTGGCACCAAGCTGACCGACAGCTTCGCCAAATTCCGCTGGTGCCCGAACATCATCGGGCCGCAGAGCGGTGGCGCGGTTGAAGACCTGCCGTTGCACCACTTCGAAAGCATGGGCGAAATCGAAACCAAGATCCCGACCGAGGTTCTGGTCAGCGACCGTCGTGAATACGAACTGGCCGATGAAGGTTTCATTTCTTTGACCATGCGCAAAGGTTCCGACAACGCGGCCTTCTTCTCCGCGAGCTCGGTGCAGAAACCGAAGTTCTTCGGCATCAGTGCAGAGGGCAAAACCGCAGAGCTGAACTACAAGCTCGGCACCCAACTGCCCTACATGATGATCGTCAACCGCCTGGCTCATTACCTGAAAGTGCTGCAGCGCGAACAACTCGGTTCGTGGAAAGAGCGCATCGACCTCGAGCTGGAACTCAACAAGTGGATCCGCCAGTACGTCGCCGATCAGGAAAACCCGAGTGCCGAAGTCCGCGGGCGTCGTCCGCTGCGCGCAGCTCAGATCATCGTCAGTGATGTTGAAGGCGAACCTGGCTGGTACCGCGTCAACCTGAACGTGCGCCCGCACTTCAAGTACATGGGGGCCGATTTCACCCTGTCGCTGGTTGGCAAGCTGGACAAAGAGTAAGCGGAGCTGACGCATGACTGGATACGGCAGCCTTTTCGAACGCTTGGGTGGCGACGCGGGCAAACGCGTCGGCTGGAGCCGTGAGGCCAGCGCCATGGCGTCCGTGGCGGCCCATCTCGCCAAGATGCTCAGCACCCGTGCGGGCAGCGTGCAAACGCTGCCCGACTACGGGCTGCCCGATCTCAATGACATGCGCCTGAGCCTGCACGACTCCCTGAGCCAAGCCCGCAGGGCCATCGAAAGTTTCATCGAAACCTACGAGCCGCGTCTGAGCAAAGTGCGTGTCATCTCCCAGCCGCGTGATCACGATCAGCTTCGCCTGTCCTTCAGCATTGAAGGCCTGTTGGAGGTGGACGGCTTCAAGCGACAGGTCAGTTTCGCCGCGCGCCTGAATGGCAGCGGTCAAGTCAACGTCAGTTAACGACAAGGTGTTGCGCGTGTCTTTCAACCACTACTACCAAAGCGAACTCACCGCGCTTCGCCAGTTGGGTCGTCGATTCGCCGAGCGTAGCCCGGCATTGGCGCCTTTTCTGGGTCAGGCTGGGCGGGATCCTGACGTAGAGCGGTTGCTGGAAGGTTTTGCGTTTCTCACCGGGCGCTTGCGACAGAAACTCGATGACGAATTGCCGGAGCTCAGCCACTCGCTGATGCAGCTGCTGTGGCCAAACTACATGCGACCGCTGCCGGCATTCAGCATCTTGCAGTTCGACCCCTTGAAGCGCTCGGGGCCGGCGTCAAAGGTCGAGCGCGACACGCCGGTGGAGAGCACGCCGATCAATGGCGTGATTTGTAGTTTCCGCACCTGCTACCCGACTGAAGTGTTGCCGCTGGATCTGGCCGCGCTGAATTATTCGGTGAAGGGCAAGGGTTCGCTGTTGAGCCTGCGGCTGGAGATGAGCGTCGACGGCCACCTCGGTGAACTGGAGTTGAGTCGTCTGCGCCTGCACTTTGCCGGCGAGCGATACATCAGCCAGATGCTCTACCTCAGTCTGTTGCGCTACCTGGAAAGCATCGAGCTGATCCCGCTGGACGCCGCCGGCAAGCCTGTCAATGGCGTCAGCGGTACCCCGATGATATTCAAAATGCCCGGTAATCGCGTGCAGCCGGTGGGTTTTGCCGAAGAAGAAGCCTTGATTCCGTATCCGCTGAACACTTTCCGTGGCTATCGCTATCTGCAGGAATACTTCGCTTTTCAGGACAAATTCCTCTTCGTCGACGTCAACGGTCTGGACCTGCTCAACGCGCTGCCGGAAGAAGCGTTGAAGCAGATGCGAGGTCTCGAATTGCGCTTCGACATTCGCAAGAGCGGCATGCAGCGTCTGCGTCCAACGCTGGACAATGTGAAGCTCCACTGCACGCCGATCGTCAACCTGTTCAAGCACGACGCACTGCCGATCCGCCTCGATGGCAAGCAGGATGAATACTTGCTGATGCCCGCCAAATACGATCTGGAAAACTGCGGCGTGTTCTCGGTGGAAACCGTCACCGGCTATCAGACGGGTGGTCGGGGCTATCAGGCGTACGTGCCGTTCGAGTCCTTCGAGCACGACCCGAGTTTCGACGTGCCCACCAGCCGACCGCACTACAGCATCCGCCAACGTTCGTCTTCGCAACACGACGGCCTCGACACCTACCTGAGCTTCGGCATCCGTCACACCGAAGCCAACGAAACCCTGTCGATCGAGCTGATGTGCACCAACCAGAACCTGCCGCACAAGCTCAAGCTCGGCGACATCTGCATGGCCAGCGATAAAACGCCGGAGTTCCTGAGCTTCCGCAACATCACCCCGGCCACTGCCAGTTTCGCACCGCCGCTGAATCGCGACTTCCTGTGGAAGCTCATCAGCAACATGTCGCTCAACTACCTGTCGCTGGCTGACGTCAATGCGCTGAAGGTGATTCTCGAAACCTATGACCTGCCGCGCTATTACGACCAACAGGCTGAAAAAATCAGCAAATGCCTGCTGGGCGGACTCAAGTCAATCCAGCACCAACATGTCGACCGGCTGCACCGAGGGTTGCCGGTTCGCGGATTGCGCACGGAGCTGACGATCGACCCGCAAGGCTATATCGGTGAAGGCGATCTGTTTGTGTTCGCTTCGGTGCTAAACGAGTTTTTCGCGCTTTACGCCAGCCTCAATTCGTATCACGAGTTGCGGGTAACCAGTACACAAGGAGAGGTGTACCAATGGACACCACGCATGGGCCTGCAGCCTCTGCTTTAAGCGGGCTGACGCAGGTAATCCGTGAGTACTCGCTGTTTCAGGCCGTGCTGCTGGTGATTGACCGGCTGCGCCATGCACACCCGCACTTGAGCGAAGACGATCTGTACGACCAACTGGAGTTTCAGGCCAACCCGAGCCTGGGTTTTCCGGGCAGTGATGTTGATCGCGTGGAGTTTTTCCATGAGCACGGGCAGATGCGTGCGCGCCTGCGATTCAACTTGATCGGCCTGGTAGGTTCCGGCTCGCCATTGCCGGCGTTCTACGGTGAACAGGCGCTGGGCGACGGTGAGGATGGCAACCCGACCCGCAACTTCTTCGACCTGTTCCACCATCGTCTGCAACGACTGATGCTGCCGATCTGGCAAAAATACCGCTACCGCGCCAGCTTCCAGAGTGGCGCGCTGGACCCGTTTTCTTCCCAGCTATTTGCGCTGATCGGCCTAGGGGGTGAAGAGATTCGCAACGCCCGGGAACTCAACTGGAAACGCCTGCTGCCATACCTCGGCCTGCTCAGTTTACGAGCGCATTCGGCGGCACTGATCGAAGCGGTGCTGCGTTACTACTTCAAGCACGCCGAGCTGACCATCGAGCAATGCATCGAGCGCCGCGTGGAAATTCTCGACGAACAGCGCAATCGCCTGGGTCGCGCCAACAGCCTGCTCGGCGAAGACCTGGTGCTTGGCGAGAACGTACGCGACCGCAGCGGCAAATTCCGCATTCACATCCGCGAACTCGACTGGCAGCGCTTTCACGAGTTCCTGCCGATCGGTTTCGGCTACCAGCCACTGTGCGCGCTAGTGCGGTTCACCCTGCGTGACCCGCTCGACTACGACATTCGCCTGGTCCTGCGACAGGAAGAAATCCGCGAACTGCGCATCGGCGAGCAGAACGCCTGTCGCCTGGGATGGACCAGTTGGCTCGGCCGCAAAAAAGCGGACGGCGTGGTGACCCTGGGCAGCAAAATTCATTAAGGACAGATGATCAATGATCAACGTAGACCTGCAACAACTGATCCAGGCACTGGATGCCGAAGCCCGTCGCGATCTGGAAAGCTCTGCCGAGCGTTGCGTCGCACGTGGCGGCAGCAAAATACTCGTCGAAGACTTGCTGCTCGGTCTGCTGGAGCGTCCGCAAGGCCTGCTCGCGCGTGCGCTGCAAGAGGCTGAAGTGGACGCCGGGCAGCTGAACGCCGCGCTGCAATCGCGGGTCGAGCACAGCGCTTCGCGCAACCCGGTGTTCGCCCTGGAACTGGTGCAGTGGCTGCAGGATGCGTTGCTGGTGGCCAACCTCGAATTGGGCCAAAGCCAGGTCGGGCAAGCCGCGCTGATCCTTGCGCTGCTACGCAATCCGATGCGGTACGCCGGCAGCCGCTATCAGTCGTTGTTGGCCAAGCTGAACATCGAGCGTCTGAAAGAATTTGCCCTGTCCCAGAAAGAGCAACCGGCCACCGGCAAGCGTGCCGTGCCTGGCGAATCCTTACTGGAGCGCTTCACCCACAACCTGACTCAACAGGCCCGCGACGGCAAACTTGACCCGGTGTTGTGCCGCGACGGCGCGATTCGGCAGATGGTCGACATCCTTGCGCGTCGTCGCAAGAACAACCCGATTGTGGTGGGTGAGGCGGGCGTCGGTAAAACCGCGATTGTCGAAGGCCTGGCCTCACGGATTGTGGCCGGGGAAGTGCCGCCGGTCTTGAAAGGCGTGGAGCTGTTGTCGCTGGACATGGGGCTGTTACAAGCCGGTGCCAGCGTCAAAGGTGAATTCGAACGTCGCCTAAAAGGCGTGATCGACGAAGTCAAAGCCTCGCCGAAACCGATCATCCTGTTTATCGACGAGGCCCACACGCTGATCGGCGCGGGCGGTAATGCCGGTGGTTCTGACGCAGCCAACCTGCTCAAGCCAGCCCTGGCCCGCGGCGAGTTACGCACCATCGCGGCTACGACTTGGGCGGAGTACAAGAAGTACTTCGAAAAAGACCCGGCCCTGGCCCGTCGATTCCAACCAGTGCTACTGCACGAACCGACCGTCAGCGAAGCGGTGACCATTCTCCGTGGACTGGCTCAGGTGTACGAAAAGAGCCACGGCATCTATCTGCGCGATGACGCGGTGGTCGCAGCGGCCGAGTTGTCGGCTCGCTATCTCGCGGGCCGCCAGTTGCCGGATAAAGCCGTCGACGTGCTCGACACCGCCTGCGCTCGCGTCCGCATCAGCCTTGCTGCCGCCCCGGAAAGCCTGGAGCTCTTGCGTAGCGAGCTGGCCGAAGGCAGCTGTCAGCGACAGGCGCTACGCCGTGATGCCGACGCGGGTTTGCTGATCGATCACGAGGCGCTGCACGCATTGGAAAATCGCCTGGTCGCTGCCGACGAAGAAAGGGGCACGTTGGAAACCCACTGGACCGAACAGAAAGAACTGGCCGAGCGACTGCTGGACCTGCGCCAACAACTGGCCAAGGCGCGAGAAGTCGTTGCCATCGAGCCGACCGCCACAGTTGAGGACTGTCTTGAAGCACCAGCGGACGACGTGGCGTCCCTTGAAGCAGCGCTAAACGAAGCCCACCGCCTACTGACAGAGTCCCAAGTCAAAGAACGCCTGGTGAGTTTCGAGGTCTGCCCGCGCTTGGTGGCTGAAGTGGTCAGCGCCTGGACCGGCGTACCGCTGGCGCAATTGGCCCGCGAACACAACGCTAAAGTCGCCAGTTTCGCCACCGATCTGCGCACTCGTATTCGTGGGCAGGAACAAGCGGTTCATGCACTGGACCGCTCGATGCGTGCCACCGCAGCCGGCCTGGACAAACCAGATGCACCGGTCGGCGTGTTCCTGCTGGTCGGCCCGAGCGGTGTGGGTAAAACCGAAACCGCACTGGCCCTGGCGGATTTGCTGTACGGCGGCGAGCGCTTTCTTACCACCATCAACATGTCTGAATTCCAGGAGAAGCACACCGTCTCGCGTCTGATCGGTGCACCGCCCGGCTACGTCGGTTACGGCGAGGGTGGCATGCTCACCGAAGCTGTGCGTCAGAAACCGTACTCGGTGGTGCTGCTCGATGAAGTCGAGAAAGCTGATCCGGACGTGCTGAACCTGTTCTACCAGATTTTCGACAAAGGCGTGGCCAACGACGGGGAAGGGCGTGAGATCAATTTCCGCAACACGTTGATCCTGATGACCTCGAACCTGGGTAGCGACCACATCAGCGAGCTTTGCGAAAACGGCGCGCGACCAACGGCCGAAAAGCTTGAAGAAACCCTCCGCCCGGTGCTCAGCAAACACTTCAAACCGGCGTTGCTGGCGCGGATGCGCGTGGTGCCTTACTACCCGGTCAACGGCCCGGTGCTGCGCGAGTTGATCGAAATAAAACTCGGTCGCCTGGGCGAGCGATTGAATCGTCGGCAGCTGGATTTCAGCTACTCGCAGGACCTCGTCGATTACCTGGCCGAACGCTGCACTCAAAGTGACAGCGGCGCGCGTTTGATCGATCACTTGCTCGACTTGCACGTGCTGCCGCTGGTTGCCGACCGTTTACTCGATGCGATGGCTACTGGAGAAATGCTCAAGCGTGTCAACGCCACGCTCGACGGCGATGCCCGCGTGACGTGCGAGTTCGCCTGAGGTGGGTGTGATGTTTACTCAAGTGCCGCAGCCGTTGAACTATGCAGAAGCCTTGCTGGCGCAGTTCGCCAGCCTCTCACGAGCGGCGGACGGCGCGGCGCTATTGGGCGATTTCATGCGTGCCGTGGCGCAGCTCAGCGGTTGTGAGCTGACGCAGTTGTACCTGCTGGACGCGACGCACACATGTCTGGGGATGAACGCCGAGTTTCTGAACGGAGTGCTCCAGCCGCGGGAAGCGGCGAGCCTGCCGGCGGATTACGACGACGAGCAATTGCTGCAATTTGCTCTGTGCCAGAACCGTGTGGTAAGTCTTGGCAAATTGAACGGCAGCCTGCACGAAACCGGCTTCCTGCCACCCCAGGTCGCGCCGTGGCAATCACTGTTGTGCGTACCGCTGGTCAATCGGCGAAAAGCCGCCGAAGGTTTGTTGGTGTGCGCCAGCCGCCAGCACGTCGACCTCCAGGGCTTCGCCGATTCCCTCGCTCAACTGGGTTCGTTCGTACTCGGCCAACTGCACTTGCTGCAACGTCTGCGTCCGCCAACGGATGATGCGCGACCGCTCAAAGCCAGCGTCCCGAATGCCAGCGGTTATGGCCTGATCGGCAAGAGCAAGGCCATGCGCGACACCTATTCGCTGATCAGCAAAGTCCTGCACAGCCCTTACACGGTGTTGCTGCGCGGAGAAACCGGCACCGGTAAAGAAGTGGTCGCGCGCGCCATCCACGACTGCGGCCCGCGCCGTTCGCAGGCGTTCATTGTGCAGAACTGCGCCGCGTTCCCCGAGAGCCTGCTGGAGAGCGAGCTGTTCGGTTATCGCAAAGGCGCTTTCACCGGCGCAGACCGCGATCGTGCCGGACTATTCGATGCAGCCAATGGCGGCACCTTGTTGCTCGATGAAATCGGCGACATGCCGTTGTCCTTGCAAGCCAAATTGTTGCGCGTGTTGCAGGAAGGCGAAATTCGTCCGCTCGGTTCCAACGACACCCACAAAATCGACGTGCGCATCATCGCCGCGACCCACCGGGATTTGTCCGCGCTGGTAGGCGAAGGCAAATTTCGCGAGGACTTGTACTACCGGCTCGCGCAGTTCCCCATCGAGTTACCGGCGCTGCGCCAGCGTGAAGGCGACATTCTCGATCTGGCCCGGAATTTCGCCGAAAAGGCCTGCTCGTTTTTGCAACGCGATGCGGTGGGCTGGTCCGATGCGGCGCTGGATCGTCTGTCCGGTTATGCCTTCCCGGGCAACGTGCGCGAACTCAAGGGTCTGGTCGAACGCGCCGTGCTGTTGTGTGAGGGCGGCGAGTTGCTGGCAGAGCATTTTTCCCTGCGCATGGAACCGGCGCCGAAATACATCAGCCTGAATTTGCGTGAACGCCTGGCGCAGTTCGAACGCAGCCTGCTGCTCGATTGCCTGCGCAAAAACGCCGGCAACCAGACCCTCACGGCCCGTGAACTCGGCCTGCCACGTCGCACGCTGCTGTACCGCCTCAGTCGCCTGAATATCAACACCGGCGCCATTGATGACTGAGCTCAATGTTTTTGTACTTTGCCTACCCCTGGAGACCCTCTGATGTCTGTTCGTCACTGGCAAGCCGTCCTGCTGACCCTCGTCGTTCTATGCGGCCTCGGCGCCTGCAGCAGCAATTACAAATTCAACGACAACACCTATCGCCCTTTGGGTGATCCGCAGGCGGTCAATCGCGGCAAGTGACCGCAAGGAGCAGCACCATGGAACTGGTTTTCGAAATGCTGGATACCAAGCAGTTCGTGCCTACGGATTTGCGCGAGAAGACCTTCAAACAGGCCGGCGGCGTGATTGGCCGTGGCGAGGATTGCGACTGGATTATCCCGGACCGCAAGCGCCACCTGTCCAACCACCACGCGTTGATCAGCTACCGCGATGGCACTTTTTTTCTGACCGATACCAGTAGCAACGGTATTCAGGACAGCGGAAGCGGCACTTGTCTGCGCAAGGGTGAAGCTATACGCATTGAGCACGGCAGCATATACGTGTTGGGTGACTTCGAGATCCGTGCGCGGTTGCTACGTGCCCCGGCGAGTTTCGGTGTAGACGCCGGTCGTCCGCAAGCTGCGCGCAGCATCATTCCGGACAATGCATTCCTCGACCTCGACCCGCTGAACGCCCTTGACCCGCAAGAGCACGTGTACTCGGAAATCGACGAGCTGATCTCCCCGAGTGCCGCCATCAAGGACACCTGTCAGCGCGCCGACTATGCACGCATCGACATGGAAAGCATGGTGGTGCCGCAGCTGGTCGAAGCCCCGGCAGAACCCGTGCCCGCACCTGTACCCAAAGCGGCCGAGGGTCAGAGTGAAGGATTCTGGAAACACTTCGGGGCCGCACTGGGTGTGGACCTCGAAGGCCTTGGCCAAGATGCCCGGGAAGCCATGGCGCTTAACGCTGCGCGCCTGCTCAAACAAAGTGTCGGTGGTTTGCAGCAGAGCCTGCGCACTCGCAGCGAACTGAAGAACGAACTGCGCCTTGCCCAGACCACGGTGCAAGGATCCCACAAAAATCCACTGAAATTTGCAGTTGATGCCAGTGAAGCACTGGGGATTTTGTTGCAGCCGAACAAACCCGGTCAGCTGCCAGCCGAGCAGTCGATCTCACGGGCATTCCGCGATTTGCAGGCGCATCAAGTGGCCTTGCTGACCGCCAGCCGCGCTGCTGTTCGCGGCACGCTGGAACACTTCTCGCCCCAACAATTGACCCTGCGTTTCGAGCGCGACAACAAGCCGTTACTAACGACGTCCGGCAGCCGCTGGAGAGCGTACGGTCGTTATCACCAGGCCCTGCGTCAGGACGACGACTGGAGCGAACGACTGCTGGCCCGCGACTTCGCCCAGGCCTACGAAGAGCAGATCCGCCTGATTTCCACCCTTCACACCGACCACCAAGGATGATGTGCATGTCTCGCTGTCCAACCGCTTTTTTCAAGACGCTCATGGCGATGATAGCCCTGGTGCTGCTGGCCGGTTGCTCGTCGTTGTCGCCGTACTCCCACCTCACCAAACTCAACCTGAACCTCACCGCCAGCGATCAGTTGAACCCGGATCTCAACGGACGTCCGTCGCCGATCGTGGTGCATCTGCTGGAACTCAAGCACCCGGTGGCGTTCGAGAACGCCGACTTCTTCAGCCTTTATGAGCGAGCCAAGGAGTCCCTGGCCCCGGATCTGGTCGTCAGCGAAGAGATCGAGCTGCGTCCGGGCGAACGTGTCGAACTCAAGCTCACTGCGAAAGAGGGCAGCCGTTACGTCGGAATCCTCGCAGCCTACCGCGACCTACCGGAAACCAAATGGCGCTACACCGTGCCAATCACGCCTAAGGAAATCACCGAAGTCGAATTGATCCTCGACCAGGCCGGCATCCGCAACAGCCATGAAACGCTTGCCAGGGCGGATGACTGATCATGAATCTCCATAAAGTCATTTGGCAGGAAGGCATGCTGCTGCGCCCCCAGCACTTTCAGCACAGCGATCGTTACTACGATCACCAGATGAAAACCCGCACCCAGTTGCTGGGCAGCTACACCTGGGGCTTTCTCAGCCTCGACATTGATTTGCAGTTCCTCAACATGGGCAAACTCGTTATCAGCCACGCCTCGGGGGTTCTCCCGGACGGAAGCCTGTTCGAGCTCGTTGGCAGCACTGAGCCGCTGGCGCTTGATGTGCCGCCGAGCACGGGCAACACGCCGATTTATCTGACGCTGCCGCTGGTCACCGGTAACCACATCGAATCACGTCGCCCGGAGCAATCCGAAGTGCTGGCGCGGTTCACTGCGTACGAAGCCGACGTAGCCGACTCCAACGCCGGTGATGACTCCGTCAGCCAAATCAGCTGTGGACGACCGGACTTCAAACTGTTGCTGGGCGAGCAGCAGAGCGATCAGGCCTATGTGAAATTGAAGATCTGCGACGTGCTCGACACTACGCCCGACGGCGTGATAACCCTCGATCCGGACTTCGTGCCGACTTACATTCAGGCGCATTCGTCCAGCTACCTGCTGTCGTGCCTCAAAGAGGTGATCAGCCTGCTCGGCCACCGCGGCGACGCCATCGCTGAACGCATTCGCTCTAACGGAAAGGTCGGTGGCGCCGAAGTTGGCGACTTCATGATGTTGCAACTGATCAACCGCACCGAGTTGTTGCTGCGTCACTACCTCGGCCTGGAGCAGGTTCACCCGGAAGAGTTGTATCGCACGCTGTTGACCATGCTTGGTGACCTGGCGACCTTTTCCAACGACAGCAAACGCCCACGTCTGGACAGCCGTTACCAGCACAGTGACCAGGGCGCGAGCTTTCGCAAGTTGATGGAAGCGATTCGTCAGGTGCTGTCGATGGTGCTTGAGCAGCACGCCATCGAACTTGTCCTGCAAGCGCGTCAGTACGGGATCATCGTCTCGCCATTGCACGACCACAAACTGCTGGGCTCGGCGTCGTTTGTACTCGCGGCCAGCGCCGACTGCGACCCCGAAGAGCTGCGCCATCGCCTGCCGGCGCACCTGAAAGTGGCACCGGTGGAGCGCATCCGTGACTTGGTGAATCTGCATCTGCCAGGCATCAAGGTCAGACCGTTGCCGGTGGCCCCGCGGCAGATTGCGTTTCACTCCAACAAAACCTATTTCATCCTCGAACTCAGTTCCGATGACCTGGCTCAACTCGAGCGCTCCGGCGGCTTCGCGTTCCATGTGTCCGGCGAATTTGCCGAACTCGAATTGAAATTCTGGGCCATCAGGAACTGACCGACATGATCAAGGACACGGGACACCATCAGGACGATAAAACCGTCCTGCTCGACCGGCAGGGCCGCGGGCCGGCGCAAAGTCCGCTGACAGATTTCGCTGCACCGCCGCGCTTTGAGCAGCTTGAAGAGCGGATGATCTACGCTGCGCGCCTGCGCCCGGCAGAGACGTTCAATATCAGCCTCAACTCCCTGGTGGCCGCTGGGTCAGAGGTGTTGTCGGAAGTGGTGCGGCTCAAGCACAGCGACACCCGCGAAGACCTGCACGCACTCAATAAGCGACTGACCGACGCGCTGAAACTGTTCGACGCTCGCGCACAGCACGAAGGCGCCGAAAGCAGCCAGGTGACGGCCGCGCGTTACGTGCTTTGCACCGTGGTCGATGAAGCCGTCGTCACCACGCCGTGGGGCAATGAAAGCGACTGGTCGCAGATGAGCCTGCTCAGCAGCTTCCATAACGAGACCTTCGGCGGCCAGAAGTTCTTTCAGCTACTGGATAGCCTGTCGAAAAATCCGGTCAAGCACCTGCCGATGCTGGAGCTGATGTACCTGTGCCTGTCCCTGGGGTTTGAAGGCAAGTACCGGGTGCAAGCGCGCGGCATGTTCGAACTCGAGGGCATCCGCGACGCGTTGTTTCGGCAGATCCGTCAGTTGCGCGGCGACGTCACTCGCGAGCTGTCACCGCAATGGGAGGGCTTGAATGCCCAGCGCCGCAGCCTGGTACGCATCGTGCCAGCGTGGAGGGTGGTGCTGTTCACCGTGGTCTGTCTGGCCGTGATGTATTCGGGTTTCGCCTGGGTCTTGGGCGAGCAGCGCGACACCGTTCTGCAACCTTATCAGCCGCTGAATTCGGCAGTAGCCCGGCCGCAGCCGTAAACAGGGACGTGTGATGAGAAAGTTTTTCAAGAAAGTCGGTGCCCTGGTGCGCCAGACTTGGGTCTGGACTTTGCTGCTGGTGCTGTCGGTCGCATTGTTGGTGTGGTGTGTCGGGCCGTTGCTGGCGGTCGATGACTATAAGTTCTGGAAAGGTTCGACCTCCCGTTTGCTGACCATCAGTGTGTTGTTCCTGATGTGGGGTCTGACGATGGTCTTCGTCAGCTGGCGCACAAGCGCGCGCAAAAAAGCCGTCGAAGAGACCGAGGACGGCCAGGGTCGGATCCGCCGTGAAGAGCTCATCAACGATGAGCAGAAAGTGTTGAAGGAGCGTTTCAAGGACGCCCTGAAAACCCTGAAGACGTCGAGCCTGTATCGCGGCCGCAGCGAGCACTGGCGCAATGACTTGCCGTGGTATTTGCTGATCGGCCCGCAGGGCAGTGGCAAGACCAGCCTGCTGGACTTCTCGGGGCTTGAGTTTCCGATCAACAAGATCGACCGCAAACTGACCCGCGACACCCTCGGTACCCGTCATTGCGACTGGTACTTCGCCGACCACGGTGTGCTGATCGACACTGCCGGTCGATACCTGACCCAGCCGGATGCCGAAGTCGACGGCAGCGCCTGGAGCATGTTGCTCGACCTGCTGCGCAAGCGTCGCCGCAACCGTCCGTTAAACGGTGTGCTGGTGACCATTCCCGTGGAAATGCTGTTTAGCAATGCTGAGCCGAACCTAGAAACACTGGCTCGCCAAGTGCGTGCGCGCTTGCAGGACGTGCACCAGAAACTGCACGTCGATGTGCCGATCTATCTGGTGCTGAGCAAGGCGGAGAAGCTGCTCGGTTTCGATGAATTTTTCGATCAGCTGACCCGCGAAGAAAGCGATCAGGTGCTCGGTACCAGTTTCCGCCAAGAGCAAAGCGGTGCCGACGTGACAGTGCTGCGTGCCGAGTTCGAAGCATTGCTGCGTCGCCTCAACAGTCAGGTGATCATGCGCATGCACCAGGAGCGCGATACCCGACGCCGTGGCCGCATCCTCGACTTCCCACACCAATTGGGGCAGATCGGCGAGCGTTTGTGCCTGTTCGTCGACATGGCCTTTACCGGCAACCGCTATCAGCGCGTCAGCCAATTGCGCGGTTTCTACTTGATCAGTGCACCGTATCTGACTCAGGAAATAGACCCGGACACGGCCGGCATCGGCGCCAATCTGGGGATGAAGTCCGGCGTGTTGCCGACGCTGCGCAGTGGCCGTTCGCGGTTCATTCACCACTTGCTCAGCCGGGTGATTTTCCCCGAGGCCGATCTGGCCGGGCTGGACAAGCGTGAACGCAGTCGCATCCATTGGGGCCAGCGTGGGTTGTATGTGGGCGCCCTGGCGGCGCTGGGGCTTTTCGGTCTGTTGTGGGCGGGCGGTTTCTCCGCCAACTATGAGCGCCTGGAAAACCTGCGCAATCTGGCACAAACCTGGACGCAACAACGGTCGGCGCTGATCGCTCGCAATGATTCCATGGCGGTGCTCAAGACCCTCGACACCCGTTATGCGGCGACTCAGGTGTTCCCGAAAAAGGGTGATGTCGGTTACCTCAAGCGAGGTGGCCTGTACCAGGGGAACGATGTTAATCCTGTGGTGGAAGCGGCTTACGAACGAGAGCTCGAAACGCAACTGCTACCCAAGGTCGCAACGCTGCTGGAAGGGCAGATCCGCGTCAACACGAAGGACCGCGAACGCCTGCTCAATAGCCTGCGTGCGTACCTGATGCTGAACATGAAAGATCGCCGTGATACGGCATGGCTCAAGGATTGGGTCGCTACCGAGTGGTCGTTGCACTACGCTGGCAACACGGCAGTGCAGAACGGTTTGAACACGCACTTCGAGCGTTTGCTCAGGCAGCCGTTTATCTATCCGCTGAACGATCAACTGGTGGTTCAGGCGCGGCAGGTACTGCGCAGCGAATCGCTGGCCAACGTGGTTTACCGGATGCTGCGCGAGCAGGCCCGAGATCTGCCGGAGTACCGTTTGAGCCAACACCTGGGCCCGCAAGGTGCTTTGTTTGTCGGCACCGATTACGCGATTCCGGGCTTCTACACCCGGCAGGGTTATCGGCAATATTTCTCCGTCCAGGGCGGTACGTTGGTTGCCGACATCCTGCGAGACAATTGGGTGCTTGGCGAAAGCTCGGGTATCAGCGGCATGGACTTGCGCCGCTTGATGGTCGAACTGGAACAACTGTACTTCCGCGACTACGCCAACTTCTGGAGTGAAGCGGTTGGCCAGGTTGCCTTGCCCCCGATCGATGAGGCGGGTGACAGTGCGGAGCAATTGGCGGGCCTGACGTCGGCCAATTCCCCCGTCCTGCAACTGCTGGTAGAAGTGCGGGAGAACACCCGGTTCCAGCTGATTGCCGACAGTGCCGGCACCGATGCTGCCGGGAAACTGGCAGAGAAGGGCGGCAAGCTCGGTAAGCTGGCCGCTGCCGCTGCCGACAAAGCGTCGGACATGGCCAGGAACCTGCCGGACACCTCAAAGAAATCCCTGCAACGTCGCTTCGAGCCGCTGCACCGTTTGCTGGATGGCAACAACGGCCCGAGCGCTGAGTTGATCCCGGCACTGACAGCGCTCAACGACCTGCAACTGCAACTGGCAAGTCTCGCGCGTGCCAGTGCGCCAGAGCACGCCGCGTTCGAGATGGCCAAGATCCGCATGAGCGGCCAGCGCGACGCATTGAGCAATCTGCGAAATGCATCGAACCGCTTACCGCGCCCGATCAACGCATGGTTCAACGTGCTGGCCGAAGACACCTGGCGCCTGGTGCTCAACGATTCCTACCGGTACCTGAACCAGCGCTATCAGAGCGAGCTGTACAGCTTCTACGGCAAGGCGATCAACAAGCGTTACCCATTCAGCGCCCACAGCACCAGCGACGTGGCGATCAGCGACTTCCGTGAGTTCTTCAAGGTGCAGGGCATTGCCGATCGCTTCTTCGATCATTACATGCGCCCGTTTGTCAGTGGCGATCCCGGTAATTACCGCCTGCGCAGTATCGACGGTCACAGCTTGCCGATCTCCAGGGTCTACCTTGACCAGATGACCGCCGTGCAAGTGATTCGCCAGAGCTTCTTCTCGATCAACACGGCTGAACCGCAGGTGCAGTTCAAACTCGAGCCCTACACCCTCGACCCTGCTGTCAGTCGTTCCGAGTTCAAGTTCGGCGACAAGACCATCGAATACCGTCATGGCCCTATCGTGCCGGTTTCATTTGAATGGCCGACTGACGCTGAAGACGGTCGTACCAGCCTGGTAATGGACAAGATGGTCGGCCGCCCGATCGGCATCGAGAAGAACTCCGGTCCGTGGTCACTGTTCCGATTGTTCGACCTGATGCAGACCGAATACTTGAGCGGTCGCGACGTGCTGGTGCTGAAGGCCGATGTGGGCGGCCTGCGCGCCAACTACTTGCTGGCCAGCCAGCGCTCGCCAAACCCGTTCGATATGGGGGTGCTGCGCACATTCCGTATGCCGGTGCAGCTCTGATGGGGGTTGCCAGTTCCTGGCGCAGCGCTGCGCGCACCGATACTGGCAAGGTCCGGGCGCGCAACGAAGATGCGTTCCTCGACAGCCCAGAGCAGGGGTTGTGGGTGGTCGCGGACGGTATGGGCGGTCATCAGGGCGGCGATATTGCCAGCCAATTGATCGTCGCCAGTCTGGCGGAATTGCCGATGCAGGACGATTTTGACCAACGTCTAAAAGGTATTCGCCGGTGCCTGCACTGGCTCAATCGCCGCTTGGGGCAGGAGTTGACCGTCACCGCCGGGCGGCACGACAGCATTATGGGCAGCACCGTGGTGGCGCTGCTGGTAAAAGGCAATCGAGCGGCCTGTATCTGGGCCGGCGACAGCCGCTGCTACTTGTGGCGTGCTCAGCGTTTGTATCAGCTGTCCAAGGACCATTCGTTGCAACAGCAACTCATCGACGACCAGCAAATGAGCCTTGAAGATGCCCGTGCACATCCCGGCGCACATGCCTTGACCCGCGCGGTCGGAGCTGCCGAGCAATTGACACTGGACGTGCTCGAACTCGAGGTGCGCCCCGGCGATGCGTTTCTGTTGTGCAGCGATGGTTTGTACAACGGGATGAGCAGCGATGTTTTGGGTAGGGCCCTGAGCTTGGTGGCGCCGCATGTCGCACTGGAGCGGCTGTTCGACGGCGCTTTGCTTGGCTCGGCCACGGACAACCTGACCGCCGTAGTGATACGCCAATGACCCAGCTCATGCCGCCGCTTGATGACCTGCTGATGAGCGAAGAGCAAGCCAACAACCTGACTTACTTTGCGTTTGCCAAATCGCACGCAGTGCAGCCCGCGCTGACGCCGACACTAGTCAGCGTCGGCGAGCTCCCGGACGTATTGGCAGGCCGCTACCGCATCGAACGCCTGCTGGGTGCCGGCGGCATGGGCGCGGTTTACCGCGCACGGGATCTGCTAAGTGAACAGTTCGGCGATCCCGACCCCTACATTGCGCTGAAAATCCTTAGCGAAGAATTTGCCGAGTCGCCGGACGCCAGTGCCTTGCTCTACAGCGAGTTCGCGCTGACCCGACGATTGCGCCATGAAAACGTGCTGCGCCCGCACTCCTTTGAAGTGGACACCGATTGCCAGCGTGCCTTCATCACCATGGAACTCATGCGAGGGATGACCCTGGACAAACTGCTCTGCGAGCGACCCTTGGGCCTGCCTTGGTTCGAGCTGCGGAACATCGCGCTGCCGCTGCTCGACGCGCTGGCCTACGCCCACTCTCGAGGCGTACTGCATGGGGACATGAAACCAAGCAACGTGATGCTCTGCGAAGAAGGCGTACGTCTGTTCGACTTCGGTCTGGGGCAAGCCGAAGTGGGCGTCCTCCCCGGCCTGCCACACCTGAGCCGCGATCGATTCAAAGCCTGGACGCCAGGCTATGCAGCCCCCGAACTGCTCGAAGGCCAGGCGTTGTCGGCCAGCGCCGATATCTTCGGCGTGGCCTGCGTGCTCTATGAGTTGGCGAGCGGCAAACACCCGTTTCGCCGCTTGCCGTCCAACGAGGCGCGTGATGGCCGCCTCGACCGCGAGCTGAGCGCCCCTCGGAATCTGCCAAAACACTGCTGGCCAGCCTTGCGCATGGCATTGGCTTTTGACGCGGCGGCTCGAACGATCACCGCCGTACAACTGCGTGTTGCGATGGGCACTAGCTCTTCGTTGGTACAGCGCTTGCGGCGTTGGGTGTAATGGATGACTTCGCGAATTGCGCTATTGGAATGCGCTTCGAGTCGCCCCTTTATCGCTAAAGGATGATCAAGGCGAGCAGGATTGAATTATTTAGAAAGGGGAATTCAACATCCCCTTTTTATTTCGCGATTGGGTTACGCCTTCGCTTGATGCCTCGCCGGATTTGGCGAATCAATGTGATCCAGTGCTCTTTCCACCAGCAGATGCACGCCGTCGGCCATTCTGCTGAGTGCCAAGGCGACAGAGCGCCGTGAGCCTTCCACGTCGTCTGCCAGGTCGGCGGCGATGGCGCTGATGGACAGCAGGTCTTCCGACGCGTTGGCCAACAAGGTTTCGGTATGCAGGTCGGGAGCTACGATAAAGAAGTCGCCTTTGCGACGTTTGGATTTTTTATCCTCGGGCGTGCCGAGGTGAAGATCGAGGGCGCGTTCGGCGGCTTCGTGGAGTTTTCTGGAATCGAGAGATTCGTAAGGGGATGTGGCTTCGTGTTCTGGAGGGTTAGGCGTTGGCTTGATCATTGATGTAGCTCCTGGAATTAAGAGACCGACACCGTTTCGCTTTGCACTTCGAAAGAGGTGGCAGCTGTGCGTTGGTGTGCAAGACCGATCCAGGAACCGGCAGACCCGAAGGTCTCCGACGCACAGCCGCCATAAAGACCCGCGAGCATAGGAAAACGCTCGACGAATAGCCATAAGCAATTGCGCACCTGGATTCGGACTTGCACGTCCGTGTCACCGATTTTGCGGCGACGAAGAGAGATTATCGGTGGAGTCTAACCCTGCCTAGTTCATGAACAGCGACACGGGTTGAAGGAAATGTCCGATAGAGCCGAGCGTAGAAAGACCAAGATGCCCCGCCTTTTAAACAGCCCTGTTTCGTCAATGACTTGGTAGTCATCACCGTCAAAAACCACAGCATCTTCTTCTAACGCAACGCGATAGTGGCGTTCTCACTCGAAGCCGCTACACTGCGCCGGCCGTTCATTTTCCTTTTGAGGCTGTGCGCATGAAATTTCGTTTTCTTCTGTGGATGCTGGGTTTGTTGATGGGTAAGGCCAGCCGGACTAATCCTGCGTTTCAGCAGCAGTTGGGCGACAAGGAGTTGGTGTTTCAGCTACAGACCCTGGACGGGAAAGTGGCGCGGCATTTCCGGGTGAAAGGGCAGCGCATCACCAGCAAGTCTGGCGTGTATGCCGAGCCGGCGTTTGCGATTGCGTTCAAGGATGCGGCGTATGGCTTTGACACCCTGCAGGCGAAGAACAAGCAGTTGGCGTTTATGACGGGGATTCAGGACAAGTCGATCCAGATCAAGGGCAACCCGGCGCTGGTGATCTGGTTTCAGGGGCTGACCAAGTATTTGAAGCCGCGCAAGGCCAAGCCTAAGGCTTGATTCGAGTGATTAACCCTGTGGCGAGGGAGCTTGCTCCCGCTGGGCTGCGAAGCGGCCCTGAGATCTGAGGCTGGGTTTTATCAGGAGACCGAGTTGGTTGGGTTTGCGGCTGCTGCGCAGCCGAGCGGGAGCAAGCTCCCTCGCCACAGGGGCTTGCGGTAGATCGGGGTGGAGTCATCGCGGGCAGGCCCGCGATGCTTTCAGGCCTGGGTGAATTGCGACGCGAGTTCGCGCAGCAGTACTTCGGCCTCGAGGACTTTGGTCACGACGTCGTTGGCTTTTTCGCGGGTCAGGCCGACGCGTTCCAGCAAGGCATCGGGGATGTCTTCATCCGGGCCGGAGCCGATGCCGCGGCTGCGCAGCAGGCGCACGGACAGGCAGACGAGGTTCGGGTACTCGGCGTAGGCGCCATCGTAGCTTGGGTCGTGCTGGAAGCGCAGCGCGGTGGCCAGTTCGTCCGGCATGTCCCAGTAGCGCATCAGCCAGGCGCCGATCTGTTCGCGGCTGATGCCCAGCAGGTGTTGCTCGATGTAGCTGTGGCACAGGTGCGGGTTGACCTCCAGGTGGCGGCAGATCAGCGAGAAGTGCGGCGGGAATACGTGGGCCAGCAGCAAGTAACCGAAGTTGTGCAGCAGGCCGGCGAGGTAGGTCAGGCCTGCTTCAGGGCGCTGGGCGCGCGGCATGGCGCGGGTCAGGCCTTCGATGACGGCGGCGGTGTAGATCGATTGCTGCCAGTACGGCGTGGAGTGTTGCGGATGGTCTTTGGGCAGGCTGAGGGTTTTGCCCAGCGCCAGGCCCAGCGCGAGGTTGATCACCAGGTCGAAACCCAGCACCCGGACGATGGCGTCTTCCACGGAGCGAATCTTGCCCGGCGACGCGTAGTACGGCGACGCCGCCCAGCTCACGACTTGCGCGGCCAGGGCCGGATCGGTTTCCACGACGCCGGTGATGTCGTCGATGGTGGCGTTGGGGTCGACGCGCAGCTTGATGATTTTCTGCGCGGTCTCGGCCAGCGGCGGAATCTCGATGGTGGCTTCCAGGCGTTGCTGGATGCGTCGTGCGGTGAACGCTTGCACGGCCTGGGTGATTTCCTCGCGGTCATCGTCGGGGCGGTCGAGGTTCGGCCGGATGCTGGTCAGGTTTTCGCCGAAGTTGGCGGCGCTGGCCTTGGTCAGCATGGTCTTGAATGCTTCGCTGGTGATTTCCAGCAGCACGCCGGGCTCGCCAGAGTTGATCAGCAGCTTCGGTTCGCGCAGCAGGCTTTCTTCGTACAGGCAGGGCGAACTGGTCAGCGCCGGCAGGCCAGGCAAAAAGCTCAGGCTGTGTTTGCCGAGCATTTTTTCCAGGCGCTCGGTGGGCACTGCTGTGAGGCGGCGGCCCGTGAGTTCGGCGAGGCGATTGAGGTCCAGCAACTGGCTCTGAGGGAACAGCACCATCAGGGCGCCAACGGCGTCATCGACCAGGATGGCCTGGACTTTGCGCGTGGCTTTCAGGCCGTGGTGGTCGATGACTTCTTCGTAGGCAATGCCTAATTTGCCCAGCAGCAGCCGTATAACCGACGGAGCGTGCGGGGTGGCGGGTGCGAGGGCAACTTCGGTCATGAGTCTGTATCCGGTCTAAAACAATTGCTGGAGTATAACCAGCTTGTTTAAGTGCGGGGTCCAGAAACTGCGACGGTGCTCACACTTGGCCGTATTGCTGCCCGTGGCGTAACCAGCGGTCGAGTAGAGGGCTGACGTGATCCGGCCAGCGTTCCAGTAACGCCTGGGCGGCGTCGCGCACGGCGGGCAGTAAATCGGCATCGCGCATCAGGTCGGCGACCTTGAATTGCAGCAGGCCGGTCTGGCGGGTGCCGAGCATTTCGCCGGGGCCGCGCAGTTCGAGGTCTTTTTCGGCGATGACAAACCCGTCGTTTGTTTCACGCATGATGCCAAGTCGCTGACGGCCGATCTGTGACAGCGGCGGATGGTAGAGCAGCACGCAATGACTGGCGGCACTGCCTCGACCGACGCGACCGCGCAGCTGATGCAGTTGCGCGAGGCCCAGGCGCTCGGGGTTTTCGATGATCATCAGGCTGGCATTCGGGACGTCGACGCCGACTTCGATCACCGTCGTGGCCACCAGCAGTTGCAGGTTGCCGGCCTTGAATTCAGCCATCACCGCGGCTTTTTCCACAGGCTTCATGCGGCCGTGGATCAGCCCGACCTTCAGTTCGCCGAGAGCGGCGGTGAGGTCCTCAAAGGTGGTTTCCGCCGCTTGGCAGGTCAGCTCTTCCGACTCCTCGATCAGCGTGCACACCCAATAGGCCTGGCGCCCTTCAGCGCAGGCGCCGCGCACGCGTTCGATGACTTCGACGCGCCGGGTATCGGTGATCAACACGGTGTTGACCGGCGTACGACCGGGGGGCAGCTCATCAAGGATCGAGGTGTCGAGGTCGGCGTAGGCACTCATGGCCAACGTTCGGGGGATGGGCGTGGCGGTCATGATCAGCTGATGCGGGCACATCCGCCCGCCGACGCCTTTCTGCCGCAACGCCAGCCGCTGCTGCACGCCGAAACGGTGCTGTTCGTCGATGATCACCAGCGCAAGGTTCTTGAACTGCACTTCGTCCTGGAACAGCGCATGAGTGCCGACCACCATAGGCGCGCCGCTGGCGATCTGCTCCAGCGCGGCCACGCGGTTCTTGCCCTTGAGTTTGCCCGCCAGCCACGCCACTTCGATGCCCAGCGGTTCGAGCCAACGCTTGAAGGTGATGAAATGTTGCTCGGCCAGGATCTCGGTCGGCGCCATCAACGCGACTTGATAACCCGCTTCCAGCGCTTGAAGCGCGGCGAGGGCGGCGACCACGGTTTTACCCGCGCCGACATCGCCCTGGATCAAGCGCAACATGGGCTCATGCTGACTGAGGTCGTAGGCGATTTCGTTGCCGACGCGTTGTTGGGCGCCGGTCGGGCTGAAGCCAAGGTTGGCCAGGTACTTGGCCGGCAACGTGGTGGCTTTCGGCATCGCCGGCGCGCGCAGGGAGCGCATGCTTTCTCGCAGGCGCTGCTGGGACAGTTGATGGGTCAGCAATTCTTCGAAGGCCAGACGGTGCTGCGCCCAGTGATGACCCAGGGCGAGTTCGTCGACGTCGGCATCGGCCGGCGGGTGATGCAGGTAGCGGATCGCGTCGGCCAGTGGCGCGAGTTGATAGTCGCGCGCCAGTTCGGTGGGCAGCCAGTCGGGCAGGCTGGTCGGGCCGAGCATCGTCAGGGTCTGCATGCACAACTGTCGCAAGCGCTGTTGGGTCAGGCCTTCGGTCAGCGGGTAAACCGGTGTCAGGGTTTCATCCACGGGCGGTGGCTCGTCACCGGTGATGGCGCGGTATTCCGGGTGGTAGATTTCCAGCCCCGACGCACCGGGCCGCGCTTCGCCATAGCAGCGAATTCGCGTGCCGCGCTTGAGGCCTTCTTTCTGGGCGTTGCTGAAATGATAGAAACGCAGGCTCAGCCCGCCGGTGCCGTCCTGCAGACGAACAACCAGGCTGCGGCGTCGGCCCATGACCACGTCGGCACCGCTGACGGTGCCTTCGATCACGGCGTCTTGCCCGGGTCGCAAGTGGCCGATCGGGACCACGCGCGTGCGGTCCTGATAGCGCAACGGCAGATGAAACAGCACGTCCTGGAGGTTCTCCAGGCCGACCTTGGCCAACTTCTCGGCCATGGCCTCACCGACACCCTTGAGTGCCGTCACCGACACTTGCGACAACTCGGTCATGACAGTGACTTAAGCCGCAACCACGGGCTTGGGCGGCTTGGCCACCGAGCACAGGCGAATGGAGTCAGCGAGAATCTCGATGGCTTTGGGGCGTGGGAAGCTCGCACGCCAGGCGATGGCCACGGTGCGGAACGGCACTGGCGGCGTCAGTGGGCGCACTTCGATCACGCCCGGGGCGTAGTGATGGCTGTCCACCGCTGACAGCGGCAGGATCGATATGCCCAAGCCGGACGCGACCATGTGGCGAATGGTTTCCAGGGAGCTGGATTCCACGGTGGTGTGCTTGGCGCCTTCATTGCCTTTGGTCAGCGTCGGGCAGGCTTCCAGCACTTGGTCGCGGAAGCAGTGGCCTTCGCCGAGCAGCAGCAGGCTCTTGTCGTTGAGCAGCGCAGCGTCGATGGAGTCTTTTTGCGTCCACGGGTGCTGGGCCGGCATCAGGACGTAGAACGGTTCGTCGTAGAGCTGCAGGGTCAGCACATCGGCTTCGTTGAACGGCAGGGCGATGATGATTGCATCAAGTTCGCCGTTGCGCAGTTTGTCTCGGAGGATGTGGGTGAAGTTTTCTTCGATGTACAACGGCATCTGCGGGGCGACCCGGTGCAGTTGCGGAATCAGGTGCGGGAACAGGTACGGGCCGACGGTGTAGATCGCGCCGACTTTCAGCGGGGCGGTCAGCTGGTTCTTGCCGGCCTGGGCCAGTTCGCGGATGCCTTGGGCCTGTTCCAGGACCTTTTGTGCCTGGGCCACGATGCCTTCGCCCACCGGGGTCAGCCGCACGGCACTCTTGCTGCGCTCGAAAATCAGCACACCGAGTTCGTCTTCAAGCTTCTTCACGCCCACCGACAGGGTCGGTTGACTGACGTGGCAACGCTCGGCCGCATGGCCGAAGTGCTGCTCTTGGGCGAGCGTAACGATGTAGCGTAATTCTGTAAGAGTCATAGCAAGCGTCCATGAAGTTGCGAGCCAAGCATACCGGCTGCAATCGATAGACGCACGTTATCAGACTGAGTGCGTTGAGTGACACCGGGTAATGCAGGTTTGCCGCAGGCAGATACGCAAAAGGCACCTTTCGGTGCCTTTCACAGGGCTTGCGGTCGCCGCCAAACCCGGGTTATGCGTATTGCTTACCGGCGGCGTTCCAGCGAGTAAACAAACGGCGCAACAATTTCGATGGAGCCGTTAGTCAGCATGTCAGCCGGTGGCTTGGGCAGCGGCTGGGCGCGGCGGATCATTTCCAGGGTCGCCCGGTCCAGATCGGCAGTGCCGGAGCCGCCCACCAGTTCGAACGACAACACATTGCCCTCAGCATCCACCACGAAACGCAGGCGGTTCATGCCTTCTTTGCCCCGTGCCTGCGCACTGGCCGGGTACTTTTTGTACTTGGCCAGGTGAGCGAGCAGAGTGCCTTGCCAGCTGGCCTTGGCAGCCTGCTGCGCGGGCGAAGGACCTGGTGCCGGTTGTGCGGATTTCTCCGTTGGCGCCTGAGTCGGTTGCGCGTCGCTCGGTTTTTCCTCGGCCGGCTTCTCTTTCGGCGGCTCCGGTTTTTTCTCCACAGGCTTGGGCGGTTGAGGCTTCGGCTTGGGCTTGACCGGTTTCGGTACGGCGATCTCGGCCTTTGGCGCTTCAGCCAGCTTCGGGATCGGCAACTCTTCAACCGGAGCGGGCGGTTGGGGTGGCGTTATCACTTTCGGCGGTGCCGGTGGTGGCGGGGCCGGAACCGGGGCCAGCTCGACCATCATTGCCTGCGGTGGCAGCTCGATGGGTGGGCGTGCGGTCCAGTTCATCGCCAGCGCAATGGCCAGCGCATGAACGCCCAGCACCACGGCCAGGCTCCCGCTGTAACGCGTCAGCTTATGGCGCGTCGTGATCATTTCTTGACTGCCGACTCGAGCCCGACCAGGCCTACCTTGAGGTAGCCGGCGGAACGCAGGTTATCCATCACGCTCATCAGGTCGCCGTAATCCACGCCTTTGTCGGCCTGGAAGAAGATCGTCGTGTCCTTCTTGCCTTTGGTCCTGGCGTCCAGTGTGGCGCCCAGTGCTTCGGCCTTCACTTCGTCTTCGCCGAGGAACAGGCGCTGGTCGGCTTTTACGCTGAGAAACACCGGTTTCTCAGGCCGTGGCGCCGGTTTGGCGGTGGAGGCAGGCAGGTCGACCTTGATGTCCACGGTGGCCAGCGGGGCGGCCACCATGAAGATGATCAACAGCACCAGCATCACGTCGATGAACGGCGTGACGTTGATTTCGTGGTTCTCGGCCAGATCGTCGTCTGCGCCTTCTTTCAAATGCAGGCCCATGGCCGATTACCCCACTTTCACCATGTGCGGTTGCGAGCTGCGCTCAGGCTGGTGGTCGAGGTCGCGGCTGACCAGCAGCAGGACTTCTGCCGATGCGTCGGACACTTGCGCCTTGTAACCGGCAATGGAGCGGGCGAACACGTTGTAGATCACCACCGCTGGAATCGCGGCAACCAGGCCCAGTGCCGTAGCCAACAGCGCTTCGGCAATGCCGGGGGCCACGACGGCGAGGTTGGTGGTCTGGGTCTTGGCGATGCCGATAAAGCTGTTCATGATGCCCCACACGGTGCCGAACAAACCTACGAATGGCGCGGTGGAACCGATGGTGGCGAGGACGCCGGTGCCGCTGCTCATGTTGCGACCGCAGGCGGCCACCAGGCGCTCGAGACGGAAGGCGACGCGTTCCTTGATGCCTTCTTTCTCGCGGCTGTTGGTCGACAGGCGCATTTCTTCCAGCGCATCGTGCACCAACAGGTTGGCAAGGGTGCCGGACTTCGCGGCGGTCGCGCTGGCTTCTCTGAGGGTGGTGGCTTTTTTCAGGTGGACGATTTCAGTGCGCAGACGACGCTTGGCGGCCATCAGCTCGAAGCCCTTGGCGATCCAGATGGTCCAGGTGATGATCGAGGCGATGGCCAGGCCGATCATCACGACTTTGACGATGATGTCGGCGTTCTGGAACATGCCCCACGGCGACAGGTCATGGGCCATGCCCAAAGTGTTGTCGGCTTCGAGGACTTCAGGAGCGTCTTCGGCATTGGCGTCGACAGCCTGGGCCGGGTCGGCGGCGACCGGTGCAGCGGCGTGATCGGCTGCTGCCGGCGCGGTAGCGGTGGCCGGGGTGGCTGGCGCTTGTGCGTCAGCCAAGGCGGCAACCGGTGCCAGCATCAGGCTGAACAACAGGGCGGCCACCGCGCTCCAGGCGCGAGGTCGATTCGTTGGCAAAACGGTGAATTGATTGCGTGTCATGCTGGCCGGACCTGAGAGGAAAAGACGGTTAATGTTCTTCCAGGCCTCGTAAGGCCGAGAACAAAAGTGGCGGGCATTATTGCAAATAATTCTTGTTAACAAAAGTAATAGAGTCTCTTTTTTTCCTCCGTTGCTAGCCGCTCGTCCTTTGCCAGCGCTGGTTTTTGTCTTTTTGATGGGAGTTTTCTGATGTCCGCACCCTCTGTTTTGATCGCCGGCTGCGGTGATGTCGGTAGTCGCCTGGCCACGCAATTGTTGGCGGGCGGGTGGGAAGTTCATGGCCTGCGTCGCGACGTTTCACGCTTGCCCGAGGGCGTGATCGGTGTGGCCGGCGACTTGTTTGATAAAGACTGTCCGCAAACCTGGCCGATCGGTGCCGTGGATTACCTGGTGTATTGCGCGGCCGCCACGGATCACGATGAAGCCGGGTATCGTGCTGCTTATATCCAGGGCCTGAAGCATGTGCTTGAGTGGCTGGACGACTATGGACAGGTGCCCAACCGGCTGTTGTTTGTTTCCAGCAGCAGTGTTTATGGCCAGCAGGATGGCGAGTGGGTCGATGAGACTTCGCCTGCGGTAGCGGCCGGTTATTCAGGGCGTGTGATGCTCGAAGCGGAGCAGATCGCGCTGGATAGCGGCATCCCGGCCAGCATTGTGCGATTGACCGGTATTTACGGCCCGGGCCGTGAGTGGCTGCTGACCCAGGTTCGTCGTGGGTATCGCGTGGCGATTGATCCACCGCTGTACGGGAACCGCATCCATGCCGATGACGCGGCGGGACTGATGGCGTGTCTGCTTGAAGCGGATCGGCGCGGTGTGGTGCTGGATGACTGCTATATCGGCGTCGACGATGCACCGGCGCCGCTTGCTGAAGTGGTGGACTGGTTGCGTGAGTATCTGGGCGTAACCGAGTGGGCTGATGACGCGAGTGTGCGGCGCACGGGGAGCAAGCGTTGCAGTAACGCGCGGGCCAAGGCCTTGGGCTGGGTGCCGAAGTATGCAAGCTATCGGGAAGGGTATGCCGCGATTCTCGAAGGAGGCAACTGATTTCCAGTCAACTAAAACCACCTGTAGGAGCGAGCCTGCTCGCGAAGCGGAGTATCAGTCGACATCAATGTTGAATGTCAGTCCGCTATCGCGAGCAGGCTCGCTCCCACATTGGTCGTTCATTTCGGCAAAGACCGGGTTACTGCTTTTCCAGCAACCACTTGCGTTCACCCGGTGTGAACTGGGGCATTTCGTCTGCCTGTGCGGTGTTCACCGCTTGCAGAATCTCCAGTTCCTTGCCCTTGCGCGCAAATATCCAGGTGTTGCCCTGGCCGTTCTGTTGCAGCCACATGTTGTCGTTGCCGCCGCTCATCGAGGCGCAGTCGCCGGCCAGGCACAGCGCATAGCGATCACTGCCTGGCAAACCGGTCACCTGGCCATCGGCCTGGAACTGCACGGTATTGCCTTCACCGGGACCGCTCACGATCTTCCAGCTGCCGCCCATGTAGGCCGAATACAGCGCTCGCTCGAAACTGGCGCCTATCGGAGCGCCTTCCGGCACCGGGATCAACGCACGGTCAAAGACTTGCGCAGGCTCATTGTCATTGGCGAGCTGATTCAGTTGCTTGCCATTACGCTTCAGTTCGCTGGCAGAGCTGCCATAAAAGTCGACTTTCCAGGCGCCGGACTCTTCGCCCAGCAGCTTGCCTTCGACATTTTCAAAACCATTGGTGTAGCGGGCCTGGCTGGCCTTGGTGTTGACGTCCCATTCCAGGTTCGGACCATAGGCTTGGAGCGCTTCACGCAGGGGGCTGCCTTTGGAGGCGGCATCAATCGCCACCTGGTTGATCCAGGTGCCGCTGATATCACGGTCGGCAGGGTTGCTGGCACAACCGCCCAAGAGTAGGGCGACCAGCGAAAGAGCTAGCGCTTGGCGCATGGTGGAATCCTTTCAAAACGAGGACGGCGCAGCCTTTTAGGCTGCGCCGGACGCATTACTCGATGACCAGAATGGCATCCATTTCAACCTGCGAACCTTTCGGCAGCGCGGCTACGCCGATGGCGGCGCGGGCAGGGTAAGGCTGGTCAAAGTACTTGCCCATGATCTCGTTGACCTTGGCAAAGTGGCTCAGGTCGGTGAGGAAGATGTTCAGTTTGACGATGTCCTTGAACGAGCCGCCGGCAGCTTCGGCCACGGCTTTGAGGTTCTCGAACACCTGGACGGTCTGGGCTTCGAAGCCTTCAACCAGTTCCATGGTTTTTGGGTCCAGAGGAATTTGACCCGACATGTAGACGGTGTTGCCAGCCTTGATCGCCTGGGAGTAAGTACCGATGGCGGCCGGGGCATTGTCGCTGGTGATAACGGTCTTGGTCATGAATGACTCCTTGTAAGGGGTTGGCTTAGGCACGCATGCGGGTGATGCGAATCACCCCGGTCAAGGCGCGCAGTTTCTTGATCACGCGGGCCAGGTGCACGCGGTCGTGCACGCTGACCACCAGTTGGACCACGCTGATGCGACCATCGCGCTCGTCCATGCTGATTTTTTCGATATTGCCGTCGGCTGCGTTGACGCTGCTGGCCAGCAGCGCAATCAGGCCGCGCTGGTGCTCCAGCTCGACGCGTAGCTCGACGTTGAATTCGCCGGTGACATCCTTGGCCCACGAGAGCTGGATGCATTTTTCCGGGTTGTGGCGGATCTCGCTGATGTTGCGGCAGTTGTCCAGGTGCACGACCATGCCTTTGCCTGCCGACAGGTGACCGACAATCGGGTCGCCCGGGATCGGCGTGCAGCATTTGGCATAACTGAGCACCAGGCCTTCAGTGCCGCGAATCGCCAGCGGGCCTTCGGCGCTTGGCAGTTGTTCGCCTTCGCCGAGCAGGCGGCGGGCGACCACGTAAGCCATGCGATTGCCCAGGCCAATGTCTTCGAGCAGGTCTTCGATCAGTTCGAGGCGGTACTCGGTGAGCATCGCCTTGACGCGCTCGGCCGGCACTTTGTCCAGGGCGCTGTCGAAACCGTTGAGGACCTTGTTCAGCAAGCGTTCGCCAAGACTGATGGACTCGGAGCGGCGTTGCAGTTTCAGCGCGTGGCGGATGTGGGTCCGCGCCTTGCCGGTGACCACGAAGTTGAGCCAGGCCGGGTTCGGTCGCGCGCCGGGAGCGCTGACGATCTCGACCGTGGAGCCGCTTTGCAGCGGTTCGGACAGCGGCGCGAGACGACGATTGATCCGGCAGGCGATGCAGCTGTTGCCCACATCGGTGTGCACCGCGTAAGCGAAGTCGACCGCCGTGGAGCCTTTTGGCAGCTCCATGATCCGGCCTTTTGGCGTGAACACGTAGACCTCGTCCGGGAACAGGTCGATCTTCACGCTTTCGATGAATTCCAGCGAGTTGCCGGCGCGTTGCTGCATTTCCAGCACGCCCTTGACCCATTGGCGGGCGCGGGCATGAGTGCCTTTGGGCTGCTCGTCGCCACTGGATTTGTACAGCCAATGGGCAGCGATGCCGTTGTTGGCCATCTCTTCCATTTCACGGGTGCGGATCTGGATCTCGATCGGTACGCCGTGCATGCCGAACAACGTGGTGTGCAGCGACTGATAGCCGTTGGCCTTGGGGATCGCGATGTAATCCTTGAAGCGCCCCGGCAATGGTTTATATAAGTTATGTACAGCACCCAGCACGCGGTAGCAGGTATCGACCTTGTCGACGATGATCCGGAACGCATAGACGTCCATGATCTCGTTGAAGGCCCGACGTTTGCCGCGCATTTTCTTGTAGATGCCGTAAAGGTGTTTCTGGCGACCGCTGACCTCGCCCTGGATTTCGTCGATGGCCAGGCAGTGGCTGAGGGACTCTTCGATCTTGTTGACGATTTCCTTGCGGTTGCCCCGGGCGCGTTTGACCGCCTGGTAGATCCGCGCGGAACGCATCGGGTGCATGGCTTTGAAGCCGAGGTCTTCGAATTCTATGCGGATGGCATGCATGCCCAGCCGGTTGGCAATGGGTGCATAGATTTCGAGGGTTTCCTTGGCGATCCGCCGGCGTTTTTCGCCCGACAGGACTTCCAGTGTGCGCATGTTGTGCAGGCGGTCGGCCAGTTTGACCAGGATCACGCGAATGTCGCGCGCCATGGCCATGGCCATTTTCTGGAAGTTTTCGGCTTGGGCTTCGGCTTTGGTCTCGAAGTTCATCTGGGTCAGTTTGCTGACCCCGTCGACCAGTTCGGCCACGGTTTCGCCGAATTGCGCTTGCAGCGCTTCCTTGGCAATACCGGTGTCTTCGATCACGTCATGCAGCATCGCGGCCATCAAACTCTGATGGTCCATGTGCATGTCGGCAAGAATATTCGCCACCGCAAGAGGGTGCGTGACGTACGCCTCGCCACTGCGGCGGCGTTGGCCGTCGTGGGCTTGTTCGGCGTAGAAGTACGCTCGGCGGACCAGATTGACCTGGTCCTTGCCGAGGTAGGTCGATAAGCGATCGGCGAGGGCGTCTATGCTCGGCATGATGACTCCTGCCGTTCGCTGTGACCCCGCGCCGTGCTACGTCGACCAGGCATAGGCTTAGACGGCCTCGTTGGACTCGTCCTCGAACGCTGCGAACAGCGGTTCGTCTTCGACGATTTCAGCATTGGCGATGAACTCGTAGCTCATCAGGCCTTCAGCGATTTCACGTAGCGCTACAACGGTAGGCTTGTCGTTTTCCCACTGAACCAGCGGCTCTTTGCCACCGGTGGCCAGTTGACGGGCACGCTTGGTAGAGAGCATGACCAGCTCAAAGCGGTTTTCCACGTGTTCTAGGCAGTCTTCAACGGTTACGCGGGCCATGGTATTCCTCGGAGCGAATGCAATATGCGCGCTGCCCGGTTGGGCGAGCGGACTCAACAGTTTAAAAAATCACCAGCGATTAGGGAAGCGCTGATTTTTTGATCAAGCCCTTCAACGCGCTGCAAGTGCCAATGTAAAGCGCTTGCAGCGGTTTTGGGAAGCGCTGTTTAGCCGAGCAATTCAGCCAAAAGTTTTCCATTTCGCTGCTGCTGGCGCTTCTGATGCAGCTGGTTCGCACGGAAAATCGCCTGCAAATCACGCAATGCATGGGCGAAATCATCGTTGATGATCAGGTAGTCGTAGTCGACGTAGTGGCTCATCTCGCTGACGGCTTCACGCATCCGGCCGTCAATGATTTCATCACTGTCCTGGCCGCGATTGGTCAGGCGCTGATGCAGGGCTTGCAAGGACGGCGGCAAAATGAAGATCGAACGGGCCTGAGGCATCAACTTGCGCACTTGCTCTGCACCCTGCCAGTCGATTTCCAGAATCAGGTCGTGGCCTTCGTCCAGTGTCTGCTGCAGGTGGCTTTGCGAGGTGCCGTAGAGGTTGCCGAACACTTCGGCGCGCTCGAGGAAGTCGCCGTGCTCGATCATCTTCACGAAGTCGCTGCGGTCAACGAAGTGATAGTTCACGCCATTCACTTCACCAGGGCGCATGGCGCGGGTGGTGTGGGAGACGGAAACGCGGATCTCCTGGTCGGCGTCGGTCAGGGCCTTGACCAGGCTGCTCTTGCCCGCGCCCGAAGGTGCGGAAATGATGTACAGGGTGCCGGTGCTGTGGGTCATGTCGGGTTTGCCTTACTCAATATTCTGCACTTGTTCGCGCATCTGCTCGATCAACACCTTGAGGTTGACCGCCGCCTGGGTGCTGCGCGGGTCGAAGGCTTTGGAGCCCAGTGTGTTGGCTTCGCGGTTGAGTTCCTGCATCAGGAAGTCCAGGCGCCGACCGGCAGCGCCGCCGGACTTGAGCACCCGGCGAACTTCAATGATGTGGGTGCTCAGGCGATCCAGTTCTTCGGCGACGTCGCTCTTCTGAGCGAGCATGACCATTTCCTGCTCCAGGCGCTGCGGGTCCATCTCGGCCTTCATGTCGGCGAAGCGGTCGAGGACTTTCTGGCGCTGGGTGGCGAGCATCTGCGGGACCAGTTCGCGCAGGGTCACCACGTCTGTTTCGATGGAGGTCAGGCGCTCGTTGATCAACCGCGCCAGCTCCGCACCTTCGCGCTCGCGGCCGGCCTTGAGCTCTTTCAGGCCTTCGTTGAACAGCGCCAGTGCTTCTGCATTCAGGGCTTGCGGGTCAGTGGCATCGCCCACCAGAACGCCAGGCCACGCCAACACTTCCAGCGGGTTCAGCGCCGCCGGGTTCTTGATCAGGCCGGCAATCGTCTCGGCGGCAGCGACCAGCTGAGCGGCGCGTTCGCGGTCAACTTGCAGCGGCTTGCCGGTGCTTTCTTCGGTGAAGCGCAGGGTGCATTCCAGCTTGCCCCGGGAAATGCCTTGGCGCAGGGCTTCACGGACGGCGCCTTCGAGGTCGCGGAAGGACTCCGGCAGGCGCAGGTGCGGTTCCAGGTAGCGGCTGTTGACCGAGCGCAGTTCCCAGCTCAGGGTGCCCTGGACGCCGGCTTTTTCGACGCGGGCGAAGGCGGTCATGCTGTGCACCATGGAGGTACCTCGCAATGCAGGTGCGCGTAACCGAAGGGTTCGCGGACCCGCTATCTGTGAATTAAAGCCGACAGGCAGCAAAGGCGCAGGATTGTAGCGCAGTGGGGCGAATGCGCCCAAACACACGGTGTGACAATCGAGTGCAGCCCGTCGGCTACGCTCTACTCAGGGCCTTCAGTCGTCGGGCGGATTTTTTAGAAGTGCCCAGTCGTGGCCCACGGCTCTATAATGCTCCGCAGTTTTCCGTCCCCCGTACAGGTATTCCCTATGAAACGTCCAAGTGGTCGCGCTGCCGATCAGCTCCGCTCGATCCGCATTACCCGCAACTACACCAAACACGCCGAGGGATCTGTACTGGTCGAGTTCGGTGATACCAAGGTCATCTGCACCGTCAGCGTCGAAAATGGCGTGCCGCGTTTCCTGAAAGGCCAGGGTCAAGGCTGGTTGACCGCCGAATACGGCATGCTGCCGCGCGCCACCGGCGAGCGTAACCAGCGTGAAGCGAGCCGTGGTAAACAAGGCGGTCGTACGCTGGAAATCCAGCGCCTGATCGGCCGCTCCCTGCGCGCTTCGCTGGACATGTCCAAGCTGGGCGACGTCACCCTGTACGTCGACTGCGACGTGATCCAGGCTGACGGTGGCACCCGCACCGCGTCGATCACCGGCGCCATGGTTGCGCTGGTCGATGCCTTGAAAGTGATCAAGAAGCGCGGCGGCCTGAAAGGCGGCGATCCGCTGAAACAAATGATCGCGGCCGTTTCGGTCGGCATGTACCAAGGCGAGCCAGTGCTCGACCTCGACTACCTGGAAGACTCGGCTGCCGAGACGGACCTGAACGTGGTGATGACCAGCACTGGCGGCTTCATTGAAGTCCAGGGCACTGCCGAAGGCGCGCCGTTCCAGCCGGAAGAGCTGAACGCCATGCTGGAACTGGCGAAGAAAGGCATGACCGAGATCTTCGAACTGCAACAGGCTGCACTGGCCGACTGATCGGACCGCTCCACGCAAGGAGGACGTCATGAGTGATGAGCAAGGGTTGCTTCCCACGCCGAGCAAAGAAGTTCGGCAGTGGGCAATGTTTTGTCACTTGTCCGCCTTGCTGGGGATCTGGATTCCGTTCGGTACGCTGATCGGCCCGCTGATTCTCTGGCAGATGAAGCGCGAGATGGACCCCTTCGTCGACGCACAGGGCAAGGAGGCGCTGAACTTTCAGATCACCGTCGCCATTGTCTCCGCCATTTGCTTTCTGCTGATGGTGGTCATCATCGGGTTCTTCATGTTCGGTCTGGTCGCAATGGGTGCGTTGGTGCTGACGATCATTGCGGGTGTGAAAGCCAATGAGGGGGTGCCTTATCGGTATCCGTTCACTTGGCGCTTGATCAAGTAACTGCGACGTTGCTGTTAAAGCCAATGCCTTGGCTTGTCGGGGCATTGGCTTTTTTGTAATTAGATAAAACTCTCTGCGTGCTGATAGGCGCGCGTCCTTTAGTCAATATTCTTGTATCTATCTTCCTTACACTTTTAGTCACAACTGCACTGCTTTAGCACCGCCTAAGTGCTTGGCAATGCGACTTGTCGATTGATAAGGTTGCCCCAAGTTATATTTATCAAGAAATATTTCGACTCATTCAGACCATTGACGGATCCTGAATTTAAAACCAATAAGGGTTGATACGAATCAATCTGTTCGAGAGGCGTGCCCAGGTAAAAAGTTCGTCTCTGAATATATATCCAAGAATTCCTAAATGATTCAGCTCGATTTTTACGGAACACTTGTGGCCGCCTCATTAGTCCTTTTATTAGGGCGCGGACTTGTCACTCGTGTCGGTTTCTTACGCACTTACAATATCCCCGAACCTGTAGCCGGCGGCTTGGTAGTTGCCCTGATGCTCTTGGCTTTACGTGCCTTCGATATACACGTTCGATTTGACACTTCACTGCAGACGCCCCTGATGTTGGCGTTTTTTGCCACCATTGGCTTGAGTGCAGACTTCGCCAGCCTGAAGAAGGGAGGGCGCATCGTCGGGATTTTTGTGCTGACGGTCACCGGGCTGCTGGTGCTGCAAAATGCCATGGGCATCGGGCTCGCAACGATGTTGGGGCTTGATCCTTTGATGGGCCTGCTGACAGGTTCGATTACGCTGGCGGGTGGGCATGGTACAGGCGCTGCGTGGGGCGCGACGTTCAGTGAGAAGTTCGGTCTGGCTTCCGCCTCCGAGCTTGCGATGGCCTCTGCGACGTTCGGCCTGGTGCTGGGCGGCTTGATTGGTGGCCCCGTCGCTCGCCTGCTCATCAAGCGTGTTAGGGCGCCCGGTTGCGAGCAAGAAAAACCGCGCCTGCCCAAGGGTTTCGAACAACCCAACAAAGAACGCTCGATCACGCCATTCTCATTTATCGAGACTCTGGCTCTGATCGCCGTCAGCTTGCTGGCAGGCAATTTACTGAATGGGCTGCTTCAAGGAAGCGCATTTGAGCTGCCGACGTTCGTCTGTGTCTTGTTCGTGGGTGTGATTTTGCGCAACGGGCTTTCAGCGCTTGGCCTGTACCAGGTGTTTGAGCGTGAAGTCTCCGTGCTGGGGAATGTCAGTTTGTCGCTGTTTCTGGCGATTGCCTTGATGTCTCTCAAACTGTGGGACCTGGCAGCACTGGCGTTGCCGTTCTTTATCATCCTGGCTGCGCAGACATTGCTCATGGCGCTGTTTGCGATTTTCGTGACGTTCAGGGTCATGGGCAGCAACTATGATGCGGCAGTATTGGCGGCAGGGCACTGCGGTTTTGGACTGGGTGCCACACCCACGGCCATCGCCAACATGCAGGCGGTGACTCAGCGCTACGGGCCATCGCAGTTGGCGTTCCTGGTGGTGCCCATGGTGGGAGCGTTCTTTATCGACATCATTAACGTCATCGTGATCAAGTTTTACCTTGCGCTGCCGTTTTTTGCTGCTGTTTGAAGTTCAGGCCTCTTAGCCTGAAAGAGCGCACAAAAAAAAGCCCGTATCTTGCGATACGGGCATTTTTTCAATCGGCTTTCGTGTCAGCGAACCCCACTCAGATGGTCAGCGTCCAGTCGTAGTCCACGATCAGCGGTGCATGCTGCGAGAACCGTGGCTGACGTGGCAAGCGCGCGCTGCGAACAAAGCGCCGCAGGCCAGGAGTCAGCAGCTGATAGTCGAAACGCCAGCCAAGGTTGAGCATTTCGGCCTGTTCGTTGTCTGGCCACCAGCTGTACTGGTCGCCTTCACGGCTGACTTCGCGCAGGGCATCGACATAACCCATGTTGCCGACAATCTCGTCCATCCAGGCACGTTCAGGTGCCAGGAAGCCCGGGGATTGCTGGCTGTCGCGCCAGTTCTTGATATCCAGCTTCTGTTGCGCCACGTACAGCGAGCCACAGTAAATGTACTCGCGACGTTTGCGTCGCTGTTTATCCAGATAACGGGCGAAATCGTCCATTAGCTTGAACTTCTGGTTCAAGTCTTCATCGCCGTTCTGCCCCGAAGGGAGCAGCAAGGTCGCGATGCTGACCTTATCGAAATCGGCTTGCAGGTAGCGCCCGTAGCGGTCGGCCGTCTCGAAACCGAGACCGCTGATGACAGCCTTCGGTTGCAACCGCGAATACAAAGCCACGCCACCCTGGGCGGGAACTTCGGCTTCGCAGGCATAAAGGAAGTAGCCATCCAGTTGGAAGGCTGGATCGTCCAGTTCAAAGGCGGAGGCGCGGGTGTCCTGCAGGCAGATGACGTCGGCATTCTGTGCTTGCAGCCAACTGAGCAACCCTCGCTCCACTGCAGCCTGAATACCATTGACGTTCACACTGATGATCCGCATAAATGGCCCCAAAAATCGCGTGCGTGTATGATACACGGCGTCAACCTAATTAGCTAAATCCGTGGTATTTGGGGTTTTTTTCATGCAAGCGTATCAGCGCGATTTCATTCGTTTTGCCATCGATCGCGGCGTTTTGCGCTTCGGTGAGTTCACCCTGAAGTCCGGGCGTACCAGTCCTTACTTCTTCAACGCCGGGTTGTTCAACTCGGGTTCGGCCCTGGCGCAGCTGGGTCGTTTCTACGCAGCGGCCATTGCCGAGAGCGGTATTGCGTTCGACGTGCTGTTCGGTCCGGCCTACAAAGGCATCCCTTTGGCGGCGACCACGGCAGTGGCGTTGGCTGAACATCATGGTCGCGACCTGCCATGGTGCTTCAACCGCAAGGAAGCCAAGGCCCACGGCGAAGGCGGCAGCCTGGTTGGCGCTCCGCTGACCGGTGACGTACTGATCATCGACGACGTGATCACCGCTGGCACGGCCATTCGCGAAGTGATGCAGATCATCGCTTCCCAGGACGGCGCCAAGGCGACAGGCGTGCTGATCGCCCTCAACCGTCAAGAGCGTGGCAATGGGGAGCTGTCGGCGATCCAGGAAGTGGAGCGCGACTTCGGTATTCCGGTGATCAGCATCGTTTCGTTGAACCAGGTGCTGGAATTCCTGGCCGATGACCCGCAGCTCAAGCAGCATTTGCCTGCCGTTGAAGCGTACCGCGCCCAATTCGGCGTGTAATCGCCATCCCCTTGTGGGGTGGGCTTTTGTGGCGAGGGAGCTTGCTCCCGCTGGGGCGCGAAGCGGCCCCAAAAACATTGGGACTGCTGCGCAGCCCAGCGGGAGCAAGCTCCCTCGCCACAATAGGCAATGCCATACGCTCGAAAAAAAAGACCCCGCTCAGCCAGGCTGAGCGGGGTCTTTTTATGTGTGCAATCGCTTAGTGACGCTTGCGATTGCTGATCAAGGTGCCCACACCGGTATCGGTGAAGATTTCCAGCAGAATCGCGTTCGGTACCCGACCATCGATGATCAGTGAGCTGCCCACGCCGCCCTGAACCGCTTCCAGCGCGCAACGAATCTTCGGCAGCATGCCGCCGTAGATGGTGCCGTCGGCGATCAGTTCGTCGACCTGCTGCGTGGTCAGGCCGGTCAGGACCGTGCCCGACTTGTCCATCAGGCCGGCGATGTTGGTCAGCAGCATCAGCTTTTCAGCTTTCAACGCTTCGGCGACCTTGCCGGCTACCAGATCCGCGTTGATGTTGTACGACTCACCATTGGCGCCAACGCCGATCGGCGCGATCACGGGAATGAAGTCACCCTTGACCAGCAGGTTCAGCAAGTCGGTGTTGATGCCGACCACTTCGCCGACCTGGCCGATGTCGATGATTTCCGGCTGGGTCATCTCCGGCGTCTGACGGGTCACGGTGAGCTTTTTCGCACGAATTAGCTCGGCGTCTTTACCGGTCAGGCCGATGGCGCTGCCGCCATGACGGTTGATCAGGTTGACGATGTCCTTGTTGACTTGGCCACCGAGAACCATTTCCACCACGTCCATGGTCTGCGCGTCAGTAACACGCATCCCATCGATGAAGTGGCTTTCGATCGACAGGCGCTTGAGCAGGTCGCCGATCTGCGGGCCGCCGCCGTGAACCACGACCGGGTTAATCCCGACGGCCTTCATCAGCACGATGTCGCGGGCGAAGCCGGTTTTCAGCTCCTCGCTCTCCATCGCGTTGCCGCCGTATTTGATCACCAGCGTCTTGCCGACATAGCGGCGAATGTAAGGCAGCGCTTCGGACAGGACCTTGGCGGTGTTGGCGGCGGCTTCGCGTTCGAGGGTCATTCAGGGCTCCGGCACTTCGATAAAAGGCGCTTCAATAAATCAAAACGGTAGTTGGAGATCAGGTGCAACACGCTTCAACTGGACTTTGAAAACGTCCTTGATGCGCTGCAGTTCCGCCTCGTCATCGGCCTCGAAACGCAGCACCAGCACCGGTGTGGTGTTGGATGCGCGCACCAGGCCCCAGCCTTTGGCGTAGTCGACTCGCACGCCGTCAATGGTAGTCAGGTCAGCGCCTTCGCCCCACTTCGCGTCGTGCAGTGCATCAATGATGCTGAATTTGCTCTCTTCGGTCACATGGATATTGATTTCCGGCGTAGAAATATCATTCGGGAAGGTCGCAAACAGCTCTTCCGCGGTGGATTTTTCTTTGCTGAGGATTTCCAGCAGGCGTGCGGCGCTGTAAATGCCGTCGTCGAAACCGAACCAGCGTTCCTTGAAAAAGATGTGCCCGCTCATTTCACCGGCCAACAGGGCACCGGTTTGCTTCATTTTCTTTTTGATCAACGAATGACCGGTCTTCCACATGAGCGGACGACCGCCGTATTCCTTGATCAGCGGCGTCAGGCGGCGGGTGCATTTGACGTCGAAGATGATTTCCGCGTCAGCGTTACGCGCCAGCACATCGCGGGCGAACAGCATCAGCAGGCGGTCCGGGTAGACGATGCTGCCCGTGTTGGTCACCACGCCAACGCGGTCGCCGTCGCCGTCGAACGCCAGGCCGATGTCGGCGTTGGTTTCCTTGACCTTGGCGATCAGGTCGACGAGGTTTTCAGGTTTGCCCGGGTCCGGGTGATGGTTCGGGAAGTTGCCGTCCACTTCGCAGAACAGCGGGATAACTTCGCAGTTCAGCGCTTCGATCAGTTGCGGGGCGATCACGCCGGCCGCGCCGTTGCCACAGTCGACCACGACTTTCAGGCGACGCGCCAGTTTGATGTCCTGGATGATTTCGGTGTTGTAGCGGTCGAGGATGTCGACCTGGGTGATGCTGCCCTTGCCGCTGCTCAGGTTGCTGGTCTTGAGACGGTCATGCAGGGCCTGGATCTGTTCGTTGGCCAAGGTATCGCCGGCGATGACGATCTTGAAGCCGTTGTAGTTCGACGGGTTGTGGCTGCCGGTCAGCATCACGCCCGATTTGCCGGCCAGTACGTTGGCGGCGTAATACAGCGCAGGGGTTGGCACCAGGCCGACATCGCTGACGTGGCAACCGGCCTCGGCCAGGCCTTTGATCAATTGCTCGACCAGTTCCGGGCCGGACAGGCGACCGTCGCGGCCAACGGAAACATTCGGTTCATCCTGGGCCAGGCTCTGGGCGCCGATGGCGCGACCGAGCCAATAAGCGGTTTCAGCGTTCAGGAATTCCGGGACAGTGCCGCGAATGTCGTAGGCGCGGAAAATGCTGTCGGGGAACTTGGGGGCGATGCGTGCGGGGGTGCTCATCTGCGGAAATGCTCCATCTCGAAAGTGGCTGGACCTGCCATCGAATCTTTCGTCGGCAGGCTCAAACTGAAGGTATGACGGCGTTTTTCACAGAGAGTTCGTGGTGCGAAAAGGCCATGCCACTGGTTTCCGTTAGCATTTGGCCGGTCAATGCCTTGATTTCAAGTGTTAAACCTTGCAGATGACCGCCGTGCAATTTTCAGCTCAAAACCTGTGGGAGTGAGCCTGCTCGCGATAGCGGGCTGGCAGGCAGGCGACACTTGTATCGAACGCGCCGGCCTCATCGCCAGCAGGCTGGCTCCCACAATAAATTTCTGGCAGGCAATGAGATGAGGCGCCGTGTATCAATGACTGCCGGAGTGTCCGAAACCGCCCGCGCCGCGTTCGGTTTCGACGAACTCTTCGACCATCTCGAAGTGCGCCTGCACCACCGGCACCAGTACCAACTGAGCCAGGCGCTCGCCGACTACCATGTTGAAATCGGTCTGGCCACGGTTCCAGCAGGACACCATCAGCGGCCCCTGGTAATCCGAGTCGATCAAACCGACCAGGTTGCCCAGCACGATGCCGTGTTTATGGCCCAGGCCGGACCGCGGCAGAATCAGCGCCGCCAACCCTGGATCGCCAATATAAACGGACAGGCCGGTCGGAATGAGCACGGTTTCACCCGGCTTGATCACGGTGTCTTTTTCCAGCATGGCGCGCAGGTCGAGGCCGGCGGAGCCCGGGGTGGCGTATTGCGGCAGCGGGAATTCGGTACCGATGCGAGGGTCGAGGATTTTGGCTTGCAAAGCGTGCATGTAAATTAAACCTGGTTCAGACGTTCGGCGATAAAAGTGATCAGCTGGCGAGCAATTTTGCTCTTGCTGGTCTGGGCGAAAACTGTGGCGTGAAGCTCGCGGTCGATAACGCTGCAGGCGTTTTCTTCGCTGTTGAAGCCAATGCTTGGGTTGGCGACGTCGTTGGCGACGATCAAATCGAGGTTTTTGTCTTTCAACTTGCGGGCAGCGTAGTCGAGCAGGTGTTCGGTCTCAGCGGCAAAACCAACACTGAACGGACGGTCGGGGCGCGTGGCGATGCTGGCCAGAATGTCTGGGTTGCGCACCATTTGTAGCAACAAGCCGTCGCCGTTCGTAGGATCCTTCTTGAGTTTCTGTGGGGCGACGACTTCCGGGCGGTAGTCCGCGACGGCCGCCGAGGCGATAAACAGATCGCAAGGGATCGCGGCTTCGCAGGCGGCGAGCATGTCGCGGGCGCTGACCACGTCGATGCGGGTGACGCGATCCGGGGTCGGGAGGTGCACCGGGCCGGTGATCAGGGTCACGCGGGCGCCGGCTTCCACTGCGGCTTCGGCCAGGGCAAAGCCCATTTTGCCGGAGCTGTGGTTGGTGATGTAGCGCACCGGGTCGATGTTTTCCTGGGTCGGGCCGGCGGTGATCAGCACGTGTTTGCCGGTCAGCACCTGGCGCTTGAAGCAGTCCGCCGCGCATTGGGCCAGTTCGACGGCTTCGAGCATGCGACCAAGGCCGACGTCACCGCAGGCCTGGCTGCCAGAGGCTGGGCCGAAGGCTTTGATGCCACGGCTTTCGAGGGTTTGCAGGTTGGCCTGGGTCGCCGGATCGCGCCACATGGCCTGGTTCATCGCCGGGGCGACGGCGACCACCGCGTCGGTGGCGAGCACCAGCGTGGTCAGCAGGTCGTCGGCAATGCCCTGGGCCAGACGGGCGATCAGGTCCGCCGTCGCGGGGGCGATCAGCACCATGTCGGCCCACTTGGCCAGCTCGATGTGCCCCATGGCTGCTTCTGCCGCCGGGTCGAGCAGGTCGAGGTGGACCGGATGCCCGGACAAGGCCTGCATGGTCAGTGGAGTGATGAATTCGCTACCGCCACGGGTCATGACCACGCGCACTTCGGCGCCCTGGTCGATCAGACGGCGAACCAGGTCGGCGCTCTTGTAGGCAGCGATACCGCCGCCGACGCCCAGAACGATGCGTTTCCGATACAGCCGCTGCATAGGCCTGCCTTTCAATTCGATGGTGACTGCATGGCGATACCCCCTCCCCAGGGATGAAATCGCCCGCAAAAAAGATGGGCTACGATATCACAGCGACCGCTACGGAACAGCGGCGCCCACATACCAGGGAGGTGCTATGAGTATTCGCGATTGGCCGGCGGCCGAACGTCCACGGGAGAGGTTGCTGGAGCTGGGCTCGGCGAGCCTTTCAGACGCCGAGTTGCTGGCGATTTTTTTACGCACCGGCGTGTCGGGCAAAAGCGCGGTGGATCTGGCGCGGCACCTGTTGAATGAGTTCGGCAGCCTGCGCGCATTGCTTGAGGCCGATCTACAGGCGTTCAGCGGGCGGCTGGGGCTCGGGCCGGCAAAATTTGCGCAGTTGCAGGCCGTGTTGGAAATGGCTCGTCGGCATCTGGCGGAGCGCTTGCAGCACAGCTCGGTGCTGGAGAATCCGCTGGTGGTGCGTGATTACCTCAAATCGATGCTGCGACACGAGCCTCATGAGGTATTTGGCTGCCTGTTTCTGGATTCGAAACACCGAGTGCTGGCGTTTGAATCGCTGTTTCGCGGTTCTATCGACTGCACCAGTGTTTATCCGCGCCAAGTGGTCAAGCGCGCTTTGGCCCATAACGCTGCGGCCTTGATCCTTTGCCACAACCATCCGTCAGGCAATTCTGACCCGAGTCAGGCTGATCGAAAACTGACCAAGCGCCTGCAAGAGGCGCTGGAGCTGGTTGATGTGCGGGTGCTCGACCATTTCATCATCGGCGATGGCGATCCGCTGTCGATGGCTGAATATGGGTGGATGTAGGAGCGAGCTTGCTCGCGAAGAACGTCAACGATGACGCAGGGTGTCTAGTGCCCCGCGTTGTCTGCCGTTTTTCGCGAGCAAGCTCGCTCCTACAAGGTTTTGTGGTGTGGCGGTTATTTGAGGTTGACCTTGGAGTAGTCCTGGCGACCAAACGGGCTGACCGTGTAGCCCTCGACGTCTTTGCGCGTCAACGCGAAAGCGGTCGGGTGCGCCAGCGGCAACCACAGCGCCTGTTGCTGGATCTGTGCTTGAGCCTGCTCATAAAGCTTGGTGCGCACACCTTGCTCGCCCGTGGTCTTGCCGGCGCTGATCAGCTTGTCGAGGTCCTGGTTGCAGTAACGGGCGAAGTTGGTGCCGGACTTGACCGCCGCGCAGGAAAACTGCGGCGTGAGGAAGTTGTCCGGGTCGCCGTTGTCGCCAGCCCAGCCCATGAACAGCAGGTCATGCTCGCCGGCCTTGGCGCGGCGGATCAGTTCGCCCCATTCGATCACACGAATCTCGGCCTGAATGCCGATTTCCGCGAGGTCGGACTGGAGCAATTGAGCGCCGAGGCTCGGGTTCGGATTGAGCAGGCTGCCGGAAGGGCGGGTCCAGATGGTGGTCTGGAAACCGTCCTTGAGCCCGGCCTTGGCCATCAATGCCTTGGCCTTTTCAACGTCATGCGGGTAGCCCGGCAAGCCTTTGGCGTAACTCCAGGTATTGGGCGGGTACGGGCCGTTGGCGGGTTCGGCGGTGTCTTCGAACACGGCTTTGATGTAGTTGGCCTTGTCGAACGCGAGGTTGATGGCCTGGCGCACTTCCGGTTTATCCAGGGGCGGGTGCTGGCTGTTGATGCCGACGAACGCGGTCATGAAGGCGTCAGTTTTTTCGACTTTCAGGGTCGGCTCTTTCAGTGCAGCCTGTACGTCCAATGGTTTAGGCGACAGGGCAATCTGGCACTCGTTGCGGCGCAGTTTCTGCAGCCGTACGTTGGCATCCGGCGTAATGGCAAAGATGAGCGGATCGACGGAGGGCTTGCCGCCAAAGTAGTCAAGATTGGCCTTGTAGCGAATCGAGGCATCTTTCTGGAAGCGCGTGAAAACGAAGGGGCCGGTGCCAATGGGCTGGCTATTGAGCTTCTCCGTGGCATCGGCCTTGAGCAATTTGTCGGCGTATTCGGCGGAGTAGATCGAGGCGAAGCCCATGCTGAGGGTCGCGAGGAACGTCGAGTCCGGGTGATCAAGGGTGAAGCGCACGGTCAGCGGGTCGAGGGCGTCGATCTTCTTGATCAGCGTAGGCAATTGCATCGATTGAGCGTGCGGGAAGCCGCTCTGGGCCACTTTGTGCCAAGGGTGTGCCGGGTCGAGCATGCGGTCGAAGCTGAATTTCACGTCCTCCGCGGTGAGTTCACGCGTCGGGCTGAAGTACTCGGTGCGGTGGAATTTCACCTGCGGGTGCAGTTTGAAGACGTACGTCAGGCCGTCGGGACTGATTTCCCAACTGTCCGCCAGGCTGCCGACCACTTTGCCGCTGGCGGTATCGAAGTCCACCAGGCGGTTCATCAGCACATCGGCGGAGGCATTGGTGGTGGTCAGCGAGTTGTATTGCACTACGTCGAACCCTTCGGGGCTGGCCTCGGTGCAGACACTTAGTGCGGCCGCATGGGCCAATGGGCTCAGCAGAAGAGGGGCGAGCAACAGCGGTAGGGCAGCGAGGCGCATGGTCGAATTCCTTTACAGAACGAAGGCCCATCTGCAAGTGCAGTCTGGAAAAGGCTTACCCTAGTGGGCTCTTTTGCAAATGACTATCCCCTTTTTCATTTTAAGGGGACTATAGGCGATTGTTTTCGGTGCGGGTCGGCTGGAAAAAATCCCGGATTGGCGTGTCGGCCGATTCTCTGCGACGAGCGGTCTCTAGCGACGACAGCCTTTATCCAAGGCGCTTGGCGCCCGAAAAATGGGGTTTTTATCAGCTCGACGCACACAGAATGTTGTTGCTCTCTAGTCTTTCTGGTATAAAGCAGCGCTCTTTTCTAGGGGCCCGGTTCCTTCGTTTGTAGGTGTAGCCGGTAAGACCCCTAAAGAAACGCGGCGCCTGGCGCCAAATGACTGAGAGATTAAGCGGCCAACCCATGCCGGGTTGGGCATGTGGTTTTAGAGGGCTGAGGCATGTCGAGAGTCTGTCAAGTTACCGGTAAGGGTCCGGTGACTGGGAATAACATTTCCCACGCAAATAACAAAACCCGTCGTCGTTTCCTGCCGAACCTGCAGCATCACCGCTTCTGGGTTGAAGAAGAGAAACGTTTCGTGCGTCTGCGCGTATCTGCCAAAGGCATGCGCATCATCGACAAGCGTGGCATCACTGTCGTGCTGGCCGAAATCCGCGCCGCTGGCAAGATCTAAGGGAGCTAATCATGCGTGAATTGATTCGTTTGATTTCGAGCGCCGGTACTGGTCACTTCTACACTACCGACAAGAACAAGCGCACTACTCCGGACAAAATCGAGATCAAGAAATTTGATCCGGTTGTTCGCAAGCACGTGATCTACAAAGAAGGCAAAATCAAGTAATTGATTTTTCTCTCTTACGAAAAAGGCCCGTATCGCGAGATACGGGCCTTTTTTGTTGCCTGTGTCGGGGTGGGCTAGTCATCAGCCGCAGTACATTCGCGTAATGACCTCGTCGAAATCGGTAATGATACGAAGGCGATCGGGGTCAAAATCCTGGCTAAGCGAGTTGACTGTGACGGTATTCGCACGCGCCGCTACGCGAGCCTGCTCCCTGACTTCACGTGTCAGGCGCTTGCCGATGAGAAAGTCCGCTCGCTGTGCATAGCATTGCGGTGCCGGCCCTTCCGCATGTGCGGGTAGTAAGGTGACTGCGAAGGTAAGAGTCGCCAGTAAGGCAGTGGTTGAAATCCTGTTCATGCGTATTCGCTTCCTTGGGAATGAGGTATCGAGGCTCCCTTCGTCCGGAGCGATACCAGCATTCGCCATAAGCAACGATTGGGTGCGGTAATTATTTATCGCGTGACCTTTTCCTGTTCGATTGAAAATGTAAAAGGCCCGCATCTCGAGATGCGGGCCTTTTACATTTACGTGTGAGGCATCGGCTGCAGTTCAAGCCTTCTGTTCAAACGCCACATAAATCTTGCGGCACGGCTCCAGCACTTCCCAGGTGCCTCGGAATCCGGCCGGAATCACAAAGCGATCACCCGCGCGCACGGTCTTGCTGTTGCCGTCGTTGTCGCGCAACACTGAAACGCCTTGGACGATTTCGCAGTATTCGTGCTCGGTGAAGTTCACATGCCACTGGCCGACAGCGCCTTCCCAGACGCCAGCATTCAACTGACCGCAAGGGCTGTTGTAGTGGTTGTACACCGCTTGCTCGGGGTCGCCCTTGAGGACTTTCGCCGGGTCTGGCCGGTAGCGCTCGGGCTCGGTAGTGGCCTGGCTGAAGTCGACGATGTTCTGGATGCTCATTGTTGTATTCCCCCGTCATTGCGGTGCGAGTGGTTGGTTTGAACCAAAGTCTATGTTTATTAAAATGAACATCGCAAGGCCGTTTGACGGCCTTATGTCAAATATATTGAAACTTCACCTGCCGCTGGTTTAGGGTGGCGGTTGCCTTGGGCCGAAAAGCAGGCTGGCCGGGCAGAATTCCTGGGGACGCCCGCGAAGAACGCGGCGCGCTCGTATTCAACAAGAGGAGGACACTCGAATGACCACCCTGACTCGTGCCGATTGGGAACAACGGGCTCGCGATCTGAAGATCGAAGGCCGCGCCTACATCAATGGCGAATACACCGATGCCGTCTCCAGCGAGACCTTCGAGTGCATCAGCCCGGTCGATGGCCGTCTGCTGGGCAAGATTGCCAGCTGTGACGCCGCCGACGCCCAGCGCGCTGTTGAAAACGCTCGCGCTACGTTCAATTCCGGCGTGTGGTCACGCCTGGCGCCGACCAAACGCAAAGCCACCATGATCCGGTTTGCCGGCCTGCTCAAACAGCACGCCGAAGAACTCGCACTGCTTGAAACCCTGGACATGGGCAAGCCGATCAGCGATTCCCTGTACATCGACGTTCCCGGCGCGGCGCAAGCCCTGAGCTGGAGCGGCGAGGCCATCGACAAGATCTACGACGAAGTCGCCGCCACCCCGCACGACCAACTGGGCCTGGTGACCCGCGAGCCGGTGGGCGTCGTTGGTGCCATCGTGCCGTGGAACTTCCCGTTGATGATGGCCTGCTGGAAACTCGGCCCGGCGCTGTCCACCGGTAACTCGGTGATCCTCAAGCCGTCGGAAAAATCGCCACTGACCGCCATCCGCATCGCTGCCCTGGCTGTCGAAGCCGGTATTCCGAAAGGCGTGCTGAACGTCCTGCCAGGCTACGGTCACACTGTCGGCAAGGCCCTGGCCCTGCACAATGATGTCGACACGCTGGTGTTCACCGGTTCGACCAAGATCGCCAAGCAATTGCTGATCTACTCGGGCGAATCGAACATGAAGCGCGTCTGGCTCGAAGCTGGCGGCAAGAGCCCGAACATCGTGTTCGCCGATGCACCGAACCTGCAAGAGGCTGCCGAAGCCGCTGCAGGCGCCATTGCCTTCAACCAGGGCGAAGTCTGCACCGCCGGTTCGCGTCTGCTGGTCGAGCGTTCGATCAAGGACACTTTCCTGCCGCTGGTGATCGAAGCGCTGAAAACCTGGAAGCCGGGCAACCCGCTGGACCCGGCGACCAACGTCGGGGCGCTGGTCGATACCCAGCAGATGAACACCGTGCTGTCCTACATCGAATCCGGCCACAGCGATGGCGCCAAATTGGTTGCCGGCGGCAAGCGCACGCTGCAGGAAACCGGTGGCACTTACGTTGAGCCGACGATTTTCGACGGCGTGAGCAACGCGATGAAAATCGCTCAGGAAGAAATCTTCGGCCCGGTGTTGTCGGTTATCGCGTTCGACACTGCCGAAGAAGCCATTGCGATTGCCAACGACACGCCGTACGGCCTCGCGGCTGCGGTGTGGACCAAGGACATCTCCAAGGCTCACCTGACCGCCCGGGCGCTGCGTGCCGGTAGCGTGTGGGTCAACCAGTACGACGGCGGCGACATGACTGCGCCGTTCGGTGGCTTCAAGCAGTCGGGCAACGGCCGCGATAAATCGCTGCACGCGTTCGACAAGTACACCGAGCTGAAGGCGACCTGGATCAAGTTGTAATTGATCTGAGCCCTGGCTACGCCGGGGCTCAAAACAAATCCCCTGTGGGAGCGAGCCTTTGTGGTGAGGGGATTTATCCCCGTTCGGCTGCGAAGCAGTCGCAAAACCAGTGCATGCGGTGTTTCGATACTCCGCTGTTGCAGGTTTTGGGGCCGCTGCGCGACCCAACGGGGATAAATCCCCTCGCCACAAAGGCTCGCTCCCACAGTGTTTTGTGTTGCGTATAAAAATATCCACAGGAGCGTGGAACATGCGTTGGGCGACTTATTTCGCCGTGTTGGCGTCTGTCTTGAGTGTCGGCCTGGCCCTGGGCGTCAGCATGCCGCTGGTGTCGTTTCGCCTGGAAAGCTGGGGTTACGGCTCGTTCGCCATCGGCGTGATGGCGGCGATGCCAGCCATTGGCGTCCTGCTGGGCGCGAAGATTTCCAGTCATTTGGCGGCGCGTCTCGGCACGGCCAATCTGATGCGCTTGTGCCTGTGGGCCGGGGCGTTATCCATCGGCTTGCTGGCGCTGTTGCCCAGCTATCCGGTCTGGCTGCTGCTGCGGTTGATGATCGGCGTGGTGCTGACCCTCGTTTTCATTCTCGGTGAAAGCTGGATCAATCAGTTGGTGGTCGAGCAATGGCGCGGGCGATTGGTGGCGCTGTACGGCAGCTCCTACGCGTTGAGCCAGCTGGGCGGGCCGCTGCTGCTGGGAGCGCTGGGCACTGACCACGATTACGGCTTCTGGGTTGGCGTCGGGTTGCTGGTGGCGGCGCCCTTGCTGTTGCTGGGCCGTAGCGGCGCCCCCACCAGCGAAGCCAGCAGCGTGACCTTCGGCGACTTGCTGGGCTTCTGCCGAGGCTTGCCGGCAATTGCCTGGGCGGTTTCGCTGTTCGCAGCCTTTGAAGCGATGATTCTGACCTTGCTGCCGGTGTACTGCTTACGTCAGGGTTTCACGGCAGAGATCGCCCTGGCGATGGTCAGTACCGTCGTAGTCGGCGATGCCTTGCTGCAATTGCCGATTGGCGCGCTGGCGGATCGATTGTCGCGGCGCACGCTGTTTACCGGGTGCGCGGTGGTGTTGTTGCTGTCGAGTCTTGCGATTCCGTTGCTGATCGACACGTTGCTGATCTGGCCGTTGTGGGTGCTGTTCGGCGCCAGTGCCGGGGGCTTGTTCACCTTGTCATTGATCCTGATCGGCGAGCGCTATCGCGACGATGCGCTGGTGCGGGCCAATGCGCACATCGCGCAGTTGTGGGGGATCGGTTGCCTGGTCGGCCCGTTGGCTGCGGGTGCCGGCAGCCAGTGGATCAGTGGGCATGCGTTGCCGCTGCTGATGGCGGCCGGGGCGTTGGGATTGGTGATACTGCTGTCGAGACAAGGCGCATTCGGCGCGACAGCCGAGCCGGCCTAGAGCGCTGCGCAAACCTGTGGCGAGGGAGCTTGCTCCCGCTCGACTGCGCAGCAGTCGCCGCTTGGCGTCCGCGTTCAGCCGGAATATTGGGGTCGCTTCGCGACCCAGCGGGAGCAAGCTCCCTCGCCACAGTGGAGCGGTGGATGCAGGTTCAGAGCATCCGCTCCAAACCCACGGTGGTGCTCAGCCAGGCATTGAAGCGCCGCCACCAGCTTCCCGGTTCCCGGGTCAGGGTGTGCATCTTTCCGTCGTCTTCGGTGACCCAGACGATGTGTCCCTGTTCAAGTTTGGCCTGATAACTCAGGGACGGCGCCATGCCCTCCAGTGCCAGTTCCCGGACATGTTTCGCCAGTTCCGGACTGTCCACCAGCACGCCCACCTCCGTGTTCCACAGCACTGAACGTGGATCGAAATTGAACGAGCCGATGAATGACTTCTGCTGGTCGAAGATCATGGCTTTGCTGTGCAAGCTGGAATCGGAACCCTCGGAGGCTTTGCTGGCGAAAAAATGCGGCCCGCTGCCGCCGCCTTTGCCGGGCTGACGACGCAATTCGAACAGCTGCACGCCATGTTCCAGCAGCGCTTTGCGATACGGCGCGTAACCGCCATGCACCGCTGGCACGTCGGTGGCTTCCAGGGAGTTGGTCAACAGGCTCACCGAGACACCCGCATCGGCCCGACCGGTCAGGTATACGAGCCCCGGTTGACCGGGTACGAAATAGGCGGAAATCATGATCAGTTCTTTTTGGACGCCGTTGAGCTCAGGCGCCAATTGCGTGGTCAGCAACAACTGCGGGTCGGGCTCGCCCTTGGCCAACACTTTGCTGGGCGCGTCCCACAGCGCCTGGTTCCAGGCCCAGATGAGCTGTCGGCGCCAGATGTCCATGCGCGGGTGTGTCGTGTAGGTCATCAGCTGCTGGTAGAGCGCGTGGTTCTGTTTACGCGTCTCCTCCAGAGACTCCTCGAGGCGGGTCCGGGTGTTTGCCAGGTCCTTGACGGTCGGTCTGCTGGAGAGAAATTCGTCGATCGGCTTGCTCAGGGCGCTGTTCCAGTACTGGTCGAAGCTGTGCCCCAGTTGCTCGGCGACCGGGCCAACGCTGAGCATGTCGATGTCGGTGAAATTCAGGTTGGGTTCGGCATCGAAATACTCGTCGCCCAGGTTGCGCCCGCCCACGATGGCCACGCTGTTGTCCGCCAGCCAGAGTTTGTTGTGCATGCGCCGGTGCTGCTGCGACAGGTTGAACAACCGCCCCATGGTCCGCGTAACGCCGGTGCTGCGACCTAAATGCAGGGGGTTGAACAAGCGGATCTGGATCTGCGGATGCGCGGCAAGCGTCGCGATAATCCAGTCCAGCCCGTCGCTGGTTGTGTCGTCGAGCAGAATGCGCACGCGCACGCCACGGTCGGCAGCCTTGAGCACCTCGTCCACCAGCATCCGTGTACTGATCCCGTCATGGACGATGTAGTACTGCAGATCAAGGCTGCTTTGGGCGTTGCGGATCAGCTCGGCGCGCGCGGTGAAGGCTTCGGTGCTGTTGGGCAGCAGCCGAAAGCCGGACTGCCCTTGATGGGGCGCGGCCTGAGCCTGGATTGATCGACCAAACGCCGAGTCGCTGGCGGGTAATGCCTGGCTGGGTTGGCGTTGAACGTCGAGGCTGGCGCAACCGCTCAGGAACGAGGCGAGTAGCAGAAAAGCGAGCAGGGGCTGTCTGGCTCTCACGTAGGATCGTTCCGATTGTCGGCTGTTGTCGGCATATGACGCTGGTTTCCGCAGAAAGGTCAGTCAGTGATGGGGTGGGTTTGCGCTAATAACTGGATTGCAGCGGAACCGACCTTGCGCACCGCTTCTTCGATCAGCGGTGTTGGCTTGGCAGCGTAGTTCATGCGCAGGCAATTACGGTACTTGCCGGAGGCGGAAAAAATACTGCCCACGGCGATCTGTACGCCTTGGTCGTGCAGGGCGCGATTCAGTTTCAGGGTGTCGAAGCCTTCCGGCAGTTCGACCCAGAGCATGAAGCTGCCTTGCGGACGGCTGGCCCGGGTGCCGGCCGGGAAATAGCGGGTGACCCAATCGATCATCAGGTCGCGATTACGCTGGTATTGCGTGCGCATCCGACGCAAGTGCGGTTCGAAGTGCCCCGCTTTAAGAAATTCAGCGATAGCAATCTGCGGTTGTGGTGCGGTGGAGCCGGTGCTGATGTATTTCATGTGCAGGACGCGTTCCAGATAGCGCCCCGGCGCAACCCAGCCAATCCTCAAGCCCGGCGCCAGCGTCTTGGAAAATGAACTGCACAGCAGGACCCTGCCGTCTTCATCGAAGGACTTGATCGTGCGCGGTCGCGGGTAGTTGTAAGCCAGTTCGCCATACACATCGTCTTCGATAATTGCCACGTCAAAACGTTGTGCCAGCGTCAACAACGCGCGTTTGCGCGATTCCGGCATGATGTAGCCCAGCGGGTTGTTACAGTTGGGCGTCAACTGTATGGCCTTGATCGGCCACTGTTCCAATGCCAGTTCCAATGCGTCGAGGCTGATCCCGGTGAGCGGGTCGGTGGGGATTTCCAGGGCTTTCATGTTCAAGCCCTTGAGCGTTTGCATGGCGCCGTGAAAACTCGGCGAATCCACCGCGACGATGTCGCCCGGTTCGCAGATCGCGCGGATGCTGGTAGACAGCGCTTCGTGGCAGCCGGTGGTGATCACCAGATCGTTGGCCGTCAACTGGCAGCCGGAATCGAGCATCAGGCGGGCAATCTGCTCACGCAGCTCGAGGGTGCCGTGAATGTTGTCGTAATACAGGCCGGGCATGTCCTGACGCCGACTGATTCGCGCGAGGTTGCGCAGCAGCGGTTTCATGGTCGGCGTGGTGATGTCCGGCATGCCGCGGCCCAGTTGCACCACATCCTTGCGCGGAACGGCGCGGATCAGTTCCAGCACCTGATCCCATTGCGAAATATCCACCGGGCGCTGGGCGGGGCGACCAACCGCGGGCAATTCCGGCAGGTCTCTGCTGACCGGCACGAAATATCCGGACTTGGGTTTCGGCGTCGCCAGCCCGCTGTCTTCCAGCACGCGGTAGGCCTGCTGCACAGTGCTCAGGCTGACCCCGTGTTCGACGCTCAGCGCCCGTACTGACGGCAGCCGGTCACCGGGGCGATAGAAGCCCTGTTCTATACGCGTGCCGAGCAGCTCGGCGAGATTGACGTAGAGGGTCATGGCGCAGTCTCGGTAGGGATGATTCGGTCGACCAGTACAGATTAGGCGAAAAATCGCGATTCAGTGATCAAAACCGCAATTCTGTATGGAAATAATACAATCGCATTGAATCTGTAATGCTTTCCGTCGCCCACGCATCATGAAAGCTCTGGCTACCCAAGTAAACAGGAGCAATCACAATGAACGGCTTGAGCGATGTGCGGCTGACGTTACACAGTCAGGAACTGGCGACTGGACAAAATGACGGCGCACGCGAGGCGCTGATGCGCAACGCGCCGTCCGGCCTGGGTCGCTGGGGCTTGTTCTGGCATCGTCTGCACACGCGCAAGGCATTGCTGGAACTGACACCGGAACAGCTCAGGGATGTGGGGTTGAGTCGGGAGCAGGCGCGGGAGGAGGGGCTTAAACCGTTCTGGCGGATCTGATTGGTGGGGCGCTCTTGCGGGCCAATCGCGAGCAGGCTCGCTCCCACATGGGCTGTGTCGATCACAAATCCCCTGTGGGAGCGAGCCTGCTCGCGATGGCGTCGGCGCAGGCGCCATAAAGCTCTCAGACCAATTCCTTCATCCGATGCCACAACATCCCCAGCGCCAACAACGGCGAGCGCAAATGCTTGCCCCCCGGAAACGTCATGTGAGGCACCTTGGCAAACAGATCAAACCCGCCACCCTGCTGCCCGCTGATCGCTTCAGCCAGCAACTTGCCCGCCAGGTGCGTGGCATTCACGCCATGACCAGAGTACGCCTGGGCGTAATACACATTTGGCTGGTCCTTGAGCCGACCGATCTGCGGCAGGCGATTGGCCCCGATGCCAATCATTCCGCCCCACTGATAATCGATCTTCACCTTGGCCAGTTGCGGGAAGACTTCCAGCATCTTTGGCCGCATGTACGCCGCGATGTCTTTCGGATCACGGCCTGAATAGTGGCAGGCACCCCCGAACAACAAACGCCGATCCGCCGAGAGCCGGTAATAATCCAGCGCCACCCGTTGATCACACACCGCCATGTTCTGCGGCAGCAGCGAATGCGCCAGCGCTTCACCCAAGGGTTCGGTGGCGATGATATAGCTGCCGGCCGGGAGGACCTTGCCGCTGAGCTCAGGGTTGAGTCCGTTGAGGTAAGCATTGCAGCCCAGGACCAACGTCTTGGCGCGGACTGAGCCCTGCGCCGTGTGGACGTTGACTTCAGTGCCGTAATCGATGCGCGTAACCGCCGATTGTTCGAACAACTTCGCGCCCAATTGCTGCGCAGCGGCGGCTTCGCCCAGGGCCAGGTTCAGTGGGTGCAAATGGCCCGAACCCATGTCGATCAGGCCACCAACGTAGCGGTCCGATCCTACCACTGAGTGCATTTCATGGGCTTGCAGCAATCGGGTTTCGTAACGGTAGCCCAGGCTGCGCAGTTCTTCGGCGTCTTCGGCGAAACCTTCGATTTCGCGGGGCTTGTTGGCGAGGTCGCAGTAACCCCAGGTCAGGTCGCAGGGGATCTGAAAGCGCTCGACGCGCTGCCGGACGATTTCCACCGCTTCCAGGCCCATGAGCTTCATCTGACGCACGCCTTCCGCGCCGATCACGTTGGCAAATTGATCGAGACCATGGCCAACGCCCCGAATCAACTGGCCGCCATTGCGTCCGCTGGCGCCCCAACCAATCTTGTGGGCTTCGAGCAGCACCACGCTCAAGCCGCGTTCGGCGAGCTCGAGCGCCGTGTTCAGCCCGGAAAAGCCACCGCCCACCACGCACACATCGGCCACCTGTTCGCCCGTAAGTACCGGATGATCGGTCTGCGGCAGGCTGCTGGCGGCGTAGTAAGAGGCAGTGTGCTGGGCACGGGCATTCATGCGCGTAATCCTGAGTCTTTATGTTTAGAAAATTTGACGGAGCATAAGCCGGACGTTCGGATACGGGCAACACTGGTCGGTTGATGCTGTCTGGGCCGGGGCTTTTGCGTCAGAATCCCGCTCTATTCCGTTTTTGGTCGCCGTTTCGATGAGCTGCAACAGTCAGAAAATCCGCACGCTTCGGCAGCAAATCCCTTCGTTCGAGTGCGTGCCCGGCTGCCATGACTGCTGTGGGCCGGTGACGACTTCGCCGGAAGAAATGTCGCGCCTGCCGCGCAAGACGCGCGCCGAACAGGACGCGGCGATGGATGAGCTCAACTGTGTGCACCTTGGGCCAAATGGCTGCACGGTGTATGACGAGCGGCCGCTGATCTGTCGGTTGTTTGGTACTACCCAGACCTTGCCGTGCCCCAATGGGCGGCGGCCGGTGGAGCTGATTCATCCGCGGGTTGAAAAGCAGATTCATGAGTACATGGCGTCGACGCGTCAGGTACTCGTCTGACTGGGGACCGAGTCGCCTGTAATCGCCAGCAGGCTAGCTCCCACACTGGGTCTGTGTCATGCACAGAATGTGTGTCTGCTGAAGATCAACTGTGGGAGCCAGCCTGCTGGCGATGAGGTCCGAACAGGCACCACAAATCCTCAATCCGGAATCGGCAAACTCAAACTCTCCTTCACCTCTTCCATCACGATATAGCTCTTGGATTCGCGCACATGCGGCAGCTTGAGCAGGATGTCACCCAGCAGTTTGCGGTACGAGGCCATCTCGGAGATCCGCGCCTTCACCAGGTAGTCGAAATCCCCTGACACCAAATGGCATTCCAGCACGTGGGGCAGTTTCAGCACCGCGCGTCGGAACTCTTCGAAAGTATCGCCGGACTTGTAGTCCAGGCTGATCTCGACGAACACCAGCAGACTACCCTTGAGGTGCTGCGGATTGAGCCGGGCGTTGTAGCCCATGATGATCCCTTCGCGCTCCAGGCGCCGGACCCGCTCGGTACAGGGCGTGGTCGAGAGCCCGACCTTTTCCCCCAGCTCGGTGAACGAGATGCGCCCGTCCGCCTGCAGGATCCGCAGGATGTTGCGATCGATCTTGTCCAGCTCACGTTTGGTTTGAGTGTTGGTACGCATAGGGGATGCGCCTCCGTGAAAAGCGTTTTTGCCGAGAATTCTCGCCAAATATAGGCACTTATATAGTGAAAAGCACTGCCTAATCTTTTTTACACTGCGCACATCTAATGCTTTGAACAACAAACGTCAGCGGCACGCCGCGATGAGGGATATGAAAATGCGCGTTATGGTCTTGGGTAGCGGCGTCATCGGTACGACCAGTGCTTATTATCTGGCACGTGCCGGGTTTGAAGTGGTGGTGGTGGACCGTCAGCCGGCTGCTGCCATGGAGACCAGTTTCGCCAACGCCGGGCAGGTCTCGCCGGGTTATGCCTCGCCGTGGGCTGCGCCGGGTGTGCCGCTCAAGGCCATCAAGTGGCTGCTGGAGCGTCACGCGCCACTCGCGATCAAGGCCACCGCCGACATCGACCAATACCTGTGGATGGCGCAGATGCTGCGCAACTGCACCGCCAGCCGTTACGCGGTGAACAAGGAGCGCATGGTTCGCCTGTCCGAGTACAGCCGCGACTGCCTCGACGAATTGCGCGCCGAAACCGGCATTGCCTACGAAGGCCGCAGCCTTGGTACGACCCAACTGTTCCGCACCCAGGCTCAACTCGACGGCGCCGCGAAAGACATCGCCGTACTGAAAGAATCCGGTGTGCCGTTTGAACTGCTCGACCGCGCCGGCATTGCCCGCGTTGAACCTGCATTGGCCAGCGTGACTGACATCCTGGCCGGTGCCCTGCGCCTGCCGAACGATCAGACGGGCGACTGCCAGATGTTCACCACCAAGCTTGCCGAGATGGCTGCGAACCTGGGTGTGCAATTCCGTTTTGGCCAGGACATCCAGCGCCTCGACTTCGCCGGTGATCGCATCAACGGCGTGTACATCGACGGCAAGCTGGAAACCGCTGACCGCTACGTGTTGGCGCTCGGCAGCTACTCGCCGCAATTGCTCAAGCCGCTGGGCATCAAGGCCCCGGTGTACCCGCTCAAGGGTTACTCGCTGACAGTGCCGATCACTAACCCGGCGATGGCACCAACGTCGACCATTCTCGACGAGACCTACAAGGTCGCGATCACCCGTTTCGACAACCGTATTCGCGTCGGCGGCATGGCTGAAATCGCCGGTTTTGACCTGTCGCTGAACCCGCGTCGCCGCGAAACTCTGGAGATGATCGTCAACGACCTTTATCCTCAGGGCGGCGATCTGGCCCAGGCGAGTTTCTGGACCGGCCTGCGTCCGACCACCCCGGACGGTACACCAATCGTGGGCGCCACGCCGTTCAGCAACCTGTTCCTGAACACCGGTCACGGCACACTCGGCTGGACCATGGCGTGCGGCTCCGGCCGTTTGCTGGCCGACCTGATGGCTCGGAAAACGCCGCAGATCAGCGCCGAAGGCCTCGATATTTCCCGTTATGGCAGCAAAAAACAGGAGTCCGCAAAACATGGCAATCCAGCGCCAGCTCACCAATGAGCGCATGAGTCAGATCGTCGCTCACAACGGTACGGTGTATCTGGCAGGGCAGGTCGGCGATGACATGAGTGCCGGGATTGAACAGCAGACTCGCGAAACCCTCGCCAATATCGAGCGTTTGCTGGATCTGGCGGGGACCGACAAGCACCATTTGCTGTCGGTGACGATTTACCTGAAAGACATCGACGCGCACTTCGAAGGCATGAACGCGGTGTGGGATACGTGGCTGCCAAAAGGCCTCGCCCCGGCCCGTGCCACGGTTGAATCGAAGCTGTGCGAACCGGAAATCCTGGTCGAGCTGTCGGTAGTAGCCGCTCTGCCGTAAGCCGGTCAAAAAATCCCTCTTCCGGTGCTGTTGGCGGTTTGCGCCGCCAGCCTGCACCGGTTTTTTATTCCCATGACTGCCTAGAAGCCTGCCGCCATGCGTCCAGCCCGTGCCCTGATCGACCTTCAAGCCCTGCGCCACAACTACCAGATCGCCCGTGAACTCACCGGGGCCAAGGCCCTTGCGGTGATCAAGGCGGATGCCTACGGCCATGGCGCAGTGCGTTGCGCCCAGGCGCTGGAAGCCGAGGCCGACGGGTTTGCCGTGGCCTGCATCGAAGAGGCGTTGGAGCTGCGCGCCGCGGGTATCCGGGCGCCGGTATTGCTGCTGGAGGGCTTCTTCGAAGCCGACGAATTGTCGCTGATCATCGAGCATGATTTCTGGTGCGTGGTGCATTCGCTCTGGCAGCTCGAGGCCATCGAGAAAGCGACGCTGAGCAAACCGATCACCGTCTGGCTCAAGCTCGACTCGGGCATGCACCGGGTGGGTCTGCATCCGAAGGATTATCAGGCGGCCTATCAACGGCTGCTGGCCAGCGGCAAGGTCGCGAAGATTGTGCTGATGAGCCACTTTGCCCGCGCCGACGAACTGAACGATCAGACCAGCGCCGAGCAAGTCGCGGTCTTTGAAGCGGCGCGTCAGGGTTTGTCCGCCGAAATCAGCCTGCGCAACTCGCCAGCGGTGCTGGGTTGGCCGCAGATTCCGAGCGATTGGGTTCGCCCGGGCATCATGCTCTACGGCGCCACGCCATTCGAAGAAGCCAATGCCGTGGCTGCTCGCCTGCAACCGGTGATGACTCTGGAATCGAAAGTCATCTGCGTGCGTGAACTGCCAGCGGGTGAGCCGATCGGGTACGGCGCCAAATTCATCACCCAGAAGCCAATGCGCGTTGGCGTGGTGGCCATGGGTTACGCCGATGGCTACCCGCGTCAGGCGCCGACCGGTACGCCGGTGCTGGTTGCCGGGCAGCGCAGCCAGTTGATCGGCCGGGTCTCAATGGACATGCTGTGCATCGATTTGACCGATGTGCCGCAAGCCGGACTCGGTTCGACCGTCGAGTTGTGGGGTAAAAACATCCTGGCCAGTGACGTCGCCGCCGCCGCTGACACCATCCCCTATCAGATCTTCTGCAACCTGCGCCGGGTGCCACGGCTCTATTCCGGGAGCTAGGCGCAGAAAGCCGTCGCCGGAAGTCGCTTCGCCGAACAGGATTCAGGTCAAAGTGTTGTAAATACTGAACGCTGTCGCCATGATAACGCTCACTATTCCAACAATCTGATCCTGGAGGCGCAAGCTTGGACGTCGGCGAACGACTGCAATCGATCCGTAAGCTCAAAGGTCTTTCCCAGCGTGAGCTCGCCAAGCGCGCGGGTGTCACCAACAGCACCATTTCGATGATCGAGAAGAACAGCGTCAGCCCTTCGATCAGTTCGCTGCGCAAGGTGCTGGGCGGGATTCCCATGTCCATGGTCGAGTTCTTTTCCGAAGAGATCCTGCAGGAAAAACCGACCCAGATCGTCTACAAAGCCAACGAGCTGATCGACATTTCCGATGGCGCGGTGACCATGAAACTGGTCGGCCGGGCGCACCCGAGCCGTGCCATCGCCTTCCTCAATGAAATCTATCCGCCAGGCGCCGACACCGGGGACGAGATGCTCACCCATGAGGGCGAGGAAACCGGGATTCTGCTCGAGGGGCGACTGGAATTGGTGGTCGGTCTGGAAACTTTTGTGCTCGAAGCGGGCGATAGCTACTACTTTGAAAGTACCAAGCCGCATCGTTTCCGTAATCCGTTCGATGCTCCTGCGCGACTAATCAGCGCAGCGACACCGGCGAACTTCTAAGCGAGAAGGCGCCCCGTCGGCATGGCGGAGGCGCCCGGGTGGTTTTTACCGCCGCAGCATAAGACCCCTTCGACTTTGGGGTTGTTTCAGTGTGGCGGGCTAACCGCTATACTTGCGCCCGCCTGCGAACCGTGGCCGTAGGCGTGACTAGCCACCATTGAGGGTGAACGCGTGAACCTAATTATGAAAATGCTGGCTGCACCAGCAACCGTATTGGCCCTATGGGCTGTCAGCGCTCAAGCTGCGACTAACGACGATATCGCCAAACGCCTTGAACCGGTCGGTCAGGTCTGCGTACAGGGCAAAGAGTGCAAGGGCATGGAAGTGGCCGCTTCCGCCGGTGGCGGTGGCGGTGCGAAAACACCGGATGAAGTGATTGCGAAACATTGCAACGCTTGCCACGGAACAGGCCTGTTGGGCGCGCCGAAAATTGGCGATGCCGCAGCCTGGAAAGACCGTGCCGACCACCAGGGCGGCCTCGACGGCATTCTGGCCAAAGCCATTACCGGTATCAACTCGATGCCGCCTAAAGGCACCTGCGCCGATTGCTCCGACGCCGAACTCAAAGGTGCGATCCAGAAGATGTCCGGCCTGAAATAAGCCAACGCCTTCAGCGAAAAAAGCCGCTTGCGAGCGGCTTTTTTGTGCCTGCGATTCGCAGGCTACTGTAGAAGCGAGCTCGCTCGCGAAGAACTTGCAGGCGCCGCTGGGTGTCTGGTTTGCAGCGTTATCGTTTACGACCTTCGCGAGCAAGCTCGCTCCTACAGTGATTTCGCAGGATTCAGAGCCCGAGACTGGTCATTGCAGCAAATCCCCGGCAAGCTCGGTCCAACCCCAATTCATGGAATGTAAGGGAGGATCAGATGGTGCAGCTGTGTTCTATCGAGCAGGCGGTCGATGATGTCTTGGCACGGTTGCCGACGCATATCCACATGGGCTTGCCCCTGGGCCTGGGTAAACCCAACCGCTTCGTCAATGCGCTCTATCAACGCATTGCGCAGCTGCCGGATCGACAGCTGACGATCTATACCGCCCTGTGCCTCGGCCGCCCTGCGTTGGGCGACGGTTTGCAGAAGCGCTTCCTCGAACCCTTCATCGAACGGGTCTTCGGCGACTACCCAGAGCTGGATTTCCTCGCGGGCCTGCACCAGGACAACCTGCCGGCGAATATTCATGTCCAGCAATTCTTCATGCAGCCCGGCAGCCTGCTGCACAGCGAGTCCGCCCAGCAGGACTACGTCAGCAGCAACTACAGCCACGCCGCACGCGACATCTACGCTGCCGGTTTGAACCTGGTGGCACAACTGGTGGCGAGCCATGCTGAACACCCCGATCGCTTGAGCCTGAGCTGCAACCCGGACATCACCCTCGACCTGTTGCCGATGATCGCCAAGCGGCGTGCGTCCGGAGAGACGGTTCTGCTGGTAGGCCAGGTTCATAACGACTTGCCCTACATGCCCGGCGATGCGGAAGTCGGCATCGACACCTTTGACCTGCTGATCGATGCAAAGGACAGCAGCACCTTGTTCTCGACGCCGAACATGCCAGTCGGTTTCCAGGATCACTTCATCGGCCTGCACGCCAGCACCCTGGTGCGCGACGGCGGCACCTTGCAGATCGGCATCGGCGCCATGGGCGATGCCCTGACCGCTGCGTTATTGGCTCGACAGGGCGATAACGGCGGTTACAAAGCCCTGTTGGCCGACGTGAATCTTAGCCAGTGGGCGCAGTTGATCGAGCGCGAAGGCGGCGTCGAGCCCTTCGCGAAAGGCCTGTACGGTTGCAGCGAAATGTTCGTCAACGGTTTACTGGTGCTGGCCGATGCCGGCATCGTGCGGCGTAAGGTGTACCCGGATGTTGCGACGCAGCAACAGGCGAACGCGGGCACTTTGGATGAGGTCGCGCAGACCGATGGCCTCTCGGTGCATGGTGGATTTTTCCTTGGCCCGCGCAGTTTCTATGAACGCTTGCGCGAGTTGCCTCAAAGCAAGCGGCTCGAATTCAACATGACCCGCATCAGCTACATCAATGAGCTCTATGGCCAGGAAGAGCTCAAACGCTTGCAGCGCCTCGATGCGCGCTTCATCAACACCGTGTTCACCATGACGTTGCTCGGTGCGGGCGTGGCCGATCAGCTCGAAGACGGGCGGGTGCTCAGTGGCGTCGGCGGGCAGTACAACTTCGTCGCCCAGGGCCATGCGCTGGAAGGCGCGCGTTCAGTGTTGCTGCTGCGCAGCTGGCGCGAGGCGGGCGGGGAGGTCAGTTCCAACATCGTCTGGGGATACGGCCATTGCACGATCCCACGCCACCTGCGGGACATCGTGGTCACCGAGTACGGTATCGCCGATTTGCGCGGCAAGACGGATGCAGCGGTGATCGAGGCGTTGCTCAACATCAGCGATTCACGGTTCCAGGCGGGGTTGATCGCGCAGGCGCAAAGCGTGGGCAAGTTGCCAAAGAACTTCCGCATCGATCCGCGTTTTACCGACAACAGCCCACAGCGATTGCAGGGCATTGGCGCGCGGCACCCGAACCTGTTTCCGGAATATCCGCTGGGGTGTGATTTCACGGAGGTGGAGCGGGACGTGTTGCGGGCGCTGAACTGGCTGAAGAGCAAGTTCAAGCTGACGGAGATTCTGGAGTTGGGTAAAGCGGCGCTGGATGCGCCCGAGCCTTCTTCTTTCCCGGAACATCTGGAGCGAATGCAACTGACTAGCCCGGATGGCTTGAAAGAAGACCTGTTTCAGCGGTTGCTGCTCACCGGCCTCAAGGCCACCGCACAATAACTCCAACATCCAAAACAACTGTGGGAGCCAGCCTGCTGGCGATTGCTATCTTCCAGTCATGAAGAGATTGACTGACACGACGCCATCGCCAGCAGGCTGGCTCCCACAGGGGAAATGCGGTGTTGCTGGTTATTCGATGAAGGTTACAACGCCATCCTTCAGCGACTGGACGCGAGCCAGCGATTCAACACGATAACCCTGCGCATCCAGCTCGGCACGCCCACCCTGGAACGACTTCTCGATCACGATACCCAGGCCCGCCACGGTAGCGCCGGCCTGTTTTATGATCGAGATCAGCGCTTGCGACGCCTTGCCGTTGGCCAAAAAGTCATCAATGATCAGCACGCGGTCGCTGCTGGTCAGGTGACGCGGGGAGATCGCCACGGTGCTTTCGGTCTGCTTGGTGAACGAGTAGACGGTCGCCGACAACAGGTTTTCGGTCAGGGTCAGGGACTGATGCTTGCGCGCAAAGATCACCGGCACGCCAAGGTTCAAGCCAGTCATGATCGCCGGGGCAATGCCCGAGGCTTCGATGGTGACGATCTTGGTGATGCCCGAGTCCTTGAACAGCGTGGCGAATTCGTCGCCGATCAGCTTCATCAGGGCCGGGTCGATCTGGTGGTTCAAAAAGGCGTCGACCTTCAGGACCTGATCGGAAAGCACAATGCCTTGTTCGCGAATTTTCTGGTGCAGTGCTTCCATGAAGCGTTCCTCTTGTGGCGCCATGCGCGCCGAAGCGTGTCAAAAAGTGTTCGGTTAAAAAGTAGTCAATTCTAGCGCTTTAACATCGCGCGTATATCAGCCAATGCGGTATTGCCGCGAACGGCTTTGACTTCGACCGGCGTGTCATCGGTGCCTTCCCAGGCCAGGTCGTCCGGCGGCAGCTCATCGAGGAAGCGGCTCGGCGCGCAGTCGATGATCTCACCGTATTGCTTGCGCTTGGCGGCGAACGTGAAGGCTAGCGTCTGACGCGCGCGGGTAATCCCGACGTAGGCCAGGCGACGTTCTTCTTCGATGGTGTCGGCTTCGATACTGGAGCGGTGCGGGAGGATTTCCTCTTCCATGCCCATGATGAACACGTAGGGGAATTCCAGGCCTTTGGACGCGTGCAAGGTCATCATCTGCACGCCTTCAGCGCCGTCTTCCTCTTCCTGCTGACGTTCCAGCATGTCGCGCAGGACAAGTTTGCCGATGGCGTCCTCGACGGTCATCTCGCCTTCTTCGTCTTTCTCCAGGGTGTTTTTCAACGCTTCGATCAGGAACCAGACGTTACCCATGCGGTAGTCGGCGGCCTTGTCGCTGGAGCTGTTGGTGCGCAGCCAGTTCTCGTAGTCGATGTCCATGACCATGCTGCGCAGCGCCGAGATCGGGTCTTCGCCGGCGCACTGCTCGCGCACCTTGTCCATGAAGCGTTTGAAGCGCGACAGGCGATCAGTGAAGCGCGTGTCCAGGTGCTCGCCCAGGCCGATTTCGTCGGTCGCGGCGTACATCGAGATTTTGCGTTCGGTGGCGTAGTTGCCGAGCTTTTCCAGGGTCGTCGAGCCGATTTCCCGGCGTGGGACGTTGATCACCCGCAGGAACGCGTTGTCGTCGTCCGGGTTCACGATCAGGCGGAAGTAGGCCATCAGGTCTTTTACTTCCTGACGTCCGAAAAAGCTGTTGCCGCCGGACAGTCGATACGGAATCTGGTGGTGCTGCAGCTTCAGCTCGATCAGCTTGGCCTGGTAGTTCCCGCGATACAGGATCGCGAAGTCGCTGTACGGCCGATCCGTGCGCAAGTGCAGGGTCAGCAACTCGACGGCCACGCGCTCGGCTTCGGCGTCTTCGTTACGGCAGCGGATCACACGGATCTCGTCACCGTGGCCCATCTCGCTCCACAGCTGCTTTTCGAATTCGTGCGGGTTGTTCGAGATCAGCACGTTGGCGCAACGCAGGATGCGGCTGGTGGAGCGGTAGTTTTGCTCCAGCATCACCACTTTCAGGGACGGGTAATCGTCCTTGAGCAGCATCAGGTTTTCCGGACGGGCGCCGCGCCAGGCGTAGATCGACTGGTCGTCGTCGCCCACCACCGTGAACTGGTTGCGCTTGCCGATCAGCAATTTCACCAGCAAATACTGGCTGGCGTTGGTGTCCTGGTATTCGTCCACCAGCAGGTAGCGGACTTTGTTCTGCCATTTTTCGAGGATGTCGGCGTGTTCCTGGAACAGTTTCACCGGCAGCAGGATCAGGTCGTCAAAGTCCACCGCGTTGAATGCCTTCAGCGTCCGCTGGTAGTGGGTGTAGACGATGGCGGCGGTCTGTTCCTTGGGGTTGCGCGCATTTTCCAGGGCTTCGGCGGGCAAGATCAGGTCGTTTTTCCACGAGCCGATCATGTTCTTGATCTCGTCGACGCCGTCGTCGCCCGCGTATTCCTTCTGCATGATGTCGGTCATCAGGGCTTTGACGTCGGTCTCGTCGAAAATCGAGAAGCCCGGTTTGTAGCCCAGCCGCACGTGTTCCTTGCGGATGATGTTCAAGCCAAGGTTGTGGAAGGTGCACACCGTCAGGCCACGGCCTTCGCCGCCCTTGAGCAGCGTGCCGACCCGCTCTTTCATCTCGCGCGCGGCCTTGTTGGTAAAGGTCATGGCGACGATGTACTGGGCGCGAATGCCGCAGTTCTGGATCAAATGCGCGATCTTGCGCGTGATCACACTGGTCTTGCCGGAGCCTGCGCCGGCGAGCACCAAAAGAGGGCCGCCGACGTAGCTCACGGCTTCTTGCTGCCGGGGATTGAGTCGGGACATACGAAATCAGGGAGTCGTTTGCGAAATGGGCCGGCATTTTAACAGGCTCAGCGATTTGTGCTGCTCTCTCCGACTTGTGACGCAACACGCTATCTATATTTGCCGGTTTTGATACTTTCACGCAGGATGCGCGGTAAGTTTGCGTTTAATGTTCGTAATTTCGGATACAAAAGCCTCGTTTGATAACTGATGTCATTTGGTCATTGGTTACCGGCGCGGCATAATGCCCGCCGCCTACATCATTGCAGAGTCTAGGGAGCTAGCTTGTCTACGCCTGTCGAACCCTTGCGTTTGCTGCTACTGGCCGAAGAGCCGGCGTGGGCAGCGTTGTTGCGCGAGTGTCTGGCTCCGATGGGGAGCTCGGCCGTGCTCATCAGCGCTCCGAGCTGGGAGTCGGTCAGCACTCTGTTCGAAGACAACCGCAGCGCGGTGTTGTTGACGATCCCGGCCCTTCAGCCGGCGCCCGGCCGTTGCAATTTGCCAACGGTGTTGCTGCTCGAGCACGAACCGCTGTCACCGCCCGATGGTGTCAGTGACTGGCTGGTCCGTGACCTGCTCGATACCGGCATGCTGCGCCGTTGCCTGCGTCACGTGCGTGAGCGCGGCGTGCTGGAAAACACTCTGCAACGACTGGCCGAACAAGACCCGCTGACCGGCATCGCCAATCGCCAGGGCTTCCAGACCTTGCTGGCGGCGCGCCTGGCCGATAACGATGGCCGAGGCCTGGCCCTCGGTCACCTCGACCTCGACAACTTCCGCCACGCCAACGATGCCCTCGGCCACCAGGCTGGGGATCGGTTGATCCTGCAAGTGGTGGCGCGGCTGAAAAGCCAGCTCGAGGCCAGCGATCAACTGGCGCGGCTGGGCAGCGATGAATTTGCCTTGCTGATCGACACCCGCCGCGCACCCCAGCGTGCCGAGTGGATGGCCGAACGCATCACCGAAGCCTTGGCCGAGCCTTATTGGGTCGACGGCGAAAGCCTGCTGATCGGTTCCAGCCTGGGCATTGCCCATGCCCGAGCCCAGGCCGGTGCCGACCCGCTGATGTGGCACGCGCACATCGCCATGCAGCAGGCCAAGAGCACTCAGGGCTGCACGTTTCACATCTTTAACGAACGTATCAATCGCAATGCCCGCAGCATCGCCGACCTCGAAAGCGAACTGCGCCGGGCCTTGCGCCGCGATGAGCTGGAGCTGCACTACCAGCCACGGCTGAACCTTGAGGACGGGCAGATCGTCGGCCTCGAAGCCTTGGTGCGCTGGCGCCATGCCGAGCGTGGGTTGCTGCCGCCGAGCGAATTTGTGCCGTTGGCCGAGCAAAGCGGCTTGATCGTGCCGCTGGGCTACTGGGTTATTTCCCGGGCGCTGCGGGACATGCAGGCGTTGCGTGAGTTGGGCCTGCCGGCGTTGCACATGGCGATCAACCTCTCGTTCCGGCAGTTTCAGGACAGCCAGTTGCTCTCGACCCTGAGCCGCCTGATCACTGAGCGCGGCGTCGAGGCGCAATGGCTGGAATTCGAGCTGACCGAAACCGCGGTCATGCGTCGTAGCGACCTGGTGAAACAGACCATGGATGCCCTCGGACGCCTGGGCGTGCGGTTCTCCCTCGACGACTTCGGCACCGGTTTTTCTTCGTTCGTGCACCTCAACAGCCTGCCGATTGCCTTGCTGAAGGTCGACAAGAGCTTTGTCGGCGGCATGGAAGAACGGGAAGAGAACCGAAAACTGGTCCACGCGATGATCAACCTCGCGCACAACCTCAACCTGGAAGTGGTCGCCGAAGGCGTGGAAACACCGGAGCAGCTGGATTTGTTGCGCGGTTTTGGTTGCGATCAGGTGCAGGGGTATTTGATCAGCAAGCCGTTGCCGCTGACGGAGCTGGTTGATTACCTGAGTTTCGGCAGCAATCAGCAGCCAGCACTGGAAGGCGTGGTCTAGACACGGACCATTGTGGTCGCTTTTGTGGCGAGGGAGCTTGCTCCCGCTGGGTCGCGAAGCGGCCCCAAACGCTTTACGACTGCTTCGCAGCCGAACGGGAGCAAGCTCCCTCGCCACAGAGGATCTTCAATCGGGCTGGATGACTTCGAAACGCTGTGCCGACGGCTCCCGCCGAATCATCCGCTTCATCTTCCACTCGAACGCCAGCGTCAGGCTCACCGCCGCGCACGCCAACCCCAGCGCCAGCCCCCACCACACGCCCGTTGGGCCCCAGTGCAAATGGAAAGCCATCCACCACGCCGCTGGAGCGCCAATCAGCCAATAGCAACCCAGCCCGACAAGAAACGTGGTCTTGGCGTCCTTGAGCCCGCGAATGCAACCCATGGCGATGGTTTGCGTACCGTCGAACAGCTCGAACCACGCGGCCACCGCCAGCAGGCTGACAGCCAGGTTGATGACGTCGCGAAACGCCGGGTCGTTCTGGTCGAGAAACAGACCGATCAACTGATTCGGCAGCAGCCAGAAGACCATCGCGAAGGCGAGCATCGACGCCGCCCCGAATGCAATCCCGACCCGCCCGGCCAACCGCGCATCCAGCAACTGCCCGGCACCGTAGTGCTGGCCGATGCGCATGGTGATCGCATAGGAAATCCCCGCCGGAACCATGAACGCCACCGAGACGATTTGCAGCGCGATCTGATGCGCGCCCAGCTGCGTACTGCCCATGGTGCCCATGCACAGCGCGGCGAACGCAAACAACCCGACTTCCACCGCGTAAGTGCCACCAATCGGCAGGCCCAGGCGCCACAGCTCCTTCAAATACTGCCGGTTGGGCCGCGACAGACCCTGGCGCAGCGGATAAGCGTCGTAGGCCGGGTGCCGACGAATGTGCCAGGCCAGCGCCAGGGCCATGCAGTTGGCGACAATGGCCGTGACCAGCCCGATGCCCATCAAACCCATTTTCGGCAGGCCGAACATGCCGGTAATCAACGCATAGTTCAGCAGGAAGTTGGCCACGGTGCCGCCGAGGCTGATGACCATCACCGGCGTAGCCCGGCCGATGGCGCTGGTGAAGCCGCGCAGGGCCATGAAGCTCAGGTAACCGGGCAGCGCGAACGGCAGAATCAGCAGGAACTGGCCGGCCGCGTGAACGTTGGTTTCTGTCTGGCCGAACAGCAACAGCACCGGTTTCAGATTCCACAGCAGCAGTCCCGCCACGAGTGCCATCAACCAGGCCAGCCACAAACCAGCCTGGGTCAGCCGTGCGGCCCCGACGATGTCACCGGCGCCCTGACGGATAGCCACCAGCGTGCCGACCGCAGCGATGACGCCGATGCAGAAGATCGACACAAACGAATACGTCGCCGCCCCCAGCCCACCGCCGGCCAGCGCCTCGGGACTCAGGCGCGCCATCATCAACGTGTCGGTGAGCACCATCAGCATGTGCGCCAACTGCGAGGCAATCAACGGCCCCGCCAGCCGCAGGATGGCCCAGAGTTCAATACGCGCTGGATGCTGCATGGTCATCACGCTCGTTTATCAAAGAGAACAGGAAAGCGTCGATTCTCGGCGCTCCGCGAGGTTTGCACAAAGGGATAAAAAGGATGGGTTGCATGATTAAAACTCATGCAGATCAGTTTCTGATATGTTCGCCTCATTGCGCTGTAGGAGCGTTCCTGATGTCTCGTCGTCTTCCTCCCTTATATGCCCTTCGAGCTTTCGAAGCGGCGGCGCGTCATAGCTCGTTCACCCGTGCCGCCGAAGAGCTGTCGATCACGCAAAGTGCGGTCAGCCGGCATATTCGTACCCTCGAAGAGCATTTCGCCTGCCGGCTGTTTCATCGCAGCGGGCGCAACCTGCAATTGACCGAGTCGGCGCGGCTGATCCTGCCCGGCATTCGCGAAGGCTTCACCGCACTGGAGCGCGCCTGCAATACCTTGCGCGCCGAAGATGACATCCTGCGCATGAAAGCCCCGTCCACCCTGACCATGCGCTGGCTGCTGGCGCGCCTCAGTCGGTTTCGGCACCTGCAGCCGGGTAACGAGGTGCAATTGACCAGTGCCTGGATGGATGTCGATTCGGTGGACTTCAACCATGAGCCTTTTGACTGTGCCGTCATCCTCGGCAACGGGAGTTTTCCACCTGATTGGGAGGCCAGTTTCTTGTTCCCGGAGGAGCTGATTCCCGTGGGCGCGCCGAATCTTCTGCAGGATCAACCCTGGGACGTCGAACGCCTGGCCAATGCCGAATTGCTGCACCCGACGCCGGACCGTCGCGACTGGCGCAACTGGCTGGAGCGCATGGACCTGACCGACCAGGTCTCGCTCAAGGGCGGGCAGGTGTTCGACACCCTGGAGCTGGGCATGATTGCTGCTGCTCGTGGTTATGGCGTATCAATGGGCGACTTGCTGATGGTGGCCGAGGATGTGGCCCAGGGGCGTCTGAGTTTGCCGTGGCCGACCGCCGTCGCAAGCGGTGAGAATTATTACCTCGTCTGGCCGAAAACGCGCCCGGGAGGTGAACGTTTGCGCCGCCTCAGCGATTTCCTGCAAAGCGAAGCCCGGGCCATGGAATTACCGGATGTCGAGCACCTGAGCTGAATCGATGGAGCCGCTGCAATGGCGGCTCTTGGCTATATCCGGGTTAAAGACTCAAGTATTAAGGATCGCCGCCGAAATCGTGCAAGTGGAACCTTCGTGCAGGTTCGACGCATTTCCCATTATTAGAACGTTGCTGAGCAGCCGATCGAGCAAGATCGGGCGGTTCGGCCAGGAGCTGTCATGTCTCAACCCCGTGCCCGGATCGCCTCACAGCTTGGTCTTGCGCTTGCCGTGATTCTGGCAATCGTCATCAGCGGCAGTACCGTGTTCGCCCTGCGTTCGCTGGACTCTGCCAACCTCGCCACCCGCGAAGAGCACCTGGCCAGTGAGGCCCGCTTGCTGGCCGATCAGTTGAGTACGTTTCACGGCACGTTGCGTGAGAGCACTCAGCGTTTGAGCGGTTTGTTCGAGAAGCGCTTCAGCGCCGGCCTGACATTGCACCCGGATGAGCCGGTGACGGTGGCTGGCGTGAATACACCGGGCCTCCATCTGGGCGACGCGGTGTTGAACAACAACTTCAAGGAAGTGGACGAGTTCAAGCAAATGACCGCCGGCGTGGCGACGTTGTTTGTGCGCAGCGGCGAAGACTTCATACGGGTCAGCACGTCCCTGAGCAAACAGGACGGCAGCCGTGCCATCGGCACGCTGCTCGATCATGCCCACCCGGCCTACGCCCGCCTGATAGCGGGGCAGGGTTACGTCGGCCGTGCCGTGCTCTTCGATCGTTCCTACATGACTCAGTACACCCCCGTTCGCGACAGCGGCGGTAAGGTGATTGCCGTGCTGTTCGTAGGATTCGATTACACCGATGCGCAGAATGCGCAGTTCGCCAACCTCAAGCGCTTCCGCATCGGCCAGACCGGCTCCCTGGCGCTGCTGGATGAGCAGAGCAAATGGTTGGTGCCGCCCGCCGGCGTGCAAGCGCTGGATCTGGCGGTTCCGGCCATCGTCGGCCTGGCAAAGACGCCGGGCAAGGGCGATTTCTGGAGCGACAAATCGGAAGACTTCTACAGCGTCGCGGTGCCGTTCGAAGGCGGCCCTTGGTCGGTCGTCGCGAGCATGCCGCAAGCTGAAATCAGTGCAGTGACCTGGAGCGTCGGCATTCAGTTGGCGATTGGCAGTCTGCTGGCAATGTTGATCGCGGTGGGCTCCGCTGTCTGGTTGCTGCGCAGCAAGCTCGCGCCGTTGGGTGACCTGGTGCGTCAGGCCGAAGCCTTGGGTGCCGGTGATTTGAGCGTGCGCTTGGAGGTGGCGAGCAACGACGAGATCGGTCAGTTGTCCCGCGCTTTCAACCAGATGAGCCAGGCGCTGTCGACCATGGTCGACCACATTCGCAAGGCTTCGGAAGAGGTCAACAGCCGTGCCCAGGCCTTGTCCGGACTGTCCGGTGGTGCCTATGAGGGGATGGAGCAGCAGTCGGGCGAAATCACCAGCATGGCCGGCGCTGTGGAAGAGTTCAGTGCCACGTCCCTGAACATTGCCGACAACATGGGCAACACCCAGCGTCTGGCACAGGAAAACGCACAGCAAACCCAGATCGGTCGTACATCGATGGGCGAAGCGTCCTCGTCGCTGGAGCAAATCGCCGGTGCGCTGAACAGCACTGCGGCGGTGATCAATACCTTGGGTCAACGCTCCCAGGAAATCGGCGGGATCGTCGGCGTGATTACTTCGATTGCCGAGCAAACCAACTTGCTGGCGCTGAACGCCGCCATTGAAGCCGCGCGTGCCGGTGAGCAGGGGCGTGGTTTTGCGGTGGTCGCTGATGAAGTGCGCAACCTGGCTTCGCGTACACGGCAGGCCACCGATGAAATTTCCGGGATGATTCAAAGCATCCAGCAGGAAACCGGCAACGCCATCAGCACCATGGAGCAGGGCAATGTGCTGATGCAGGAAGGCTTGTCGCGTAACGCCAATGTCGCATCGGCGCTGGCGCGGATTGATGAGCAGAGCCATTCGGCCGGTCAGCAATTTGCAGCGATCACCACGGCGACGCAGGAGCAGAGCAGCACCGCGACGTTGCTCAGCAGCAACCTGCAAAGCATTGCGCTGGCAAACAGCGAGCAGCGGGAGGTGGTGTCCAATCTGGCCGTGACGGCTAAAGAGCTGGAAAGCCTGGCGGCGGAATTGCGCGCTGAGGTTGACCGCTTCCGTTGAGGTGCCGCTGAAATCGCCTTCGCGGGCAAGCCCGCTCCCACAAGGATTGCGCAAAACCTGTG
>NZ_RWIN01000037.1 GCF_009761815.1 Pseudomonas sp. PB120
GTTTTTTTTTTTTTTGGCGCGGGCTTTTTTGTAGCCGCAATTCAGGCGCTGACTTTCAGGCCCACCAGCCCGGCAATGATCAAGGCCACGCTGGCCAACCGGAACAGTGCCATGGATTCACCAAACAGAATGATCCCGGCGATGACCGTCCCGACCGCACCCACACCGGTCCAGATGGCGTAAGCCGTGCCCAGCGGCAGCTCCTTCATGGCCAAGCCCAGCAAACCAAGGCTGATGGCCATGGCGGCAACGGTCAATACGGTGGGGAGCGGGCGGCTGAAACCGTCGGTGTACTTTAGGCCGACGGCCCAGCCCACTTCGAACAGGCCGGCGAAAAACAGAATGATCCAGGACACAAAGGACCTCCATCGATTGACGGGGTCGTCCCCAGATTAATGACTCGATCGAGCCGCGAGGTCGTCCTCGCGTTGCGCCATAGAGTGCCAATCATTAACCTGAGGATCAAGTTTTCGGATCAATCGGTGGCTTGTCGAGCCGCCATTTCCCGATCTTCTTTCTCGCTCATCCGCCGGAAATACGTCGAGAGCAACGCCCCGGAAATGTTGTGCCAGACGCTGAACAACGCACTGGGTACGGCCGCCAGAGGCGAGAAGTGCGCACTGGCCAGGGCAGCGCCCAAGCCGGAGTTTTGCATGCCGACTTCCAGCGCCAGGGATTTGCGTTGGGCCAATGGCAGCTTGAACAGGCGCCCGGTGAAATAGCCCAGCAGATAGCCGAAGCTGTTGTGCAGCATGACCACGGCCATGATCAGCAAACCGGATTCGGCAATCTTGGCCTGACTGGCGGCGACCACGGCGGTGACGATGATCACGATGCTTACCACCGAGATCAACGGCAGCACTTCCACTGCATGGCGAACACGGCTACCGAGCACGCGCTGGGCAACCACACCCAACACGATCGGCAGCAGCACCACTTGCAGGATCGACCAGAACAGCTCCATGAACGAAACCGGCAGCCAGGCCGAGGCCAGCAGCCAGATCAGCGCAGGGGTGAGCAGCGGGGCGAGGAGGGTGGTGACGGCCGCAATGGCCACCGACAACGCGAGATCGCCGCGTGCCAGCCAGGTCATCACATTCGACGACGTACCGCTTGGGCAGCAACCCACCAGGATGACGCCGACGGCGATCTCTGGCGGCAGGTGGAAAGCCTGGCACAGCAACCACGCCACACCGGGCATGATCACGAAGTGAGCGACCACGCCAAGGGCCACGCGCCACGGATGGCGAGCGACTTCGGCGAAGTCTTCGAGTTTGAGGGTCAGGCCCATGCCGAACATTACCAGCCCCAGCAGCGGCACGATGGCGCCTTTGAGGCCGATGAACCAGGCCGGCTGCCAGAATGCGACCACGGCGAAAATCAGTACCCAGTAAGCGAAGGTGTTGCCGACAAAGCGACTCAATGCAGCCAGTGCGCGCATGGCCTGTTCCTTATTTTAAGTAACGCTGCAAAACCCCTGTAGGAGCGAGCCTGCTCGCGATGGAGTGTCAGGCAAAGTGGGGCGACTGACAGACCATCGCGAGCAGGCTCGCTCCTACATAAGAGATCAATAGGCTTTAGATCCCTTGCGGAGTCTCTTCGCCGCCCAACGCTTCAACCAGCGCCGGCAGGAAATCACCGAAGGTCAGCATCATCAGGGTGAAGCTGGCATCCAGCTGGCCGAGGGCTTCTTCACCGCCGTCCTGTTCCGCCTGGTCTTGCAGCAGGTCTTCGAACTTCAAGCGCTTGACCACCATCTTGTCGTCCAGGACGAAAGACAGCTTGTCCTGCCAGGCCAGCGACAGCTGAGTGACCACTTTGCCGGTGCTCAAGTGCAGCTGGATTTCTTCGCTGGTCAGGTCCTGACGCTTGCAACGGACAATGCCACCGTCTTCGTGGGTGTCGCGCAGTTCGCACTCGTCCAGTACAAAGAAGTCGTCCGCGGCTTTCTGGGTGGTGACCCATTCAGTCATGGTTGCTGTCGGGGACATTTTCACGGTCAGCGGACGCACCGGCAGCGTGCCGATCACTTCACGCAAGGTGGACAACAGGTCTTCGGCGCGTTTCGGGCTGGCCGAGTTGACCAGGATCAGGCCCTGTTTAGGCGCGATGGCAGCGAAGGTCGACGAGCGGCGGATAAAGGCGCGCGGCAGGAAGGCCTGGATGATTTCATCCTTGATCTGATCGCGTTCCTTTTTGTAGACCTTGCGCATTTGTTCGGCTTCGATCTCTTCGACCTTTTCCTTCACCGCGTCACGCACGACGCTGCCCGGCAGAATACGTTCTTCCTTACGGGCGGAAATCAGCAGGAAGTCGCCGCTGACGTGTACCAGCGGAGCGTCTTCGCCCTTGCCAAACGGTGCAACGAAACCGTAGGTGGTCAACTCCTGGCTTGCACAGGGACGCGCCAGTTTGGTCGCCAGTGCAGTTTCCAACGCCTCGGCATCAAAAGGCAGATCTTGGGTCAGGCGATAGATAAGCAGGTTTTTGAACCACATGGGGCGAGTCTCTCCTTATATGCAAAGGGGGGCATTATTCTCTTAGCGACGCCATAGGCCAACCCTTCTCTAAGCCTTTGGAAGGCCTGCAAAAATTATTTAAAAAAGTGCTTGCCAGAGGTTAGGTCGCTCCGTAGAATGCGCGCCACACCGAAAGTGAAGGGTGATTAGCTCAGCTGGGAGAGCGTCTGCCTTACAAGCAGAATGTCGGCGGTTCGATCCCGTCATCACCCACCATTCGCTTTAGTGTTACGCGCAGCGGTAGTTCAGTCGGTTAGAATACCGGCCTGTCACGCCGGGGGTCGCGGGTTCGAGTCCCGTCCGCTGCGCCATATTCGGTAACCTGGAACGCTGAACGCCAGATCACCACGGAAAAGCCCGCTAACGCGGGTTTTTTTCTGTCCACAGTTTGTACGTTGTTCCTGCGGGACGCGTGGTTTCACCGGTTTTCAGATTTATTTGAAATATTTTTCAATTAAATCAACACTTTATGAAAATCTGTGGCACAATGCGCCCCGCAACGAAGGTAAAGGGTGATTAGCTCAGCTGGGAGAGCGTCTGCCTTACAAGCAGAATGTCGGCGGTTCGATCCCGTCATCACCCACCATTACTTTCAATGTTACGCGCAGCGGTAGTTCAGTCGGTTAGAATACCGGCCTGTCACGCCGGGGGTCGCGGGTTCGAGTCCCGTCCGCTGCGCCATATTCGGTAATCTGGAACGCTGAACGCCAGGTCACCACGGAAAAAGCCCGCTTAATGCGGGCTTTTTGCTGTGTGGGATTTGACTTTTTTTGCACGGACTCTGTAGCAGCTGGCGCAGCCTGCGTCCGGCTGTGCAGCAGTCGTAAAACCTGAGTGCAAGGTCTTGTTGAAACACCGCAGCGCCTGATTTCACGACTGCTACGCAGCCGAACGCAGGCTACGCCAGCTGCTACGGATCGCGTACTCCCTGCCTATTGCTGCGCATTACGACTGTGGCGGTAATCGCTGACCGCTTCGTAGACCGCTTTGCGCAGGCGGTTGATGCCGCCGATGGGCCGATGGGCCTCTAGACCAAACCAGGGGTTGAATGACTGGTTGTCGCATTGCAGGTTCATCGCCGGCGTATCGAAGTCCTGAGCCGGCACTTTGATTCGCGCCACCGTCTCGAACGGCGCATCACTTTCTTTCCATTCGATGCTCGTATCCTCAAGTGGCATGTACTTGGCCGGATCCTGTCGCTGTATCTGCAAGACGAAGCACGCCGGTATCCGATCCGTGGACAATTGCTGATTCAGCGCATTGCGCAGGAAATTCGGCAGCTTCTGGTTTTGCGCCGGCAGGGCGTAGGACGGGCAGCTGTCAGGATCGGGCATCACCCTGAACTTCGCATTGGCCTGACCGAACTTGTAGGGCGACACTGAAAAATACGTCGTCCGCGTTGGGCTTTCCGGGGCCGGGGAGAGCGTTTGTAGCGCGATAAACAGGTGCCGAATCTGCCAGTCACGCGGATCCCAGCCGGGAAAAAACGCCATCAACTTTTTTCCATCGGCCTGTGCCGCCACATTCTGGCGGTACTCGGCGACATCGCTGACAAAAAAGTTCGGATGACTGAACATCACGAAATCCTGTTCGCCACGGCTTTGTTGATCATCGAGCAACTGTTTGCCAGGCACATCGAGCAATTTGATCGCCATCCCCCGAGCGTCGCGAATGCTGTCGAACTGCGGGTAAGCATTGCCGTTGGACAGGCGCATTGTCGCTTGCCAGGTTTTGCCAGGCTCTTGAAAGACACCCTGACGCAGTTCATCCGCCAGTGCCGGCAGGATCTGAACTTCTGCCTTCACGCAGCCGTGCGCCTTGGCATGAGCATCGCGCAGGTAACGCGTGCTTTCACGGTGCTGATCAACGATGCGCACGGCGGTCTGAATGACGTCCTGGGTCATCGCCGATTCGCCATCCGGGATCAGTTCTTCAGCGGACACCGGCCCGCTGTGCTGCCAGGCAAACCAGGCGGTTGCCAGCGCCCAGCCGAGCAGTCCAAGGCTCAGCACCAGGAGCAGGGTTTTGCCGAGGAAGGCGCCAAAACGCATCCACAATCCAGTCATGGCAGTTGTGCCTCCAGCGGTCCGCCCAACACTTTCAGGTATTCGAGAAGCGCCCAGCGTTCCTCAGGTTGCAGCCAGCGACCGATCACCCCGTTGCCGAGCTTGCCGGCGCGGAATTCGTGGCCGCTGTTGTGATTGCCGGTGATGTGCGTGTCGAATACGAAGCCGTTGCTGAACGCCTCGGTGCGATACCCCAAATGTCTCGGGTCATATTCGAAGGTGCCCTTGTAGAACGTGGTCGAGCGTTCGTCCTGGGGCGAGAGCAACTGGTAAATGCTCGGCACTGAGCCGTTGTGCAGGAACGGCGCTGTCGCCCACACACCCGCCAGCGGCCGTGCCTTGTAGGCACGCAATTCCCGGACCCCGATGGGCAGCCCGAAACCGTCCATGGACGGTTGCTCGGCGACGGGAATGCCCGCGTCACGGTAAGCGCGCTTTTCGACGAAAGCGGTGATGTACGCCAACCCCTTGGCCGACGAAAGCTTGCTCAAATCCAGTGGTTCGGCGGGAGGCGGTTGCAAGTGCACATCGAGAGTCTTCAGTTCCTCCGGATCCCATTGCAGGGCGCTGAGGTCGAAGCGGTGGTCGGCAATATTGTCGGCGGCTCCGGGGTCTGTGCCGATGTACGCCACAGGCAGCATTTTCAGCGGTTGCACCCAGCGCCCGTCGCTTTCGACTGAACGAGGGACATGGCAGCCGGCGCAATTCTCGGTGAACAAGTCGCGACCCTTGGCGGCCAACGGCTTGTCGATTGCGCCCAGCAGTTCTTCCGGCCAGTTCGGTGGTTTGAGGCGTTGCAGGGTTTGTTCGATCTGGTGCAAATCACGCACTCGCACGCTGGACGGATAACGGTTGTCGCCCTTGAGTGGCTGGCCGTCACTGTCGAAGAAATTCAGCGTGGCGCCTACGCCCAATGCCTCGCCGATGTTGCGGGCCATGGGTTGCTGCGCGGAGCCGTTCCATTGCACCCAGTCGAAGGTCCACATGTCCCACAGTTGCGGATAATCAACCGGGGCATTGGCCACCCGATAGTTGGCGGGGGAAATGGCATCGCCGAAACTGGCATTGGCAATACGCCCGAACGCATCGGTGCGGCCGGGGCCTTCTTCGGTCGGGTAGAGGCCGCGATGGGTGTCGTTCCAGGCCACTTTCACAAACGTATCGAGCGATTCCTTGAAGTCTTCGCGCAGGGCTTGGTGACGGGTGTCGTAGTCCTGGCCCAACACGTTGCGTGCGAAACGTTCAAATTTCCATGGGTTGTAGTAGGTCGTTGCAAGACTGGCGACCAGTGCTTGTCCGAAACTGCCACCGCGTAGCGTAGGAACGCTGGAAGGCAGGACATGCTGCGCTGAACCGCCGTCGATCCGTACGGCCTGGCCGTTGAATCGCAGCTCTCCGGTGTGGCAGGCGGCGCAGGTGATGTCCAGGTATTGATCCTGGCTCCCAGGGTTCTGATGACGGGCAAACCCCACCGGCAGGTTGCCAGGGTTGTTCAACGAAGGCTTCTGGCCAGGGTCAATCAGAAAACCGAAGCGTGCGAGGTAGTCGGGGGCGGCGAACCGTTGTTGCGAGAAGGGCAGTTCAAGGGCGTTGAACCAGTCGTAGCGCAAACCTTTGACCTGAGTGCCCTGGGGCGTGAAGTAATAAGTCTCGCGGTCAGCGGCGCTCCATTGCTCCAGGTAATGCACCTGTTGTGCAGGAGACCAGGTCGGCAGTTTCGGGTTGGCGATGTAATACAGAACCACGGCAAGGCCCAGTCCCAGCATTACAGCGATCAGAGCTAACAAGCGGAACAAGAGGCGCAAGATGAACATCCTTGTCAATTTATCCCTCACTTATGCCCCAGCCTCAGCTGGGCGGCAAGTGGCCATTACGCCAGATGTCGTGGGATACGGGATCAGCGACTGTGAGACGAAGATGACAGAAGCTTCATCCTCCGATTCCGGAAATGCGTTAAAACACCTGAACTTATCAGAAGTTTCCTGCTCTCATGCCGGTAGCCATTGGTCGTGGCCGCCTGATAAGCTCGCGGCTTTACTCGATTGCCCTTTAGGCGCATGAACAAGGAAATAGCATGAAACAGCATCGGTTGGCGGCGGCGGTGGCCCTGGTTAGCCTGGTACTTGCGGGTTGCGACTCGCAGACCAGCGTAGAGCTGAAAACTCCGGCGCAAAAAGCTTCTTACGGCATTGGCCTGAACATGGGCAAAAGCCTGGCTCAGGAAGGCATGGATGACCTGGATTCCAAAGCCGTAGCCCAAGGCATCGAAGATGCCGTCGGCAAGAAAGAGCAGAAACTGAAGGACGACGAACTGGTTGAAGCCTTCGCAGCACTGCAAAAGCGTGCTGAAGAACGCATGGCCAAAATGAGCGAAGAGTCGGCAGCCGCCGGCAAGAAATTCCTCGAAGACAACGCCAAGAAAGCCGGTGTCACCACCACCGCTTCCGGTCTGCAGTACGAAGTGGTCAAGAAAGCCGATGGCGCACAGCCTAAGCCGACCGACGTCGTGACTGTTCACTACACCGGCAAGCTGACCAATGGCACCGTTTTCGACAGCTCCGTAGAGCGCGGCAGCCCGATCGATCTGCCGGTCAGCGGTGTGATTCCGGGTTGGGTCGAGGGCCTGCAACTGATGCACGTTGGCGAGAAGTACAAACTGTACATTCCTAGCGAACTGGCCTACGGCGCGCAAAGCCCTAGCCCGGCAATCCCAGCCAACTCGGTGCTGGTATTCGACCTGGAACTGCTGGCGATCAAAGATCCGGCAAAACAAGAAGACGCTGCCAAGTAATTCGCGTCTGCTCTGACAACAACGCCTCGCTTATGCGGGGCGTTGTTGCATCTGGGGTTCAGCAAGGGGTAAACAAAGCGAACGGATGCTGTAGGCTGGAGTCATAGCCATTGAGGACGCTCGCGCTAGCCGCGCCAGAGCGCCAAGTCAATGAAATATTGGGTTTTTTTATGTGAGTAAAAAACGCCCGATCTGAGTCAGGGCCTTATGAAACGGGGCTCTCAGCCGTGAAATGCAGGTCTGTTCACAAGGTTATCCACAATTTGTGTGGATAACATTTCAGCGGGAGGAATGATGAAAGCACCGTGGAATTTCGCTCGTTTCCTGCCACTGGCCGGGCGCCTGCTGGCCCGTGGACGTTTGCCGACCTTGTTGTTTGCCGTCGCCAGCAAAGGGGCCAGCCAAGGCGCCCGTCTGGGAAAATTCAAGGACGACCTGCGCTTGTTGCAGGCACTGTGCCTTGCCTATTGGCGGGGTGAGTACCGCGCCATTAGCCCGAAAGCGCTGATTTCGGTGGTCGCCGGCCTGATGTACTTCCTCAGCCCTGTCGATGCGATTCCGGATTTCATCCCGGTTTTCGGCATGCTCGATGACATCGCCGTATTGGCGTGGCTGATGAAGGTCCTCGACGACGAACTCAACGCCTTCCGTGCCTGGCGCAAGCGTCAGCTGCCGGAGAAACTGGCAGTCGTCGAACGCCTGCCGGATACCCCCGAACAACTTCAGCTTCAGGGGCCGAAAAAGACCTGATTTCATTGAGTATCGCTCCTATATACATACCCCCGCGACCGTGGCCGCTGTTAGGATTACACTTCTAGGGAAAAGCGCCGACTCGCTAAGTGTCGTTGTCCTACGGGGAAGTCATGGATATTCAGATAATCACACGCGAAGGCGAGCCCGAATATGCGGTTCTGCCGTGGGCTCAGTATCAGGCTCTACTGAAAGCAGCAGGCATCAACGAACAACCGGCGCCCGACGCGCCAGTGCGTCACGCCGCATCACCAGACACGATTCTCCCAGGTCTGGATCAATTACGCAGTTTGCGCGAAGGGAAGGGCATCGCCATCGAGGCGCTCGCCCGCACGGTAGGCATCAGCCCGTCATACCTGGCCTTGATCGAAAGTGGCGAGCGTCAACCCGACGCTGCGATACGCCGCAGCCTGGCCTGGGAATTGACGGTGCCAGGGTGGAGGGATGAATCGTGAGCGTACGCATCAGTCGTCAACATTGGGACGGTTTGCTGGGCGAACTGGATCAGGCGCGACGCCAGCGCCATTTGCTGACCTACCGCGCCTTGCTGGAGCGTTTGCAGCTACCCACGCCCGCCATGCAAACCCTGACCGCTGCCCTTGAACACCTGGCCGCACTGGACGCCAAAGCCGAGCAGCCCCTGCGCAGCTCGCTGGTGATCAGCCAGGGTGCCAGCCGCCTGCCGCGTACCGGTTTCTTTGAATGTGTCGAGCGTCTGGGGCGTTTCTCCGGCCCGTCCGATGGTGTTGCCGCCGCGTCCTGGCACGCGTCGGAAGTGGTGCGAGTGTTCGAATACGAGTACCCGGAATCGGCGGAGGCCTGAGTGTTTTTACGCCTCAAGGCACGGGCCGGCTACTGGCTGGCCCGCCGGTTGTTTCATTGGTCGTGGTTTGTACGCCAGCCACGCGGCTGGAGCTGGCTCGAGGGCCAGTTCGCGCGCATGGCGAACCTGGGTGATGTCGGTGCCCAGAGCTTTTATGGCCACATCCTGACCTTTCGCGGTGTCGGCCTTGGGGCTCGTGAGGAAGGTGTCCGGCTGTTGCGCCTGGCGGCGTTGGCCGGGGACGGCAAAGCGGCGTATCAGGTAGGCGTGATCAGCCTGGCGGGGACACCGAGCAAGGCGCCGGACCCGGCTGAAGCGGCCAGGTTTTGGGCGATTGCTGCCAAGGCCGGGCATCCGCTGGCTGAGCTTAAACTCAAAGAGTTGGCGTCTCGCGGTTCTGCTTAACAACCCCATAATTGTCCAATAAACGAACGTGGCGTGAGGGAAACCTCTCGCCACGTTTGCGTTTTTGGCTGTGTGTCATTTGGCGTTCGGTATTTAGAGATTTGCCCTACAGCCACGTCTTACTTTCCTGACTTCTTTCCTCGTTGATCCCCTGCAAAGTCTCGCGCGCCCATTTTTGCGCGAGGGATTGCTCATGCTCGACCTGATTTTTCACTCCACTTCATACCGTCTGGTCTGTTGATGGAGCACATCGCCCGCATCGAGCAGGAACTCGACCGTTTTCCGGACACCTTGTCCCTCTATCGCAAACAGCTGAAGCACTGGTTCAACCAGACGGCGGATGCGGTCAGTCACGCCACGGACATGCCCTCGCTGGTGGGGATGGACCGGCAGATCAAGGTGGGCAATATCACCACCTCGGTCAGCGTTGGCGACAACGACTTCATCTCCAGTGTGGTGCAGTGTCCGCAGGGCGGGACTTTGCAGATCGAGAGCAAGTTCGAGTCGGTTTACGACATTCCGTTGGGAAACATCCAGGTCGATGTGATTGCCAAGGACGGCGGCGAAACGACCCCGGTGACGCTCGATGAAAACGGCAGGGGGACGTTTGAGGGCGTTGCCGGCAAGTTCTATCGGGTTCATGTCCACAGCGCGGTGACTGAGGGTCAGGTTGATGAGCTTTTCAAGTCCTACGACGGCCTGACCAAACAACTCGAAACCTGGCTGCGCAGTGAGTGGGACCGGTTCAAACCGCAGTGGTCGCAGTCGGCGTTTGTCGCCGCGGGCAACGGCATGCTGGCGGGGAGTTGGGCGGCGCTTATTGGTGTGTGGGACGGCCTGGGCCTGGTCTTTGACATCCTTAAAAACCCTGCCAAGTACATCGATCAACTGGGCAGCGGTGCGCAGCAAATTGCCGATCTGGCACAGCAATCACCGGCAACGATGGAAAAAGCCATGCTGCTGGCCAGCGATGAAGCGGCGCTTTGCTTGCTGTTTCGTGCCGCCAGCCTTTGGCTTTCGGCGTTACCTCCGAGCGAGATAGCTGGCAAGACTTCGGAGGCGGCGAGCCATGTCATTGTCTCGGTACTGATCGATATTTTGATTGCGTCGGCATTGGCCTGGACGGTTGTCGGTTTGCCCATCGCCAAAGCCTATTTAACCGCGCGTGGGCTTAAGTACGGTGCAGTGCTGGCGGGCCTCGCGATGCGTTTTGTCGAGGCGACTTTCAATCTCCTCAATACCCTGACGAAGTACGTCGATCACTACAAAGGCGTTGCCATTCGCGGTGCTGCGGTCGCCCCGAAAAATGGGGCCATGCACCTGCGCTGGGACGCCAAGCGCAACACCACGCTCAAACAACACGAACACCGCGACGACGCCTCGACCCAGGCGAAAAACCCCAACGGCGACCCCGCCGATTCCGCCGATAAAACCGCCACCCACCAATGCCCGGTGTCGATGGTCACCGGCGAAGAACTGCTGACCCTTACTGATGGTGCGCTGGACGGTATTTTGCCGTTCGACTTCACCCGGCTCTACCGCACCAGCGCCGCCGAAATCGACAGCGGCCTCGGTTTTGGCTGGAGCCACAGCCTGG
>NZ_RWIN01000038.1 GCF_009761815.1 Pseudomonas sp. PB120
GAGGCTGCGTCGGGCTGCGCAGCGGCCCCCGAGGGCGGTCCTGCGGACACGCAACGCAGCCTCGTGCCTCGGCAGCTGCTACGCTCCCCGAAACGTGCGCGTGTACTCAGATCCGGATCATCTCCCGCACCTTCGCCGTCAACAGGTCGAAGGTGAAGGGCTTGGTGATCATCTGCATGCCAGGATCGAGGAAGCCCCCGCGCACAGCCGCATGTTCCGCGTAACCGGTGATGAACAACACCTTCAGTTCAGGGCGGTACTGCCGGCCGATTTCCGCCAGTTGCCGGCCGTTCATGCCGGGTAACCCGACATCGCTGATCAACAGATCGATACGCTGCGCGGAATCAAGAATCGGCACCGCACTGTCCGCATCCCCCGCTTCGACAAACGCATAGCCCAACTCGCTCAGCACCGTGCTGACCAATACCCGTACCGCCGGATCGTCCTCGACGATCAACACGGTTTCACCGTTCTGCGCGAAAGGTGCGTGCGGGATATCGACCGGTTCGTGCTGCGGCACGTCTCCTCCAAAACGCGGCAGAAACAGACTCACAGTGGTGCCTTTCCCCACGACGCTGTCGATGGCGACATGACCGCCGGACTGTTTGGTAAAGCCATAGATCATCGACAACCCGAGGCCGGTGCCCTGGCCAATTGGCTTGGTGGTGAAGAAGGGGTCGAAGGCGCGGTTGATGGTGCTTTGCGGCATGCCGCAGCCGGTGTCGGTCACGCTCAACACTACGTAATCTCCTGGCGCCAGGCTGCCTTGGTTTTCGGTTGTCAGGTGCTGGTTTTCAGTCTTGACCACCAATTTGCCCCCGTTGGGCATGGCATCCCGAGCATTGATTACCAGGTTGAGCAGGGCGCTTTCCAATTGATTTGGGTCCGCTTCGGCAACCCACAGGCCATCACTCAGGTGCATGTCCAGCTGGATGCTTTCGTTGATGCTGCGTTGCAGCAGTTCGCCCATGGATTCCACCAGCGTATTCATCTGCACCGGTTTGGAATCCAGCGACTGCCGCCGGGAGAACGCCAGCAGACGATGGGTCAGACCCGCCGCACGGTTGGCCGAGGTCACGCCCAGGTCGATCAGGCTGTCCAGATCCTCGGTGCGCCCGCGGGCCAGGCGCCGGCGCAGCAACTCCAGACTGCCGATGATGCCGGTGAGCATGTTGTTGAAGTCGTGGGCAATGCCGCCAGTGAGCTGGCCGACCGCTTCCATTTTCTGCGACTGACGCAAGGCTTCTTCGTTATGGCGCAATTGCGCAGTACGCTCCTCGACTTGCTGCTCAAGGGTTTCGAGGGTGGTTTGCAGGCGCAACTCACTTTGGCTCAAGTCGACCAGCCGATCCCTGGCCTCGTATTGTCGTCGTCGACCGCGCAACGCGGTGGTCACCAGGCTGATCAGGGTGACCGGGTGGAAAGGGCGCTCGAGAAAGGTGACATTGCCCAGTTGCGGACTGAAACGCGACGCCGGGTTCTGTTCCGGGCCACCATGGTAGGTCAGCAAGACGATGGGCAAGTCCGACCAGGCCGGTTGTTGCTCGATAAGGGCGAGCAGCGGCTCAAGGTCAACGCCCAACAAGGCTTCGGAGGCGATCAGCAGCAAGCCGGCACCCAGTTCCAATTCCCCGCACAGCCCGCCAAGATCACGGGTCACGATGCCTTCGTAGCCCGCTTCTTTAAGCATCATCAGGGCAATCTGGCTGTCACGTCCCAGCGGCGCGAGAATGATCGCGCGCTCGGACGTTGCCTCCCGGGCCATCACGGACTCTCGTCCCCGAGCAGCGGCTTGCTCGCGCCCAAGTAGGTCGGCACACCACGCAACACGCCCTGGAAGGCGTCCAGCGGTTCGCCGATGGTCATGCCGCGCCCGTTGATGCGGTATTCGCGGATGGTCGATTCATGGCTGCCCGTACGTTTTTTGATAATTGAAATCGCTCGGCGAACTTTGCCCACCGCTTCGAAGTAACGCAGCAGAATGACCGAGTCGGCCAGGTAGGTAATGTCCACGGGCGCTTGCATGTCGCCGACCAACCCGTGCTGGGCAACGGTCATGAACGTCGCGGCGCCCTGGCGATTGAGGTACAGCAGCAATTCGTGCATGTGCAATATCAGCGCATTCTCTTCAGGCATAGCAGCTTGGTAGCCGTTGATGCTGTCGATGACCACGGTTTTGATCCCGCCCTCGTCGACGCAGCGGCGAACCCGGTGAGTGAATTCGCCGGGGGAGAGCTCGGCGGCATCCACTTGTTCGATCAACAGATTGCCGGTCTCTTGCAGGGCTTTCAGGTCGATGCCCATGTTTTTCATGCGCTCGAACAGCAGGCCGAGGTCTTCATCGAAAATGAATAATGCAGCTTTTTCGCCACGGGCCACGGCTGCTGCGGCGAAGATCATCGAGATCAGCGACTTGCCGGTACCGGCCGGGCCGAGGATCAAGGTGCTCGAACCGGTCTCGATACCGCCACCGAGCAGGGCGTCCATTTCCGCAATGCCGCTGGTGAGTTGCGTGCGAACGTACTTGCCGCGATGTTCGGCGGCGACCAGGCGGGGGAACACGTGCACGCCGTCGCCCATGATGGTGAAGTCGTGATAGCCGCCACGGTATTTTTGCCCACGGTACTTCACCACGCGGATCCGCCGGCGTTCGGCGCCATAGTTGGGGGTCAGCTCTTCCAGGCGAATAACACCGTGGGCCACGCTGTGCACGGTTTTATCGAGGGACTCGGTGGTCAGGTCGTCCAGCAGCACCACGGTGGCGTCATACCGCACAAAGTAGTGTTTGATCGCGAGGATCTGGCGCCGGTAGCGCAGCGAGCTTTGGGCCAGCAGGCGTATTTCCGAAAGGCTGTCGAGTACCACACGGGTAGGCTTCACCCGTTCGACCACTTCGAAAATCTGCTTGGTGGCTTCACCCAGTTCAAGGTCGGAGGAGTACAGAAGGCTCTGCTGATGTTCGGCATTGAGCAGGCTTTCCGGCGGCGTCAGCTCGAAGATATGGATGTTTTCATCCAGCTCCCAGCCGTGGGACAGCGCCCCTTGGCGTAACTCTCGCTCGGTTTCCGACAAGGTGATGTACAACGAGCGCTCGCCGGCTTTCGCGCCGGCCAACAGGAAATGCAAGGCAACGGTGGTTTTGCCGGTTCCGGGTTCGCCTTCCAGCAAAAATACATGGCCGCGGGACAGTCCACCGGCCAGGATGTCATCCAGACCTTCGATGCCGGTGGCGGCTTTTGCACTGAACAACTCGTTTGATGTAGACAAAAAATGCCCTCTCATGACTAGGGGAAGCGAGGCAGCAGGCCGTATGTGCCTGAATGGACTGCCTGATCACTTGACCTTTAGCCGCGATGAGCGTTCAACACTTTTTGCTTTCGCACCCTTGTAGCAGCTGTCGAGCCTGCGAAGCTGCGTTGCGCGTTCGCAGGACCGCCCTCGGGGGCCGCTGCGCAGCCCGACGCAGCCTCGTGCCTCGACAGCTGCTACATAGGGCGCGCGCGGGGGATGCTTGTAGCAGCTGTCGAGCCTGCGAGGCTGCGTCCGAGCGCGCAGCGGTCGCCCGGTGAGCGTCAAAGACCTTGCTGCAACGCCGGATCGTCGGGATTGAGCTGTTCCAGCTCCGCCAACAGAATCTGCACGTTCTGCAACTGTCCGCTTTCCTTCCAGTAATTGATCAGCAGCACCCGAGCCTTGCGGTCGGACGGGTGACGCTGGACGATTTCCTGCAATTGTTTTTGCGCCGCCTCCAGTTCTTCCTCGCCGTGCAGCGTGGTGGCAAGGTCGTAGCGGTAATCCTTATTGTCCGGCTCAAGTTCTACAGCTTTGGACAAGCCAAGCAGGGCGAACTCGCTTTGACCGTGATGCAGCAACCAAAGGCCCAGGGCATGTTGCAGATAAGCGGAGTCGGGCTGTGTTTGCAGTTGCTTGGCCAGCAACTGCCGGGCCGCGTCGCTTTGTCCCTGCCTGTCCAGCACATCAATCTGCATCACCAGCGCGGGCAAATTGCCGGGGTCCAGTTTCAAACTCTCCTCGAGTGCCTGTTGCGCTTCTTTCAATTCGGCGTTGTGCAGGTGCAATCGTGCCAGTTGATAGAAGTTGGCGGCGCTGGGTGGCGCGGCTTTCAGAACCTGTTCCCAAGCATCGATGGCTTGCTCCAACGGCCCGAAGTACAAGCCAAGGTCATCCGGCGAAAGCCCGAGCAGCGCATTGACCGCGGCGAGCCGCACGCTCTGCTCGCTGTCGTCGAGCAAGGGCCCGAGCAACAGGCTGCGCTGGCCGTTGGGCACCAGCCCGCTGATGCTTCTGATCGCGGCAATGCGCACCTCGGGGTCGGCGTGCTGCAGGTCCGCATCTGCCAGTTTCAAGGCTTGGGGGCTGGGGTAGTTGGGCAGCTCGGCGTGCAGCCAGATGCGTCGTTTGGGTGAAATGTCGGGACGACCCAATTGCTGGTACAGGACCCGCGCAGCGCCTGGTTGACCGTTGCGAGCCTGGTTCAGCGCTTCGCTATAACCGCGCTTGATCGCCTCCGGGACCACGGGGGTTGAGGTGCGCAGGAACGCCCAGGCAAGCCCGATGGCAATCAGGGCGCAAGCGCAGATGAGCAAATAACGGCGGGACAGGGGCATGCAGGAATCCGTTGCTGGCAAGCTTTTGCAAAGGCGCCAGCTTCGGTCAGGCAGGGCCGTGAGTCAAATCCTGACTCAGTTCAGCACGTATTCGATGGGTTCAAGGGCCGGCGGCAAATCGGTTTGCCCCAATGCCGCCAGCACTTCACGTTCCAGGGTGCGCAGGATGGCATTACAAGGCAGGTCGTTTTCATCGAAGCCGAACGGGTCCTCCAGATCGTCGCCGATTTCATCGAGGCCAAAAAAGGTGTAGCTGACAATGGCCGTGAACACGGGGGTCAACCAGCCCAGTGGTTCGGCCATGGCAAACGGCAGCAGGATGCAGAACAGGTAAATCGTGCGGTGCAGCAACAAGGTGTACGGAAAAGGCAGCGGAGTACTTTTGATCCGTTCGCAGCTGGCTTGAACCTGACTCAGGCTGACCAGTCGAGCCTCAAGCTGGGTGTACCGCCATTCACTGATCCGGCCGCTGTGGGCCAACGTCGAGAAGTGAGCGCCAATGCGCTGGAGGAGGGCGTCGGTCAGGTTGGGATGGCTGGCCTCTATAGCTGATTTCGTCCAGGGGTTGATGGCAGCCGACTCATCTTCCCGGCGCAGGCGAGCGATCAAACCGTGGGCAAAGCCGCAGAGCTCGCGTAACACATGAGCCCGTTCGATCTCGTCCATCAACCCCTGGGTCTGCCGAATCAGCGAGCGCACCTCAATGATCAGCTGCCCGAGTTGCTTGCGGCCCTCCCACCAGCGGTCGTAGCAGGCGTTGTTGCGAAAGCTCATGAAGATCGACAGCGACAGGCCCAGCAAGGTGAACGGCGTGGCGTTGACCTTGGAAAAATACGCCGGGTGCCAGGTCTCGACCAGCACGATCACCGAGGCCAGCAGCGTGACCAACAGACTGCGCAGCGCGATGCGCTTGGCAATCGAGCCCTTGAGGGAAAACAGGATGCCGATCAGGTTCGGCTTGGCACGCACAATCATGGTCAGAGGCTTTTTAAATGACGCTTTCGCAGCGGTTTCAGCCTAGGGGGAGGGCAGGTGTCTGTCCAATCGCTATGGCTGACGGGGTCATCGAGCGGATCTATCGATATGTCCCTAATCATCGAGTTGTACGCAAACTTGTGGCGAGGGAGCTCGCTCCCGCTTGAGTGCGCAGCACTCACAAAATTTCAGGAGCAGGCACACTTTTGGGGCCGCTGAGCAATCCAGCGGGAGCAAGCTCCCTCGCCACAGGTTTGGTGCTTTTTCCTACAGGTCGCGTCGACACCGAAAGCTGTCGAGGCACCCATGCAGTGACTACGCTTGCTGGAGATGACTCGATGAGTGTTCCCATGCAACCGCTGCTGCAATATTTCAAGGCGATACTCAACCCCGGCCCCGGGGTGTTGTTGTTCGCCTTGAGAACCATCGCGGCGGGCATTCTGACGCTGTACCTGGCGTTCCTTTTCGACCTGGACCAGCCCAAGTGGTCGATCATGGCGGTGGTCATCGTCAGCCAGCCGCTGGGTGGCATGGCCTTGGCCCGAAGCTTTGGCCAGGTTATCGGCACCACGGCGGGGGCGGTCGTTGCGGTGGTGATCATGGCGATATTCCCCCAGGCGCCGCTGCCGTTCATCGTCACCCTGGCGTTGTGGTTGGCGCTGTGTACCGCCGGCGGCACCTTGCTGCGTTACACCAGTTCCCAGGCCTTTGTGTTGAGCGGCTATACGGCGGTGGTCGTGGCGCTGCTGGCAGTACCCGATCAGGACGGCACCTTTCTTCTGGCCGTTACCCGTGTGACTGAAACGCTGCTGGCGGTAGCTTGCGTGTGCGTGGTGAGCCTGCTCACTGCGCGGCCGGAAGCCGTGGCCCGGGACTACTTCGCCAAGATCGACCAAGTGATCAAACTGCTGGCGACCCACTCCGCCGCTGTCATTCGAACCGAAGAGAGCGAGGCCGATTTTCAGCAGCGGCAGATGCAATTGCTCGGTGCGATCAGCGCCCTGGAGGGCGTGCGCCGACATTTGTATTTCGATGCGCCTCGGTTGCGCAGCGCTAATGGGCTGGTGCAACTGCTGGGTAATCAGTTGGTGCTGCTGACCTCGCGGCTGACCGCGCTGCGCCATCAACGACAACTGCTGGCCGAGCGCTGGGAAGGCGCGTTGCCTCCAGAGATTCAACATCTGCGCGCCGAGGAACTGGCCTTTCTCGATGAACTGGCGGTGAAAGGGCGCTCGCTTTCGGCCGAGGCGCGCAAACCGTTTCTGGCGTTGCAGCAGCGTTTCGATGACCAGGCCTACAAGGCGGAACAACTCACCGAAACGATGCCGGCCACCCTGCGCTCGCTGGCCTGGTCACTGCGTTGGGAACAGGCGCGGATGTTGGAGCAACTGGGGCAGATTCTGGAACTGGGCGATGCGATCCAGGAAGGGCGTGAAGCGAGTTGCGTGTACCGCGGGCAGGAAAACCCGCTGCATCTGGACTTCACCCTGGCGGCCATGAACGCGATCCGGGCTTTTACGGCACTGGTCGTGGCCGGAATGATCTGGATCGAAACCGGTTGGGACGGAGCCCGAGGCGGGATGATCGTGGTGGGAATCCTCTGTTCGCTGATGGCGACGTTTCCACGGCCGTTGCTGGCCAGCCAGAGTTTTGCCAGGGGGCTGGCGTTGGCACTGGTGGTGTCGGGCCTGTATCTGTTCCTGCTGATACCGCTGATCAGTGAATTCGAGCTGCTCGCCTTGTTGCTCGTTCCGTTGTTGTACGCCGTCGCGGTGGGGCTCTCCAGCCCACCCACCACAGGCACTGGCATTGGTCTGGGACTGACGACGATGTTGCTGCTTGGTCTACAAAACGTGGGGGGCGGCCAGAACACGGCCATTCAGTGGTTCGAGTTTGCCGGTGCGTATATGTGCGCTGCCACGCTGGCGCTCAGTGTCTACGCGCTGATTTTCCCGTTCAGGCCGGTGTTGCGAATGCGCCGACTGTTCAAGGAGAACTGTGAGGAGGTCTACGCGTTGCTGAAAACGCCGACTACCGACGAGCAGCAGTTTGCGTTTGAAAGTCGTATGGTCGACCGCCTGACCATGATGCTCGGATTGCTGCCCGCCACCAGTGACCGCCAATCCCGCGACCTGTACGAAGTCAGCCTCGGCTGCATGGCGCTGGGCGTGGCGCTGAATCAACTCCGGCAACAGGGGCAAAGCAACACCTTACTCAGTACTGAACAACAAAACCGCTTGCTGACGGCCGTCCGTGAAACAGGTCGATTGATCGCCGGGCGACCCGGAATCGACCTTCAATCGTTGCTCACACAGATGCGACGCCTGGGCGATGAACTGGACGACCTGCACCTAGACGTGCATGAACACCTGTGGTCGGTGTTCAGAATGCGCGTTGCGTTGCTGATCGTGGTGTCGTTTCTTGAGCGCTACCGCGACTACTTTCAAGCTGCAGACGTGGAAGGAGTACCGGCCCTTGCCCATTGATCTGGAAGTCGGTGGCGTCTACCTGCCACCCATCGCCCAGGCCCTGCTGCTGGCCTTGCCGATTTTCCTGTTGCTGGACTGGTTGTTGCGGCGCGTCGGCGTGCTGCGTTTTGTCTGGCACGAGGCGCTGTTTGAAGGCGCCTTGTACGCCTGTGTCTGCGCGACGTTGATCCTGCTGATGGGAGCCTGACCTCTTGAAAAAGATTTTTCCCCGACTCACGACCTTGGCGGTAGTGGTGCTGGCGTTCGTCCTGGGCTGGTTCGCCTGGGAACATTACACCCGCGCGCCGTGGACCCGGGATGCGCGGGTGCGGGCCGATGTGGTGACCCTGTCAGCGGATGTGTCCGGGCGCATTGTCAGCCTCGGTGTCCAGGACAACCAGCACGTCGACAAGGGGCAATTGCTGCTGGAGATTGATCCGGCGCGCTACACGCTGGCGGTGGAACATTCCAAACGCTCGGTGGAAGTGGCCAAAGCCACGCTGGGGCAGTCCCAGGCCTCGATTGTTGCCAGCGAAGCACTGCTCAGGCAGCGCCAGAGTGAAGAGGTCCGGCGACGGACCCTCAAGCAACGGTTCGCGATCTCGGGGGAAGAGTGGGAAAAATCCAGCACCGAGGTCGCCGTCGCCCAGGCCGAATTGCTGCGCAATCAGGCCAACCTCGGCCTGGCCCAGGCCAATGTGCAGTTGGCAATCGCGGCGCTGACCCAGGCCGAACTGGACTTGCAGCGCACCCGGGTCGAATCCCCCGTCAGTGGCTACGTGACCAACCTGCTGACCCGTCAGGGCGACTACGCATCGGCCGGTGGCGCCTTGTTGGCGCTGGTGGACAGCGATTCGTTCTACGTCAGCGGTTACTTCGAGGAAACCAAGCTGCCGCGCATCGAGGAGGGGGATCGCGTGAAAATCGAATTGATGAGCGGCGAGACCTTCGGCGGCACGGTGCAAAGCATCGCCTTCGCCATCGCCGACCGGGAAAACCTGCCGGGTGGTCGCCTGCTGGCCACCATCAACCCCAGCTACACCTGGGTCAAGCTGGCGCAGCGGGTGCCGGTGCGGATACTGATCGATGCCGACTATGCGGGCAAAGCCAAACTTCGTGCCGGGACCACGGCCACCGTGACCGTCCAGGAAACCCGCACCCCTCAAAATTAACGATAACCCCCTGTAGGAGCGAGCTTGCTCGCGATGGACGCCAACGATAACGCGGGCTGTCTGGATGAACGCGGTGTCTAGGCGTTTTTCGCGAGCGAGCTCGCTCCTACAGGGGCATTGCGTTTACGAAAAAAAAAAAGCCCCGCGACCGAATGAGGCGCGGGGCTGAAAAAGTTGGTCGGTTTGGGTCGACCAACTGAGCTCTATAAAACGTTACTTGCTGGCGACGGTCTCCGGTTGCCAGCCACCGCCAAGGGCTTTGTAAATCGCGACAATGCCGCGATACAGATCGGTTTCGGCCAAGGCCTGGGTGTCTTCTGCGGCCAGACGCTCACGCTGGGCATCCAGCAACACGAGGAAGTCGACGGTGCCTTCGCGGTAGCGAATCTCCGCCAGGTCGGCGGCGGCACGGCTGGCTTCGCTCTGGCGAATCAGCGAGATCAACCGTTGCTGGCGCTTGCCGTAGTCGCTGAAGGCGTTTTCCGATTCTTCCAGGGCCAGCAACACTTGCTGCTCGTAAGTCGCCAGGGCGCCTTCGGCTTCGGCATCGGCGCCGCGCAGACGGGCCCGCACGCTGCCCAGGTCAAACGCGGCCCAGGTGATGCTTGGGCCCAGTGCCCAGGCGTTGGCCGCCGAGGAACCGATCTGCGAACCACGCCCGGCCGTAAAACCAAGGAAGCCGCTGAGGCTGACCCGCGGGAACAAATCAGCCTTGGCCACGCCGATACGGGCGGTGGCGGAGGCCAGTTTGCGTTCGGCGCTGAGAATGTCCGGACGACGTTGCAGCAATTCACCCGGATCGCCGATCGGCAATGCCTTGGCGATCGCCGGCAAGTCTTTTGGACTCAGGTCCACGGTCAACTTGTCCGGGCGCTCGCCCAGCAGGGTTGCGATACGGTTTTTCTGCCGGGCCTGTTCAGCCTGCAGCTGAGGCACGCTGGCTTCGACCGACGCGAGGCGTGCGTCGGCACGCTCCACGTCCAGTTGATCGCCGACGCCGGCATCACGCAGGCTTTCGGTGATCTTGCGCGAATCCTGCTGATTCTTCAGGTTGGCCAGGGCAATTTTTTCGCGCAGTTGCGCACCGCGCAGTTGGCCATACGAGTCGACCAGCTCGGCAATCATGGTGACTTGCAGTTGGTACAGGTCGGCTTCAATCGCTTGCTGTTCGGCGTCCGCCGATTCCAGATTGCGCTGGATGCGGCCAAACAGGTCGATCTCCCAGGCCATGTCCAGGCCCAGGTCATAGCGTTCGCTGTTGACCCGCTTGGTGGTCTGGCCGGGAATTTGTCCCTTGGCCAGATCGCTGCTGGCGCGGCTGGTGATGGTCGGCATGGCGTCATTGCTGACGTCGTCGCGAATCGCCCGGGCGGCTTTCCAGCGAGCGAACGCCACGCGCAAATCCCGGTTGCCTTGCAGCGATTGGGTCACCAACTGGTTGAGGGTCGGGTCTTCAAACTGCTGCCACCAAATGCCTTCGAAATGCGAGCGGTCGAAGTTTTTCTGGCCGGCAGCGCCATCGGTGGCGGTGGTGATGTTCGCCGGCTCCGTGGCCGGGGTCTTGTAGTCCGGGCCGACGGCACAGGCACTCAGGGCCAGTACCAGCAGGCTTGGCAAAAAGGCTTTCAGGCTCATTGTTGCGACTCCAGTTTCAGGGCCTTGGCCGCTTTGCGTTGTTCACCGCGCTCCACAAAGTTACGAATCAACACGTAGAACACTGGGGTCAGCAGCAGACCGAAGAAGGTCACCCCGAGCATCCCGGAGAACACCGCCACACCCATGGCGTGACGCATTTCGGCACCGGCACCGCTGGAGAACACCAGAGGCACAACACCCATGATGAACGCGAAGGAGGTCATCAGGATCGGCCGCAGACGCAGGCGGCACGCTTCCAGTACCGCGGCGAGCGGGCTGAGGCCTTCGTCCTGCTGTTTATCCTTGGCAAACTCGACGATCAGAATCGCGTTCTTACAGGCCAGTCCCACCAGTACGATCAAACCGATCTGGGTGAAGATGTTGTTGTCGCCACCCGACGCGATCACACCGGTGATGGCCGACAGCAGGGTCATCGGTACGATCAGGATCACCGCCAGCGGCAGGCTCCAGCTTTCGTATTGCGCCGCGAGTACCAGGAACGCCAGCAGTACGCAGAGCGGGAACACGAACAGCGCGGTGTTGCCGGACAGAATCTGCTGGTAGGTCAGGTCGGTCCATTCGTAGGTCATGCCGTTCGGAAGTTCTTCCTTGAGCAGTTTTTCGATGGCTTTTTCCGCCTGGCCGGAGCTGTAGCCCGGGGCGGCCGCGCCGTTGATTTCAGCGGTGATGAAGCCGTTGTAGTGCATCACGCGGTCCGGACCCGAGGTGTCGCTGACCTTGATGAAGGTCGCCAGCGGGATCATCTCGCCCTTGTTGTTACGCACTTTCAGCTGGCCGATCTGGTCGGATTCGAGGCGGAACTGCTGCTCGGCCTGAACGTTGACCTGATAGGTGCGACCGAAGCGGTTGAAGTCGTTGGCATACAACGAGCCCAGGTAAATCTGCAGGGTGTCGAAGATGTCGCTGACGGCCACGCCGTGGGTCTTGGCTTTCTCGCGGTCGATGGCGGCATCGACCTGCGGCACGTTCACCGTGTAGCTGGTAAACAGGCCGGCCAGTTCTGGCACGCTGTGGCTTTTGGTGATGATGTTCATGGTTTCTTTGTACAGCTCGTCGTAGCCCAGGTTGCCCCGGTCTTCGATTTGCAGGCGGAAACCACCGATGGTGCCCAGGCCTTGTACCGGCGGCGGCGGGAAGATCGCCATGTAGGCTTCTTGAATCCCGGCGAACTGGCCGTTCAACGCACCGGCAATCGCACCGGCAGACATGCTCGGGTCTTTACGCTCGTCGAAAGGTTTCAAAGTGACGAAAACGATGCCAGCGTTCGGGCTGTTGGTGAAACCGTTGATCGACAGGCCAGGGAAGGCCACCGCACTTTCCACGCCAGGCTGTTTCAGGGCCAGGTCGGACATGCGTTTGATCACGTCTTCGGTACGGTCCAGGCTCGAGGCATCCGGCAATTGCGCGAAGGCCACCAGGTATTGCTTGTCCTGGCCGGGTACGAAACCGGTCGGGGTGCTGGAGAAACCAAAGAACGTCAACACCATCAGGCCTGCGTACAGCATCAGGGCGATACCGCTGCTGCGGATAACCCGGCCCACGGTGCCGACATAACCATGGCTGGCCTTGTCGAAGAAGCGGTTGAACGGACGGAACAACCAGCCGCCGAAGAGCTTGTCCAGAACCTTGGAGAAACGGTCCTTCGGTGCATCGTGGCTTTTAAGCAACACGGCAGCCAGTGCAGGCGACAGGGTCAGCGAGTTGAAGGCCGAGATCACCGTCGAAATCGCAATGGTCAGGGCGAACTGCTTGTAGAACTGCCCGGTCAACCCGGAGATGAATGCGGCCGGGATAAACACCGCACACAGCACCAGCGCGGTCGCGATGATCGGGCCGGTCACTTCACGCATGGCGCGCTTGGTCGCTTCGACCGGGTTGAGTCCCAGTCCGATGTTTCGCTCGACGTTCTCCACCACCACGATGGCGTCATCCACCACGATGCCAATGGCCAGTACCAATCCGAACAGCGACAGGGCGTTCAACGAGAAGCCGAACAGGTGCATCACGGCAAACGTACCGATCAGCGACACCGGCACCGCCACCAACGGAATGATCGAGGCGCGCCAGGTTTGCAGGAACAGGATTACTACAAGAACAACGAGGATCAGCGCTTCGAAGAGGGTGTGAACCACCGCCTCGATGGAGCCGCGCACGAAGATCGTCGGGTCATAGACGATGCTGTAGTCCATGCCTTGCGGGAAGTTCTTTTTCAACTCTTCCATCTTGCCGCGAACTTCGTTCGAGATTTCGATGGCGTTGGAACCCGGACGCTGGAAGATCGGAATGGCTACGGCTGGCTGGTTGTTCAGCAACGAACGCAAGGCGTATTGGCTGGAACCCAGTTCGACGCGGGCAATGTCCTTGAGACGAGTGATTTCACCGTTGTCGCCTGCGCGAATGATGATGTTCTCGAACTCTTCCTCGGAGACCAGGCGGCCCTGAGTGTTGACCGACAGCTGGAAGCTTTGGGCATTCGGGGCGGGGGGCGCGCCCAGCTGACCGGCCGCGACCTGGCGGTTCTGTTCACGAATGGCCGTCACGACATCGGTGGCGGTCAGGTTGCGCGAAGCGGTCTTGTTCGGGTCGAGCCATACACGCAGCGAATAATCGCCCATGCCGAACAACTGCACATCGCCGACACCACCCAGACGAGCCAGCTCATCCTTGATGTTGAGGATCGCGTAGTTGGACAGGTAGAGCATGTCGTAGCGTTTGTCCGGCGAGGTCAAGTGCACAACCATCGTCAGGTCGGGCGAAGCCTTGTCCACGGTGATACCGATGCGCGTCACTTCTTCTGGAAGTTTCGGCTCGGTACGGGTCACACGGTTCTGCACCTGCACCTGCGCGTTGTCCAGGTCAGTGCCCAGGGCGAAGGTGATGGTCAGGGTGATTTTGCCGTCAGCGGTGGACTGCGAGGACATGTACAGCATGTTCTCGACGCCGGTGATGGCTTGCTCCAGGGGAGCTGCCACGGTTTCACCGATGACTTTAGGGTTGGCACCCGGGAAGTTGGCGCGGACCACAACGGTCGGCGGCACCACTTCCGGGTATTCGCTGATCGGCAACTGGAACAGCGAGATGGCGCCGGCGATCAGGATCAGCAGCGACAGCACCGCTGCAAAGATCGGCCGTGAAATGAAGAATTGGGAAAAATTCATCGAAGTTGTCGTCCCTTAACCGCGTGGGGTCGCAGCAGCCAGTTTCACAACCGAACCCGGCGCGACCTTGGCAGGCGCGACTTGGGGCAGGTTGCTGGCTTCCAGCGCTTGTCGTTGTTGAGCCAGAGCGGCGAGGGTTTGCTCGCTGGCCATCGGGATCACTTCAGGGGTGACCGGTGAACCCGGGCGAACCCGTTGCAGACCCTTGACGATGACGGTGTCGTCCTTGTTCAGGCCGCTGCGCACGATGCGCAAGCCTTCGATTTTCGGCCCCAATTCGACGGCGCGGTAGGCGGTCTTGTTGTCGGCGTCCATCACCAGCACGAATTTTTTGCCGAGGTCAGTACCGACCGCTTCGTCGTTGATCAGCACGGCGGAGTAGGTGCCGCTGCCGACCAGTTTCAGGCGAGCATAGAGGCCCGGGGTGTAGCTGCCGTCGCTGTTGTCGAACACGGCGCGACCGCGGATGGTGCCGGTTTTCGGGTTGACTGCGTTGTCGACGAAGTTCATCTGACCCAGGTGCGGGTTGCCGTCTTCGTTCGACAGGCCCATGTACACCGGAGTCGTGGCGCCGCGTTTGCCCTGGCGAGCGAGCTGGGTGTACTTGAGGAACACCCGCTCATCGGCGTCGAAGTAGGCGTAGACCTTGTCGGTGGAAACGACGCTGGTCAGCGCCGTGGTGTCGGCGGTCACCAGGTTGCCGGCGGTGATTTCCGCACGGCTGACACGGCCGCTGATTGGCGCGGTCACGCGGGTGAAGCTCAGGTTCAGTTTGGCCAGGTCGAGTTGTGCTTGCAGGGCACCTACCGCGGCACGGGCTTCCTGCGCAGCGCTGGTGCGCGAATCGGCCAGCTCGGCGGAAATCGCGTTGCTGGTGCGCAGACGCTCGCCACGTTGGGCTTCGTTTTCACTGCGGGTGGCGTTGGCGCGGGATTGGGCGACCAGGGCTTCGAGGCGGCGAACCTCAGCCTGGAACGGACGCGGGTCGATCTGGAACAGCAAGTCACCTTTCTTGACCAAGGCGCCTTCGATAAAGGCCACTTCATCGATCTGACCAGAGACCCGTGGACGAATTTCTACGGTTTCCGGCGCTTCGAGGCGACCGGTGAATTCGTCCCACTCGTTGACCGGTTGTTCCAGCACCTTGGCCACGCTGACTTTGGCTGCGGGCGCGGTGGCGGCAGTTTCCGGAGCCTTGCCGCAAGCGCTCATCACCACTACGGCCAACAAGGCCAACGGGAAGCGCAAATGTTTGAGTGACTGTTCCATGGATGCATCCGCCAATGTATTGAGAATGGACGGATGATGCTCGGCGAGGGGGGATCCCACGAATCGAATGAACCAAAGGTAACTATCATTCGGAATGATATAAGAACCAGGCGAGCTCTCTAGCATGCGCCTCTGGTTGGAAATCGATCAACGTAAATTATGGAAATTCAGTGTTGCGGTAAATGCAACGCTTGAGCTGGGAATCGAGCCGTGGCCATCGCGAGCAGGCTCGCTCCTACAGGGAGCGAGCCAGCGGCGCCAAATCGATTCAGGGAGCCGCCAGCTTATTTACCCATCAACGGCGAAGTCCCGGTAGTGGGCGCAGGGCGCTGGGGTTTGACCGAGGTGCCGAAGGTATTGCCCATGCGCGTACTGGTGGCCGCCGGCGTTGCCAATCCAACCTGATTGGGCGGGCGTTTGTCGACCGGTACGTTCATGCCCGCCCTGTTCTTTTGCGCGGCCGCGGCGCCCTCCGGGTTGTTGCCCATCTGCTGGCTCAGGCAGTTGTAATCCGGCGCTTTGTAGCCTCCCACTGATACGTCGACACAACCCAGCGGTTCTTCGGCCTGGGCGATGATGGGGAGTGTAATCAGCAGCAAGCCTGCTGCAACATTAGACAGATAGTTCATTCAAGGCCTCCTGGCCGACCCGGGAACGGGCCGCGTATGCACCTGAGTCTAGAGCAGCACGCGTGATGGCCTCGTGATGTTTTTTTTGCACCGCCCGTCACACCAGATTCATAAACAGCCATCAGGATGACGGTTTTCAGGGAAACGTCAGCCGTGCAGCGAGGCAGCGCCAGGGAGGGGAGCCAGGTTTTAGCGTCATGTGTTCGCAGGGCGTGCCTGGCGTTATTGCTTTGGTTAATGGCTTCTGCGGCGGTGAGCGGTCAGGTTGACGCCGGCGGAACGCAAGACCTGGATATTCCGGCGCAGGAACTGGCCAGTGCACTCGAACGCTTCAGTCGTGACACCGGCATGGCCGTTCTGGTGGATCGCCAACTGACGCGCGGCCGGCGGTCAATCGCGGTGAAAGGGCGCTTAAGCGCAACCGACGCCCTGAGCCTGTTGCTTAGCGGCAGCGGTTTGATGGCCCGGTATACCCGAGCGGATGCGTTCACCTTGCAAGTGGCACAGGTGGCGCAGGTGCCTTCTGCAGCGGCACCGAAGGCCAACAGTGTGTCGCTGGTCGGCAGTAGTTATGCGACATCGATTCAAGTGGCGATCGAACGTCGGATGTGCCACTCGCTGTCGATTCGGCCAGGCAGTTTTCGGGCCTTGCTGCAACTGTGGATCGGTCGTGACGGGGTGGTCCAGCATAGTCGCCTCGTCACCTCCACGGGGGATGTTCAGCGTGACGCGGCGCTGGTGGAAGCTTTACGCAATCTCGACATCGAACGCCCGGCACCAAGCTCGCTTGGCCAGCCGGTCACGCTGCTTTTGCTACCGGAGTCTTCAGGAAAGCGCATGGAATGCCAACAGTGGAAAGGAGTTTCCGGGCAATGAAAGACACCGGGAAAAGTTCGATGGTCAGACTGTTCCTGACGTCCTATGACGACTTCAAGGCGCGGCTGCGCCGGCGTCTGGGTTCGGAGGATCTGGCCAACGACGTCCTGCATGAAACCTACCTGCGGGTCGACCGCATGGAAGAACCGCCCAATATTGCCCAGCCCAATGCGTATCTGTACCGCATGGCGCTGAACATCGCGGCGGATAGGCGCCAGTCGGACGCCCGGTTGCTGACCGGTACTGAGGTTGAGGAACTGCTTCAGGTCTCCGATGAAGCGCTCGACCCGGCACGGGTGGTGGGTGGGCAGAAAGAAATTCAGTTGCTGCTCCACGCCCTGTACGAATTGCCGGCACGCCGCCGCAAGATCTTTATCGCGGCACGCCTGGAAGAGGCGCCGCACCTGGAAATCTCCCAGCGTTTCGGCATTTCGACCCGGATGGTCGAGAAGGAAATCAAGGCCGCCCTGAACCATTGTGCCGGGCGTCTTGAAAGAAAAGTCATTCAGCGGTTCGGTCCCGGCGCGGGAAAACCGTCTTGATAGAAGAGCCCAGATTAATCCGTGAGTATCCCCGCGCTTGAACATCTTCCGTATTTCACCGCCTGAGGTAACGCCCCAGGACCGGATCAACCGCGAAGCCCAGGACTGGTTGGTCCTTTTGACGTCGGGCCGGGCGACCGTGGCCGATGCACGAGCCCTGCGCGAGTGGTGTGCTCAAAGCCCCGGTCATGCTCTCGCGTTTGAGCAAACCAAAGCGCTGTGGCATCAATTGCAGCCGGCTGTAATGCAATTGCAGGCACCCCGGCATTTTGGCCGACGGGCATTTCTCGGCGGTGCCGTAGCTGCGTCTGCGGCATTTTTCCTGATTCGTGCGACGGTGCCGGGTGGCCTATCCGGTCTGGGCGCAGACTACATCACCGAGGTGGGCGAGCAGCGTCGATTCGATCTGGCGGACGGCGTCAGTCTTGAGCTCAACACCCAGACACGCATTAACCGTCGGGACAGCGACGAGGGTGCACAACAGCTGGAGTTGCTCAGTGGTGAAGTCGAAGTCCAGACACGAGCGCAGGGCGTGCTCAAGGTGCAGGCCGCAAGCGGTTGGCTGAGTGCCAGCCAGGCCCGGTTTAACCTGCGCAATATCGACCAGAGCGTGTGCGTGACCTGTCTTGATGGCAGTGTGCAGGTAGAAGTGTTGGGGCGCGGTATTCGTCTGGAACCGGGGCAGCAACTGACCTATGACAGCCGCACGGTCGGCACCCCGCAAGCGGTCGACAGCTCGGCCGTTGTCGCCTGGCGCCAGCAGATCCTGGTGTTCAACGACGCCACGCTGGCGTCAGTGATCAATGAAATCAACCGCTACCGCCCGGGCATGTTGCTGCTGCTCAACAGCGAACTGGGCAAGCGCAAGGTGCAGGCGCGGTTCAGCCTGGATCAGTTGGCGGGGGTTGCGTTGTTGATTCGCGATGCGTATGGGGCCAAGTGCACCGAGCTGCCGGGTGGGGTGGTGGTGCTGAGTTAGGGGTATCAAAAAAACGAGCATCGCCACCTGATCACACCTCAAACCTGATGCCCCGCGGTGCCCTCGGGTTTTTCGCGAGCGAGCTTGCTCGCGAAAATCGTGAACGATCACACCTGAAACCAGACACCCCCCGGCGCCCTCGGGTTTTTCGCGAGCGAGCTCGCTCCTGCAAGGTTTGTCTGGTTACTCCTCAATCATGAAGTTTGTGTGACATCCGTTCGGTCGCGCCTTTCGCCAACTGCCTATGTCGTAACAGCAGGTTCTTGTTGACCTGCGGCCTCTTGCGCCAATCGAAAAGGACCTAGTAGTGATGCTCGCTCGCCAAGCCCGTCGCCATACCCCTCCCTTGTCTGTCCGCCGTGACGCCGTTCGTTCAGCGGACCCCGCGCTGTGGCTGCTCAAGCCGTTGGCGCACGCCATTGCGCTGTGCCTGGTGGCCGGCAGTGCCGAGGCGGCGACGCCCTTCAGTTCTAGCTGGTTCGCCGCCAAGGGCGCGGCGCAACAGGCCGCGGCAGCACGGCCCGGTGGTGGCTTGCCGGGGATGACACCGCCATTGGCGCAGCAACAGCGCGCCCGGCAACAGCTGGAGCGCTCGGTGCAAACGCTCAACAACACCGTGGCCGCCATCGCCGCGCAACAGGCCGCGCAAGCCGCCGGGCGAGCCGCCGCGTTCGCCACCGTGCAATTTGTCCCGGACGGCATGGGCGAGGGTGGCCTGAAAGTCGATACCGGCCTGACCCAGGGCTGGCAGAACGCCAAAGGGCCGCAACAGTCGCAGGCTGGCGGCAAGACCACGGTGAAAATCGAGCAGACCGCCGACAAGGCCATTCTCAACTGGGAAACCTTCAACGTCGGGCGCAACACGAGCGTCGAGTTCGCTCAGCAAGCCAACTGGGCGGTCCTCAACCGGGTCAACGACCCGAGTGCGCGGCCGAGCCAGATTCAGGGCCAGATCAAGGGTGACGGCACGGTGATGCTGGTCAACCGCAACGGCATCGTGTTCAGCGGCACCAGTCAGGTCAACGTGCGCAACCTGGTAGCGGCCGCCGCGAACATCACCGATGTCCAGTTCCGCGACCGTGGCCTGTATTACGACAGCACCGGCAGCCAGCCGACGTTCACCGAAGCGGCCGGCAATGTGCTGGTGGCGCAGGGCGCACGGATTGAAACCCAGGCACCGACACTCTCGACAGACTCCGGCGGCTACGCCTTGCTGCTGGGCAATGAAGTGGACAACGCCGGCACGATCAGCACCGCCAAAGGCCAGACTGTCCTCGGTGCCGGTGACCGTTTCTACATCCGCAAAGGCTCGGGCACCGAAGGCAATGGTTATTCCACCACCTTCGGCAACGAGGTCATTCCCGGCTTCAAGGTTGGCGGTTCCGGCAAAGTCAGCAACACCGGTTTGGTCCAGGTGGCCACCGGCGACATCACCCTGACAGGCCACGATGTGGTGCAAAACGGCGTGCTGCTGGCGAGCACCTCGGTCTCGACGCGCGGCACGATCCACCTGCTCAACCCCGCGACGGACACCACCGGCAGCGTGACCCTCGGCCAGGGCGGCGTCAGCGCGATCATGCTCGACAGCAGCGATCTCACGGCCCTCAACAGCCAGCACGACGCGGCATTGATGGGCGTCAACGCCAACAACCGTATCCGCAGCGATCAGTCGCGCATCGACATCGGCAGCGGCGGCAGCGTCGAATTCCAGAACGGCTCGATCACGCTCGCCACGGGCGGTCAGGTCGCCGTCACAGCAGCGCGCCGCAGCGTGGTACGTGACGGAGCGCTGATCGATGTGTCCGGGGCAATCGGCGTCAAAGTGGCGATGGAAGCCAACAACATCAAGGTCAACGTCCAGGGCAACGAGCAACGCGATGCGTCGGCCAACCGCGAGAGCGGGGCGCTGAACAGCAATGACGTGTGGGTTGACGTGCGCGAGCTGGTGTACGTGCCGGCGGGCACCAACGGCTACGTCTCCGACCGCTGGTACACCGCCGGGGGTTTGCTGGAAGTCGGCGGTTATCTCGGCACCCAGGGCCACAGCATTGGCGAGTGGATGGCCCAGGGCGGCACGGTGAGTTTCGCCGGCAACGATGTGGTGACCGAGAAAGGCTCTCTGATCAATCTGTCCGGCGGCACCCTCGACGTGCAGAGCGGTTTCATCCGCCAGAGCTGGTTGCGCGGCGCGGACGGGCGTTTGTATGACGTGTCGCGGGCACCGGGCGACGTGCTCTACACCGGCCTCTACAAAGGCTATGAAGAGCACAGCGAACGCTGGGGCCAGACCAATTATTTCTACAACCCGTTGATCGCGCCCACTCGACGGTTCGAGAGCGGTTATTCGGTCGGTCGCGACGCCGGGCAGCTGGTGATCTCAACCGGTAACGCAGTGCTGGACGGCCAATTGTTGGGCGAGGTGTTCCAGGGTGAGCGCCAGAACCAGGCACCGCGCGCCGGGCTCGACGGCTATGCCCAGGCGCAGACCGCCATGGCGCGCCGGGCGCAGTTGATCGTCGGCAATTACGAACCGAGCTGGTCGGCTACCACTGGCGGCCTGGTGTACTTGCACACGGCGGCGCTGAATTCGGTTCAGCTCGGCGGCGAGCGCCCGGTGGACGGCGCCGATCTGGACCTGACAGGGGCGGTGTCCGATGCGCGCAAGGGCAAGCTGTTCCTCGATACCGATACGGTCAATGGTTTCCGCCTCGGCGCCTTGAAGATTGCGGCCAAGGACAAGGTTGACGTCAAGGAAGCCTTGGCCGTGGACAGCGGGGGTGACATCACGTTGTACGGGCAGGAAGTGGTAGTCGGCGCCGATCTCATCGCACGTGCCGGCAGCCTGCACCTTGGCACCGCGCTGGCAGAAACAGCCAAGCCAACACGCACCACCGTCGCCGAAGGGGTGCACCTGGACACTCGCGGACTGTGGAGCAACGTGCATAACGACCCGGCCGATATCAATCGCCTGGCCTACCTCAATGGCGGATCGGTTTCGATCCGCAGCACCGGCGACATCAGCTTGGCGACGGGGAGTCTGATCGACGTATCGTCCGGCGCTGCGGTGCTGGCCAACGGCAAGACCCGTGGCGGCAAGGGCGGCGACGTCACCCTCGAGTCCAGTGCCGACACGGTGCCGGGCCAGTCGCAACTGGTCATGGACGGCGACGTTCGCGGTTACGGCGTAACGGGTGGCGGGACGCTGACGGTCCAGGCCAACAAGGTACTGATCGGCCAGCCCGACGGTGCCGTTGCCGACCACACGCTCCAGCTGGCGCCGGAATTGTTCAGCAAAGGCTTCTCGGCCTACAACGTCGTCGGCCTGACGACGCTGCAGGTGGCGGACAATACCGTGGTCGATGTGACGATGCCGGTCTACCGCTTCACCGATTCGGCGCCGAACCAGCCCGGCGGCGATGACCCGCTCGCCGCGCTGGAACTGTGGACGCCGACGCTGTTTCAGGAAAACCCGGTCAAGGGCGTGCTGACCCAGCGTGGCGGCGCGAGCCTGTCGATGCGGGCCGGTGCCACCCAGGACAGGCTATACGACCCGTCGAGCAACCTGTTGACGTTCGGCCAGGGTTCGCGCGTCAGCGTCGACCCCGGCCAACGCATCACATTGCGCAGTGACGGGCAGATCACCCTCGACGGCGAGTTGAATGCCTGGGGCGGCACCATCGATATCCGCCAGCAACGATTTGCCGACATTGATGTGGCCACTTCCTATCTGCCGCCAGACCCCAATGCGCACAACCGTTCTATCTGGATCGGTGAACACGCGGTGCTGGATGTCGCCGGGCGCGCCACCACGGCGGTGGATGCCTTGGGCCGGGTCTACGGTCAGGTCGGCAAGGGCGGCAGCATCATCGTTGGCGGTGAGATCAACACGAAGAAGTCGACGGCGCTGTCAGCCGATGCGTATGTGATCGTGCGCAACGGCGCGCGACTGGAAGCGTCCGGCGCACAAGCGCTGCTGGACATCGCAGGGCAAGGGCCGACCCTGGTCGCAACGGACGGTGGGCAGATTGCCCTGAGCTCTTACAACGGCCTGTTTATCGACGGCAACCTGCACGCGGCGGCCGGTGGCGCAGGCGCCGCGGGCGGTCGCCTGGACATTGCACTCGATACGCCGATCTACAACGAGTTCCAGGCCGTCAACGCGGTACGTCTGCCCAGGGAAATGATCATTGGCCAAGGGCCGACTGACGTGCTCTTGCCAGCGGACCTGCGTCCCGGCGAGGCGGCAGAGCCGTTGCGCTATGGCCGTGCGCGATTGAGCGCCGACAGCCTGATGTCCGGCGGCTTCGATAACCTGAACCTGTTCAGCAACGGCTTGATGACGTTCGACGGCGACGTCGATTTGCACATGAACCAGAGCCTGAGCCTGTTCGCAGACTCGCTGTCGTTGGCCGAAACGTCGAAAGATGCAGCGCGGATCAACCTGTCCGCGCCGTATCTGCGCCTGTCCGGCGTGGGCAAGTACTACATCCAGACAGGTCTTCGTCCAAGGTTGCAGAGCAATCCGACGGCGAAACTGTCTTCTGCGCAGTTCAGCGCCAGTGCGAACCTGCTGGACCTGGGCAACACACTGTCGTTCGGCAACGAAGGCTCGATCCGCCAGTTCACCGGTCCGGCCCTGGCCGTCAGTCGCCGTGGCTTTGATCAGGTCACGCTCGACAGCAGTGGCGACATGCGCTTCCTGGCGCCAACCGACGATGCGGGGCGGTCGCGCCTGTGGACAGGCGGGGACATTCACCTGCGCGCCGCACAAATCTACCCGGCCAGTCATGTATGGGCCGAAGTGCTAGCCGGTTATCAAGCCCCGATACAGGTTCCCGGGACTGAGCGGACCTTGCGCGTCAGCAGTCACGGACCGGCGCCGACGCAATTGCCGTATTCGGTGTTCGGCCGGCTGGACCTGGGGGGCGGGACCATCGAGCAGGGTGGCGTGATTCGCGCGCCGCTGGGGATGATTTCAGTGGGCAATGATGCGTTTGTGCGCAGCGATCGAATCCGGCTGTTGCCTGGCAGCGTGACGTCAGTCAGCGGTGCCGGCCTGGTCATGCCGTACGGCGGCACCACCGATGGCATCGATTACCAGTACAACGGCAAGTCGGTGGTGCTGAACGGTATTGTCAACGAAACGAACGGGGTGATTCTGAACGGGAAATACGTTGATGTGCAGAACGGTGCGCTGATTGACCTGTCCGGTGGCGGCGACTTGCGCGGCGCCGGGTTCGTCTCCGGGCGCGGCGGTTCCACCGATGCGCGTTTCAACCCACTGGTGCGCAATGCCAGCGATGGCACCTTCAGCCTGCCGGGCCTGAGCAGTAACCCGGTGTACGCCATCGTCCCCGGCAATCAGAGCGCCTATTCACCGATGCTCGCCGAAGCCGGCGCCGTCGACCCGCGTATTGGCCAACAGATCACCCTTGGTACCGGCGTGCCTGGCCTGGCGGCGGGTACTTACACCTTGTTGCCATCGACCTTTGCCCTGTTGCCCGGTGCGTTCCGGGTCGAGGTCAATGGCCAGGCAACGCCGGGCGCAACCAGCGGCGCGTTGAAAATGCGCAACGGTTCATGGACCGGCAGCGGCCAGATGTCCGTCGCCAATACCGGGTTGCGCGACAGCGTTGCCCGCCAAGTGATCCTGACTTCGGCGGACGTGTTGCGCCGCTATTCCCAATACAACGAAACCAGCTTCAGCCAATTCATCCAGAGTGACGCCGCGCGCCGAGGCATCCCGCGCGCCTTGGCGCCGATGGACGCCAAGACCCTTCAACTGATGTTGAACGTCGGCGGTGATCATGACATCGCCCTGGACTTCAACGGCCAGGTGTTGGCCACCCCGGCCCCGGGCGGTGTCGCGGGGACGACCGTGTTGCGCGGCAACCCCGGAGCGGCCCTTGAAATTCTCGGTGCGGGGCATTCCCGGACGGCGGGATTCGACGGTGTCTCGGTGTACGCCGATACCCTCAACAGCCTGGGCGCCGGCCGCCTGGCCATCGGCGCATCGCCCACCGTGTTCTACGGCACGGCCGGCAACATTATCGATTTCAGAGGTACCGCCCGGGACATCATCCTGCGCGAGGGGGCGACGCTGTCGGCGCCGGAGGTGGTGCTCAGGACGTCAGCCACTGCGGGCGGCATCACCCTCGAAGCGGGCGCGGGCATCAATACCCTGGGCTATGGCAACGTCCCCTTCGATTCAACGGACGGCTTCATCTATCAAACCGGCAAGGCCAGCTTGCTGGTGGTGTCCAACGGCTGGACCAACGTCCTGGCACCGGAGATAGCGACAGACAGGGATGGCGCCGGCAGCATTCGTATCGGCAGCTGTGCAACCGGGGCGTGCAGCAACCCGACGTTGCTCTATTCCAACGGCAGTATCATCGCTTCCACCGACAACCAGTTCGAACTCGACGAAGCGGTTCGCTTCGGCACCCGTCACTTGGGCCTGGCGGTGGGCGCCGTGAACGCCGGCAGTGCTCAGGCGCTGGCGGCGGTGGGTGATCGCCTGCCGCTCGGCATGACCCTCAACCAGAACGTGCTCGATCGCCTGTTGCGCGGCGACACCCAGTTTGGCGCACCGGCCCTGGAAACCTTGAGCCTGACCACCCGTGAGTCGTTCAACTTCTTCGGCAACGTCACCCTCGACACCCTGGACCCACAGACGGGCAAGAGCCGTCTGGACAACCTGGTTTTGGCCACACCGGCCATTTATGGCCTGGGCGATGCTCAGGATGTCGCGACCATTCGTACCGCCAACCTGATCTGGAACGGCGCGACCCAGCAACCCGGCGCCATGGTCACCGGTGGCGCCGGTTCGGGTCATGGCACCCTGGACATCCAGGCACAACGCATCGAGTTCGGCTACGGCCCGAACCCGCAGCCGAACGGGCTGGACCAGAACGCTCGCCTGGCGCTGGGCTTTGCCAACGTCAACCTGAATGCCAGCGAACGCATCACCGCCAACCATAAAGGCAGCCTGTCGGTTTACGAACAGCAAGGCGTCTACGACCCGGTCAGCGGTTTTGCCTACAGCGGCGGCAACCTGAACCTGCGCACGCCGTTGCTCACCGGCGAAGCGGGGTCGGTCAACGTGCTCAAGGCCGGCAACAGCCTGTCCCTGACGTCGCCCACTGGCGTCGAGGCAACGGTGGCGGATGCCTTGGGCGCGGAATTGAACCTGCAAGCACGCACGGTTGCGCTCGACGGTCGCATCGCCCTGGCCAGTGGCAAACTGGTGGTCAAGACCGAAGACGACCTGACCCTGGGCAATGGCGCTTATCTGGACATGACCGGACGAACGCTGCCGTTCAACGATGTGAAGAAATACAGCTGGGGCGGCGATGTGGCGCTCTACAGCAATAACGGCAGCATCCGCCAGGCCGCCGGTTCGCGCATCGACCTGTCGGCGACCAACAACCAGGCCGGTAACCTCAGCGCCGTTGCGCTGGCGGCCGGGGCGGGTGTGGTCGATTTGCAGGGTGAGATCCTCGGCGCCAGCAGCGGCTACTACGACGCTGGCGGCACCTGGGTGCCCTATAAGGCGGCCGGCGTGGATATTCGTGCCCGGCAACTGGGCAGCAGCGGCGATTTGAACCAGGAATTCGCCACCCTCAACCAGCGCCTGAACGCCGGGCAGGTGTTCGGCAGCCGTAGCTTTCAGCTCAAGCAGGGCAGCCTGGTGATCGGTGACGGGCTCAAGGCCAGTGAGGTCAATGTGTCGGTGGACAACGGCAGCCTCACGGTGGTTGGTCTGATTGATGCCAGTGGCGAGCGGGTCGGGTCTATTCGCCTGTCGGGCAAGAACGGTCTGACCCTCGGTGGTGCTGCGGTGCTCGATGCCCATGGCCGCATGTTGCGGGTCGACAGCTACGGCAAAATCATCGACGCACCGAACCGCGCCATGGTCGAACTGAGCTCCGGTGACGGCCAATTGACCCTGGCCTCCGGCGCACGGATCGACCTGCGCCACGGTACCGACGTCGCCACCGGCAATCTGCCGGGCCAGCACGATGGCCAACTGCGCGGCACCCTTGAACTCAACGCGCCGCGTCTGGGTGCCAATGACATTGCGATCGACGCCAGCGGTGCCCTGTACATTCAGGGCGCTCGATCCATCGGCCTCAACGCCACGCGGCGCTACACGGATGCCGCCGACGGTATCGACCCGGTGGTCAGCGGGCGTCCGTACCAGGTCATCGACCAGGCGTACCTGGATAACATTCACCTGGACAGCAGCGCGTTCATCAACGCGGCGCTGGCCAACACCGACTTACTCAACCGCAAGCTTGCCGGCCTGAACAACGCGCAATATGCCGATGCGTTCCACCTGCGCCCAGGCGTGGAAATCGCCAGTAAAACCGCCGATGGCGATCTCGTGGTGCAGGGTGATCTGGACCTGTCCGGCTACCGCTATGCGAGCCTCAACCCGCACAGCGGCATGACCTCGGTCTACGGTTCCGGCGAGGCCGGTAGCCTGGTGATTCGTGCCGGGGGCAACCTCGATGTCCAGGGCAGCATCAACGATGGCTTCGCACCGCCACCGCAAACCTCGGACGACAACGGCTGGAAACTGCTGCCGGGTGTGCAGCCGTTTGGCGGCGATCTGTTGGTACCGGTGACCGGAGTGGAGCTCGCGGAAGGCACGCAATTCCCGGTGGGAGCCGTACTGAATTACGATCTGCCGATCCAGGCAGGCAGCCTTTCCAGCGGCACCTTACTTCCGGCCCAGGCCATTCTGGGCGAACCGTACACCTTCAGCGCGGGCACCGTGTTGGCCGGTGCCGTGCACGACGCGGCGGGAAACCTGCTCTACGCCGCAGGCACCTTGCTCAGCGACGGACTGACGCTGCCGGCCGGCAGCCGTTTGGGGGCCGGTATCCGGTTGAACAAACTCACCGCCTTGCAGGGCATGCTCTGGCCCAAAGGCGTGCCGTTGCCCGGAAGTTTCAACCCGGACGACCAGACCACCACCGGCGTACGCCTCGCTGGTTCGCTGGCGTTGCTGCGGGGTTCGCTGATTCCTTCCATGACCAATGTGGTGCTGGCCGACGGCATCGACATGATCGAACTGCGTCCGCAGATCGGTACTCAGCAAGGTCGCAACTGGGCCCTGGCGAGCATGTTGCCTTCGGGCAGTGCGTCCTGGTCGATGCGTGTCGTGGCCGGTGCCGATACGGAAGCCGCGGACAGCCGCGCGATCAAACCGCTGGGCACCGAGGGCAACCTGCGGCTGACCGACACCCATTACGGCATGAAAGTGGAAAACGGCTCGCGTCTGGTATGGACCGTGGGCAACCCGTTCGGCATGCCGGCGTATGAGCCGATCCCGGATGACCTCCTGGCCAAATGTGACGAGCAGCCTGCCGCCTGTGCACCGATGGAACACTGGACGTGGGCACCCGGCAACTGGCTGGGCATGCCGGACTACGAGCCGGTCACCGACGACATGGTGGACTATTGCCTGGCGATTCCGGAACTCTGTACCGAAAGCAAGGCGGGTAAGGTGGCCAAGACCCACACCCAGATGTTCAGCGTGCTGCGCACCGGTACCGGCGACCTGGATGTGATCGCCTCGGGCAACCTGAGCATGGATTCACCCTTTGGCGTGTACACCGCCGGCACTCAGTCCAACGACGTCGATCCGCGCTTCAACCAGCCACGCGGACGGCTGTCGGACGATGGTTCGGTGCTGGGCAGTGCCGGCAGCGACAATGAAAAATGGGTCAATGGCGGCAGCGATAGCCTCTATCAGGCCTGGTTCCCGCAAATGGGCGGCAACCTGACGGTCAACGCCGGGGGCGCCGTTTCAGGGGATACGGTGGGGCGCAGGGGCCTTAACGGCGTGACCACCCGCGAGCAAATCCCGAGCGTGGCCGTGGGTAACTGGCTATGGCGACAGGGAACCGGCAGCAGCGATGTTCCGACTGCCTGGTGGATCAACTTTGGCAGCTACGCCACCCAGCCGCTGCCCGATCAACAACGAGACACCAGGCCGTACCTCGTGGGCTTCACCGGTTTTGGCACCTTGGGCGGTGGCAATGTCAGCCTGCGCGCAGGAACCGATGGCGGCATGCTTAAAGTCATGGGTGACGAGCGGATCAACCGTTACCCACGCGGCCAGGGCCTGATCGTGGCCGTTGGCAGTACCGGCCGGGTGGGCAGCGACGGCAGCCTGAAATTGACCGGCGGCGGCGATATGGATATCCGCATTGGCGGCACGCTCAACCCGTCACTGTATGCACGTGCCGGCGAGACCGGCACCGAAAACCCGGATCACGATTTGCAAGGCGCGCTGATCAACCTGCGCGGTTCGGCCCAGCTGACCGGGGGCGCCGTGGGCGGTATCAACCTGCGGTATGGCACCGATGCCAGCCTGCAAGACCTGCGCGAAACCCGTGCCTACGATCCATTCAACGCCACGACCAGTAGCGCGACCGGCGGCCTGGTGCTGATTCCGGGCGATTCGGGCATGCGGATCAGTACCCGCGGTGATCTGGTGCTGGGTGGAGCTGCGGACCCGGGCCGGGTGCGGTTGCAGAACTCCTCAGCCTTCACCACCCCTGATGGCGTGGTCCATGCCGGTGGCGGCCTGAGCAGTTTCTCGTTGTGGACCGACCACACGGCCATTGACCTGTTCTCGGCCGGCGGCAACCTCACGCCAAGCACGCAGTTGGCGGACATCGAGTCAAATGCTCCAAGTGTCGGAAAAAATACCTCGCCCACGGATGGCCGATTCGTCTACCCATCGATCCTGCGCGCCGTCGCCGCGCAAGGCTCCATCTATGCCGGCTCATCGGCAAGCTTTGGACCCGGCAAAGATGCCCCCGCGGTGGGCTACTCCGTGGTGTTGGCACCTTCGACGGCCGGCCAGCTCGAGCTGCTGGCGGGTGACTCGATTTACGCCGGTGGCTATGCGATCAATCAATCCGGAGCCAGCCCGTTGGCGATCGCCACGCCGTTTGCACCTGCCTTCAGCGGCTATGGCAGTTACGATGCGACCAGGACGCTCATGACCAACAGTGGCAGTGATGGTATTGCCCCGGACCTGAACCGGCGTTACCCGCTGTTCGCGTTCGGGGCCGACAGTTACTCGGGGCTCAGCGGCGTACAAGGGCCTGCGCGGTTTTATGCGTTGACCGGTGACCTGGTCGGTGTTCGCAGCGGTGAAACGTTGACGTTCAGCCAGACCCAGCGCACCTGGTATGAGGCCGCGGGGCCGGTCTGGATGCTCGCCGGTCGCGACATCGTCGCGTCGGGTACTTATCTGGGGCAGCCAACGTATGCGCCGGGAGAAATGGGCCGGAACAACGACACGGTTTATTCCACGGGTAACCTGTTCATCCACAACAACTCAAACGATCTGTCGCGGGTGTCCGCAGGTCGCGACATTCTCTACAGCAGCTTCAACGTCGGTGGCCCCGGCACCCTGGAGATCAATGCCGGGCGCAATATCCTGATGGAGGACAAAGCCGCGATTACCAGCCTCGGGCCGATCAGGGCTGGGGATGAGCGATCGGGCGCAAGCCTGGTGTTGCAGGCCGGCGCGGGCGCGCAAGGTCCGGATTACGGGCGCTTCATTGCTCGCTACCTCGACCCGAGCAACCTGGCCCTGAACAGCGCGCCACTGAGCGCTCAACCGGGCAAAGTGGTCAAGACTTACGGTGAAGAACTGCAAGCCTGGCTGACCCTCGGCTACGGATTCAGTGGCAACGACGAACAGGCGCGAGCGTTTTACGCTTCACTGCCGGGCACTGAGCAAGCGGTCTTCGCGCGGCAAGTGTACTTCGCTGAATTGCGCGCCGGTGGCCTTGAGTACAGCGACCAGAACGGTCCGCGCCAAGGCAGTTACCTGCGCGGTCGCAATGCGATTGCCGCGCTGTTCCCGACCCGTGATGTGGCGGGCAACGCGATCCGCTATGACGGCGACATCACCCTGTACGGCGGCGCCGGGGTCAAGACGTTGTTCGGGGGGGATATCCAGATGCTGACCCCGGGCGGCGGCCAGGTGTTCGGTGTCGAAGGGGCGGCGCCACCCTCCACGGCGGGGATCGTGACGCAGGGCGAGGGTGACATCCAGCTGTATTCCGAGGGCAGCATCCTGCTCGGTCAAAGCCGGATCATGACCACCTTTGGCGGCGGGATTCTCGGCTGGTCGGCCGAGGGCGACATCAACGCCGGCCGGGGCTCGAAAACCACCGTGGTGTTCACCCCGCCCAAACGTGTCTACGACACCTGGGGCAATGTGACCCTGTCGCCAACGGTGCCAAGCACTGGCGCCGGTATCGCCACGCTCAACCCGATTGCCGAAGTGCCGCCCGGGGACATCGACCTGATCGCACCGCTGGGCACCATTGATGCTGGCGAGGCGGGGATTCGTGTATCGGGCAACATCAACATCATCGCGTTGCGGGTGGTCAACGCAGCGAACATCCAGGTGCAGGGCAAGTCCTCCGGGATCCCGGTGACGGCCTCGGTCAACACCGGCGCGATCTCTTCGGCCAGTTCCGCGGCGACCTCGGCCACGCAAGCCGCCGAGGACATGTCCCGCCAGCAACAGGCCGCGGCCCGTAAAAACCAGCCGTCGATCGTGACCGTCCAGGTACTGAGCCTGGGCAGCGAACCGTTGACCCCAAGCAGCGATGGCGCCAGCCGCGCGCCCACACCAGCGCCTACCCCGACCTACAACGCCAACAGCGCGGTGCAGGTGCTCGGTGCGGGTGTGCTGGATGAGCGGGCGCGGGGGCAGTTGACGGATGAAGAACGGGGGAACCTGACGTTGTAAGTCAACGGGGGGCTTTTGGGTCACACCTTACTTGTGGCGAGGGAGCTTGCTCCCGCTGGGGCGCGAAGCGGCCCCCCAAAAAATGGGACTGCTACGCAGTCCAGCGGGAGCAAGCCCCCTCGCCACAGGGTATGAGTCGTTTGTTGCATCTCTTCTGACTGGTGGCGGCCTTCGGGTCGCCCTTTTTTTGCCCTGCAACTTCCCCCCCAAACCGAACTGTTCAATGAAGCTTTCATGACAAAAGTTCGGTAGCACATCGCCAGCCCGGTCAAGCCTATGTGACGCGCTTGAGGGGGCCGCAAGGCGACTTTTTCTTGCTGCAAATGCCTGAACGTCGCGCGGTTGCGCACCTGGCTGGGCACACACGCGGCGACATCGACCACAAGCAATTGAACCAGCCTGCCGTAGTGCAGACGGTTATCGGTATTTCGAATTCAGGGGGTGTTGTGGAACATTTTTCCAAGTCACGGCTGGCGCTGTGGGGCTGGCTGCTGGTGACGGCGGGCGTGCAGCCGGCATGGGCCGAGGAGGGCGCCGAGACGGGCAAGCAGGTGGACGTCAACGAGTACTTCGTGCGCGGCAACACCGTGCTTGATGCCCGGGCCATCGAAGAAGCGGTGTACCCGTTTCTCGGCCCGCAAAAATCCCTGACCGATATCGAAGGCGCCCGCGATGCCTTGCAGAAGGCCTATCAGGCACGCGGCTATCAATCGGTGTTCGTTGAATTGCCGGAGCAAAAAGTCGAGAACGGCATCGTCTATCTGCACATCAGCGAAACCAAAGTCGGCCGCGTACGGGTTGTCGGAGCCAAGCACTATTCACCCGTTGAAATCCGCGAAGACGTCCCGGCGCTGAAGGAAGGCCAGGTGCCGGACTTTGCCCAGGTCCAGACGGAGCTGGCGCAACTCAACAAGACCCCGAGCCGCCAAGTGATGCCACTGGTACGCGAGGGACAACGCCCGGGCACCATGGACGTGGACCTGCAAGTTGAAGACCAGAACCCGTGGCACGCCACCCTCGGCCTGAACAACGACTACAGCGCCGACACCGAAAAGCTGCGCAGCGTCGCCAGCCTCGGTTACGACAACCTGTGGCAGTTGGGGCACAGCGTGTCGCTGACGTTCTTTACCGCGCCGCAGGACACCTCGAATGCCAAGGTCTGGTCAGGTTCCTATACGGCGCCGTTGAGCGAACGCTGGAGCGTGCAGTTTTCCGGCTACCAGTCCGACAGCAACGTCGCGACCATCGGCGGCAGCAACGTGTTGGGCAAGGGCCATTCCTACGGCGTGTCGGCGATCTACACGCTGCCCTCCAGCGGCATCTGGGCGAACTCGCTGTCGGCCGGGATCGACTTCAAGGATTTCGACGAGCAAATGGACCTGGGCGGCGCCAGTGACAAGGTGCCACTCAAGTACGCGCCGTTCACCTTTGCCTACAACGGTTTTCGCTACACCGAAACGTCCCAGCTAAGTCTCGGCCTGAGCCTGGTGGCCGGTACCCGCAGTTTCCTGGGTTACGGCAGCTCGGATGAAGAGTTCGACTACAAGCGCTTTCGCGCCAGCCCGAGCTTTGCCGTACTCAAGGGCGACAGTAACTTCACCTACACCTTCGCCAACGACTGGCAGACCGGGAGCAAAGCGGCATTCCAGCTAGCCTCCGGGCCGTTGGTATCGAACGAACAATTCTCTGCCGGTGGCGCCACTTCGGTGCGCGGCTATCTGGCGGCCGAGCGCACCGGCGACGACGGCGTGCTGCTGAGCCAGGAACTGCGCACGCCATCCCTCGCCAAGTACCTGGGCAAATACCTCCAGGAGTGGCGCTTCTACGCCTTTGCCGAAGGTGCGCAGTTGTACCTGCGCGACGAACTTCCCGATCAGGACGCCGATTACGCCTTGGCCAGTGTGGGCCTGGGCACTCGCGCGAGCTTGAACAAATGGTTATCCGGCAGCCTGGATTGGGGCTACCCGTTGCTCGAAGGGCCGAACACCTCGAAACAGGAATCGCGCCTGCATTTCAACCTGCAAGCGACATTCTGAACCTACGGAGACATTTTCATGCAGCGCTTATTCATCGCTTTTCTGATGTGCCTGGGCTTCGTGCTCCCGGCGACCGCCCACGCGTGGTGGCAGGACGACTGGCATTACCGCAAACAGATCTCCGTCGACACCACACCCCAAGGCGCGGCGATCAACGAGGCCCTGGGCCGCACCGCGCTGCTGGTGCGCCTGCACACCGGCAACTTCAGCTTCGACGGCGTCAAGGAAGACGGGTCTGACCTGCGCTTCGTTTCCGCCGATGACAAAACCGTGCTCAACCACCAGATCGAGAGTTTCGATGCGCTGATGGGCATGGCGCTGGTGTGGGTCGATGTGCCGAAAGTCGAGGGTGCTCAGCGCCAGGACATCTGGATGTACTACGGCAACCCGAAAGCCCCGGCCACCGGCAACGGTCAGCTGACCTTCGACCCGAACTACACCGCGCTGTACCACTTCGAAGGTGCCAACGGTTTGCCGGCCAAGGACACCACCGCCTATGGCAACACTGCGCAAAGCGCCACCGGCGTGAGCATCGACGGCGTGATCGGCCGCGCCTTGCAGTTCAGCGGGCAGCCGCTGGTATTGCCGGCCAGCCCGTCGCTGCAACACAACGCGGACGGCGCATTCACCGTCAGCGCCTGGCTGAAGCTGGACCAGGCCACTGGCGAGCAGTTGGTGCTGGCAAGGCGCGAAGGCGAGCACAGTTTGCTGATCGGTTTGAACCAGGGCCTGCCGTTCGTGGACATCGACGGTCAGCGCGCGGTCTCGACCCAAGCGCTGAACCCCGGCCAATGGCAGCATCTGGCGTTGACAGCACAAGGCAGCAAAGTGGCGCTCTACGTTGATGGCCGCGAAACCGCGAACCTGGCGCTGGCGATGCCGGCGTTCAATTCGGTGATCGCCATTGGTGCTGATCTGTCGGCCGGCGCTTACCAGCCGTTCGCCGGTGCCATCGACGAATTGCGCCTGTCGAAAGTCGCTCGGCCCGCCGCACAACTGCTGGCCGATGCCAACGCCCAGGACGCCGAGTCGAAACTGGTGGCCTACGGCGTCGACGAACAGCAATCGGGTTATGGCTTCGGCAGCCTGGGCTTCCTGCTCAATGCCGTGCCGGTGGACGCGTGGGTCATCATCGCTGTGCTGGTGCTGATGATGTTCCAGTCGTGGTTCATCATGATCCGCAAAAATCGCATGATCAGCCGTGTCACCGCCGCCAACGAAGCCTTTCGCGAGCAATTCGCCAAGGTTGGCACCCGCCTGGAGATGTTCGCGGACGATCAGAACCTCGCCCTGCGTTTGCAGCACTCGTCGCTGTGGCGCCTGTATCAGGTGGCGGTGAAGGAAATCCGTACTCGCCGGGAGCAGGGCGCTGATACCTCGTCGGTGTCGGCAGCCACCATTGAAGCCATCCGCTGCTCCATGGACGGCGTGCGCACCCGTGAAAACCAGGCACTGAGTTCGAAACTCTCGACCCTGTCCAACGCCATTGCCGGCGGGCCTTACATCGGCCTGCTCGGCACGGTGCTGGGGATCATGGTGGTGTTCCTCGGCACGGCCATGGCCGGCGACGTCAACATCAACGCCATCGCCCCGGGCATGGCCGCGGCCTTGCTCGCCACCGCCATGGGCCTGTTCGTCGCGATCCCGGCGCTGTTTGGCTACAACCGGCTGATCACCCGCAACAAGGAAGTCAGCGCCGACATGCGCGTGTTCGTCGACGAGTTCATCACCCGCCTGGCGGAGATGCACGGTGAAAGCCAGTTCAGTGAATCGGCGCACCGCCGGGGCAACCACACCAACGCGTCCGTACCGGCCTGAGGAGCACTGACATGGCTTCCGTAAATGCCTCCCACGACGATGACGATGACGCGGCGGTGGACAGCATCAACATCACGCCCCTGGTGGACGTGCTGATGGTGGTGTTGGTGATGTTCATCCTGACGGCCACTGCACAGGTCTCGGGTATCCAGATCAACCTGCCGAAGGCCAGCGCCTCGATGTCGCTGTCCGAAGCCAAGACCAAGGCGATCTCGGTCAACGATGGCGGCCAGGTGTTCCTTGATGCGTACCCGGTCACCCTGGCCGAACTGGAGGACCGCCTGCGCATTGAAAAGGCCCGGAACCCGGACCTGCCGGTGATCGTGCGCGGTGACGCCACGGTTCAGTACCAGAAGGTCATCGAGGTCCTGGACCTGTTGCGCCGACTGGAACTGTTCCAGGTCGGGCTCGTCACCGGCAAAGCGACGCAGGGCTGATCATGACCGCCAAACTTCCGATCCAACCGTCAGCGCTCAAGCCGTCGCCCATTCGCTTTGTGAAGTGGGGCGTCGGGTTGCTGATCGCCGGTGTGGCCGCGTGGTTTCTCTGGCAGTGGGCCAATGACATGAGCGGCATCCGCCGCGAAGCGCCGAAGGTGCCGACCATCATTCCACTGCCGCCACCCCCTCCGCCGCCACCCCCGCCCCCGGAGAAACCTCCGGAACCGGAAACCCCGGTGGAAGAAAAAATCGTCGAACCCGAACCCACCCCCGAGCCCGAAGACGTAAAGCCGGCCGAAGAGGCGCCGCCATCCCCGGCCGACGACCTCGCCAAACCGATGAGCATGGACGCCGATGCCCAGGCGGGCGAGGGCGGCGTAGCCGTCGGCAAGGGCAACGGCATGGCGGGGGCCGGCGGTGGACGACTGGGCAACGGCACGTACAGCCAGTTCCTGGCCGCCAGTTTTCAGCGCTTGTTGCGCGAGAACCCGGAATTGCGCAGCCAGGCCTACAAGGTGCAGGCCGATGTGTGGCTGAGCACCTCGGGGGAAATCTCCCGGGTCGAGTTGGCCAAGTCCAGCGGCAATCCCGAGGTCGATAGCCAGGTGCTCGCGGTGCTGCGCAGTGCGCCACGCCTGGAGCAACGGCCGCCCGCGACTTACTCAACACCCATGCGCGTGTCCCTGCAGGGACGGCGTCCGGGTTAACCGAATACTTCAAGTTTTGCCAAAAGGAGTTGTGTGCAAATGATTTCGAACGTGAATCGATTGTCCCTGGCGGTCGGCATGGTCATTGCCACCCTGGTCGGGCAAGCGGCGGCAGCGCCTGCGCCCTCGGAAAACGCCACGATCAATCTGATCCGCTTGCTGGTGGAACAAGGCGTGTTGAAACAAGACAAGGCCGACAAACTGATTGCCCAGGCCCAGAGTGAAGCGGACCAGGCGCGCAAAGCCGCCACCGCGCCCACCGCCGTTGCCGCCAGCGGTCCGGCCGCCGCACCGGGCGATGTGCGGGTGCAATACGTGCCGGCAGCCGTTCGTGACCAGATCCGCGATCAGGTCAAGGCCGAAGTCATGGCCACGGCCAAACAGGAAAACTGGGCCCAGCCCAACACTTTCCCGGACTGGGTCTCGCGCATCAGCTTCGACGGCGACATCCGCCTGCGGGACGAATCGCGCTACTACTCGGGTACCAACAGCAACGAAATCGTCGACTTCGCCAAGCTCAACAACAACGGCCCGTACGACGTGAACCCCAACAGCAGCACCAATTTGCCGCCGTTGCTCAATACCCGTGAAGATCGCGAAAACCTGTTCCGCCTGCGCGCACGCCTGGGCATGAAAGCGGAGATCGCGCCTGAGTGGACCGCCGGCATCCGGATCGGCACCGGCTCGGACAACAACCCGGTCTCAACCACCCAGACCCTCGGCGGTGGCTTTGCCAAGAAAGACATCTGGCTCGATCAGGGTTACCTGACCTGGAAGCCGTCCGATCAGTTGACCCTGACCGGAGGCCGGTTCACCAACCCGTTTTTCTCCACCGACATGCTCTATTCCAACGACTTGAACTTCGATGGCATCGCGGCGATGTTCGACCACAAGCTCAACCGCGACTGGGGTCTGTTCGGTACCGTCGGCGCATTCCCGGTGGAGTACACCAACGACAGCACCACCAGCAATGGTTTCGACAAGGAATCGAGCGACAACAAATGGCTGTACGGCGCGCAGATCGGCGCGAAATGGGCGGTCAATTCCGACAACCGCCTCAAGGCCGGATTGGCCTACTACCGCTTCGACGACATCGAGGGCCAGCGCTCCAGCCCCTGCGAACCCTGGGCCGGCGCGCCGGGCTGCGACTCGGACGGTACGCGCGCGGCGTTCATGCAGAAGGGCAACACCGTGTTCCTGCTGCGCGACATCACGCCGAACCCGCTCAACCCCGCGACCACGCCACAACCACAGTTTGTCGGCCTGGCTTCGGAGTTCAACTTGCTGGACCTGAACTTCGTGTGGGACGCCGACATGCCGCAAGACTTCAAGCTGCGCAGCCAGGCCAACTACATCCACAACCTCGGCTTCGACGAAGGCGACATGCGCAAGCGTTCAGCCGGCCAAATCGTCAACAACCTCGACAGCAGTGGCGACATCGAAAGCGGCGCGAATGCCTGGATGGTCCAGTTCACCCTCGGCAGCGCGCTGGAGCTGAGAAAGCAGGGCGACTGGAACCTGTTCGCTGGCTACAAGTACATCCAGCCGGATGCGTTGCCGGACGGCTTCAACGATTCGTCGTTCCACTTGGGTGGCACCAATGCCAAAGGCTACTTCCTGGGCGGCAACTACGGGCTGGCCAAGAACGTTTATGCGACAGGCCGTTGGTTGAGCTCCGAAGCGGTCTATGGCGCGCCGTTTGACATCGACGTCTTGCAGCTGGAAATCAACACGCGCTTCTAAGGCGCAGGGAGAGCTTGATGAACAGACGAATCCCGACCCGGTTCTGGCTCGTGGCGATGGGGCTGATGCTGGCCCAGGGGGTAAGCGCCGAAGGCATGGAGGAACGCCTGCGCACGCAACTGCGCAGCACCACCCAACAGTTGCAGGCCTTGCAGAGCCAGCAAGCCCAGGCCAGCGCGGCGCAGGTGGCGGTGCAAGCGGAGGCCAAGGCGGCGCAGGCGCAAATCAAGCAGCTGACGGCGGAACTGGCCAGGTACAAAGGCGCGGCCGAACAATTGGCCAGCCAGCACGACAGCCTGCAAAGCCAGGCCCAGGCTCAGGCCGCAGCCAGCAACGAGCAGATCGGCAAGTTCAAAAAGGCCTACGAAGAGCTGTTGGTCATGGCGCGCGGCAAAGAAGCCGAACGCGCCCGGCTTGAGACTCAACTGGCCGAGCGCGACACACAAATGCAGCAATGTTCGGTCAAGAATCAGCAGATGTATGGCATCGCAAAAGACATCCTCGCCGCCTACGAAAAAATCAGCGTCGGTGACGTCGTGAACATCCGCCAGCCGTTCGCCGGCAGCGCCAGGGTCAAGTTCGAAGAGCTGGCTCAGGGCTTTGGCGATGAACTGTACAAAACTCAATTCGACGCGCCCCAGGCTGCGATCACTCACTGAAAACAGGGAAGAACTTCACATGACTCAATTGATTGCTCACGTATCGCCACAATCGCTCACCGACGTGCTCCAGGCCGCTGGCTATCGGGTCAACCAGACCGATCAGAACGGCATCGTGCAGTTACTCAGCGCCAGCCAGGGCATCGGTTATGCCGTGCGTTTTGGCAATCCGGCGGCGGAATCGGGCCGTTACGTCGACTTCACGTTCAGCTGTGCGCTGCGGGTACAGGGCGAGCTACCGGCCGGGTTGGCGGAACTGTGGAATGCGTCGCGGCGTTTTGCGCGGTTGTCGGTGCAGGGTGAGTTTCTGGTGATGGAAATGGACGTGGTGGTGGCCGCCGGTGTCAGCGAAGACTTCCTGCGCGGCAACCTCGAACTGTGGGATCGCCTGCTGCAGGAATTCATCATTTACCTGCGCGATTACAGCCAGAACGCGGCGCAGTTGCAGGCGCAGGCTGAAAGCACCACGACGCTGCAGCAAGAGGTTGAAGCCCTGTGAAAAAGCGCACGGTAGTGGCCAGCGCCGGCGCGCTGGCCGTATTGGTGATTGCAGTGGCGTTAAGTGTACGGCCGGGTAACGACCCGGTCGCGGCACCGCAACCGGTGAAGACGATGGCGGCAATGAGTGAGCCGGCGCTGGCGCGGCTGGGTAACCAGCAAGTAACGCCCGAAGAGCTCAAGGCATTGCTGGACACCTTGCCGCCGGAGTCCCGCGAACAACTGCGGGCCAATCGCGCCACGCTGGAAAGCTGGATTCGCTCGCGGCTTGCGGAGAAAGCCGTGCTCGAACAGGCCGACGCTCAAGGCTGGCGCCAGCGCCCGGATGTCGAACAGCAAACCCGCTCGGCCACCGAACAGATCGTCTTTCGCAATTACCTGCAATCGGTCAGCCAGGTGCCGGCGGATTACCCCAGTGCCGCCGAGTTGCAACAGGCTTACGAGGCGGGCAAGTCGCAATGGGTGACGCCCGCCCTGTACCGGGTCAGTCAGATTTTCCTCGGGGTGAGCGATCCGCAGAACCTGGACGCCGTGCGCAAGCAGGCCCAGGAACTGAGCCGCAAGGCCCAGGCCACCCCGGCGGAATTCGCCACGTTGGCCAGCCAGTATTCACAGGATCGCATCAGCGCCGAACGGGGCGGCGACACTGGTCTGCAACCCTTGCAGCAACTGGTGCCTGAAGTCCGTGTGACGGTGTCTCGACTCAAGGTCGGTGCCGTGTCCGAGCCGGTACAGAGCCCGGCGGGTTTTCACGTGATCAAACTTACCGCGCTGCAACCGGCCGGCGTGGCCACGCTGGACGAACTGCGAGAACGGCTGACCCAAGCCTTGCGTGCCCAGCGTCAGGAGCAAATCGCCAAGGCCTATCTGGAAGGCATGCTCACGACCGCAACCTTGAGTATCGATGGGGCCGAGCTCAATAAGGTGCTGGAGGAAAAACGCTAGCCGCCGCTTTCAAAAAGGACAGGGCAAACCCATAACAAGATCGACAGGGAGTCTTTGATGTCATTGATAGAACCCACCGGACGAGAGGGAGTTACCGAGTACCGGGCGCAACCTGAACCATCTGCATCCTGGCTGGCACTGGCCGCCAGGATCGATGAACAAGTCGTGCGGTTTTTTATGGTCAGTGCCCGCTGTGGCTGTTTCATGCAGGCCGCTCGCAGCCTGGACGTGCAGCCGACCTTGCTGCGCAAACACCTGGCGCAACTGGAGGAGCAGGTGCAGCGCACTTTGTTCCAGTTCCAGGGCAATGCACTGACCCTCAATCGGGACGGTCAGCAGTTTCATGCGCAATTGATTGCCCGGGTCCACGAGCGCAAGTTGCCGGTGATCGAGCGGCCGTTGATCCGCCTGGCCGTGGCCGAAACCATCCTGCATGACATCCTCGGACGGGATTTGGTGTCGCTGGTGCGGCGCAACGCCAGTGTGCGCCTGGACATCATTTCGCTGGACAGCGATTTGTCGCTGCAAGCCGCCCACGCCGATGTGGTGGTGTGGCTGGGCAGCGTCGAGTCGTCGCTGCCCAGCCCTGGTTTCGCCGTCAGCGAACACCAGCCACTGGCGCGAATTGACTACCTGCCGCACATTGCCAAGCGCTACTCCCGGGTGACCGCCCGACCGGACACCTTCGACGACCTGGCCGACTTCCTGCTGGTGCAGTGGCAGCATGACCGTCAGGTGGAGAGCTTCCGGCCATGGAATGCCCTCGTCGACCAGCGTCTGGCCGGGGTGGTGCAGTTACATTCGTATGAGTTGATGCTGGAGATGGTCCGTTGCAGCGCGTGCATTGGATTGTTGCCGCATTACATGGGCCGTTTTGATCGCGGCCTGATTGACTTGCCGGGACTGTTCCATTTGCCCATGCAGCGGCAGGTGTGGATGGCGATCAATGCCCGGACCCGGAGTGAACCGCAAGTGCAGATGCTTGCCCGGTTGATACGTCGTACGTTCGAAGAGCGGCGGGATTGGTTTGAGGGGCGTTGAAGCGGGAAGGCTTCACCGATAGTCTGAGTTAATTCCAGTATGTTGTGTGTTAATAATGAAATAATCGCTAAAGACACAAAATAAGGGAATTAGATTTTTTCGAGAGAGAGTATGCTTAATTCCCTCATGTTGTGTGTTAAGCCGATAAAGTCTTCAGAAGGCATGTTATGTTGGATTTAAGCTTCAGTAAGCCGAGCGAAATCGTCAAGCGTCTCTGCGATCGCCTTCGCACGGAGCGTCTGGCGCAACAAATGACACAAGCCGAAGTGGCCGGTCGCGCCGGGATCGCGACCAATACCGTGTCCAACCTCGAAGCCGGGCGTAATGTCGGGTTCGAGAATGTGGTTCGCGTGGCCATGGTGCTAGGGCGCGCCCAGGAATTCGAAGAGCTGTTCTTGCCAAAGCTGGACAGCCTTGAAGACATTCGCCGATACGAAGACACTGCCAATCGTCATCGCATCAGGAGGACGTCCGCCGATGCTTGAGCAAGTTCGCGTCTACTACGAAGGCTGGGGTGAACATTGGCTGTGGGGCACGCTTGTGTCTACGACGGCTGTCACCGGTCGCCCACACGTTGTATTCGAGTACAGCGATGAAGCGAAGCGTAGAGGCCTGGAACTGTCGTCCTACACGCTTCCGCTGAAGGGCCTCAAATTGCGTCGAGATTTCCCCTCCCATCAGCTCGGTTTGCCAGGGCCTGTCTACGACTCGCTGCCTGACGGTTGGGGCATGCTGCTGATGGATCGGTTGTTCCGGCGTCGCGGCCTCAACGCCGCGCGCGTCGGACCTTTGGAACGGCTGGCCTATATTGGCAACATTGCCATGGGGGCAATGTCGTTCGAGCCTATGGCGCCTGAAGGACAGGAGCCGCAAGCGCACATCCCCCTTGAGATGCTTGCGGCCGAGGTTCAAGAGGTTCTCAAGGGGGAGGGTGGAGAGTTCCTGCAAACGTTGCTGCTGGTGGGTGGCTCGCCTCAAGGCGCAAGGCCCAAGGCGTTGGTCTATCGCGACCCTCAATCTGGGGGCTTCACGACCGCCGCCAAGCCGGGTCTTGAAGCCTGGTTGATCAAGTTTCCGGCAAAAGAAGAACATCCCGAGGTGTGTGCCATCGAAATGGTCTACGCCGAGTGCTTGCGCCGGTGCGGCATCCAGACACCGGACACGCAGCACTTCAATCTGCCCAATGGACTGGCAGCCTTCGCCAGTAAGCGCTTTGATCGTATGGACGGTCAGCGCGTCCCCATGCAAAGCCTGGCCGCTTTTACGGGTGCCGACTACCAGTCACCGGGATCCTTGGACTATGTCAATTTCCTGCGTGCGACACATATGTGCACCAACGATGTGCGAGAGAAAGCTATCGCCTTTGAGCGTGTCGTCTTCAATGTCACATTCAACAACCGGGACGACCACCCCAAAAACTTCGCTTACCTTATGTCGCCGTCCGGTACCTGGCAGTTGGCGCCGGCCTACGACGTGACATTCTGCGAGGGACCGGGCGGTTATCACCAGATGGACGTGATGGGCGAGGCCTTGGAGATAGATCGGAGTGCGATGCTCAAACTTGCGCAAGAAGCAGAAGTCTCAGTGGAGACGGCTAGCGGCATCATCGACAGAATGTGCCGCGTCGCGAGCCAGTTTGCCGCCATCGCCGAGGTCATGTGCCCGGGCGCAGTCACCCAGGACACCCTTGATATCCTTCAAGGCCGTATCAACGATAACGTCGCGCTGCTGCGCTAATGCCAGATTGTTTGGGGTGAGGGTCACTCTTCACCGCTTGCCATTTTTCGTTCGTCGAAGGCGGAGCGCACGGCTTCCACAACACGTTTCGCCCGGTGAGCGTCTTCCAGTTGCGGATACGCTTGCTTCAATTTGCCGGATACCTGCCAGCCGTTTTCCTTGAGCGAACGAATAATGCGGTTGGCGTCCTGGTCCGGCATTTCCAGCACTTCCTTGAGCTGCTCCTGGGCGCGCTGGAACGTGATCAGCACCCGGGCTTCATCGGCCATTTCGTTACGGACGGTATGCTCGACAACCTGCGCCGTGTACAGGACGTGTTCGGTCAAGTCGGGATAACGCCAGGCGAATTGCGCGTCGTCGTAGTCATCGAAAACCAGGTTGCTCGGGGTGCCGTCCTCGTAGACGACGAGTTCGCCAAACCGGGAAGACGCTGCGTAGCGTTGCATGAATGGCCGCGAAAACACCTCCAGCGTACGATCGTAACGTGCCCGGAAATCAATCGAACTGGTGATGGTGGCCGATACCGGTAGAATCACGCCATCAGGCACCGCCTTATCGCGGATCAGGATGTCGTTGATCAGGAAACGGTGGATCCGGCCATTGCCGTCCCGCATGGGGTGGATATACACAAAGGCGAAGGCGATGGCCGCCGCCCGGGCCAACGGTTCGGCGCCCCGTGTTGCCAGCTCGAATGCGTTCAGGCCATCGAGCAGCTGCGTCAGTGCCTCAAATGGCGGCGCGATGTAGTGCACGATGTCCTCGCGCATGGTTGCCTGACCCACGAAGACCGGCGAGCGTCGCAGGCCCAGCCCGAGCGCTTCATGCCCCAGGATTCCTGCTTGCAACATGTGCAGGCTGTCGCTGCTCAACGGATCTTCTATGTGGCCGCAGTACTTGGCGATCACGTGGGCAAAGCGCTGGATCCTGTCGGCCTTGTCTGCCTCTCTCTCGATCAGAAAACTCGCGCGCGACTCCTTGAACGTCAGCCAGCTGGCCGTACGCATCAGGATGTCGGCGCCAAAGGTCTGGTTCAGCTCGCGAAGGGCTGCATCAAGGTCAAATTGCAGCGCTTGCTGCACGGCCTCGGTACGGCGGATCAGGGGGGAGAACGCCGGCACACCGGGAAGATTATCGTTGATGCGCCAGCGCCGTACTCGCAGAGGTTCAACGCGGGTCAGGTAATGCTGCGACGAAATCGCATCGACATAACCGCCATTGGTGACATCTGGCACATCAAGCTGTTGTCCGGTCAGCCACTCGTACAGGAATCCGGTGCGGCGGGCGTATTGACCAAAGGGCGCTTGCCGACTCCAGGCCTCGATGGGCTCAGGGCCAGTGGCTGCAAACAGACGGGCGAAAAACTCGAGGTGAATTTCTTCGTACTTGAGCCCGAACTCGAAATGCCCCGCGAAGTCATCCGCCGGCCGGTAACTGGCGGGATACTTGCGCTCGATATGCCCGTTGCTCTCGCGGATCATCCGCGTCGTACCGATCACCGATTCGACGCGCAGGGGCTGTGCTAGCGCGATACCGTAGCGATCGGCGAGTACCTTGAAGCCTGCTTGCATTGTCGAATCCCCTAACGAGCGCTAAAAAATGCTAACCAGAAGGGGATAGTACGCAAAAACGATAACACTGCGCTGGCGAAAACGCTAAAGCGGACTTTAATTTGATAACAAATCAGCGGTTCGCGATGAAAACGATAATCCTGGACGATTTCTCAAAGACTGTCCGGATCCCCAAAAAACATCTGGATACGCGAACGCAACCAGCGTTCGCCCGGATCATTATCCTGCGACCCGCGCCAGGCCATGTGCAGCTCGAAGCTGCGCACCGGCAATGGCGGGTCTTCCGCACGCACTCCGCCTGCGGCCGTCAGCGCCTCGGCCGTGTAATCCGGCACCGTGGCGACAATGTCGGTGCCGCTGAGCAGGGTGCTCAAGCCGTTGAACTGCGGAACGGCCAGCACCACATGGCGTTTGCGCCCGAGTTTTTCCAGCTCTTCATCGATAAAGCCGCTCAAGTCGCCGGCGAATGAGACCAGCGCGTGAGGCCGTGCGCAGAAGTCGTCGAGGCTCAACGGCCCTGGTACCGTGTCGGCGCGCAGCAACTTCGGCGAGCTGCGACGCAGCACTTTGCGCTTGGCGTTGGCCGGCAGGTCGGTGGTGTAGCTGACACCGATGGAAATCTCGCCGGACGCCAACAACCCTGGCATCAGGATGTAGTTGACCCGACGCACCACCAGCACAATCCCTGGCGATTCAGCGCGCAGCCGTTTGAGCAGCATCGGTAGCAGGGCAAACTCGACGTCGTCCGACAGGCCGATGCGGAACACGGCGGTGCTGGTGGCCGGGTCGAATTCAGCCGCACGACTGACGGCGGTGGAAATCGAGTCCAGCGCCGGGGAGAGCAGGGCGAAGATTTCCACCGCCCGGGCGGACGGCTCCATGCTGCGGCCGGTGCGCACGAACAACGGGTCGTCGAACAGCCCGCGCAGGCGTGAAAGCGCCGCACTGATGGCCGGCTGGCCAAGGAACAGCTTCTCCGCCGCGCGGGTCACGCTGCGTTCGTGCATCAATGTTTCAAATACGATCAACAGGTTCAGGTCGACACGACGCAGGTCATTACGATTCATCTGGAGTCCTGGCAGAGTCATCAAGCTTGACGAGAGCGGCCATATGAGAACAATGACCGGCATGAATCTTACGGGGAAAGGCTGCTACTCTGCACCGCATAATTCATTTTTTCCTGAAAGGATGCTGCCGTTTTTACCACATTCGACAAGGTTGGCGTCGCGGCGGAATCAATGACAGGCATGTCGACTATTAATAGCCACTGATGGTCTTGGGTAGAAAGCCCAGATAGAGTTCATGGCATTAGAGGTTACTTTGACGAGGTTTGCGATGTCCCGCACGATCCGTTTTCACAAGTTTGGTCCAGCCGAGGTGCTCAAATGCGAAGAGCATACGGCCGCTCTGCCTGCGCCGGGCGAAGTGCAGGTGCGTGTCGAAGCGATCGGCATCAGCTGGTACGACATTCTCTGGCGCCAGAATCTGGCCTCGTCTCATGCTCGCTTGCCTTCGGGCCTGGGTCATGAAATGTCCGGTATCGTCACCGCGGTCGGTGACGGCGTCGATGACCTGGCAGTCGGTGACAAGGTCGCCAGCTTCCCGGCCGAAAGCCCGAACGACTATCCGGTCTACGGCGAGCAGATTGTTCTGCCTCGCTCGGCTTTGACCCGGTATCCGGACGTGCTCAGCCCGATCGAAGCCAGCGTGCATTACACGCCGTTATTGATTGCTTACTTCGCTTACGCTGACCTGGCGCGGGTCAAACCCGGGCAATTTGCCCTGGTGACTGACGCCAGTCACTGCGCCGGCCCTTCGTTCGTACAACTGGGCAAAGCCTTGGGTGTTCGAGTGATTGCCGCCACCAAGACAGCGGAAGAACGGGAATACCTGTTGTCGCTGGGTGCCGAGAAAGTCATCGTCACCGAAGAAGAAGATCTGCTGATGCGGATCAACAAAATCACCGACAACCGCGGTGTCGACGTAGTGTTCGATGGCCTGGGTGGCCCGCAGATGTCGTTGCTCGGCGATGTGCTTGCGCCTCGCGGCAGCCTGGTGCTCTACGGCCTGCAAGGCGGCAACCAGACGCCGTTCCCGGCCTGCGCAGCGTTCCAGAAGAACATCCAGTTCTTCGTGCACTGCATCGGCAACTTCACCGGCAAGCCGGAGTTGGGCATCATCCAGGACCAGGTCGCGCTGCAACGTGCCTTGCGCGATATCAATCAGATGACTGCCGACCGTGTGTTGCTGCCGCTCAAGACTCGGGTCTTCCCGTTTTCCGAGTTCGTCGAAGCACACCGCTACATGGACGAATGCCCATGTCGCGAACGGGTTGCGCTTCAAGTCGAACCGGCTTGAATCCACTCCAAAAGTCCGTGCCCCGCACGGACTTTTTTTTGCAGCACCCACGCCCTGAGACCACCCATAGACTTGTCAATGGGGCCGTTCAGCAACTGAACTGGTTTTTGCTCTCGATCTGTATCTTCTAATCAGCTTGTAAGCCCTGATAATTGGATGATTACTTTCATCTCAAGGAACGAGTCATGGCTGGGTATCAGGTTGATACTTTTCAATGCTTGCCGTTGATATATCTCAAACAAATAGTGTGTAGTTGCGCGCTTGCCAAAAAATCATGGGCAAGTTCTTTCTTTATTTCTTGTGCGCTTTGTCTGTGGGATGTTGTCGGACATTTCCTAGGACGGACCTTTCGGGTTCAAGACGCTGGCGCTACGGGGCTTTGCGATGATCAGACCTTGATCAAGATGCACGGCCATTTCCGAACATTTCAAATAACTGCCAAAAACTTAAGTGTTAGCATTTGACAATAAAGTCCAGTGCTTCAAGCGCGTCAGCTCGCCTTCAAGGTGTCGCTGTCGTTGTTTGTGCGATATCGAACTTACGAGTCTCAGGTAAACAAATATGACCAACATCCATGATCAAGCGATGACCTATGTCTATCAGCAAGTATTGCAGCGGCTGCTGAGTTTTTTTTCCCGGGCGGAGCGCACGGCATTGCAATTGATGATCCAGCGGCTGGTGGTGGCCGCCGGGGGCATGGAACGGATTGGCGAATACAAAGTGCTGGCGATTCAGTCCGGGTCCCGGGACAGCTGTTACACCTTGGCGTTGCTGCGTGCCGCTCAGTTGAGTATCGCCGGCCGGTCGCCTGCCACTTTCCAGTTGCGTGTGGCGTCCCTGTGCCTCAACGGCACCAGCACGAAGGCTCGTGAAAACATCCATCGCAGCTACAGCGCACTGTTTCTCTACGATGATCCACGGGTCGAAGTCTTGATGGTCGATGATCGAGAGGTGCTGCCCTTCGATCATCTTGCCCCGATGTCCAGCGCCGGTCACGATGCCAATCGGTTGAACCTGCTGATGGTTGGGCATCGTCGGGTATGGAACGGTCCGCTCGACCTGTGGGATGACGGGTACCTGGCCGCCGGCGAGTTCCTGGGGCAAATCGCTCGTTGGGAGGGCGGTGTCGATGCCTTTGTCAGCGGCGATACGCCTCGACAGCAGAAGCAATACCTCGACGGTTTGAAGCGCGCGGCCGCCAAGGCCGGGCTAAACCCACAGGTTCGCAATGAAACGGGATACGAGGAGCTGTTTGCGCTGCTCGATGACCTGGGACGCGACTGCTATCACGTACTTTATGGCGGGCATGAGCGCGCTCAATGGCGTCCGGCCGAACAATTCGAAGCTTGTCGCCGCGCCACGTTCATCGACATTCACGACATGCTGGTCAGCAATCTGGAGGAGCGTTGGCCGCTGCTCACCGAATTTCTCGGGTTTCAGCCGGACGAGCTGTCGGCACAGCTCCGCGACAACGACATCGTCAGCCTCTCTGTTTGCGCCCACCTTCGGGGTTTGCAGGCGTGTTTCGCCCATGGCCGGAGCTACGAGGCCGGTGTCGCCGAATTCCTTCAGCGGGCATTGGTGAAAATGCGCCGCAAACGGCTGCCGGAACGCTTGTGCGAGCAGGCGGTGGAAATGTTTGGCAACCCGGCGACACAGGCCGATCAGCGTGCACTGGCATCTGCCGACGCCCAGAAGTATCTGGGTTTGAGTGAAGCCCAGCTGGTGTGTCTGTTGTTTTCGCCTTTTGTCGAGAAGGGCGCAACCCTGGAGCGCTTTCTGCGCCATTGCCACCCCGGCATGCTCGTGGCGATGCCTGACTTGCACCGGGCAATGCAAGGCAATCCGGTTCCGGAACAGGTGCTGCAATGGATGGTCGATGTCAGCGGTTTGCCTGTCAGCCTGATTGGCAGGCTTTATCGCATGGGCCCGGTGGTGATGGATGAGAGCGGGCGATCTGATGCGCTCACGGCAGATGCAAGCGATACCCGCGCCGTGGCGGGCGAATGGTCCGCGGGGCACTAACGGTGCGGGGTTCGACTAGCGTTGGCCATCACCCATGAAAGGGCCGCGAGAATCTGACTTTGCCTATCAGGCGGTGTATCGATACCTGAACCATCTGATCAGCCAGCCCGCAAGCGAAGAGCGAATCCGCCTTCCATCGCTGCGGCAACTGGCGGAACGTCTGGGGGTGTCGATTTCGACCATTCAGTACGCCTATTCGCTGCTGGAGAAGGAAGGGCGCGTCTACTCGGTGGCCAAGTCAGGCTATTTCGCATTCCCCGTGTCCTGTATCCACCCGCTCAGCAGCGGCAATGACCTGCTCGAAACGGTGTACGTCAATGCCAGGCGCCCAGGCATGCTGGTCTTGAGCGCTGATGAGCCGGCCTTGTTGCAACCCCTCGACAGTCCATTGTTGCTACTTGAAAGGGAATTGCTGCGTCAGTATCCACGCCAGCCGCAACCGACTTCGCAGCCCTGCGGCGAACTGGAACTGCGCACCGCACTGGCCGCACGCTACACCACATCTCCCATGCGATGCTGGCACGCGGACGACGTCTATGTCGGTGCTGACCTGCGTGGCGTGCTGGAAATTCTGATCACTGTGTTAGGCCTCAAAGACGCCACAATGGTGGTGGAATCCCCTTGCGACTGGACGATCCTGCGTTTGCTCCAGGCCGCGGGTGTCCGGGTGCTCGAGTTGCCGGTACTCGCCAACCATGACCTGGACCTTGAGCGACTCAGGAAAATGCTGGAAGCGGAGCCGGTGCGCCTGGTGATGCTTTCCTCCGGGCTGAATATGCCGCGAGGTAGCCTGGCGTCCGATGCCAACCGGCAAGCCGTTGCGCAGCTCATTGAACAAGCGGGTTGCTGGGTGTTGGAGAACGATTGTTACGGCGAGCTCGGGTTTGAGTCGGACAGCCTGCGCTTTCGGGACTTGCTGAACCCTGATCGGCTGCTGGTGTTTTCTACCTTCGAAAAAATCATCGGGCCGGAGGCGCCGTTTGGCTACTTGCTGTCACGGCCGCTGCGCACTGAATTGCAGCGACACTTTTTGCTGCGCTCGTTCCGCTTGTCGCCGATACGCCAGAAAGCCATTGCCCGCTTGTACAGCAGCGGACGTATCGACCAGCACCTTCAGGTATTGCGGCGGTTGCTCAGGGATCGCAAGGGGCAGATGATCCAGCTGCTGCAGGATCGTCTGAGCGATGCCTTGCAGGTCGTAGAACCCCAGGGTGGTGCAACGATCTGGGTACGTTCATTGCGCCAGGTTGATGTGCGCCGGGTATTTCAACGACTGCTCAAGCATCAGGTGGTGATCGCACCGGGGGAGCTGTTCAGCCTTCAGGGACTGCATACGCAGCATTTGCGCCTGAGTCATACGTTCGCCGGCGAACATGACCTTGCGGCCGCGCTGGGTCTTCTGGGAACAGTTTTGCGGCTCGAAGCGGTGGATTGAGTCTCTCCGCAAAACTCCGAGCGCCCGTGGATCGATCCCATCGCGTTACGGTCAAACTGCCAGTAAACTGCGTTCCAATTCCTGAACCACTCTAATTCAGAGGTTTTGCATGACACTCAGTCCTTTTGCGGGCAAGCAGGCACCGGCAGAGTTGTTGGTCGACATTCCGCGACTGGTAACGGCCTACTACACTGGCCAGCCTGATGCCGCCATCTCTACCCAGCGCGTCGCCTTCGGCACGTCCGGGCACCGTGGCAGCTCGTTCGACTTGAGTTTCAACGAATGGCACGTTCTGGCCATCAGCCAGGCGATCTGCCTGTACCGCGAAGCCCAGGGCATTGACGGGCCGCTGTTTGTCGGCATCGACACCCATGCGCTGTCCACCCCGGCCGGCGCCAGCGCTCTTGAAGTGCTGGCCGCCAACGGCGTGACGGTGATGATCGCCGAAGGCGACGAATACACGCCGACCCCAGCCATTTCCCACGCGATTCTTTGCTACAACCGCGGTCGCACCTCGGGCCTGGCGGATGGCATCGTGATCACGCCGTCTCACAACCCGCCGCAAAGCGGTGGCTACAAATACAACCCTACCAACGGTGGCCCGGCTGATACCCACATCACAAAGTGGATCGAAGCCAAGGCCAACGAATTGTTGGCCGCCAAACTCGCCGGTGTCAAACGCATCAGCTATGAGCAGGCATTGAAAGCGAGCACGACGCATCGCCACGATTACCTGAACACCTATGTCGCCGACCTGATCAACGTGATCGACTTCGACGCCATCCGTGATGCCAAGCTGCGTCTGGGCGTCGATCCATTGGGCGGAGCAGGGGTGCGCTACTGGTCGGCGATTGCCGAGCACTACAAGCTGGACCTGGAAGTGGTGAACAAACAGGTCGACTCGACCTTCCGCTTCATGACCGTCGACTGGGATGGCCAGATCCGCATGGACCCATCGTCCAGCCATGCCATGCAAGGCCTGATCGGCCTCAAGGAACGTTTCGACGTAGCGTTCGCCTGCGACCCGGACCACGACCGTCATGGCATCGTGACCCCGTCCGGTGGCTTGCTCGCACCGAACAACTACCTTGCGGTGTCGATCGACTACCTGTTCCAGAACCGTCCGCACTGGCGCGCCGATGCGGCCGTGGGCAAAACCGTGGTGAGCAGCGGCCTGATCGATCGCGTGGCAAAACGCTTGGGGCGCCGTCTGTACGAAGTGCCGGTCGGCTTCAAATGGTTTGCTGATGGCTTGTTCGATGGTTCGCTGGGCTTTGGTGGCGAAGAAAGCGCCGGTGCGTCGTTCCTGCGCAAGGACGGCAGCGTCTGGTGCACCGACAAGGATGGTTTGATCCCGGCATTGCTGGCGGCAGAGATGACCGCACGCACTGGTCGCGATCCAAGCCAGGCCTATCGCGCCTTGACAGACGAATTGGGTGAGCCGTTCTCGGTGCGCGTTGACGCCAAGGCCAATCCTGAGCAGAAAGCCCTGCTGAGCAAGCTGTCGCCGGCTCAGGTCACATCGACTCAATTGGCAGGCGAAGCGATCACTAGCATTCTTAGTCACGCCCCAGGTAACGACCAGGCCATCGGCGGCCTGAAAGTCATGACCGAGAACGGCTGGTTCGCGGCACGTCCGTCGGGCACCGAGGACATTTACAAGATCTACGCCGAGAGCTTCGTCAGTGACGACCACCTCAAGCAATTGGTGGCTGAAGCCCAGACCCTCGTGGATGGCGCTATTTCCGCGAAGTAGTTGAGGGCCCTGTGGCGAGGGAGCTTGTCGGAACGCCGCACCGTCCCGCTCGGCTGCGCAGCAGTCGTAATTCCGAGTATGCGAAGCGCATCAGGAAAACGGCGTTCATCGGTTTTAGGGCTGCTACGCAGCCCAGCGGGAGCAAGCTCTCTCGCCACAATGGACTGCACGTAAAAAAAGGGCGACCACTACGGTCGCCCCTTTTTTTGCCCTGCGTTTACCCGATCAAGCCAGGTCCACCAACACAATTTCACTGTCCTCAATGGCCGTCACCCGCAACACCTGCTCATCGGCAACCGCAACACCGTCTCGAGCTTGTGCACGTAAGCCATTGACTTCAATGACGCCAGTGGCCGGCACCAGGTAGGCACGACGTCCACCGTCGAGGTGATATTCAGCCGTCTCACCGGCTTTCAGGTTGGCCGCCACCAGTCGCGCATCGGCACGAATGCGCAGGCTTTGATCGTCACCGGCCTTGCCGCTGGCCAGCGTCACGAAACCTTCGCGCTGACCTTTCGGGAACGGCTTGGCGCCCCAGGACGGTGCCAGGCCGCTTTCGTTCGGGATGATCCAGATCTGGAAGATCCGGGTTTCGGTCGCTTCCAGGTTGTACTCGCTGTGGGCAATCCCGGTGCCAGCACTCATGACCTGCACGTCGCCTGCTTCGGTGCGACCCTTGTTGCCAAGGTTGTCTTCATGGGTGATCGCACCTTCACGAACGTAGGTGATGATCTCCATGTCGCGGTGCGGGTGTTTCGGGAAGCCGGTTCCGGAGGCAATCACGTCGTCGTTCCACACTCGCAAGTTGCCCCAGTTCATCCGTTTCGGGTCATGGTACTCGGCGAACGAAAAGTGGTGATGTGCGTCCAACCAGCCATGGTTGGCGCCGCCCAGGGAGCTGAAAGGTCTGAGTTCGAGCATGATCGTCTCCTGAAGAAGGGGGAATGCCGAGCATCATCTATCAAGCACTAATCGATAAAAAGCGTAAAAACTGCTGCATCATGATCGAATAAGTTGATGATTTTGAGCCTCGAAACATTCTCACCCAACCTTCACTTCATCGCCTAAGCCAATGACGTGCAAGCATTTCACTAGAACTCAACGGCAAATGCAGACACCATAGCCTTCAACAGCCTCACACCCTGGAGACAGTCCGCGTGCCGCAACACACCCCCGATCTTCCCCCTGAATTGCGTCCGTTGGCCGAGATGCCGCTGCTCAAGCGCCTGGCCGCCCGATTTTTCGGCCACGGCCTGACTCGCTTGCGCGCGCAACACCGTGCGTCCTGGCTGCACGGACAGGCCGACGGCTTTCGCAGTGGTCATAGCGCCGGTGTGGATTACGGCTATAAGGAAGGCAAACTCGAGGGGTTGGAGGAAGGTCGGCAAGTTCTGCTGATTCGCGACTCGCGCTCCACCGAGCACCGGCCGCCCAATGTGGATGAAAACCTGTTCGATGATTGGCGCCTGCCTTTGACGGCCGAGCTGAAGAAACGCATGAAGGCCGATGTCGCTCGCCTTCTGGCACCGCACGCTCAGCCCAGCGCGGCGCAATGGAAGATGATTTTTAGCGAGACGCCTTCAACCTCGGTGATCGCGGGTGCGGGTGCAGGCAAGTCGACCACCCTGGTCCTGCGCATTTTGCTGTTGTCGCATTATCTGGGGTTCGAGCTGAGTTCGATGACCGTGGTGACGTTTACCCGGGAGTCGCGCAAGGACTTCATCAATAAACTGGTCGAGTTGTTTGCACTCTGGGGGCGGGCAATCAGCTTGAAAGAGGCGCGGGACCTGGTGCGCACCTTCCACTCGCGCATCCTGCCGATGGTGCGCAGCTTGCCGGGCTTCGAACGCCTGCAAGCGTTCGAAAACCTGAGCGACCGCACGCAAAACGGCGATGAGGACGTCGATAGCAATCCATTCGATTTGCGCATCAACGACACCCAGCGCCGACAACTCAACGCGTGTTACCACGCGCTGTACACCCGTGATGCGCGCTTCCGCGAAGTGATCCAGCCCTTGTCGAGGCATGCGCTGCAACTCAAGGAGTTGGAGCGTGATCACCCTGATGTGCAGAAACGCATGGCCGTAACCGAACTGGCGGCCAAGCGAGATGAAGAGCTGTGCGATGCGGTGGAAGATTTGTGGTTTCGCGCGGGTGCTTGGCCAATCAAGGGCATCGAGCCCAATCGCCAGTCGTTTGAGATCAACGGTTCGACGTTCCATTGTCATGGCTACATCCCGAGCCTCGACGCCTGGGTCGTGCTGGGTTTTGACCCACGGGAAAACCCGCAGCTCAGCCGTCCGAATGCGAAATTGAGCATCCGTGCAGAGTGGGCCGTCAAGCGCACCCTGTTTCAAGCTTTCTGCCGTAAGCCTTTGATATGGCTAGATAGTTACGAGTCATCGAAACGCGTTTTAGCCTCGCTTGCCGGCGATGCCAATGCGGGCCCGGGCTTTGATTACAAGGTCAAAGGCGAACTCGGTGCTGCGCCATTACTCGACTGTTTTGTCGCGGCGGCCGGTTTTATCGAGAACCTGGGGCTGGATGTACCCAATGCCGTGGCCCAGATGAGTTTCGCCAAGGACGATCCAGACCGATTTTTCTTCGAAGCCTTGAGCCTGTTCTGGCGCGCGCTGGAAGATCATTTGCTGGATCAGAAGCCCCCGGTAATGACGTACAACCGGATGTTCGCCTTGTTCAGCGAACATTCCCCTGAAAACCTCAAGCTGCTGAGCGATGAGTTGCTCAGGCCGTTGTCGCACTTGATGATCGACGAATTTCAGGACGTATCGCCGCAAATTGTTTCCTGGATACGTGCCAGCCTGGGGGAAATTCGCAGTCGCGGCCCGGCCATGCATGTTGGGCGCGGCGCCCAGCGTTCTTCGTTCTTGTGCGTGGGCGATGACTGGCAGTCGATCTATGGCTGGCGGGGCAGTTCGCCAAGTTTCTTCATGGAGTTCAACAAGGAATTCCCGTCGCCGAGCACCACCAGGGTCATGCTCAGCGACAACTATCGCAGCCACCAGCACATCATTGATGCCGCCGAACACATCGTGCGCGCCGCGCCAGCCATTGCCGGCAAGAAGGCCAAGGCCAGTGGCGAGCCGAAGGCATTGCTGCCCGTCAACGTCCTGGACAGGGATGATCAGGGCATGGCCCAGCGCCTGATCGAGCACTACAGGCAGGGCGATTCAATCTTGATGCTTTATCGAAAAAGCAGCGATAAGTTATTGATAGAAGAGCATATTCAGTCAGTAGTTAATGTTGATTCGAGCTTGCCCTACGATGCCCGCCGCCTCAAGCAGCTGACATACCACAGTGCCAAGGGCCTTCAGGCGGATGCGGTGTTTTTGCTCGGCGATTGTCAGCACCTGACGAGTTCGCCCTACAAAAACCAGGTGTACCGTATGGCGGGCCTGGGCAAGGCGGGCGACACCGAGGCGTATGACAACGCGCAGAAAGACGAAATTCTGCGCTTGGCGTACGTTGGCATTACCCGGGCCGTCAGTCATTGCTATTGGTATGTCGAGGGGCAGGACACCCAGGCGGCCAACATGCCCAAGGCGTCGGACCGGGTGGGCAAGGGTAAGCCGTTCTTCGCGGATTACAGGCAGAGCCAGAAGGCCTGATCGCCTAAATACCCTGTAGGAGCGAGCTCGCTCGCGATGGACTCAAGAGCTACGCGGGGAACCTGGAGGACCGCGTTATCGTTAACGCCCATCGCGAGCAAGCTCGCGCCTACAGGTATGCGCAGCCTACAAAAAAACCCACAATTTGTGGGTTTTTTTGTAGGTGTCTGAATTCAGGCATAGCTCTTGAGGGCAAAAGGCGGAATGAACGCTTCGAGTTCGTCCTCCACCGCTTCAATGATTCGTTCGACGTCCGCGGCATTCATCACGGTCGCGCAGGGTATGCCGGCGATGGCGATCATGGTCTCGCCGCTTGCACGATCAAAAAGACGGGCAATCATGCTGCCCGGCGCGTCCATGCTCGCCTCGAATCCCATGGGATGAAAATGCCAGCGCATCAGCTGGCAGGCGTTTGGAAAAGTAACCTTGCTGAACCCTTTATTCATATGTTGCCCGCCTTCTTCATCGAGCGCTTCCATTAGCTCATGTTAGGGGGGGAAGAGCCTTCATTGGCTCAACCGGTGACTGCCATTAAAAGTAGCATCCAGATGTGAAAAGAATGTGGATTTATTCAGTCCGTTTGGCGATTGCTTGTGATTTTTTTGATCCGGATCACTGAACGCCGCGGGTCCGGCGTTGATTGACCATTGAAGCCAGGACCGAACTTCGGCAAGCTCGGCCTTTTTTCGTCGAGGCCCTTATGCACGCCGATGATGATGGGCCGTTGCAAACCCAGGCCACGGGCGAGACGGTCATGCGTTACCACCTGTGCTGGAAATACCGGGACCTGGAGGGCGTCATGGCGCTCTATCACCCGGAGATTCAGTACAACGACTTTTTTCAGAACCGGGTCATGGGGCTGGACGAGTTGCGCGACTACGTACGCGATAGCATGCCGCGCAACCCTGATGAAGCGCTGGAACATTCGGATCGCATTCGCCTGGACGGCAACACCGCGTTCATCCAATACAAGATGACGTTACGCGGCGGTGAGGGGCTCGTGTCGTTCCGTTCCAGTGAAGCGATCACCGTGCGCGACGGCTTGATCTGGCGCGTCAACGAATATGCGTCTCTGGTGCGCGAGCAATCCTCTTGCAGCGCAACGGCCAATGCGCGGCCTGCCGTCAGTAGACTTGGGCTTTCACCCCGCCAGTTGAGCTTCATGGCCGAAGACCTGCAACAGTACTTTGAGCGCCAGCAGCCGTATCTGGACCCTGAACTGGATTTGCAGCGGGTGGCGAAAGAGTGTGGATACAGCCGCAATCAGATCTCCTACTTGCTCAATCAGGTGCTTGGCCAGAGCTTCTATCGCTACGTCAACCAGGCGAGGTTGCGGCATTTGCTCGCGGCGCTGGATAAGGCCACGCCGCCGCTGCGCATCGACGAGCTGGCCTTTGCCGCCGGGTTCAATTCGTTATCAGCGTTCTACAGCTGTTTCCGCCAGCACACCGGGCTCTCGCCCAAGGCCTACGTCAAACAAATTTCTTTGCGTGCACGCGCGCAAGACAGCCTTTGAGGTCACGCACTAGGATCGACGCCATCGAAGTTTGAGTGGCGGAGTCTTGCATGTCGGCGTGGCGCACTATCAGTTTGTGGATGGACCAGCTCGACGAGCCGTTGCTGGCGCGTCCGGCGCTGGAGCAGGATCTGGACGTTGACGTCGCCATCATCGGTGCCGGATACACCGGCCTCTGGACCGCGTATTACCTCAAGCGCCTTGCGCCTGGCTTGAACATCGCCATCGTCGAGGCGCAAACCGCCGGTTTCGGCGCCTCCGGGCGCAATGGTGGTTGGTTGATGGGCAACGTGCTGGGCGAAGATCGCCTGCTGGCCGACCTGTCGCCAGACCAGCGTCGGGCGTCCTACGACTTACTGCACAGCATTCCCGATGAAGTCGAAGTTGTCATTGAACGTGAAGGCATCGACTGCGATTATCGAAAAGGCGGGGTGGTGTATTGCGCCGCACGCTATCCCGAACAGGAGACCAGCCTGCGTCATTATCTGGACAGTCTCCACCGCCAGGGCCTGACGGAAAAAGATTACCGGTGGCTCACTCCCGAGCAGTTGGCGCAACACATCAGAATCGCCAAGCCTTATGGCGGTATCTATGCACCGCACGTGGCAACCATTCACCCGGCAAAGTTGGTGCGAGGACTGGCACGAACGGTGGAGCGCATGGGCGTGAAGATTTACGAAAACAGCCCGGTGACCCATTGGCGATCGGGCGGTTTGCGCACCGCCAAGGCCCAGGTTCGCAGCCGCTGGATCGTGCCCGCGGTCGAAGGTTATGCCGGCGCCTTGCCGCCGTTGGGGCGTTATCAGTTACCGGTTCAAAGCCTGATCGTCGCCACCGAGCCGTTGTCGGCTGCGACCTGGGACGAAATCGGCTTGAATCAGGGCCAGGCTTTCGGTGAGAGCAGTCGCCAGGTGACTTACGGTCAGCGCACGGCGGACAACCGTCTGGTGTTCGGTGCGCGAGGGGGTTACCAGTTTGCGGGCAAGTTGCGCCATGACTTCAACCTGACCACGAACGAAGTCGAGCTGCGGCGCTATCTGTTTGGCGAACTTTTCCCGCAACTGAAGAACGTACGGATTACCCATGCCTGGGGCGGCAACCTGGGCATGTCCCGGCGCTTCAAGCCCCACATGCTCTGCGATCAGGCCAGCGGCATTGCCTTGTCCGGCGGTTATGGCGGGGAGGGCGTCGGTGCCAGCAACCTGGGCGGGCGCACCCTGGCGGACTTGATTCTGCAGCGCGATACCGAGCTGGTCCGGCAACCGTGGGTCATCCCCCAAGGCGGTCTCGACGCGCTACGGGCCTGGGAGCCGGAACCATGTCGCTGGCTTGGCTACAACGCAATCATCCGCAGCTTCGTCCATGAGGACCAGACACTGGCCAATCCGGCCACCGCGCCATGGCGCCGCAAGCTCGCCAGTGGGGTGGCGGGCTTCATGGAAGGTTTCATGCAGTAAACACGTGCTTCTCATCGACAGGCTTCATCGACAGGTACTCCCATGGGCATCACGCAATTCAAGAACACCGCAACTATGCAGCTGGACGAGTCGAACCCGGTCGCGGTTCCGCTGGGCACACCCATCGCCGTGGCCTCGACCACCAGCGTCGAGCGCGACGACGGCGTCGAAACCGGCGTCTGGGAATGCACACCAGGACGCTGGCGGCGGCAGATCATGGCTCAGGAATTCTGTCATTTCATCCAGGGCCGCTGCACCTTCACCCCGGACGACGGGGAAACGCTGCACATACAAGCCGGTGACGCACTGATGTTGCCTGCCAACAGCCTCGGCATCTGGGATATCCAGGAAACCGTGCGCAAGACTTACGTTTTGATTTTTTGATCCTTTGATTGCCTGCCAACAAAAAAACCATTCAGGAATCGACTCATGATCCGAAAGACGCTGACTCTGGCTCCACTTGCACTCGTCGCGACCCTCAGCCACGCCGCCGAGACCGTCAAGATTTACAACTGGTCCGACTACATCGCCCCCGACACCACCAAAGACTTCCAGAAAGAAAGCGGCATCGGCTTCAGCTACGACGTCTACGACAGCAACGAGACTCTCGACGGCAAGCTGATGACCGGCAAATCCGGCTACGACGTGGTGTTCCCGTCCAACCACTTCATGGCGCGGCAGATTCAAGGCGGGGCGCTAAAGAAACTGGACAAGAGTCAGCTGCCGAACTGGAAGAACCTCAATCCGGTATTGCTCAAGGCGTTGCAGTCCAATGACCCGGGCAACGCGCACGGTTTCCCGTACCTGTGGGGCAGCACGGGGATCGGCTACAACATCGCCAAGGTCAAGGCTGTGTTGGGCGATAACGCGCCCGTGGATTCCTGGGACCTGATTTTCAAACCCGAGAACATGGCCAAGCTGCAAAAGTGCGGCGTCGCCATCCTCGACAACGGCCCGGAACTGCTGCCGGCCGCGCTGAACTACCTGGGCCTGCCACATCACAGCAAGAACCCTGAAGACTACAAAAAGGCTGAAGCGCTGCTGCTGAAAGTCCGGCCATACGTCAGTTACTTCCATTCATCCAAGTACACCAGCGATCTGGCCAACGGCGACATCTGCGTTGCGGTCGGCTTCTCCGGCGACATCCTCCAGGCCGAGAACCGCGCCAAGGAAGCCAAGAACGGTGTAGACATCGGTTATTCGATTCCCAAGGAAGGCGCGGCTATCTGGTTCGACATGGTTGCCATGCCAGCCGATGCCCCGGACGAAAAAGCGGGCTACGCCTTCATGAATTACCTGCTGCGCCCGGACGTGATGGCCAGCATCAGCAACTACGTGCACTACGCCAACGGCAACGAACAGGCCGACAGCCTGATCGATCCAGCGATCAAGAACGACACCAAGGTGTATCCGAGCCCGGAAATGATGGGGAAACTGTTTGCGCTGGAAGCGATGCCGCTGAACATTGACCGGATACGTACGCGGGTGTGGAACAAGATCCGGACGGGGAGTTGAGGGCTCATATCTGGTAATCGTTAGCTTCAGTCGCTGAGCTCGACGCGCTGTAAAGTCGAAGTCTCTTTCGGTTGATTTGGAGGCAATGGAATGCCTTTTTGCTTAAATGCGGGTCATCTACGCATTGGTCGATATTCGGACCCCGGGCGTGTCTATCTACTAACGGCTGTCGTTAACCAACGGCAGCCGTTTTTTGCCGATTCGCGGGTGGGGCGATTGGTTGTCAGTGAGTTGCGCCAAGCGCAAGACGACGGGTTGGCCGATTTTTTAACGTGGGTGGTGATGCCCGATCATATGCACTGCCTGGTGCAATTGCGGGATAAAACGCTGGCTGAGCTGATGTGTCGAATAAAATCCAGAAGCGGCCAGGCGGTCAATCGTGCTTTAGGGCGGAGAGGGCGATTGTGGCAGAAGGGCTACCATGATCGCGCGGTGCGTCGGGAGGAGGACGTCAAAGCGCTTGCTCGATATGTGGTTGCCAACCCAATCCGGGCAGGACTCGTTACGCGAGTCCATGATTATCCTTTGTGGGATGCGTGTTGGTTGTGAGGGTTTAGCGACTGCTGCGCAGCCGGACGCAGCCTTCGGCAGCTGCTACAGGGATCGCGTGCGCCGTGCTTTTTGTAGCAGCTGGCGCAGCCTGCGTTCGAGCGCGTAGCGGTCGCTATGCCTCAGTCTTCTTTGCGAATCGTCGACACGTCGTTCGCATTGACCCTGACCTTGGCCCCGGAAATATCCTCGAACTCGAAGAATCCGTCCTTGGTCTTGGTTTTCGGCATGTCCTTGGTCAAATACTGGGTGCCGTTCTGCAGGGTCACCACCGTGGGTGTCGAGCAACCGGCCAGGGTCAAAAAAGCCGCTACCGCCAGGGGAAAGCCCAGGGTCTTGATATTCATGTCCACCTCTCACTACTTTAAAAAAAAACAGCGCGACGGCCTCGAACTGGCTTCATCTTCACTGTAGCTCTAACGCGATTAGGTGCGATGGCGGGTCAGAAAGTTCGGCAGTCCCCCGAAAAAAAACCGAATAGCGCCGCCGCTGATCCTTTTCTGTTTGCACCGAGCGGGGTGTAACTGGTATCTGTACGCATAACCAGTACTCGTTTTTCATGGCTCCTTTTCCTGTGACCGAAAATCCTCTCGAAGACCCGTTCTATTACTTGAACAACTTCACGCAAGTGATTGATTGGCTTGAACATCGCTATGCCGATGTATTAAGCGCCGAGGAGCTTCAATTCATCCGCGACTTCAATCGACTGCCCCGGGAGCCCAAGGCGCTGCTGGTGCGGATGGTCATGCGTAAGGGCGTTCATTTTCGGGAAAGCAAACTGCGTTATGTCGAGATAGGCGTTATCGCGCTGGCGGCTGGCCCGTTGCTTGAACACGGATGGATTGATGAGCATTGTCCGCTGTCGATCGAAACGTTGTTCGAGGTCTTGCTCAAGGACGAAATCCTCCAGTGTTTTGGCGGTGATATCGATCAACCCAAGGGTAAAAAGACCGATTGGCTGCCAGCATTGAGCGAGCAATTTCCCCAGGTTCAGGCATTCACGGATTGGTGCCCTGCACTGGGCGACCGCCTGTTCAGCCTGACCATCATGGGCTTGTGTGATCGTCTGCGCCTGATGTTTTTCGGCAATCTTTATCAGGACTGGTCCGAGTTCGTGCTGGCTGACCTCGGCATCTTCATTTACGAAAAAGTAGAGTTCTGCGCCGACTCCCGAGGCTTGCGCAGCCGTGAGGACGTCGACGCCTGCCTGTTTCTGCACGAGTGTCAGCAGCATTTTGAGGCCGGTGCCGCGGTGGACGAGGTTGTCGAGCGCATCAAAGAGCTAGTGCTGACCAACCCTTGGCTGCAAAGGCGTCGCGCTAAACTGTTGTTTCAGATGGGCCAGTACTGCGAGCGCATCGCTGAGTTTTCCTCGGCTCTCTCTATCTACCGTCATTGCGACTATCCCGGTGCGCGTCTGCGCCTGATTCGTGTGCTGGAGCGCTGCGCCGAGTATCAACTGGCGATGGATCTGGCCATGCAGGCAGAGCAAGCACCGGAAAGTGCCGCCGAACAGCAGCAGTTGTTGCGGATGTTGCCCCGGCTGCGACGCAAGCTCGGCGGTCCGGCTATCAAGCGCTCGCCCCCTCGGGAAATGCTGCGCCTGGACTTGCAACTGCCCAAGGTCGATCCGGCATTGTCAGTGGAATTCTACGTTCAGGCCCACCTGACGGAAGAGTCCGCGCCGGTGCATTACGTCGAGAACAGCCTGATCAATTCATTGTTTGGCCTGCTGTGCTGGCCGGCCATTTTTGCACCCTTGCCGGGGGCGTTTTTCCACCCGTTCCAACGCGGGCCGGTCGACCTCCTGAATGAGGACTTCCACGCTCGCCGGGCGGACCTGTTTCAGGCGTGCCTCGCCGAGCTTGACGATGGTCGCTATGTCCAGACGATTCGGGAACGCTATGTCGCTAAATGGGGCGTGCAATCGCCGTTCGTGTTCTGGGACGCGTTGAGCGAGGCGTTGCTCGATCAGGCACTCGCTTGCCTGCCGGCCGCGCACCTCAGGCACTGGTTCAACCGTTTGTTGCTGGACATAAAAGCCAATCGCGCCGGGATGCCGGACCTGATCCAGTTCTGGCCGCGGGACAAGGCTTACCGAATGATCGAGGTGAAAGGCCCCGGCGACCGCTTGCAAGACAATCAAGTGCGCTGGCTGGAGTTCTGCCATGAACACCAGATGCCGATTGCGGTGTGCTACGTGCAATGGGCGGAGCAGAGCGCTTGAGCTACAACATTGCGGTGCGGGCGTTATGCGAGTTCACCGCCAAGGTCGGTGACCTGGATTTGCGTTTCACGCCGTCGCCTACCGCCCTGGAAGGCATCGTCGGGCACCGCACGGTGGCCTCCCGGCGCAGCGACGGTTACCAGAGTGAAGTGGCACTCGAGGGACTTTACAAAGCGTTGAAGGTCAAGGGCAGGGCGGACGGCTACGACCCCGCGCAAAACTGCCTGGAAGAAGTCAAAACCTATCGCGGTGACCTGAGCAAGCAACCGGCCAACCATCGTCAGTTGCACTGGGCGCAGGCGAAGATCTACGGCTGGTTGATGTGCCAGAAACTGGCACTGGCGCAGATCAACCTGGCCTTGGTGTACTTCGACATTGTCAGCGAAAAGGAAACTTGCCTGGTCGAGGTCTTCAGCGCCGAAGAATTGGGGCAATTCTTTGAGCACCATTGCGCGCTTTTCCTGCACTGGGCCGAGCAGGAAATGGCCCATCGCGAAGCACGCAACAGCGCGGCACAGCAATTAACGTTTCCCCATGCCGATTTTCGACCGGGGCAACGCCATCTGGCGGAATCGGTGTTCAAGGCTGTCAGCACCGGTCGTTGTCTGATGGCCCAGGCACCCACCGGGATCGGTAAAACCGTGGGCACGCTGTTTCCAATGCTCAAGGCCCTGGCGCCGCAGCAGCTGGACAAGGTGTTCTTCCTTACCGCGAAAACGCCCGGGCGCAAACTGGCGCTGGACGCGGCACAGGTCATTCTGGAGAGCGCCGCCGCGCCGCCGCTGCGAATACTCGAAATGATTGCCCGGGACAAAGCCTGCGAACATCCTGACAAAGCCTGTCACGGTGAGTCCTGTCCACTGGCCCGTGGTTTCTATGATCGCTTGCCGGCCGCGCGCCAGGCCGCGAGCGAGCTGACGCTGCTGAATCAGAGTGCATTGCGCGAGCTAGCCCTGAAGCACGATGTCTGCCCTTATTACCTGAGCCAGGAAATGGCCCGGTGGGCGGACGTGGTGGTCGCCGACTACAACTACTATTTCGATTTCAGCGCGCTGCTCTTCGGGTTGGCCCAGGCCAATAACTGGAGGGTCGCGGTTTTGGTGGACGAAGCCCATAACCTGGTCGAGCGCGGTCGGCAGATGTACAGCGCCAGTCTGGACCAATCGACTCTCAATGACGTGCGAAAATCGGCCCCTGAGGCTTTGAAGAAGTCCCTGCAGCGCGTCAATCGTGAGTGGAACGCGCTGCATAATCTGCAAACCGGAACCTATCAGGCCTACGACAAGGCCCCGGAAAAACTGTTGCAGGCGCTGTCGGCCTGCGCAGGAAGTATTGGCGACTACCTTAACGATCACCCGCAAGGCCTGGACCCTGCTTTACAGAACTTCTATTTCGAGATGCTGCAGTTTGGCCGGGTCGCGGAGCTCTTCGACGAACATTTCCTGTTCGATATCAGCAAACGTGACCTCGACCGTAAACGCCAGCTCTCGCAACTGTGCCTGCGCAACGTGGTGCCGGCCGGATTCATCCGCCCACGCCTGACTGCCGCGCGCAGCACCGTGCTGTTTTCCGCGACGCTGAGCCCTCGTCACTATTACGCCGACTTATTGGGGACACCGGACAGCACGGTGTGGATCGACGTCGAATCGCCGTTTCACGCTGACCAGCTGAAGGTTCACATCGTCAGCCAGATTTCCACACGTTTCGTCCATCGCCAGTCGTCCCTGATGCCTATCGTAGAGCTGATTGCCCGGCAATTCAGCGAACGTCCCGGCAACTACCTGGCCTTTTTCAGCAGCTTCGATTACCTGCAACAAGTGGCGCAGTTATTGGCGCAGACCTATCCGCAGATCAATCTGTGGTCGCAGTCCAGGGGCATGGGGGAAGGGCAACGCCAGGCGTTTCTCGATCAATTCACCGCCGATAGCCAAGGCGTCGGTTTTGCGGTGCTGGGCGGGGCCTTTGGCGAAGGTATCGATTTGCCGGGCGCGCGCCTCATCGGCGCGTTTATCGCCACCCTTGGTCTGGCTCAACTCAACCCGGTCAACGAACAGTTGAAACATCGTATGGCGGCGATTTTTGGCGCTGGTTACGACTACACCTACCTGTATCCGGGCGTACAGAAAGTCGTCCAGGCGACGGGAAGGGTGATCCGGACTCAACAGGACCAAGGTGTAGTGATGTTGATCGATGACCGGTTTGGTGACAGCAAAGTGAAGCAGCTGCTGCCTCGTTGGTGGACGGTCAGTCCGACGAATGTTCATCCAGCCCAGTAGGATTTATTACTTTAAAAAACATCGACATACCTTGAAAGACAGCGGGATTTGTACAAACCGCGAATGCCGACTTTATTCAAAGGACCAGACCACTTTCGGTTTGATTCTTGATAAGGACATCACGGTATGCCCCAAGCATCGGAATACGCGTACACCCAAGCTCAAGTGACGACTGCATTCAATGAAATAAAAGCCACGCTGTTCAGCGGTGTGACCGCCGAGACCATTCCCAAAGTGTTGATGGTCGCCGGATTGCAGGGCTCCGGTAAAACCTGGCTGCTGGAAAAAAGCCTACTGCCGACCAAGCGCTATGACCGGTACATTCGCCTGTACAAGCCCGAATACCGGGAAAAACACCCGCACTACTCAGAGCTGATCAAACACGGCGTGTTGTACGCCTATAAACACACAGAAGCCTTTGTCCGTGAAGTCAGCACCAAGATCTTCACCGAAGCCTTCACGCTTAACTACAACATCATCATGGAATGTGCTTTCGACGGCATTGAATTCGCGACCTTTCCGCCCTTGGCAACAAACGCCGGCTATCAGTTCGAAGTGCACATCGTGGGCTGCACCCAGGCATTCGCGCATCTATCGAGCATCAAGCGCGCACTCAAAAGCCTGGAAAACCAGGAACTGGAACGGTTTGTCACGACTGCAACCATGGAAGCCAGCATGAGTAACGCGCAAGCCATCATCCTGGCGTGCGAGACGGCGGCGAAAACGATCAGCGGCTCGCAAATAAGTCTGTACGAGCGGGGATTCGGTGCATTGAAAGAGCGCACCTTGCGTGCCCAAAGCACCTACACCATCGCGGCCGGAGGCGTGCTGACCACCACGGCGCCGACGCTGCCTTTCTCTTACAACGCCTATGGCGACATCATCAACAATCACGTCTACGCCATGAGTGATCGCGACGAAATGGTCAAGGAGTGTCACTTGGCGCTGCACAAATCCCAGGCTTACTTGCAGCACGTGCCCGACTTTGTCTACAACGACCTGTACGCCTACATCGTGAAGTACGTGTACCGATAGTGAGCGGTTGCGGCCCTGACCTTTAACGTCGGGCTGTTTTGTGCCTTTCCAAACCCGTGGTTTGTCGCATACTTCACGCATAAGACAAACCACAGGTGTGATCGATGAGTGATGTACGGTCCGGAACCAGCGCCGTAGAGGACAGCCGCTTTCGCCTGTTGATCGATGCAGTGATCGACTACGCGATCTACATGATTGATCCCGATGGCATCATCACCAGCTGGAACGCTGGCGCCCGGCGCTTCAAGGGGTATGAAGAAGCAGAAATTCTCGGGCAGCACTTCTCGCGCTTTTACACCGACGAGGATCGCCAGGCCGGACTGCCTCAGCGCGCGCTGGATACGGCGATCCGGGAGGGGCGTTTCGAGGGTGAAGGTTGGCGGGTGCGCAAGGACGGCACGCATTTCTGGTGCCACGTGGTGATCGATCCGATTCGCGACGCGTCGGGCACATTGCTGGGTTTTGCCAAAATCACCCGGGATCTCACCGACCGCAAGATGGCTGAAGAGGTGCTCAAACAAAGCGAGCAGCAATTCCGCCTACTGGTGCAAAGTGTCACGGACTACGCCATTTACATGCTGGGTCCGGATGGCCGGTTGACCAACTGGAACCCGGGGGCTCAACGTATCAAGGGGTATCGGGCCGAAGAAGTCATTGGCAAGCATTTTTCACTGTTCTATACACCTGAGGACCGCGAAGCCGGCGAACCGCAGCGGGCGCTGGAAACGGCGAAGCGCGAGGGCCGATTCGAAAACAAGGCCTGGCGCTTGCGCAAGGACGGTACGCGGTTCATGGCGCACGTGGTGGTCGACCCGATCTGGGGGGAGACCGGCACATTGCTCGGTTTCGCCAAGATCACTCGCGATATCACCGAAGCCACTGAAGCACAGCAAGCACTTGAGAAAACCCGCGAAGCGCTGTTCCAGGCGCAGAAGATGCAGGCCATCGGCCAACTGAGCGGCGGTATTGCCCACGACTTCAACAATTTGCTGACGGTCATACTCGGCAATCTGGAAATCGTGCGTAAGCGCGTGGGGGATGACTCGCGAATTACCCGATTAGTCGACAACGCCACCCAGGGCGCGTTGCGCGGGGTCTCCCTGACCCAACGCATGCTCGCGTTTGCCCGGCGTCAGGAGCTCAAGTTCGAATCGGTGGAGATACCTGCGTTGGTGCAGGGCATCAGTGGCCTTTTGCGCAGTTCGCTCGGGCCATCGGTGATACTCGACGTACGCTTTCCTCCCGGCCTCGTCCCGGTCAGGGCCGATGTCAATCAGCTCGAGCTGGCGATACTGAATCTCGTCACGAATGCCCGCGACGCCATGCCTGATGGCGGTAAAATCATTATCGGTGCCACTGCCCAGGAAGTGTGCGATCAACCATCGTTACCCGCGGGGGCAGGGCAGTACGTTTGCTTGAGTGTGACTGACACAGGCGACGGGATGGACGCCGCCACGCTGGCGTCGGCGATGGATCCGTTCTTTACCACCAAAGGCGTCGGTAAAGGTACGGGACTGGGGTTGTCGATGGTCCACGGTTTTCTCGAACAGCTGGGCGGGCAATTCATCCTCAAAAGTGAAAAAGGCAAAGGCACGCGAGCTGAGCTCTGGATTCCGGTGGCTACGGCCACATCCGTCGACGCGCTTGCCACCGAGGAGGCTGAAGCGCCACCTGTCCACCAACTGTGCGTCCTGGTCGTCGACGACGACAATCTTGTGCTGACCAGTACCAGTTTGCTGTTGGAGGATCTGGGGCACCGCGTCGTCAGTGCCCCATCGGGGGCGCAAGCGCTGGCACTGTTCGACGCCGAGCCCGGTATCGACCTGGTCATCACCGACATGGCGATGCCGCAGATGAATGGTGCGCAACTGGCGCAGGCGATCAGGATCATGAACCCGAGCCTGCCCATCATTCTGGCCACAGGGTACGCCGAGCGACTGGACGGCTTTGCACTGGAACTGCCACGGCTGTCGAAACCCTTTACTCAACTCAACCTGGTGGAAATAATTGCGTCGACCATGAAGTGAAAGAGGACTTGGGGTTGCTAGAGTTATCGCAATCGTAAAAAGGCCCGCAGTCATGGCGGGCCTTTTTACTATGTGGCATTTCAAGCCGCGATATTAGCGGCGCTCATTTCCTTCTTGTACTGGGCTTTCATGGTTTCCATTTGGGCGCCCAGTTCATCCAGGGTTGCCTTGCCCAGCAGTTTTTTAGCCTGAGGAAACATTTCTGTTTCCTCTTCTTCAATGTGATGCTCCAACAATTCCTTCACCACTTTCACTCGACCCGCGAATTCCGGAGTTGAGGGATCGGTGACTTTCAGGTCCGGCAGCACAAGTGAATCAACGGTTCGATGCTCTTCCTTGGCTTCGTAATACATGATGTCTTGTTCTTTACTCCCGGCTTTTTTGAACGCCGGATACAAGATCTCTTCCTCGAGACGGGTATGAATGGCGATTTCCATTTCCAGCTTGGCCAGCAGCTCGGTGCGTTTTTTAACACCGCGCTCAGTGGATTCACTCAACTGGCTCAGGATGCCCTTTACGCGTTCATGATCGGCTTGCAACAGGTCGATGGCGTTCATGGTCGAGTCTCTCAAATAGTCACGGGGATGAGCGCAAACGGTCTTAGGCCGTAGGTCGCTTATAGTCCTTGAGCATTTGTCGTGCCGGTTTGGTGCGTTGAATATTTTTCTATTAAATCAAACGAATAGATGCGGTGGTGGCGAGCTGCTTTCATGCAGGCTGCATGAGTGGGTACATTGACTCATGCAGTTCGCGGTAGTGGATGGAGTGCACGCTTTCCCCTGTAGGAGCGAGCTTGCTCGCGATGGGCGTCAACGATAACGCGGGCTATCTGAATGAACGCGTTGCCTGGGCATTTTTCGCGAGCAAGCTCGCTCCTACACGGCGGTCGCCCGCAATCATCGCGTTTTGCGCCGTTCATACCGAGCAAGCACCGGTTGAGTACTCATCCCGTGAACCAGAATGCTCAGCGCAACCACCGATAACGTCAGGTCGGTGCACAGCGCAGCCACCGACACCCCAAGCCCATGGTTCAATGCATAGAACAGATAATACAAACTCCCGATGCCCCGAATCCCGAACCACCCGATCAACACCCGCTGCCGACCGTCAAGCAACCCGCCCCACGGCATGGCGATGACGCACAGCGGGCGAATCAGGCAGAACAGAACCCCACCTACTAACAGCGCACGCCAATCCCAATGAGCGATCAGCACCACGCCGAGCAGGGTTACCAAAAACACTTCCATCGCGCGCTCCACAAGGCCGCCGAAGGCCAGCATGTCGCCCATCATGATCCCCGCCGCGACCTGGCTCTCTTCCAGGTTATCGGTATCACCGTGCACCGCATGTTGCGGTTCGACGTTCTGATGGCCGACCACCGGCTGAACCAGATGTTCGGCAGGTTCCTGGGCAATGCCTGCGGACTTCACTTCTTCCTGACGTAGACCCAGGCCTGCGGCGAACACGGATAAAAACCCGTAGGCGTGGATGGATTCGGCACCGACGTAGGCGAGGGCAATGAGCGCGAGGGCCAGGTAATCATTGGGAGACAACGTGCTGTCATCATTCCTGATGCGCAAAGACAACGTCACTCGGCCAATGCCGCGGCCCATCCAGTAACCGGTCAACACCCCCGCAGGAACAGCCCAAAGCAGGCTTTTCAGCGCCCAATCGCTGAGCCAGCCAGGATCGCCGTCATGTTGCAGCAACAGAAGGCCGAGGATCACGAAGGGGAAGGCAATGCCATCATTGAGCCCGGCTTCACCCGAGAGCCCGAAGCGCACGCTGTCGACATCCCTGGCGTCACTGACCGTCACCAGCGCAGCAAGCACTGGATCGGTAGGGGCCAGAATCGAACCGATCAACACCGAAGCGCCCCAGGAAAGCTGCAATCCGAAATGCAATAGCAGGCTGACACCGCCGATGGTCAGCACCATGACCGGCCCGGCCAGGCCAAACGCGATCCGCCAGTTCCTGTCCCTGAGTGGCAGGCGCAATTTCAATCCGCAGACGAACAACGAAAACAGCACTGCGACTTCTGTCAGGTGTTCCATCCAGAATGATGCGTCGTCCAAGTCCAGCTTCAACAGGCCCAGACCGGCGGGCCCAATGGCCACGCCCAGCACCAGGCAAACTGCTGACGTAGTCACCGGCATCCAGCGTAGATAGGACGATGTCAGCGCCAGCGCCAGCAGTACCGCGCCTAACACGGCGACCCATACAATAAAACTCATGTCGTTCTCGCCGGGTGTGGTGCGACGTTAAAGAATCGGCTTGCCGCCGGTCACTCCATACCGCTGGCCCGTGATATAGCTGGCTTCATCCGAGGCTAGCAGCACATAGATCGGTGCGACTTCCACCGGTTGGCCGGGCCTTCCCAGCGGAGTCTGGGCGCCGAAGTTCTGCACCTCATCATCAGGCATAGTCGAGACAATCAGCGGCGTCCAGATCGGCCCCGGCGCCACGCAGTTCACGCGGATGCTTTTCGGCCCCAGCATCTGCCCCAGGCCCGCGGTGAAATTGGCAATCGCGCCTTTGGTGGTGGCGTAAGCGAGGAGGGTGGGTTTGGGCATATCCGAGTTGACCGAACTGGTGTTGATGATCGAACTGCCAGCCTTCATATGTTTCAGTGCGGCCTGGCAGATCCTGAACATGGCCGTGATATTCACGTCGAAGGTCATCACCCATTCTTCGTCCGGAATGTCTTCGAAGTGCTCGTGGGTCATCTGGAAAGCGGCGTTGTTGACCAGCACATCGATACGGCCAAACCGCTCAACGGTTTTGTCTACCAGCGCCTGGCACTCAGCCTTTTGCGCCAGATCTCCAGGCAGCAGCAGGCACTGACGTCCGGCCTGTTCGACCCAGCGCGCGGTTTCCCGGGCGTCCTCGTGTTCATTGAGGTAAGCGATGGCGACATCGGCGCCTTCACGGGCGAAAGCGATGGCGACCGCGCGGCCGATGCCACTGTCGCCGCCGGTAATCAGAGCGATCTTGCCGTCGAGGCGGCCCGAGCCTTTATAGCTGTGCTCGCCGCAGTCAGGAAGCGGATCCATCTTCTTCTGGGACCCTGGGACGGGCTGGCTTTGTTTCTTGAAGGGTGGTTTCGGATACGTGTTCATCGTGAAATCTCCGGTCTCAAGGCAAAAGCGTCAAAAGGTGGACCCCATCCTTTTGCCCCGAGTTCGGTTGGATTTCAGCGAGCCAGACTGCGCTCCATCCGCGCAATGCCTTCTTCTAGCAATGCCCGTGGGCAGCCGAAGTTCAGGCGCACGAACTGCCGGGCCTGATCGCCAAAATCCAGCCCCGCGCTCAACCCGACCTTGGCCTGGTCGAGGAAGAACTGCTGCGGATTCTCCAGCCCCAGCGCGGAGCAATCGAGCCAGGCGAGATAAGTGCCTTGCGGGATGTTCATGGTCACGCCCGGCAAACGCGTGCGTACCGCTTCCACCAGATAATCGCGGTTACCTTGCAGATACGCCTTCAACCCGGCCAGCCACGGGCCGCCTTCGCTGTAAGCCACGCGGGTCGCTTCCATGCCCAGGGGGTTGACGCTGTCGACCATGCCGCAACGGGCGTGGTTGACCCGCGCGCGTAATGCCGCGTCCTGAATGATCATGAAGGAGGTTTTCAGGCCGGCGATGTTGTACGCCTTGCTCGCCGACATCAGCGTGATGGTGCGGGCCGCGATCTGCGGGCTCAGCGCGGCGGTGGGAATGTGAACCCGCCCGTCGAAGCACAGCTCGGCATGGATTTCGTCGGAGATGATCCAGGCGTTCTGTTCCAGGCAGATATCGGCCACGGCTTGCAATTCTTCCCGTGGGAAGACTTTGCCCAACGGGTTGTGCGGGTTGCTCAGGAGCAGGGCGCCGCCGCCTTTGAGGGCCTGGTTCAAGGCATCGAGTTGCGTGGCGTAAGTGCCGTCAGACAGGGCGTCGAATTCGAGTTCGACCTTGTTCAGGCCCCAATGCCCGGGCGCGTGACGCAACGGCGGGTAGTTCGGCACCTGAACCACCACGTTCTGCTGCGGTTCGACCAGTGCCTTCAGCGCCATATTGAAACCGGACTCCACGCCCGGCAGGAAGATCAGTTCTTCGGGCAATACCCGCCAGGCGTATTTGTTCCAGAGGTCGGCAACCACGGCGGCGCGCAAATCGTCCTGCGGCACGCTGTACCCGACCATTGGGTGTTCCAGGCGCTTGCGCAACGCTTCAAGGATGACCGGCGGTGCGGCGAAGTCCATGTCCGCGACCCACATCGGCAACACGTCGGCCGGGTAGCGGCTCCATTTGGTACTGCCGGTGTCGTGACGGTCGAACACCTGATCAAAATTGAAAGTCATGCGCGGTCTCGTAACAGCAGGTTGGTTATGCCGGCCATGATAATCGCCAAACCCCTGTAGGAGCGAGCTTGCTCGCGATGGTGTGTCAGTCGACATCACCTTCGCTGACACTCCATCGCGAGCAGGCTCGCTCCTACAGGTTTTGTGTGTAGACGCTGATACCGCCGACGGTCGGTTTTCATACGGGGCGACGCTGCGTTGACTAAAGTTTGAAGTGTCGGCAGCCACGCTGCCGCGACCGTGTTTGCCCAAAGAAACCCGGCAAAAGTACCGGGTTTCACCTGATCAGGAGTGCACGATGGACCTCAACCGTCGTCAATTCTTCAAGGTCGCCGGCATCGGCCTTGCGGGCTCGAGCCTTGGGGCGCTGGGCATGCTCCCGGCGCAGGCCTTCGCCGAGCAAGTGCGTCATTTCAAACTCGCCCACACCCATGAAACCCGCAACACCTGCCCGTATTGCTCGGTCGGGTGCGGCTTGATCATGTACAGCCAGGGCGATCAGGCCAAGAACGTCGCGCAAAGCATCATCCACATCGAAGGCGACGCCGACCATCCGGTCAATCGCGGCACGCTGTGCCCCAAAGGCGCGGGCCTGCTGGACTTCATCCATAGCCCCAACCGCCTGCAATACCCGCAGGTGCGCAAGCCGGGCAGTACCGAATGGACGCGCATTTCTTGGGATGAAGCGCTGGATCGCGTGGCCGACCTGATGAAGGCCGACCGCGACGCCAACTTCATCGAGAAGAACGCGCAAGGCCAAACGGTGAATCGCTGGCTGACCACCGGTTTTCTGGCGGCCTCGGCGGCGTCCAACGAAGCGGGCTACATCACCCACAAGGTGATTCGCAGCCTGGGCATGCTGGGGTTTGATAACCAGGCGCGTGTCTGACACGGTCCGACGGTGGCAAGTCTTGCCCCGACGTACGGCCGTGGTGCCATGACCAATACCTGGACCGATATCGCCAACGCGAACCTGATCCTGGTAATGGGCGGCAACGCAGCAGAAGCGCACCCGTGCGGGTTCAAATGGGTGACCGAAGCCAAGGCGCACAACAAGGCGCGACTGATTGTGGTCGATCCGCGTTTTACCCGGACCGCCTCGGTGGCCGACTATTACGCGCCGATCCGCACCGGCACAGACATCGCCTTCATGGGCGGGCTGATCAATTACCTGCTGACCGAAGACAAGATCCAGCACGAGTACGTGCGGGCGTACACCGACGTGTCGTTTATCGTCAAAGCCGGGTTCGGTTTCGAAGACGGGATCTTCAGCGGTTATGACGTGGCCAAGCGCAGCTACACCGACAAGTCCGGCTGGGGCTATGAAATCGGCGATGACGGCTTCGCCAAGGTCGACCCGACCCTGCAGGACCCGCGCTGCGTTTACCAGCTGATGAAAACCCATTACAGCCGCTACACCATCGACCTCGCCAGCCAGATTTGCGGCATGCCGGTCGACGCCATGCAGAAGATCTGGGACGAAATCGCCACGTGCTCGCAACCGGGCAAAACCATGACGATTCTGTACGCGCTGGGCTGGACGCAGCATTCAATCGGTTCGCAAATCATCCGCAGCGCCGCGATGGTGCAACTGCTGCTGGGCAACGTCGGCATGCCGGGCGGGGGCGTCAACGCCTTGCGCGGGCACTCCAACATCCAGGGCCTGACCGACCTCGGCCTGCTCTCCAATTCGCTGCCGGGTTACCTGACGCTCGGTGTGGACGCCGAACAGGACTATGACGCCTACATCAACAAACGCACGCAAAAACCACTGCGGCCGGGGCAATTGTCGTATTGGCAGAACTACAGCAAATTCCACGTCAGCCTGATGAAGTCCTGGTACGGCGCCAACGCCACCGCCGAGAACCACTGGGCCTACGACTACCTGCCCAAGCTCGACATCCCCAACTACGACATCCTGAAAATGTTCGACCTGATGGGGCAGGGCAAGGTCAACGGCTACATGTGCCAGGGCTTCAACCCGATTGCCGCGTTGCCGGACAAAAACCGGGTGATGGCGGCGCTGGCCAAGCTCAGATGGCTGGTGGTCATGGACCCCCTGTCCACCGAAACGTCGGAGTTCTGGAAAAACGTCGGGCCGTACAACGACGTGACCAGCGCCAATATCCAGACCGAAGTGATCCGCCTGCCCACCACCTGCTTCGCCGAAGAGGACGGCTCGCTGGTCAACAGCAGCCGCTGGCTGCAATGGCACTGGAAAGGCGCCGACGGGCCGGGACAAGCCCAGACCGACATCAGGATCATGAGCGAGTTGTTCCTGCGCCTGCGCCAGCGTTATCAGGCCAATGGCGGGGCCTATCCCGACCCGATCCTCAAGTTGTCGTGGCCCTACAAAATGCCTGACGAGCCGTCGCCGGAAGAGCTGGCCAAGGAAATCAACGGCAACGCCACCACCGATTTCACCGACGCCACGGGCGCGGCGATCAAGGGCAACTCGCAACTGGCCGGTTTCGCCCAGCTCAAGGACGACGGCAGTACCGCTTCCGGCTGCTGGATTTTCTGTGGCAGCTGGACCGAGGCGGGCAACCAGATGGCGCGCCGCGACAACAGCGACCCGTTCGGCATGAAGCAACATCTGGGCTGGGCCTGGGCCTGGCCGATGAACCGGCGGATTCTCTACAACCGCGCGTCCGCCGACCCGCAAGGCAAGCCATGGGCCGACAACAAACGGCTGGTGTGGTGGAGCGGCAGGGCCTGGGCCGGCACCGATGTGCCGGACTTCAAGGTCGATTCACCGCCGGAGGCCGGAATGAATCCGTTCATCATGAACCCCGAAGGCGTGGCGCGGTTCTTCGCCGTCGACAAGATGAACGAAGGGCCATTCCCCGAGCACTACGAGCCGTTCGAGACGCCGATTGGCATCAACCCGTTGCACCCGGACAACAAGAAAGCCACCAGCAACCCGGCGGCCCGGATCTTCGATTCGGTGTGGGACACCCTCGGCGTGGCCAAGGATTATCCCTATGCCGCGACGAGTTATCGGCTGACCGAGCATTTCCACTTCTGGAGCAAGCATTGCAAGCTCAATGCGATTGCCCAGCCCGAGCAGTTTGTCGAGATCGGCGAAGTGCTGGCGAAGGAAAAGGGCATCGTGGCTGGCGACAAGGTCCGGGTCAGCAGCAAGCGCGGGTACATCGAAGCGGTGGCCGTGGTGACCAAGCGGATTCGTCCGTTGCAGGTCAATGGCCAGGTGGTGCACCACATCGGTATTCCGTTGCACTGGGGCTTTACCGGGCTCACGCGCCACGGCTATCTCACCAACACCCTGGTGCCGTTCCTCGGCGATGGCAATTCTCAGACCCCGGAATCCAAGTCATTCCTGGTCAATGTGGAGAAAGTCTAAATGGCCAGCCAAGACATCATTGCCCGTTCGGCCACCACGACCGTCCCGTCTTCAGCGCGGCATCAGGAGGAAGTCGCGAAGCTGATCGACACCACCAAATGCATCGGTTGCAAGGCCTGCCAGGTCGCTTGTTCGGAATGGAACGAACTGCGCGACGAGGTCGGCCACAACCTCGGCACCTACGACAACCCTCAGGACCTGAGCGCCGAAACCTGGACCTTGATGCGCTTCACCGAGCATGAAAACGATGCCGGCAACCTTGAATGGCTGATCCGCAAGGACGGCTGCATGCATTGCGCCGAACCCGGTTGCCTGGCGGCGTGCCCGAGCCCGGGCGCGATCATCAAGCACGCGAACGGTATCGTCGATTTCGACCAGGACCATTGCATCGGCTGCGGTTATTGCATCACTGGCTGCCCGTTCAACATCCCGCGCATTTCGCAAAAGGACCACAAGGCCTACAAATGCACGCTGTGTTCGGACCGCGTCGCGGTGGGGCTGGAGCCAGCCTGCGTGAAGACCTGCCCGACCGGCGCCATCGTTTTCGGCACCAAGGAAGACATGAAGGAACACGCCGCCGAGCGTATCGTCGACCTGAAAAGCCGTGGCTTCGACAACGCCGGCCTGTACGACCCGGAAGGTGTTGGCGGCACGCACGTCATGTACGTGTTGCACCATGCGGACACGCCGGTGCTGTACGCCGGTTTGCCCAATAATCCGTCGATCAGCCCGCTGGTGGAATTGTGGAAAGGGGTGAGTAAACCCCTGGGATTGCTGGCCATGGGCCTGGCGGTGCTGGCCGGGTTCTTCCACTACGTGCGCATCGGGCCGCAGGTGGTTGAGGAAGACGAACTGCCGCCGCTCAAGGATCAGGCGGTGCATGAGGTCGATCCCTCGGTGCACACCTTCGATCCGCGCGGGGAGAACAGACCATGATCCGCAAGCAGATCCTTCGCTACACCGCCAACCAGCGCACCAATCACTGGCTGGTGGCGATTCTGTTTTTCATGGCCGCTCTGTCCGGGTTGGCGCTGTTTCATCCCGCGCTGTTCTGGCTGAGCAATCTGTTCGGCGGCGGGCCATGGACGCGCATCCTGCATCCGTTCATGGGTGTGCTGATGTTTGTGCTGTTCCTCGGTCTGGTGATCCGCTTCTGGCAGGCTAACTTCTTTATCCATAACGACGGTTTGTGGCTGCGGCGCGTCGGGCGGGTGATCAAAAACGAAGAGGAGGGCGTGCCGCCGATCGGCAAGTACAACCCGGGGCAGAAGCTGCTGTTCTGGACCCTGCTGGCCTGCATGTTGGCGCTGTTGTTTACGGGTCTGGTGATTTGGCGCGCCTATTTCAGTGCTTATTTCGGCATCACCGCCATTCGCTGGGCGATGCTGCTGCACGCGTTGGCCGGGTTTGTGCTGGTGCTGAGTATCATCGTGCACATCTATGCTGGCATCTGGATCAAGGGCTCGGTCAGCGCGATGCTGCATGGCTGGGTCAGTCGCGCGTGGGCAAAGAAACACCATGAACTGTGGTACCGCGAAGTGACGCGCGACGACACGCCCGAGCGGCCGATCAGCAAAAAAGGATAAGCATTTGGCGACGATTCTTGAACCGGACGAAATTGAAGCGGCGGCGAGTTCACCGCAGTTCCTGTACCTGCCACCGCGTAACCTGTTTGCGTTGCGGGCGTTACGCCTGGAACAGCTGGCGGCCGGTCATCCATTGGCCGATTACCTGCGGCTGGTGGCGCAGCTGTGTCACATCCAGCAGCGCCTGATGGACGATCCATCGCTGACAACACCACTCGACCCCGAGCGTTTACGTGTGTGCCAGCAACACGGCTTGCCGCCGCTGTCCGCTGACACCCTGGTGCGTGAACATCATTGGTTGGCGTACCTCGATGCTCTGCTCGAGCATTACCCGCCGCAGCCGGATTCCGGGGTGGCGAAAGCCGCCGCGATGTTGCGCCATGCCGACAGCGGCCAGCGTAAAGCCTGGGCGATTGCGTTGATCAGCGGCCAGTATTCACTGCTGCCGGCCGCCGTGGTGCCGTTTCTCGGCGCGGCGTTGCAAGCAGCCTGGAGCCACTGGCTGCTGGACATGCCCGACCTGGTGCTGAAACCCGGTGACAGCCTCCACCAATGCCCGGCCTGTGGTTCGCCGGCCATGGCCGGGGTGATTCGCCATCGCGGAAAGTTCAACGGTTTGCGGTATCTGGTGTGTTCGCTGTGCGCCTGCGAGTGGCATGTGGTACGGGTCAAGTGCGTGTATTGCGAGCAGAGCAAAGGGTTGGAATACCTCAGCCTCGATGATGATCGGCACGCCGCCAATCAAGCGCCGTTGCGCGCAGAGGTCTGTCCGGGCTGTAACAGTTACCTCAAGCTGCTCTATCTGGAAAATGACGCCGACGCCGAAGCGCTGTCGACCGACCTGACCAGTCTGATGCTGGACATGCGCCTCGATCAGGAAGGCTACCAGCGGCCGGCGCCGAATCTGTTGTTTGCTCCCGGAGGTGACTGAATCAGCGTTTTGCGGCGTTTGATGAATTGCCATCGCGAGCAGGCTCGCTCCTACAGGTGTTCAATGCGTTCACCAGTGTCGTGTCCGCCACGGACCCCTGTAGGAGCGAGCCTGCTCGCGATGGTGTGTCAGTCGACACAAATCTGCCTGACACACCTTCGCGAGCAAGCTCGCTCCTACAGTAAGACCCAGCGGCTACACTCAGGCGGTCAGCCGTTTTCGGGAATCCCCTGATGCCCTCGTCACCCGCCAGCCAACCCTTGCGTTTGCCCTCTATCGACAGCTTGCTGCGCCATCCGGCGTGCCAGCCGTTGGCCTCGCGTTTTGGCCGCGAAGCGCTGCTGGCCAGTCTGCGGCAATTGCTCGATGACCTGCGCGAACCGCTGCGTGCGGGCCATCTCCAAGCCGTCGAAGTGACGCCCGAAGTCCTGGCGGGCAGGGCGGGCGAGCGTCTGGCCATCCAGCATCGCAGTCACATCCGGCGCGTGTTCAACCTCACCGGCACCGTGTTGCACACCAACCTGGGGCGCGCCTTGTTGCCGGAGGAAGCGATCGAGGCGGTGCAACTGGCCGCGCGTTACCCGCTCAATCTGGAGTTCGACCTGCACAGCGGCAAGCGCGGTGACCGCGACGACTTGATCGAGGGCCTGATCCGCGAACTGACCGGCGCCGAAGCGGTAACCGTCGTCAACAACAACGCGGCCGCCGTGCTGCTGACACTCAACAGTCTGGGCGCGCGCAAGGAAGGCATCATCTCCCGGGGCGAGCTGATCGAGATCGGTGGCGCGTTCCGCATTCCCGACATCATGGCCCGGGCCGGGGTGAAGCTCCACGAAGTCGGCACCACCAATCGCACCCACGCCAAGGACTACGAAGCGGCCATCGGCCCACGCAGTGGCCTGGTGATGCGCGTTCACGCCAGCAACTACAGCATCGAAGGCTTCACCGCCCGGGTGCCGACCATCGAACTGGCGCAACTGGCACACCGCCACGGCTTGCCGTTGCTCGAAGACCTCGGCAGCGGCAGCCTGCTTGATTTGACCCGCTGGGGGTTGCCCGCCGAACCGACGGTGCGCCAGGCGTTGCTGGACGGCGCGGACATCGTCACGTTCAGTGGCGACAAGTTGCTCGGTGGTCCGCAAGCCGGGCTGATCGTCGGCCGCAAGGAGTTGATCGCACGGATCAAGAAGAACCCGCTCAAGCGTGCGCTGCGGGTCGACAAATTGACCCTGGCCGCGCTGGAAGCGGTGCTGGGCTTGTATCGCGACCCTGAACGGCTGGCCGAACGCTTGCCGAGTTTGCGCCTGCTCACCCGATCCCGGGCCGACATGCTGGCCCAGGCCGAACGCCTGCAGCCTTCATTGGCGCGTATGTTGGGCGAGGGCTGGAACGTCAGCGCGGTGCCGGCGCTGGGCATGATCGGCAGCGGCAGCCAGCCGGTGGCGCGACTGCCCAGTGCGGCATTGTGCTTGCGCCCCGACGCCAGCAAGCGCCTGCGCGGTCGGCGGTTGCTGGGGCTGGAAGCGGCTTTTCGCCGGCTCGATATTCCGGTGCTCGGTCGCATTGACGACGACGCCCTGTGGCTGGACATGCGGCAACTGGACGATGAAGCCGCGTGGCTGGCGCAACTCGATCAACTGAAACCGCAGGGTCAGGACGCGTGATCGTCGGCACTGCGGGGCACATCGACCATGGCAAAACCGCGTTGCTCCAGGCGCTGACCGGCCAGGCGGGGGATCGTCGTCGCGAAGAGCGCGAGCGCGGAATGACCATCGACCTCGGTTATCTCTACGCGGCGCTGGAGCCGGGTGCGGTCCTGACCGGATTCATCGACGTACCCGGTCACGAGCGTTTCACCCACAACATGCTGGCCGGGGCGCAGGGTATAGATCTGATGTTGCTGGTGGTGGCGGCCGACGACGGCGTCATGCCACAGACCCGGGAACACCTGGCGATTGTCGAACTGCTGGGCATTCCCCAGGCGCTGATCGCGATCAGCAAATGCGATCGCGTCGAATCCGCCCGTGTGCAAGATGTCCGGGCGCAAATCGAAGCATTGCTCGCGCCGGGCCCCTATGCCGGCGCACCGCAGATCGCGTTGTCGAGCGTGACGGGCGAGGGCGTGGAGACGTTGCGCCAGGCATTGCTCGACGCACAAAAAAAGGTCCTGCAACGCAACAGCGGTGGTGGTTTCCGGCTGGGGATTGACCGCGCTTTCAGTGTGGCCGGTGCCGGCATCGTGGTCACCGGCACCGCGCTGTCGGGGCAGGTGGCGGTGGGCGATACGCTGCTGCTCGGCCCGCAGGGCAAACCGGTGCGTGTACGCGGTTTGCATGCGCAGAATCAGTCCGCCGAAATGGCAATGGCCGGGCAGCGCGTGGCGCTCAACCTGAGCGCCGAACGCCTGGCCCTCGAGCAGATTCACCGAGGGCATTGGTTGCTGGCTGAATGGCTGTATGCGCCGACGCAACGGCTGGACATCGAGATGCATTTACTGACCAGCGAGCCCAAGGCGTTCGAGCATTTTCAACCGGTGCACGTGCACCTCGGCACTCAGGACGTCGTTGGCCGAGTGGCATTGCTGGAGGGCGCCAGCCTCGCGCCGGGTGGGCGGATGTTCGCTCAGTTGCTGCTGAATTCGCCGATACACGCCGTGAAGGGCGATCCGCTGATTCTTCGTGATCAAAGCGCACAGCGAACCCTCGGCGGTGGCCGGGTACTCGATCCGTTTGCGCCGACCCGACAGCGACGAAGCCCCGAACGATTGGCGCAGCTACAGGCTTTGGCGGCGACGGACAGTCTGGAGGCCGCACTGCCGGCGCTGCTGGCCAGTAGCGAAAGCGGACTCGATCCCCGACAGCTTGAGCGCCAGTTCAATCGCCCGCGCATCACTTGGGCCCTACCGCCGGATGTGCGCCTGATTGACACCCGCCAAGGGCCGCTGTTGTTCAGTGCGGTGCGCTGGGAGTCCCTGAAAGCGCCAGTGCTGGAGGACCTCGCGCGATTTCATCAGCTGGAACCGGATCAAATGGGCCCGGACCGGGATCGCCTGCGACGATTCACCGGGACCGCGCTGGATCGCCCGACATTCATCCGTTTGCTCGACGAATTGCTGGCCAGCGGAGTCATCGTGGCCAGCGGACCCTGGCTGCATTTGCCGGAGCATCAGGTGCGCTTGAGCGCTGAGGACGAAGCGCTTTGGCAACAATTGCAGCCGTTGTTCGATGAGGCGGGTTTCGATCCGCCGTGGGTGCGTGCGCTGGGGCATGACGAGGCGGTGGTGCGATTGCTGTTGCGCAAAATGGCGCGGTTGGGGTTGCTGCATCAGGTGGTGCGCGACCTGTTTTACACCGAGGCGATGATCCATCGGTTGGCGGCTATGCTGTTGCAACTGGCGGGGCAAAACCCGGTGATTCAGGTGGCGGACTTTCGCGACGCGGTGGGGTTGGGGCGCAAGCGCAGTATTCAGATCCTCGAATACTTCGACCGGCTCGGCTTGACCCGGCGGGTGGGCGACCAGCGCCAGATTCGCTACGACAATGCATTGGCCCGAGAAGAAGGGCACTGATTTCAAGGAAGGCAATCGCGCCCGGTGGCGCGGCCGGGCTTCAAACCCGGTTGGGGACGGCATCCGTTCCCGGGCAGGTTCGACTCCGGCTGCCTTCCGCCATTTTCAACATCCGCGGTGGTTGATCCGACGCCATCGCGAGCAGGCTCACTCCTACAGGGGGCGGTGGTGGGCACGACATTTGTGAGCACCCTTGACACCTGTGGGAGATTCTATGTTGCAGGCGAAACCGGCTTCGCCAGTTCAATCCCCGCCGCCCCCAGGCGCTTGAGAATCTCGAACAACAGATCGCTTTTGGTCTTGCCGACGATTCTCGGGCTGTCGACGTAACCGGTGACCGTCAAGGTGATGCCGTCGGAGTTGAGTTTGCTGAAGCGGACGTAAGGCGCAGGTTTGTCGAGGATGGTTTCATGTTCGCAATAGGTGTCGTGCAACAGGCTTTTCACTTGCTCGGGGTCGATGTCCAGCGGGAACACCAGTTCAAGTGTCGCCACCCCTTGCGCACTGCCGCCCATGGTCACGTTGCGCAGGTTCTGCGAAATAAGTTGTGAGTTCGGCACGATGACGATCGAGCGGTCGCTGAGCTGAATTTCCGTGGCCCTGACGTTGATGCGCCGAATATCACCCTCAACCCCGCTGATGCTGATCAGGTCGCCAACCTTGACCGGGCGCTCTGTCAGCAAAATCAGCCCCGAGACGAAGTTTTTGACAATCTCCTGCAAGCCGAAACCGATCCCCACCGACAAGGCACTGACGATCCACGCCAGGTTCGTCCACTTGATCCCCATCGAAGACAGCGTCAGTAAAATCACCAAGGCATAGCCGATATTGGCGAAGAGTGTGCTGAGGGACGCAATCATCCCGGGGTCCATATTGGTTTTCGGCAGGAATTCGTTATCCAGCCATCGGCGCAGCGATCGAATCAGGTAGATGCCAATCAACAATGCCAGCACGGCGTTCAGCAAGTGCCCCGGGATGATGTTCAACTTGCGCAAGCCATCGCCGCCGAGAATGGCGAAGGTCTGGGTCACCAGTTGCCCGAGCGTGGTGCCGACGCCGCCGACAAACATCGAAATGATGGCGAGCAGCAATAAAGTCGCGCGACCCACCCCGGATAAAACGACCGACACTTGCTCAAGGCGCTCATCGCCGATCCCCAGCAACTGCTTGAACCCCTTGCCGCTGGAACTCTTGGGTGAAAACAGATGCTCGCAGCCATCTTTGTACAACTGAATGAGCAAGTAGAAACCGGACAGGATGATGTAAACCCATACCAGCTCATAGGTGATGAACCGTGCCAGGGAGACATAACCGATCAACAGCGCAGCCATTGATACAACGATCGCAAGGCTGGCCAGAGAATAGATCAGGCCCGCCAGGGTCGTTCTCGACTCGGGGGCCTCACCGGTCGCCGCCACGGCTCTCCGGGCTTTGCTGACGCGGCGGAATAACGCGGCGAAAATCAGGGTGACCACCAGCGCAATGACACCCCGGCTGAACAGTATGGTTTCGCTGCTCATGCCGGTGACATTGGTGACTTGCGCCGATCCCACCAGCAGCAATAGCGCGAAGGCCAGAAAACGGGGAAAGGGTTTCATCGCCAGGGCGACGGGGTCGGCAATCGACGGCAGGCGCCACGAAGGATGTTGAGTCGACAACAACGCCCGACTCAACCCGGTGATCAGCACACAGGTATAAATGACTTTTTCGAACTCGTCGGCGAAGTTCTGAATCATGGGCGTCAAAGGCACCTGACGCGTCAGTGCATAAAACAGCAGGTGTATCGCAAAAGCGGTCGTCAATACGGTGGCCGCCGCAGACGCCAATGCCAGCGTGCTTCGACGCAAACGCCCTTCAGGCATGCGATGGATGCAAAACCAGGTAAACACCCGTTCTGCAATACGTCGGCCCCAGGTCCAGATCGCCAGCGCGAGCAAGATCAGTACAACCCCATACAAACGCTGTCCCGGTTGCCATGCGACCTTGATCGCGCTGCTGGCCTGCTCGATAAAGTCGCGCAGTCGCTGGCGGTCTTCCAATGGGGGGTTGAACAACGGCGCCCAGAACACCGGGGCCAGAATGCTGCCGCTGCGCAATGTGACTTCAGATTCCAGAAGGCTGCGCCGAATCCCCGCAATTTGGATGATCAGGTCGGCCGCATTTCGCCTGAGTGTCGCCAGGGTCTTCAAGTTGGCATCGACGGTACTTTTCTGTCGGGACAGGGACTCTCTTTGTGTCGCGATTTCCGATTTTTCCGACACGACTTCGGCGGGCAGTACTGGACCCAGCACATCGAGTTGGGCTTGCAGTTGTTTATGTTCCGGCAGTAGCGATGACTGCAGGAGGTCCACATCATTGATAAACAACTGCAGGGAATCTTGCAGGCCGACCATCTGGGTGAGGTTATTGGCCAGCGAAACCTGTTGTTTGATCTGGTCGAGCCTGATTTGCAGGCCTTGCAGGTCACTTTGTGACACGGCAAAAGACGAAGTGCCCTGCGAGGAGATGGCCGAGGCAGCCCCGACTGCCGGCAGCGCACCGAAGCTCGCCCCCGACAGTGCGATCACGAACAGCAGGATGAATTTCAGTGCAGGACGCATTGGCATGACCCAGCGGCTTTAGCCATTGAGGTTAGGCCATGGTGTGTATCGGTGCGAAAAAATGTGCTGCATGGCCTATTGCTCTCGAGCTTCACCGGTTTGCCGCTGATCGAGCAGATGAACCATCAGGCAGGCGTACAACGTCACGGCGACGAACAACCCCATGCGCACCGCAAACGCGGTGTAGACATCCTTGCCCGCCGCGCTGTCCTGCACTGACTGGCCCAGCAGGATAATCAGTGTGATCAGGGTATTGAGCCAGAGCCCGGGGCCGAAGCGGGTCGGGCTCAAGGCGTACAGCTTGCGCGCCAGCACCAGGCCGAACAGCAGCATCCACAGGAAGAACATCCACACGTGCACAAACAGGCTGAGGGCGCTCCAGAACACGATCGCCAGCAGGCCGCCGAGCAGCGTCGAACCGACCAATTCGCGCCCGGCGGTGCGGGCGGTGGTGGTCGAGGATTGCTGGCCAAGGGTGACGGCCTTGAGAATGATCGGCAGATAACTGGCCGGGTCAATCAGCGCCAGCAAAAACGTGGGTAACACGATCAGGGTTGCACGCAGCGCCACCCGGGCGACTTCATCGACCGGCAAGGTCGGGGCTTTCGGTGGCGATGGAGCGTTGACCGGTTCTGGAAAAAGCCAATGACTGAAGGCCACGATCAGGACGGCGAGCAGCAAGCCTTTGACCAGCGCGCCGATGACCGTCAGCGCCAGATCGAAATCGGCCACGCCCGCCGAGGAAATCATGGTCAGGCCGATCACCAGGAACGTGACGATCAAGGTATTGCCGCCGCTCAGCCCAAAACGGAAGGCCAGGAACAGACAGACGCCGATCAGCAGGACGCCGCTGACCGGGTAATAACGCAAGATGGCAATCAACAACAGACCGACGCCCGTGGTCAACATCGCGGCCACGGCGAGCACCAGCCCGGCCTTGAAGGGCAGCGGCCGATTCAGGCTCGCGAGCAGCAACACGCACAGCACCGGCGCCAGAAACGGGATCGGAAACGCCAGCCCGAAGCTGACCGCGAGGCACACCGCCGTACCAGTGGCCAAGCGCAATGCGCGTTGCGCCCGGGGGTTTCGCTCAATAGGCATAGGACAACCAGCTCATGAACCCGAGGAACAGTCGGCCCAGCACATTCAACGGATTGCCCTGGGTCGGGAAGGCCATGACTTCGGCTTGCCCGCCGGCACGCACGGCGGTGCTGTCCCGTAGCACGCGTCTGGCGTCCTCGGAAAATTCGATGATCACCGGAAAGCGCTGGGCCGGGCGCAGCCAGTCGCGGCTGTTCTGCACGGTGGGCAGGCTGCCGGGTGCGGTGGGTTGGCCGACGCTGACGCCATAACCGACGCTGCGCACCCGGCCTTCGAACACCTCGCCCGGCAACGCGTCGAGCACAATCCGCACCGGCGTGCCGACGTCGACCCGCCCCAGGTTGTTCTCGGTCATGTCCGCGCTGATCCACACATCGTGAATGGCGATCAGGGTCATGACCGGGCTGCCGGCGGCGGCGAACTGGCCGACGTCGGTGCGCAGATCGGTGATCAGCCCCGCCGAACGGGCACGAATCTGCGCATTGCTCAGGTCCAGTTCGGCCTTGGCCAGCGCCGTGGCCGCGCTGCGCAGGGACGCGTTGTCTTCGTTGCTGCCGCCTTCCTGTTCGCGCGCCCGCTGCACTTCGGCAATGGCGGCGGCCACCTTGCTGGCCGCCTGTTCGCGGTTGGCCCGCGAGACTTCCAGCAGGCGCACGGAAACGGTGCCCGGGTCTTCGCGGTACAAGCCTTCAAGCCGTTGATTGTCCTGCCGAGTCTTGAGCTCGTTGGCTTGCGCCGCTCGCAGGTTGGCTTGCGCCGAGGCGATGCCGGCGGTACTGGCGCCGATCTGCCGACGGGTCGATTCAAGGTCTGCCCGTGCCCGGTCGACGGCAATCTGATAGGGCTGCGGGTCCACTTCAAACAGGACGTCGCCGGCCTTGACGTCCTGGTTGTTGCGCACGTTGACCCGGGTCACCCGGCCTGCCACTTCGGATGCGACCGGAATGACAAACGCACCCACTCGAGCCTGCTGGGTATAGGGCGTGAATCGGTCGGCCAACACGTACCAGGCCAGGCTGAGGACAATCAGCAACACCACCCACTTGACGCCTTTTTTCGACGGGTCGGCGGCCGGCGCAGGCGGTGGGGAGGCGGGCGCATTGGCGGAGGGCTGCGCGGCTTCACTCATGGGCGTTTACCTTGTCGGGAATAGGGTAGGCGGGTGGCGCAGCTTCAGGTTCCTTCAGTAAATCGCCCCAGTCCGTGCGTTTTTCCATTTGCTGGCGGGTGGCCGGATCGACTTTCGGCAAGGCGCTGTACCATCCGCCGCCCAGGGCCCGGTACAAGGCAATCACATTGCTCACCGCATTGCTGCGGGCAATCAGGTAGTTGTCCTGTTGATCGAGCAATGCACTCTGCGCGTCCAGCACTCGCTGGAAATCTGAATAGCCTTCGCGGTATTGCGTGTTGGCCAGCACCAGCGAACGCTTGGCGGCGATTTCGGCCTCACGCAGGATGCGTTCGCGTTCAAGGGATTTGATCAGGCCGCTGGCCGCGTCATCCGCTTCCCGGGCAGCCTGGCGAACCTTGTCACGATAGGCCTCGATCAGCTGCTGCAATCGCGCATCCTGCACGCGCACGTTGTTGCTGATCTGGCCATGGTCGAACAGGTTCCAGCGCAGGCTGGGGCCACCGATCAGGTCCAGGCTCCGGGACGTGCCGTTCAGGGTGTCGGCCGACCAGACGATGCTGCCCAGCAAGGTCAGCGATGGATAGAAATCGCTTTCGGCGACGCCGATCAGCGCCGACTGTGCGGCGACATTCAACTCGGCGGCGCGCACATCCGGTCGACGCAACAGCAAACTGGCCGGCACGTCTTGCAGCACGGCGCGGTCGACCAGCGGGATCAACCCGGCATTCTCCGCCAGTTGCGGCAACGCGCCGGGGGGCTGGCCGATCAATACGGCCAAGGCATTGCGGGTGCGCAAAAACTGGTCTTCGAGGTTGGGGATGGTGCTCAACGTGCCCAGGTACTGCGTCTTGGCTTGTTGCAGGTCGAGTTCGGCGCTCTGGCCGCTGCGGAAGAGCTTTTCGGTGATCTCGAAGCTGCGTTTCTGCTGGTTGGCGTTTTCCCGTGCGACCTGGAGGCGGGCTTCAAGGGTGCGCAACGAAAAATAGGTATCGGCCACCTGCGCCCGCAGCAGGACGAGCACGTCTTCATAGTTGGCCTGGGCCGCGAAGTAACTGGCATCGGACGACTCGATGGCACGGCTGAAACGGCCCCAGAAATCCAGTTCCCAAGCGACGTCAAAGCCCGCGCTGTACTGCCAGAAATGGCTGTCCTGCGGGTTGGCCCCACCGGATTGCCGGCGGTTGACGTACAAACTGTCGGCGCTGGCTTGTTGCAGTTGCGGGTAAAGCCCGGCCTGGGCAATGCCCAGTTGCGCCCGGGCTTCCATCAGGCGCAGGCCGGCGATTTTCAGGCTGGAATTGTGCGCATCCGATTCTGCGATCAGGCGGTCGAGCACGGGGTCGGCAAACACATGCCACCACTGGCGGATGTCCGGGCTCTCGCCCCGCTGGCTGGATTGCTCAAGGGCAGGGGAGTCCCAATGCGCGACCCATTCTTCGCCGGGGGGCTGGAAGTCCGGGCCCAGCCGCACGCAGCCGCTGAGGCCGAGTAGGCCAAGCAGCAACAGGGGGCCCGAGCGAATCAACAGGGCGAAGCATGCATGCATCACTGGCAATCCACTGAGGATGATCAGTGGGAGCATAGACGCCCGCGCGCATCAGCAACTTTGTCATGAAATGAAAAGCCATTGTCGTCTGATGAGAAGCGATCAATAGGCCCGCGACCTACAGTCCAATCAGCGCAATTCGACGCAACTCGCCCATATTGCAGAGTGGAGAATAAGAAAACATGGCCAGAGCCGTTCGCTTCTATGAAACCGGTGGTCCCGAAGTGCTTCGTTACGAAGAGGTCGACGTCGGCGAGCCGGGTCCGGGCCAGGTTCGTCTTCGTCACGTGGCCGTCGGCCTCAATTATGCCGACACCTACTTTCGCAACGGCACTTACCCGATTCCGATGCCCAATGGCATGGGGGTTGAGGCCTCCGGTGTGGTCCAGGCTATCGGCGAAGGCGTGACCAACGTGCAAGTGGGTGATCGCGTCACCTACACCGGTTTTCTCAACACCCTGGGTGCCTACAGCACCGAGCGCCTGATTGCCGCTGCGCCGCTGATCAAGCTGCCGGAAACCATCAGTTTCGAGACCGCCGCTGCCATGACCATGCGCGGCCTGACGTCGTCGTACCTGATGCGGCGCATTTATGATTTCAAGGCCGGCGACAGCATCTTGCTGCATGCCGCCGCCGGTGGTGTGGGCCTGATCGTTTCGCAATGGGCCAAGCTGCTGGGCTTGACGGTCATCGGCACCGTGTCGACCGAGGCTAAGGGTGAGATCGCCCAGGCCCATGGCTGCGACCATGTCATCAATTACAGCCATGAAGACGTTGCCCAGCGTGTCCGCGAGCTGACGGATGGCGTCGGCGTCAACGTGGTGTTCGACAGCGTCGGCAAAAATACCTTCATGGGGTCGCTGGACTCGCTGAAACGACGTGGCCTGATGGTTTGCGTGGGCACGGCCTCCGGCCCGATCCCGGCGTTCGATCCGGTCATGCTGGCGATGAAGGGCTCGCTGTTCCTGACCCGTCCGGCCCTGGCTGACTACATCGCCGACCCGGCGGAAAAAGCCGCGCTGGCAGGCGAACTGTTCGACCACGTCGGTAGCGGTCGGATCAAGATCGAGATCAACCAGCATTACGCGTTGCAGGATGCGGTACAGGCCCACCGTGACCTGGAATCGCGCAAGACCACCGGCTCGTCGATTTTCGTCATTTAAGGGAGTCCGGTCATGAAAGTCGAACAATTGACCAGCAACATCGGCGCGGAACTGATCGGCGTCAACCTCGCCGACGCGGTCCATGACGACGGTCTTTTTGCCGAGATTCGTGCTCAGTTGCTCACCCATCGCGTGGTGTTCTTGCGCAATCAGGACATCACTCGCGCCGAGCACGTGGCCTTTGCCCGGCGCTTCGGCGAGCTGGAGGATCACCCGGTGGCCGGCAGCGATCCCGACCATCCGGGCCTGGTGCGCATCTACAAGCGACCAGACCAGCCAATGGACCGCTATGAGAACGCCTGGCACACCGATGCCACCTGGCGCGAAGCGCCGCCGATGGGCTGTGTGCTGCGCTGCGTGGAATGCCCTCCCGTGGGGGGCGACACCATGTGGGCGAACATGGTCGCAGCCTACGAAGGTTTGCCGGATGACGTGAAAGTGAAGATCGCCGAGCTGCGCGCCCGGCACAGCATCGAGGCGAGTTTCGGTGCGGCCATGCCGATCGAAAAACGCCTGGGGCTGAAGGCCCTGTACCCGGATGCCGAGCACCCGGTGGTGCGCACCCACCCGGAAACCGGCGAGAAGGTGCTGTTCGTCAATGCCTTCACCACGCACTTCAGTAACTACCACACCCCTGAACGGGTCCGTTTCGGCCAGGACGCCAACCCGGGTGCCGGCGAACTGCTGCGTTACCTGATCAGCCAGGCGTACATCCCGGAATACCAGGTGCGCTGGCGCTGGCAGCCCAACAGCATCGCGATCTGGGACAACCGCAGCACCCAGCATTACGCCGTCATGGACTACCCGCCGTGTCATCGCAAGATGGAACGCGCCGGGATCATTGGCGACAAGACGTACTGATTCACCCCTTCTGCATTCGCTCTCGTAAACACGCCTGCCCGGCACGACTCCGGGTGGGCGGGACAATCATAAGAACTGGAGTAAACCATGCAATTCTTCGACGATTCCCTGCACCCGGAAAACATGGAAAAGGTGGTCATTACCGTGGCCCCGTACGGCCCGGAATGGATGCCTGAAGACTTCCCCGAAGACATCCCGCTGACCATGGACGAGCAAGTCCAGAAAGCGGTCGATTGCTACGAAGCAGGCGCGACCGTGTTGCACCTTCACGTGCGTGAACTGGACGGCAAGGGCTCCAAGCGCCTGTCCAAGTTCAACGAACTGATCGCCGGCGTACGCGAAGCCGTGCCAGACATGATCATCCAGGTCGGCGGTTCGATTTCCTTCGCCCCTGAAAGCGATGGCGAGGCGGCCAAGTGGCTGTCCGACGACACGCGCCACATGCTGGCCGAGCTGACGCCAAAACCGGATCAGGTCACGGTGGCGATCAACACCACCCAGATGAACATCATGGAATTGCTGTACCCGGAATACCTGGAAGGCACGTCCCTGGCCAACCCGGCTATTCAGGCCGCCTACAGTGAAATGACCGTACCGGCCGGCCCGGCCTGGGTCATCGAGCACCTCAAGCGCCTGATGGACAACGGCATCCAGCCGCATTTCCAGCTGACCGGCATGCATGCCATGGAAACCCTGGAACGCCTGGTGCGCAAGGGCCTGTACATGGGGCCGTTGAACCTGACCTGGATTGGTATCGGCGGCGGTTTCGACGGCCCGAACCCGTTCAACTTCTTCAACTTCATCCACCGCGCGCCGGACGGTTGCACCCTGACTTCCGAATCGCTGCTGAAAAACGTCATGCCGTTCAACACCATGTCGATGGCCATGGGCATGCACCCGCGCGTGGGCAATGAAGACACTATCATTGATCACAAGGGCGACCGTTTCAGCTCGGTGGCGCAGATTCAGCAGACCGTGCGCATCGCCCATGAACTGGGTCGTGAAATCGCCACCGGCAAAGAAGCCCGCGAGATCTATCGTATCGGTGTGCAGTACCAGAGTATCGAAGAAACCCTGTTGGCCAACGGCATGTCGCCCAACCGCAAACCGGGTCAAAAAGGTGTACCGCAACGCGGCTGACCGGCCGTTGGGGCGGGAGGCCGCTGGCCTCTCGCTCGCTGCTCTACATAAAGCTCGATAACAACAAAAATAAAGTTCCGAGGAGGCTGCATGGCCTTTCACCCGATTGCCGCAGACGATGACGACGGTACGGTCGTTGTTGCGCGCAAATATGCCTGGATCGTCTTCGCCCTGACGTTCGGCCTGCTGATTTCCGATTACATGTCGCGCCAGGTGCTGAACGCCGTGTTCCCGATGCTCAAGGGCGAATGGGCACTGAGCGACGGCCAGCTCGGCCTGCTCAGTGGCATCGTCGCCTTGATGGTCGGCCTGCTGACGTTTCCGCTGTCGCTGTTGGCCGACCGTTTCGGGCGGGTCAAAAGCCTGGCGTTGATGGCGCTGTTGTGGAGTCTGGCGACCCTGGGATGTGCGCTGGCGCAGGACTATCAGCAGATGTTCATTGCCCGGTTCATGGTCGGTGTCGGCGAAGCCGCGTACGGCAGTGTCGGCATCGCGGTGGTGATTTCGGTGTTTCCGAAACACATGCGGGCCACACTGGCCAGTGCCTTCATGGCGGGCGGCATGTTCGGCTCGGTGTTGGGCATGGCCATGGGCGGTGCAATCGCCGCCAAGCTGGGCTGGCGCTGGTCGTTTGCCGGTATGGCGCTGTTTGGCCTGGTGCTGGCGGTGCTGTATCCGCTGATCGTCAAGGAGGCACGCATCGCTCCGAAACGGGCGGCGAATGCCCTGGGCAAGGCGACGGCGAAGGTCAAGCAGCCGTTACGCACTCTGTTTTCCAGCCGCTCGGTGATCGCGACGTATGTGGGCAGCGGTTTGCAGCTGTTCGTCGGCGGCACGGTGATTGTGTGGATGCCCAGTTACCTGAATCGTTACTACGACATGGGCACGGACAAAGCCGGGGCCATGGCGGCGATCATTGTGTTGTGCAGCGGTGCCGGGATGATTTTGTGCGGGATGCTCAGCGACCGTCTGTGCCGTCATTCGCCTGAACGCAAGGTTGCCTTGGCCATCGCTTATTGCCTGGGCAGCTGTGCGCTGCTGTCGCTGGCATTCGCATTAACCGCCGGGCCTGTGCAATTGGCAATGATCTGCCTGGGCATGCTGATTGCCACAGGCACCACCGGCCCGGCCGGGGCGATGGTCGCCAACCTGACCCATTACTCGGTCCACGGCACGGCGTTCGCCACGTTGACGCTGGCCAACAACATGCTGGGGCTTGCCCCGGGGCCGTTCATTACGGGGCGCCTGTCCGACGCGATCGGCCTGCACGGTGCCTTCCAGCTCGTGCCCCTTGTGAGTGTCGCGGCGGCGGCGGTGTTTTTTTACGCCATGTGCCACTACCACAAAGATATTGCCCGGCTGAAGGGCGAGAGCGTGCCTGACGTTGTCAGCGAAACAGGGTTAGAGGTGAAGTTGTGAGTGGTCGTTTGCGTATAGATGTGTTTTTCGATTTTATCTGCCCTTGGTGTCTGATCGGCAAACGCCAACTGGAACAGGCGCGAGACTTTTTGCACATCAAGCAGCCCGACGTGGAAATCACCACGGTCTGGCACGGGGTGCAGCTGTTGCCGAAACTGCCGTTGCAGGGTGAACCCTTCGCTGATTTTTACCTCAAGCGCCTGGGCGGTGCCGACATTGTTCAAATGCGTCAGACCCAGGTGCAGCAGGCCGCTGCCGGCGTTGGCCTGGCTATCGATCTGAGTCGCATCACCACCATGCCCAACACCGCCGACGCCCATCGCCTGCTTGAGCGTGGCAACGTGCTGGGCAATTCAGCCCAGCGCACGGCGTTGCTCGAGCGTCTGTTCGCGGCGTATTTCGAGAACGGCGAGGATCTGGGGTGCAGTGAAACCCTGCTCGCCATCGCCCGGGAGTGCGGCTTCGAAGCAGACGCCGTGGCTGACTGCCTGACTGGCGACGGACGTCCCTTTGTCGGCAGCCCCGGCGCGGTTGGCGGCGTGCCGTGTTTTCAGTTCGACCGTCACCTCACGGTGGTGGGGGCGCAACCACCCGAGGCGCTGGCCGGTGCCATGATCGAAGCGATGGCCGACAAGCAGCGTGCGCGTCGCGAGCGGTTACCGGCATGAGTTCACGTGTTCCTGTGCCTGCCGGAAAGCTCCCGCAGGCAGGCAGTCGTGCGCTGTTCGAATTCGATGACAAGAGCATCGCGTTGTTCAACGTCCAGGGGCAACTGTATGCCATCGACGACAGCTGCCCACATCAGGGCGCTTCGTTGTGTGGCGGGCGCCTCGACGGGCGGGTGATCCAGTGCTGCGCCCATGGCCTGCGCTTCGATCTGGCCAGCGGCTATTTACTCAATTCAGACAAGCTCAAGGTCGCCAACTACCCGGTGGAGGTCGTCGACGGCCAGGCATTTATCGTTATTGTCCCTCAGGAGTCCGCGCCATGAGCGCCATTGCACTCACCCGTATCCATAGCCGCACCCGTGAATTGGCGCCGGGCATCATCGTCAGCCTGATCGTGGCGGCGGCGGCCACCTTTCTTTCCGAACATTACGGCGCGCCGGTCATGCTGTTCGCGCTGCTGCTGGGCATGGCGCTGAACTTCCTCTCTGGCGAAGGCACGTGCAAGGCCGGCATCGAGTTCACGGCGCGCACGGTGCTGCGTATCGGCGTGGCGCTGCTGGGCATGCGCATTACCCTGGAGCAGATTGCCGCGTTGGGCTGGAAACCCTTTGCGCTGGTGGTGATTCTGGTGGTGGTGACGATTGGTGTCTCGATTCTGGCGGCCAAGGCGCTGGGTTTTCAGCGTCTGTTCGGCATGCTTACCGGCGGCGCCACCGCGATCTGCGGGGCCTCGGCGGCACTGGCATTGGCGGCGGCGTTGCCTAATCACCCGCAGAAAGAGCGTGCGACGCTGTTCACGGTGATTGGAGTCTCGGCACTGTCCACGACGGCGATGATCCTGTATCCGATGATTGCCAAGTGGTTGTCGTTGTCGCCGCAGGTCGCCGGGATATTCCTTGGCGCGACGATTCACGATGTGGCTCAGGTGGTCGGCGCTGGTTACAGCATGTCCACCGAAACGGGCGATACGGCCACGGTGGTCAAGTTGATGCGTGTCGCCATGCTGCTGCCGGTGATCGTCAGCGCTGCCATGATCACCCGAATGCAAGGCGCCGACCCGACCGGTAAACGGCCGCCACTGCTGCCATGGTTTGCCGTGGGCTTTTTGGCACTCGCTTGCCTCAACAGCACTGGCTGGGTCGCCCCGGTGGTGCAGGGGACGGTCAACGAACTGTCTCGCTGGTGCCTGGTGATTTCAATCAGTGCACTGGGCATGAAAACCCAGCTCAAGGAACTGGCGGCCGTCGGCATCAAGCCGATCCTGCTGATGGTCGGGGAGACCGTATTCCTTGCCGTGCTGGTGCTGCTGTTGCTGCATTGGGGGATGTGAACAGGGTTCCTGTAGGAGCGAGCTTGCTCGCGATGGTCGTTAACGGTAACGCTTGAAGTCTGACACCCCGCGGCGTCCTCAAGTCCATCGCGAGCGAGCTCGCTCCTACACATGTCGCGCACCTGTAGGAGCGAGCCTGCTCGCGATGGTCGTCAACGATAACGCTGGAAGCCTGGTACCCCGTGGCGTCCTCAAGTCCATCGCGAGCGAGCTCGCTCCTACACATGTCGTTCACCTGTGGGAGCGAGCCTGCTCGCGATGGTCGTCAACGATAACGCTGGAAGTCTGGTACCCCGTGGCGTTCTCAAGTCCATCGCGAGCGAGCTCGCTCCTACACATGTCGCGCACCTGTAGGAGCGAGCCTGCTCGCGATGGTCGTCAACGATGAAGCTGGGAGCCTGGTACCCCGTGGCGTCCTCAAGTTAATCGCGAGCGAGCTCGCTCCTACACATGTCGCGCACCTGTAGGAGCGAGCTTGCTCGCGATGGTCGTTAACGATAACGCTGGAAGCCTGACACCCCGAGGCGTACAGGGGGGCGGTGTACGATTTTTTGAGCAGCGTCGTATCGCGTTTACTCCGACGCGGTGCGGCACTCGACCGGTGTCAAAGCACCGGTGTTTGCGGCGACTGTCCCAGCGGTCGCCGTTTTTTTTGCACCGATGTCAGGTGTCTTTCGGATGTTTGGAAGTACCGGGCTTTTGCGTGCTGCGCCACGTTGCCGGCGGCATGCCGAACTGGGCGATGAACCAGCGGGTAAACGAGCTCGCCATGGAATAACCGAGCATGTCGGCGATTCGGCTCAACGAGTAATTCGGGTTTTCCAGGTAGCGCAGCACCAGGTCGCGACGCACGTCGTTGATCAGGTCGTTGAAGGCGCAGCCATCTTCTTTCAAGCGCCGCTGCAGGGTCCGCACGTTCATGCCTTGTGTCTGGGCAATCTGCTCGATGGTGGCGCGGCCCATGGGCAGCAGCAGGTAGATGGCCTTGCGCACGTCAAACAGGATCGACGGCCCGTCCTGGCTCTGCAGCGAGTCCAGGTAACGCTGGGCGTAACGCGCCATGGCCGGGTCGGCGTGGGGGTTGGTGATGTCGAGGCTGGCGTCCGGGCAGACGATGCCATTGAACTCGCTGCCGAACTCCAAGTTGCAGCCGAACAGGCGACGATGCAGTTGCAGATTGTCCGGGGGCTGGTGCGTGAAGTTGACGCTGTAGGGGTGCCAGTGCGCGCCGAGAAGGGCGGCGCACAGGCGGAACATCACGCCGATCGCCAGTTCATTGGCCTGGCGGCAGGCCATGGGCGTATCGGTGACCACTTCCTCGCGGATGATCACCATCTTGCCGGCCTCCTCAACAAAGATGGCCAGCGAATCGTTCATCAGATGGCGGTAATGCACCACCACCTGCAACGCATCGCGCAGTGTCTGCTGGTGCGACAGCAGCAGGCTCACCACACCAAAATCCGAGAGTTGGCGCGACTCGGCCATGCTCAGGCCAAAGGTCTGGCAACCGCTGGCGACTGCCGAATCTTCCAGCAAACGCACCGCCGAATCGATCGGGATACGGTGCTCGGGCGCCTGCAGCCGGGCCTTGCTCAGGCCCACGTTCGCCAACAAATCGTGAGTGTCGAGCGCCAGGTAGTGGGCCACTTCCAGGTAGTTGGTCAAGACGGCGGCACGCACAAGCTTGGTCATGATGCGGGGCTTTCCTGGAAGGTCTCGGTGGAGTTTAGCGGGACGGAATATAGCCAGCACATCACGAAATGCAAAGTTTTTATAGCGGGGTGTGCTGCTTTCACACGGGTTCAGACGAGGGCCCAAGAGCTGTCATGAAAAGAAAAGTCACTGTCGTCAAATGAAAAGCGCAGGGGGGAGGGGCTCTTTAATGTCGGCACTACAAAAAGATTCTGGCGAAACAGCCAGTCGTGCCTCTGAGGTGTTCAAGTGGACAAACTGCAAACAGCTGCAACCGTTCTGATCGTACCGGGTCTGCGCGACCACGTTGCCGAACATTGGCAAACCCTGCTGCAAGCCCGATTGAGCAAAGTGCGTAGCGTCCCTCCGCTTGAAACCGACAAACTCGACTGCGCTGCCAGGGTCCGGGCCATCCAGCATGAACTGGAGCAAATCGACGGGCCAGTGATTCTCGTGGCGCACAGCGCCGGTGTGCTGATGGTCGCCCACTGGGCTGCCCGACACAGCGCTTCGATCAAGGGCGCTCTGCTGGCCGCACCGCCTGACCTCAATGCCACATGGCCACAGGGTTATCCGTCCCCGGAATCCCTTCGTGCCAACGGCTGGGACCCGCTTCCTGCCCGTGGCCTGCCGTTTCGCAGCATCGTGGCAGCCAGCACCAACGACCACCTGGCCAGTCTTGAAGCCGTGACCCACATGGCCGAAGGCTGGGGCAGCGAACTGGTCAATCTCGGCGAGGTCGGCCACCTCAATCCCGCCTCGGGCTTTGGCCACTGGCCACAGGCCGAAGCACTCATTCTGGAATTGGATCGCTAGTCAGGCACCTGGCCGGTCGCAACATGCCCGGCAATTGCTCTAACGCGTGAAAAAACTCAGGCCCTTCACCAGGCCTGTGCAAGGAAAGCTGCGCTCAAAAACAAGTACAACATGGCGGAGACAACGTAATGCATAACAATAAGAGTCACGGCCACACACTGCCTTCACCTCGTAGTCTATTGGCCCTGGCCATCCTCGCGGCCTCCGTGCCGGTCGCCCATGCCGTCGAGCTGGATACCGGCAACCCTGACTGGTCGGTGCGTTTTGATAACACCGTGAAATACAACTACGGCGTGCGCACCGAAAGTGCCGACAAACGCATGCTGGGGACGCCGAACAACAACGACGGCGACTACAACTTTCGCAAAGCCGGGACCAACATCACTAACCGTGTCGACCTCCTGACCGAGATGGACGTGGTTTACCAGCAGAACATGGGTTTTCGCGTCAGTGCCGCGAGCTGGTACGACAAGGCGTATGAAAATACCGGTTCCAACTCCAACCCGTTCGTCAACGGCAACGGCGATGTGTCGGGCCTGGTCCAAAACGACACCCGCCCCAACTTCGCCGGTGTCACCCGTGACAACGTCGGCAATGGCAGCCCGCACCTGAGCAATTATGCCCAGCGCTACTACAATGGTCCGTCCGGTGAAATCCTCGATGCTTTCGTGTTCTACAGCACCGAAGTGGGTGAGGAATCACTGCTGAGCGTCAAGGCCGGCCAGCACAACGTGTTCTGGGGCGAGACCATTCTCAACCCGGTGCACTCGATCAGCTACGGCCAGTCAGGCCTCGACCTTGCCAAGCTCGCCGCGTCGCCCGGTACTGAAGCCAAGGAACTGTTCGTACCGCGTGAACAGGTGTCGATGACATTTACCATCAACCCTGAGTTGACCGTGGGTGCGCAATATTTCCTCAATTGGGATGCGGCGCGTTTGCCGGAAGCGGGCACCTACTACGGTGGTTCCGACCTGATCGGTTTCGGTGCGCAGTCGTTCCTGTTGGGCAACACCAACAGCCCTTCAGGTCCTGCTGTTCTGGGTTGCGGCCTGGCACCGTGCAACGGCTTGACCAACGTTATCCGTGGCAAAGACCTGACGCCGCACAGCAGTGGCGACTGGGGTGTCATGGCTAAGTGGTCGCCAGCCTGGCTGGACGGCACCCTCGGCGTTTACTTCCGCAATACGTCAGACATCCTGCCTCAGGCTTACCTGACGGCAACCGGGATTTCGGCGGCCAATGCCAACGGAACCAGGCCAGGCACCCTGGGCACGGTCGTCAACACGCTCAACTCGTTGAACACCGCAAGCTATCAACTGGCCTACGGTGACGACATTCAGATCTTTGGTTTGAGTCTGTCCAAGGATGTCGGCGGTGTGAGCGTCGGTTCTGACCTGAACTTTCGTCACAACATGCCGCTGGCCAGTATTCCGGCAATCGTCAGCTCGACCGATCCGTTGGGTCTGGGTCAAGGCCTCGGTCTGTTGCCGGCACGTACCGCCTCCACCGGCGTGGTCTATGACACCCCGCGCCGTGGCGACAGCATGAGCGCCACCGGTGACACCTTGCACTGGACGCTCAACGGTCTGATGACGCTGCCGAAAACGCCGGTGTTCGATTCAGCGACCCTGTTGGGCGAGCTGTATTACAGCAATCTGCTCAAGCTCGATGACAAGAACGCGGCGCTCTACAAGGGCAAAGACTCCTATCGCGGCATTGATGCACCCACCCGTGACAACTGGGGTATCGCCGTTAACTTCACCCCGACCTGGTACCAGGTTTTCCCGGGTGTCGATCTGAACGCTCCGGCTTCGCTCAACGTGGGTCTGGCGGGTGTCTCGCCGGTCTCTGGTGGTGGTGCCAAGGACACCGGCAACTATGCCGTGGGTGTCGGCGCGGTTGTGTACAACAAATACTTTGTCGACCTGAAGTACGTGGACTCCTTCGGCAAAACCGAAAAGTGCAATGTCAGCGGTGTGAGTACCGGTCCAAACGGTGGCGACGGTTCCACCCCGAATGCCTTCAGCGGTAACGAAAACTATGCGTGCTACGCCGGTGGTTATTCATCCTTCTCGGGCGGCGGTGCGACCACGGAAGACCGTGGCGCGCTGTACCTGACGCTGAAAACCACCTTTTGATTCACCCAATGCTTAGTCACTAAGCAGGAGTACGACCCCATGAAATTTGTGCAGACTCTGCTCGCCGCGTCATTGACCCTGGCCATTGCCGCCCATGCGCAGGCCGCTGTTTCAACTCAGGAGGCGGCCAAACTGGGCAGCAGCCTGACCCTGGTGGGCGCTGAAAAAGCCGCCAGCGCCGACGGCTCCATTCCCGCCTATGCGGGAGGGTTGACCACGGCCCCCGCCGGTTTCAAGTCCGGCGACAGCATGCGCCCGGACCCATTTGCCAGTGAAAAACCGCTGCTGGTGATCGACGGCAAAAACGTTGATCAATACAAAGGCATGCTTACAGCCACCACCGCGGAACTGGCCAAGCGTTTCCCGACTTTCCGTGTCGATGTTTACCCGACTCACCGCACCGTGGCACTGCCGCAAACCGTGCTGGACAACGGCGTGAAAAACGCCACGGGCGCCAAGTCCCTTGAAGGTGGCCTGGCCATCGACAACGTATTGCCCGGCGTACCGTTCCCGATTCCGCAATCGGGCAGCGAGGCAATGTGGAACTTCCTGCTGCGTTACCAAGGGGTCAACATCAACTCCAAGTACGACTCGTGGAACGTCGATTCCGCCGGCGTGGCGAGCCTGGCCACCACCGGGCAGGCGTTCATTACCTACCCGATCTACGAGAACCTGGCCCAGCCGATCAGCAGCTCCGACGTCTACTACCAGATGAAGCTGTACTACACCGGACCCGCACGCCGGGCCGGCGAGTCGATCATGCTCAAGGACGCCGCCAACCCGCTGGAACAACCGCGCCGCGCCTGGCAGTACCTGCCGGGTCAACGTCGCGTGAAGCTGGCGCCGAACCTGGCCTACGACACGCCTAACCCGGGCACGGCCGGTGCGGGCACTTATGACGATGTGTTTGTGTTCAACGGCGCCCTCGATCGCTACGACTGGAAGCTGGTCGGCAAGCAGGAAATGATCGTGCCGTACAACACCTACAAGCTGACCTACGTGCAGGACCCGAAAAGCCTGACCACTCCCAATCACCTGGCACCTGATTTCGTGCGCTGGGAGAAACACCGCGTCTGGGTCGTCGAGGGCAACCTCAAGGCCGGCGCACGCCACGTCTATCAGAAACGTCGCTTCTACCTCGATGAAGACAGCTGGGCCGCACTGGCCTCTGACCAGTACGACGCGCGCGGTCAGCTTTACCGTGGCTCGTTCGCCTTCTTGAGCCAGAGCTATGACAAGCAGGTGCCGGACTCCACACCGTTCATGATCTACGACCTGGTCGGCGGTTCCTACAACATCAATGGTGTCGTAGGCCCTTACGGCGGTATCCGCTACATCGACTCGCTGTCCAAGGCGCAGTGGTCGCCGGAGTCCCTGGCGGGCGCCGGCATTCGTTAAAACGCCGTGTTTCAACGCCGGGTGGCACATCACGTGTGCCCGGCGCAGTTTTTTCGAGAGGACGCCGTATGTGTTCGTACAAGAAGTACCTGACGTTGGCGCTCGGCAGCCTGCTGGTTCTGCTGCAGGGCATCACTCAGGCGGCCAGCTACGTCGACGTGCTGGACCTGCCGGCCAAGCCTAGCGCGCTGGCGGTCAGCAGCCCGTTGCTGGGTGCCGCCCGTGCGGGTGACCGACTGGTCGCCGTGGGACAACGTGGCCACATTCTTTATTCCGATGATCACGGCAAGGACTGGAAGCAGGCCGCCGTGCCGGTCAGTGCCGACCTCAATGCCGTGAACTTTCCGTCACCCAGCCAGGGTTGGGCAGTGGGTAACGACGGTGTGGTGTTGCACAGCAATGATGGCGGGGAGACCTGGACCAAACAACTGGACGGCCGCCAGATCGGTACCTTACTGGTCAAGCATTACGGTGCGTTGGCCAGTGCCGAACCGGCCAACGAACAATGGGCGCAGCTCGCCGCTGATGGCCAGCGACTGATCGAGGAGGGCGCTGACAAACCGCTGCTCGACGTGTGGTTCGCCAATGAGCGGTTCGGTTATGCAGTGGGTGCGTTCAACCTGATCCTGCGCACCGAAGACGGCGGTCAACACTGGACCCCTTTTCAGGACCGCGTCGATAACCCGCAAGGCTTGCACCTCAATGCCATCGCCGCCACCGGCGATGCGCTCTTCATCGTGGGCGAGCAGGGGCTGCTGCTCAAATGGAACGACGCCGAGCAGCGTTTCGCGGCGGTCGAGTCCCCTTATCAGGGCAGCTTTTTCGGGGTGATTGGCAAGCCGGGCGAAGTGCTGGTCTACGGCCTGCGCGGGCATGTGTTTCGCAGCAAGGATGGTGGCGCCAGCTGGACCGAGCTCAGCACCGGCCTGCAAGTCAGCATCACCGCGGCCACAGCGGACGCCAAAGGTCGTTTCCTGTTGTTCAGCCAGGGGGGACAAATGCTGGTCGACGCCGACAACGGCAACGCGCTCACGCTGGTGCCGCAGCAAAACCTCGCCCCGTCCGCCGGCGCCATCTTCGGCCCCGATGGCTGGCTGGTGCTGGTCGGCAGCCGTGGTGCACGCGCACTGCACATCCAATAAGAACGCATCCAATAGAGCGAGTACCCAGACATGGGCAACATCAAGCAAGACACCATGCCGGTGATCTGCCACTTGCGTGACTTCGACCGCTGCTCCGGCAACCGGCTGGAGCGCTGGGTGTTCAACTATCGCCCGCTGTTCATGCTGGTCATGGCGTTGGTCACGCTGGTGCTGGGTTATATGGCGGTCACTCGCCTGGAGCTGCGCCCCAGCTTCGAAAAAATGATTCCCCAGAGTCAGCCCTACATTCAGAACTTCCTGGAGAACCGCAAATCCCTGCGGGGCCTGGGCAGTTCGGTGCGGGTGGTGGTGGAAAACACCCAGGGTGACATTTTCGATCCCGATTATCTGGCCGTGCTCAAACAGGTCAACGACGAACTGTTCCTCAGCGAGGGCGTTGACCGCGCCTGGATGAAGTCCTTGTGGAGCCCGGCGGTGCGCTGGAATGAAGTCACTGAGGAAGGCTTCCAGGGCGGCCCGGTGATGCCCGATGCGTATCGCGGTTCGCCGGCTGACATCGAACGGTTGCGCCAGAACATCAACCGCGCCGGCATCGTCGGCAGCCTGGTGGCCAGCGATTTCAAGTCGAGCATGTTGATCGTCCCCTTGATGGACAAGGCATCGGCGACCGGTCACAGCATCAATTACTACCAGTTCGCGCAGCAGCTGGAAGAAAAACTGCGCGACAAGATTGAATTTGCCGGCGACAGCAAGGCACGCAAGGCCGGAGAGGAGGGCAAGGGCAAATACAAGGTCCGCGTGATCGGGTTTGCCAAGTTGATCGGCGACCTGATCGACGGCCTGATCCAGGTGATGATGTTTTTCGGCCTGGCCGTGGTCACCTCGTTCGTCATCATTTACCTGTACACCCGTTGCCTGCGCAGCACGCTGCTGGTGATTTTCTGCTCGCTGACGGCGGTGGTCTGGCAACTGGGCATTGTGGCCTGGCTGGGTTATGCCATCGATCCGTATTCGGTGCTGGTGCCGTTCCTGATTTTTGCGATCGGCGTGTCCCACGCGGCGCAGAAGATGAACGGCATCATGCAGGACATTGCCCGGGGCACCCACAAACTGGTGGCTGCGCGGTACACCTTCCGCCGCCTGTTCATTGCTGGTGTCACCGCGTTGCTGGCCGATGCGGTCGGCTTCATGGTGCTGATGCTGATCGACATCCCGGTGATTCAGGACCTGGCCATTACCGCGAGTATTGGCGTTGCGGTGCTGATTTTTACTTCACTGCTGCTGATGCCGGTGGCGCTGTCGTACATCGGCGTGGGCGCCAAGGCTGCCGAGCGTGCGCTGAAGATCGACACCCGTGCCGCGCAGAGCCGCGGTTTCGGCAAACTGTGGGATTTCCTCGACCGCTTCACCACGCGCAAATGGGCCACGGGCATCGTGCTCGGCGCGGTGGCGCTGGGCATCGCAGGTTTCGCGGTCAGCCAGCACCTGCAAATCGGCGACCTCGACAGCGGCGCCCCGGAGTTGCGCGCGGACTCTCGCTACAACCGCGATAACGCCTACATCACCAGCCACTACGCACTGTCCAGCGACCTGTTTGCGGTCATGATCAAAACGGCGCCCGAAGGCTGCCTGAATTATCAGACGCTGATCCTCGCCGACCGCCTGGCGTGGGAGCTGCAACAGTACCCGGGCGTGCAAGCGACTTCATCGCTGGTCAACGCGGTTCGGCAGATCACGGCCGGTTCGTTCGAGGGCAATCCCAAGCTGAACAGCATCCAGCGCAACCAGAACGTCCTGAACTATGCCGCGCAGCAGGCGTCGGTCAACGCGCCGGAGTTGTTCAACACCGACTGTTCGGTGATGCCGGTGATCGCCTTCCTCAAGGATCACAAAGCTGAAACCCTGGACGCGGTGGTCGCCATCGCCGACAAGTTCGCCAAGGCAAACAGCACCGATGATCGCCAGTTCCTGCTGGCCGCCGGTACTGCCGGCATTGAAGCGGCGACCAACATTGTGGTGCGTGAAGCCAACCACACGATGCTGCTTTACGTGTACGCGGCGGTGACGCTGTTCTGCCTGATCACCTTCCGCAGCTGGCGCGCCACGCTGGTGGCGCTGCTGCCGCTGGTACTGACGTCGATCCTTTGCGAGGCGCTGATGGTGATGATGGGCATCGGCGTGAAAGTGGCGACCTTGCCGGTGATTGCGCTGGGGGTCGGGATCGGCGTGGATTACGCGTTGTACCTACTCAGCGTGCAGTTGCACTACCAGCGCCAGGGCATGCCGTTGGCCAAGGCTTACCGCAACGCGGTGTCGTTCACCGGTCGGGTGGTGGGTCTGGTGGGCATCACCCTGGCGGCGGGCGTGGTGTGCTGGGCCTGGTCGCCGATCAAGTTCCAGGCCGACATGGGCATCCTGCTGACCTTCATGTTCATCTGGAACATGCTCGGTGCCTTGATCCTCATCCCGGCACTGTCCTGCTTCCTGCTGCGAAACATCGCCCCCGTTCCATCAAGCCCCGTTGAACGTGAGACGGCGCTTGTCGGTGCTCACTCGTAAGGGTGGCATTTCCATTGACCAGGGCCTGTTGCAGGCCCTGACATTGCCTGAGTATTTCAATATGTCTGACTACACTGCGCCCCTGCGCGACATTCGGTTCGTACTCAACGAAGTGTTCAACGTTTCCCGGCTGTGGGCGGCCATGCCGGCCCTGGCCGAGGTGGTGGATGAAGAGACCGCCAATGCCGTCCTTGAAGAAGCGGGCAAGATCACGGCCGAGCTGATCGCGCCGCTCAATCGCAGTGGCGACGAGCAGGGCTGTTCCTGGCACGACGGGACTGTCAGCACGCCCAGCGGCTTTGCCGAGGCTTATCGCGCCTTCGCCGAAGGCGGTTGGGTCGGCGTCGGCGGTGACCCGCAGTACGGTGGCATGGGCATGCCCAAAGTGATCGGCGCCCAGGTCGAAGAGCTGGTCAATGCGGCCAACCTGTCGTTCGGCCTTTACCCGATGCTGACCGCCGGCGCCTGCCTGGCCCTCAATGCGCATGCCAGCGAAACGCTGAAAGTGACTTACCTGCCCAACCTGTATGCCGGCGTCTGGACCGGTTCGATGTGCCTCACCGAGCCGCACGCCGGCACGGACCTGGGCATCATCCGCACCCGTGCAGAGCCTCAGGCGGATGGTTCCTACTCCATCAGCGGTACCAAGATCTTCATCACGGGCGGCGAGCACGACCTGACCGAGAACATCATTCACCTGGTGCTGGCCAGGCTGCCCGATGCGCCGGCCGGCCCCAAGGGCATCTCGCTGTTCCTGGTGCCCAAAGTCATGGTCAATGCCGATGGCAGCCTGGGTCAGAAGAACTCGCTGTCCTGCGGCTCCATCGAACACAAGATGGGGATCAAGGCCTCGGCGACGTGCGTGATGAATTTCGACGGCGCCACGGGCTGGATCGTCGATGCGCCGAACAAGGGCCTGGCGGCGATGTTCACCATGATGAACTACGAGCGCCTGGGCGTCGGCATTCAGGGGCTGGCCACGGCTGAACGCTCTTATCAGAATGCGCTGGCCTACGCCCGCGACCGCTTGCAAAGTCGCTCGGCGACCGGGCCGAAAGCCCCGGAAAAACCGGCCGACCCGATCATCGTGCACGCTGACGTGCGCCGCATGCTGCTGACCATGAAAGCCTGCAACGAAGGCGGTCGTGCGTTTTCTACCTATGTGGCGATGCAACTCGACACCGCCAAGTACAGCGAAGACCTGGAAACACGCAAGCGCGCCGAAGCACTGGTCGCCTTGTTGACGCCAGTGGCCAAGGCGTTTCTGACCGATCTGGGCCTGGAGGCCACAATCCATGGCCAGCAAGTGTTTGGCGGCCACGGCTACATTCGCGAGTGGGGCCAGGAGCAACTGGTGCGCGATGTGCGCATCACCCAGATCTACGAAGGCACCAACGGCATCCAGGCGCTGGACCTGGCCGGGCGCAAAGTGGTCGGCACCGGCGGTGAACTCTACAAGCTGTTTGCCGATGAAATCCGCCAGTTCACCGCCACCGCAAGCGCCGAGCTGGCCGAGTTCACTCAGCCGCTGAACAGTGCCTTGCACAACCTCGATGAACTCACCGCCTGGTTGCTGGACCGTGCGCGAAACAACCCCAACGAAATCGGCGCGGCCTCGGTCGAGTACCTGCACGCCTTCGGTTACACGGCCTACGCCTACATGTGGGCGTTGATGGCCCAGGCCGCGCAGGGCAAGGAAGCGCAGGACGATTTCTACGCCAGCAAGCTGGGTACCGCACGGTTCTACTTTGCGCGTCTGTTGCCCCGCGTTCATTCGCTGGCGGCGTCGGTTCGGGCGGGGAGCGAATCGCTTTACCTGCTCGATGCATCACAGTTCTGACCCCGTGAACCGGAGATGATCTCCAGTCAACAGCATCAGGAAGACTTCACCGTGGCAACCACAAAAATAATTCCCCCCGCACAGGGGGCGTACAGCTATCCGTTGTTGATCAAGAGCCTGTTGCTCTCGGGTGCGCGCTACGCACCCGATCAGGAAATCGTTTACGCGGACAAGCTGCGCTACGACTATCGAACGTTGAACGCTCGCATCCGGCAACTGGCCAACGCGCTGACCAAAGCAGGCGTCAAGCCCGGGGATACCGTGGCGCTGATGGATTGGGACAGCCACCGGTACCTGGAGTGTTTTTTCGCAGTGCCGATGATTGGCGCGGTGTTGCACACAGTCAACATCCGGCTCTCGACGGAGCAGATTGTCTACACCATGAACCACGCCGAGGATGATCTGGTGTTGGTGCATGATGATTTCCTGCCCTTGGTCGAGCAGGTTCATGACCAGCTGACGACGGTCAAAGGCTACATTCAGCTCAGTGACGCCGTGGCGCCATCGACCTCGTTACCGGTGCTGGGTGAATACGAAAGCCTGTTGGCGGACGCCGAGCCTCACTTCGATTTCCCGGACTTTGACGAGAACTCGGTCGCCACGCTGTTCTACACCACCGGCACCACCGGCAATCCCAAGGGCGTGTACTTTTCCCACCGCCAGTTGGTGCTGCATACGCTGAACGCCGTGGGCACCCTCGGTGTGTACCACAGCTCGCCGTTATTGCGCTCCGACGATGTGTACATGCCCATGACCCCGATGTTTCATGTGCATGCCTGGGGCGTGCCCTATGTCGCCACGTTGATGGGGGTCAAGCAGGTTTACCCAGGCCGCTATGAGCCCAACAGTCTGGTCCGGTTGTACCGCGAAGAAAAGGTTAGTTTTTCCCATTGCGTGCCGACGATTCTGCAAATGCTCCTGGGGTGTGATGAAGCGGCTGATACCGATTTTGGCGGCTGGAAAATGCTCCTCGGCGGCAGTGCCTTGACCCATGGCCTTGCCGCCCAGGCGACGGCCCGGGGCATGCGCGTGCATGCCGGCTACGGCATGTCCGAGACCTGCCCGTTGCTCTGCCTGACTCATTTGAGTGACGCCGAACTCGAACAACCGGCGCACACGCAGGTGGCCGCCCGCATCAAGACAGGCGTGGCGGTGCCGATGGTGGATTTGCGAATCATCGACGCCAACGGCAACGAGGCCCCTCAGGATGGCGAGGCCGTGGGCGAGATCGTCGTCCGTGCGCCGTGGCTGACGCAGGGCTACCTGAAAGAGCCCGATCAAGGGGCTCAGCTGTGGGAAAACGGCTGGATGCACACCGGCGATATCGCGTCCATCGACGCCATGGGTGTGGTGGAGATCAAGGACCGGATCAAGGACGTGATCAAGACGGGCGGCGAGTGGATCAGTTCGCTGGAGCTGGAAAGCCTGATCAGCGAGCATCCCGCCATCACCTCTGTGGCGGTTGTCGGCATCCCTGACCCGCAGTGGGGCGAGCGTCCAGTGGCGCTGGTCGTCTGTGCGCCGGGCGAAAGCGTGACCCGGCAACTGCTGGAGGCCCATCTGCAGCAGTACGTCGAGAGCGGGCGGATCAATAAGTGGGCAATCCCCAGGCAGATCCAGGTCGTTGCCGAAATCCCCAAAACCAGCGTCGGCAAAATCAACAAGCGGCTGATCCGCGAACAGGCGCTGAGCCAATAGGAGCGCGGGCAGGGGCGGCGGTTTACTTTGCGTCGCCCGTTTCTTCGTCTTCCGCGCCGGGGTAAAAACCGTGCAGCAGGCGATAGCGATCGAGTCGCACCTGAGCGACTCGTTCCTGCACCTGCGGCCCGGGGAACCCCAACAGCACCAGCGCATGGGAGGCGAGCATCAGGCTGGATTCGAGCAATTCGGGCACCACTTCGCTGGCACCGGCCGCTTTCAACTCGGGGATCAGGCTGTCGTCCCGGGTGCGGACCAGGATCGGCACGGTCGGGTTGATTCGGCGCGCCTCCTGTAGCACTTGCAAGGCGATGTCGGGCTTGTCCACGGCGATGACCATCAGACTCGCGCGCTCCAGCCCCACCGCGACCAGCAGTTCGCCCCGGTGGGAATCGCCATAGTGCACGCAACTTTCCGCGACCGCGGCTTCCCGAACGCGCACCGGGTCGTTATCCAGCGCGATATAAGGCTGGTTGGCTTTGAGCAGGATGCGGCCAATGGATTGCCCCACACGACCATAACCACAAATCACCACATGCCCCTGCGCCTCAGCGTTGAGGGCACTGATTTCCTCCAGTTTCGCCTCTTCGTTGGGTTTGCGATGCAGGCGTGTGGCGATGCCGGGCGCGGCGCGCAGCAGTGTCGGCGTGACCACCATTGAGCAGAACGTCGCTGCCAGCAACAATTTACCCAGGTCAACGGGCAGCAGGTTGTTCAGCTGCATTTGCGACATCAAGGCAAAACAGAACTCGCCGCCCTGGGCCAATGCGAGGCCGCTGCGCCAGGCGGTTTCACTGTCGCTGCCGCGCAACTTGACCAGCAAGGCGACCACACAGCCCTTGATCAGCAGCAAACCCACGGTCAGCGCGAGGATCAGCAGGCCGTGACTGACAAACAATCGCAAGTCGATCAGCATGCCGATACTGATGAAGAACACGCCAAGCAAAATGTCGCGGAACGGGCGCAGGTCTGCCTCGATCTGGTGCCGGTAATGGCTTTCCCCCAGCAGCATGCCGGCGAGAAAGGCGCCCAGGGCAGGGGAGAGACCAATCAAGTGCGTCAGCCCGGCCGTCAGCAGCACGATCACCAGCGCCAGCAGTACGAACAGTTCAGCGGAACGTGCCGCGGCCACTTCATGGAACAGCCGTGGCAACACCCAGCGACTGGCCAATGACAGGCCAACGAACAACACCACGGTCTTGCCCAGCGTCAGGGGCAACGCCCAATACCAGGCTTGCTCGCTGTTGCCGGCAAACACGGGGACCATCGTCAGCAGCAACACCGCCACCACATCCTGGAACAGCAACACGCCGATTGCGTTCTGGCCGTGGCTGCTGAAAATCTCGCCGAGGCTGACCAGTTCTTTGCTGACAATGGCGGTCGATGACAACGCCAGGCCGCCACCGAGTAAAAACGCAGGCGCGGGGGGCATGCCGATCAGCATCAGAATGGCGCCCAGCACGCCACCGGACACCACCACTTGAAGGCTGCCGAGGCCAAACACCACACGCCGCAGCGCGATCATTTTCGACAACGAAAACTCCAGCCCCAGGGAAAACAGCAAAAAAACCACGCCCAGTTCCGCGAGCAGTGGCAACGCTTCACTGTCGTGTACCCAGCCGAAGGCCGTCGGCCCAACGATCAGCCCCACGCAGAGATAGCCCAGCACCGGCGGCAAGCGCAGACGATGGAACACGGAAATGACGACCAGGGAAGCGGTGAGGATGATCAACAGGCTGACGAACATAAAAGCTCCGTGGCGGCGCTGATCGCTCAAGCGAAGCGACAGCCAGTCGCAAACACTGTGCGAATGAGGTTCAAGGCGAACGTTCTGCGTCGGTACTGGCAGGAGTGTAGTCGGCACAGATGGCAGGGCCAGGTTTGTGCGCGACATCGCAGCAGCAAAATCGTTTCAAACTACACTCATAGGGGGCTGGAAAAGACAGCCTCAAAAATTCGCCGGGTGGCGACTCATGACCCCGGCCTCAAAGGACACAACAGCGGCTTTTGACCTGCCAGGGTTGGACGCATGGACAGTAGTGAAGAACAGAAACCTGCCCGAGTGCTCGACCCGGTCGAGCGCGTCACGGAGGTGATATTCGGCCTCCTCATGGCGATGACCTTCACCGGAACGATCAGCGTGGTCACCGCTGACCGGGAAGCGGAACGCCTGATGATGATCGCCGCCCTCGGCTGCAACCTCGCCTGGGGGCTCGCCGACGCGGTGATGTACCTGTTACGAGCGCTGATCGAGCGCACCCGCAACCGTACGCTGCTCGCCACGGTGCGCAGCGGCGCGGACGAGGCCACCGGGCGGGCGCTCGTTGCGGATGCACTGCCTGCGCGTCTCGCGTCAGCGGCCGGCGCCGACGGGCTCGAATTGCTGCGCCGCCGCCTGGTCGAGGCACCCGCTACACCGAGGCTGCCGCGCCTGACGCTGGACGATTTCAAAGGGGCACTCGGTGTTTTTCTGTTGGTCGTGCTCGCCACGTTTCCGCTTGTCGTGCCGTTTCTGTTGCTCGAGGACACAAACCTTGCCGTGCGCATTTCCAACCTGATTGGCCTCGCGGTGCTGTTTGTGGCGGGCTGGATGCTGGCGCGCTACGCCGGCGCAAAACCGTGGCAAGGGGCGATTGTGCTGACCATCACCGGTGCGCTGCTGATCGCCGCGATCATCGCGCTGGGCGGATAAAAAGCCTGCATCTCGAAGCGCCTGCAACCGGCGCTCTAAGGTCGTTCTGTCGTTAATCAGTGACAACATGCGTGAGGTCTGGTCATGGCAAAGGAAAAAAAGGGCACTGCAAAGGGGCGCTCCACGGAAGGCGCGAAACTGAAGAACAAGGACTACCTTGAGCAGTTGCGCCGGCTGCACGTCGAGCTGGTCAAGTTGCAGGAGTGGGTCAAATTCAAAGGCATCAAGATCTGCATTGTCTTTGAGGGTCGCGACGGTGCCGGCAAGGGCGGGACGATCAAGGCCCTTACCGAACGGGTGAGCCCGCGGGTCTTTCGCGTGGTGGCTTTGCCGGCGCCCACCGACCGCGAAAAGAGCCAGATGTATGTGCAACGCTACTTGCCGCACCTGCCTGCCGCTGGCGAAGTGGTGATCTTTGATCGCAGCTGGTACAACCGCGCGGGCGTTGAACGTGTGATGGGGTTCTGCACCGAAGAACAAGCCGTCGCTTTCCTCAAGTCTTTGCCGCTGGTGGAACACGCCATCGTCAACTCGGGCGTCATCCTGCTCAAGTATTGGCTGGAGGTCAGCCCCGAGGAACAGACCCGCCGGCTCGAAGCACGCATCAAGGATGGCCGCAAAATCTGGAAGCTGACCCCCATGGACCTCAAGTCCTACAGCCGCTGGTATGACTACTCGCGCGCACGAGACGAGATGTTCAAGGCCTCCGATTCCGAATTCGCGCCCTGGCTGGTCGCCGACTCGAACGACAAGCGCCGGGCCCGCCTCAACATCATTACCGACTTGCTCAGCCGCATCCCCTACAAAGATGTGCCACGGGAAAAAGTGATCTTGCCCAAGCGGCAGAAACCGGGTGGCTATCGTGACCCGGATTATCCGTTCCGGCGTATCCCTGAAAAATTCTGACGGACGCTTCCCCAAAGGAGCTCGAAACCCATGAGTGATTCGGATACGTCGCCGTCCGTCCCGGAAGCTGGCCGGATTGCGCACAGGGCGAAGGGCAACGAGCAAACCGGCTGGGTTCGTTGGCTGCCGGGGCTGCAAACGCTGCGCGGGTACAAAGCCGCCTGGTTGCAGCACGATATTGTCGCGGGGCTGGTGCTGACCACGATGCTGGTGCCGGTCGGTATCGCCTATGCAGTGGCATCGGGGGTACCGGGTATCTATGGCCTCTATGCAACCATCATTCCGCTGCTGGCCTACGCGCTGTTCGGGCCAAGCCGGATTCTGGTGCTGGGGCCGGACTCCTCGCTGGCCGCCGTCATCCTGGCGGTGGTCTTGCCGCTGTCCGGTGGTGATCCACAACGCGCGGTGGCGCTGGCCGGCATGATGGCGATCGTTTCGGGGGCTGTGTGCATCCTCGCTGGCGTGGCGCGTTTGGGCTTCGTCACCGAGTTGCTGTCCAAGCCGATCCGCTACGGCTACATGAACGGCATTGCGCTGACCGTGTTGATCAGCCAGCTGCCGAAGTTTTTCGGCTTTTCGATCCAGACTGACGGCCCGCTGAGAAACCTGTGGGCCATTGCCACCGCGGTGATGCAGGGAAAAACCAACTGGGTCACGTTCGCGATCGGTGCCGCCACACTGGCGGTGATCCTGTTGCTCAAGGACAAAAAACGCGTGCCGGGCATCCTGATTGCGGTGGCGGGTGCCACGGTCGCGGTGGGTGTGCTGGGGCTGACGGCGCACAATGTGGCGGTGCTCGGTTCGCTGCCACAAGGCCTGCCGGCGTTCGCCATTCCGCTGATCACCTTCGACGATATCGTCCCGGTCGTGCTTGGCGGTTGTGCGGTGGCGCTGGTGTCGTTTGCCGACACCAGCGTGCTGTCCCGGGTGTATGCGGCACGCACCCGAACCTATGTCGACCCGAATCAGGAAATGGTCGGACTTGGCGTCGCCAACCTGGCCGCCGGGTTGTTCCAGGGCTTCCCGATCAGCAGCAGTTCATCGCGCACACCGGTGGCTGAGGCGGCCGGCGCCAGGACGCAACTGACCGGAGTCGTCGGCGCGTTGGCGGTGGCCATATTGCTGCTTGTCGCACCGGACCTGCTGCAAAACCTGCCCACCAGCGCCTTGGCGGCTGTCGTGATCGCCTCGGCCATTGGCCTGATCGAGGTCGCGGACCTGCGACGGATCTATCGCATCCAGCGCTGGGAATTCTGGCTGTCTATCGTGTGTACGGTCGGTGTCGCCGTGTTGGGCGCCATTCAGGGCATTGGCCTGGCCATCGTGATTGCGGTGATCGAGTTCCTGTGGGATGCGTGGCGTCCGTATTCGGCGGTACTGGGTCGCGCTGACGGTGTGCAGGGCTATCACGACCTCAAGCGTTATCCGCACGCTCGCGTTATGCCTGGCCTGGTGCTGTTTCGCTGGGATGCGCCGTTGTTTTTCGCCAACGCCGAGCTGTTCAATGATCAAGCGCTTAACGCGGTCGCGACATCGCCTACGCCCGTGAAATGGCTGGTGGTTGCAGCAGAGCCGATCACCAGCGTGGACGTGACGTCCGCCGACATGCTGATGGAACTGGACGAAACCCTGCGCGCAGCCGGTATCAAGTTGTGCGTGGCCGAGATGAAAGACCCCGTGAAGGACAAGTTGAAGCGATTCGGTGTATTCGAGCGGTTGGGCGAAGCGGCGTTTTTTCCAACGATTGGCGTCGCGGTCAATCGTTATCTGAAGTTGCATCCGGTGGAGGGGGCGAAAGTGCAGGACGAGGATCGCGATTAGACAGCCGTATGACTGTTCACCTCAGCAAATCTGAAAGCAGTCGAAATCTCTGTGGCGAGGGAGCTTGCTCCCGCTGGACTGCGTAGCAGGCCCCATTTTTCAGGGAAAAGCGGGCCGCTACGCGCCCCAGCGGGAGCAAGCTCCCTCGCCACAATGGGGATGTGCCCAAAAATCCTTATTGCCGAGGCTTTTCAACCGCCGTCAGCTGGTCCGCCTCGGCCACCCAACCGCCGCCAGTGGCCTTGTACAAATCAATCATCGAGGTAAACACCGTGGCTCGGGTGCGGGTGTAATTCAGCTCGGCATCAAACAGACTGCGCTCGGCGTCGAGGACTTCGATGTAGCTGGTGTAGCCGTTGTCATAACGCAACCGCGCGTACCGCGCGTAAGTGCGCAGTGCCTCGACCTGCCGGTCCTGGGAGGCCATTTGCTCGCGGGATTTAGTGGAGGCGATCAAGGCGTTTTCCACGTCCCTGAACGCCGATTGAATCGACTGCTGGTAGCTCAGCAAGGCTTGTTTCTGGAAGGCTTCGGCCTGTTGCACTTGGCCGGCGATTCCACCAGCGGTGAAGATCGGCATGCTTGCGGCCAGGCCATAAGACCACGTAGCGGCGGGCCCGGTGAACAGGTCCGAGAGTTGATTGCTGACGGAACCCAGCAGCCCGGTGAGGGAAATGGTCGGGAAGTACTGGGCCTTGGCGGCACCGATTTGCGCGTTGGCTGAAATCAGATTCAGCTCGGCCTGGCGCAGGTCGGGACGTCGTTCCAGCAAATCAGAGGGCAACCCGGCCGGCACCGATGGCAGCGCCAGTTGGCCAAGATCGCGTCCGCGAATGATCGGTCCTGGATTACGGCCCAGCAGCACGGCCAGTGCGTTTTCCTGTTGCGCCACCAGAGGTTCGAATTGCGCAACCGAGGCCAGGGTGCGCTCGTACTCCGACTGGTTCTGCGCCAGCTCCATCTCGGAAATGGTGCCGGCCCCGTAGCGCAGTTTGAAAATCTCGTAGGAATCGCCCCGCACCTTGGCAGTCGTGCGGGCAATTTCCAGTTCCCGATCAAGGTCACGCAGGGTGACGTAACTTGAGGCCACCGACGACACCAGGCTAAGGATCACGGTCCGGCGGCCTTCCTCCGACGCCAGCAGATCGGCGCGTGCAGATTCGTTCAGCCGGCGCAGGCGACCCCAGACATCCAGCTCCCAATTCACATTAAGCACGGCCTGGTAGTTGTTGAACACCGGGTCGACGGACGGGTCCAGCGGGACCGGGCCGTTGTCCCGAGGCGAGCGGGTGCGCTGGCCTTGCGCGCCGAGGCCGACTTGCGGAAACAACAGCGAACGCGTTTCGCCATAGCGGCCCTGGAACTGTTCGACCCGTGCCGCCGCAATCTTGATGTCTTTGTTTTCCTGCAGCGCGATGCGGATCAAGTCATTGAGCACCGGGTCCTGGAACTGCTCCCACCACAGCGTATTGGAAAGATTCTTCGCTTCCTTGTCCGCATAACGATACGCCGCCGGGGTGTCGATCTCAGGATGTTGGTAATCCGGGCCGACCATGCAACCCACGAGGCCAAGGCACAGCAACAGCGGGAGAGGGGATCTGTACATCTCAATCCCCCTCATGCCGGTTTTGCGCAGCACCGTCGGGAAGCTGCCCTGGCGATGGCAATTCTTTCGGTTGAACGACCGTGTCGGGTTTGTCCTTTTCGCCGAACATCCTTTCCACCAGGTAGTAGAACAGCGGGATGAAGAAGATCGCGATCACGGTCGCCGCCAGCATGCCGCCAATCACCCCCGTACCGATGGAGTGCCGACTGTTTTCCGAGGCGCCGACGGCAATGGCCAACGGCACGCACCCGAGGATGAACGCCAGGGACGTCATCACGATCGGGCGCAAGCGTTCCTTTGCGGCGGTCATGGCGGCATCGTAGGCGGACATGCCGTTTTCGCGGTTGAGCACCGCAAACTCGAAGATCAGGATCGCATTCTTGGCGGCCAGGGCCACCAGCATGGTCAAGCCGATCTGGAAGTAGACGTCATTGCTCAAGCCTCGGAGCAAGACCGCCAGCAGCGCACCAAACAAGGCAAAGGGCACCGCCAGCAGTACGCCGACGGGGAGGGACCATTTTTCGTATTGCGCCGCGAGGATCAGGAACACCATCACCAGGCCAAAGATGAACACCTGGGAAGACGCACCGCCGCTTTTCTTCTCCTCGAAGGCCTCGCCACTCAAGGCCAGGGCGTAGTCATTGGTCATGATTTCGGCGCTGATTTCTTCCAGCGCCTTGAGCGCCTGGCCGGAACTGTAGCCGGGTGCCGCGTTGGCCGTGAGTTTGACCGCCGGGAAGTTGTTGAAACGGGTGAGCAGGTCGGGCCCGGTGACATAGCGGGTGGTCAGCAGCGCTTTGAGGGGTACCATCTCCATCGTCTTGCTGCGCACGTAGATTTGTTGCAGGTCCTCGGCCTTCAGGCGATAGATCGGCTCAGCTTGCAGGATGACCTGCCACAGCCGACTGAATTTGTTGAACTGCGAGACATACAGCGAACCGAACATGGTCTGCATGGTGCTGTAGACATCCTCCACGGGCACCCCAAGGGTTTCCGCTTTTTCCCGGTCGACGTCGACCATCAGTTGTCGCGAGAACACGTTGAAGGTTGAGGTGACGGCGCCGAGTTCCGGGCGTTGCTTGGCTTTTGCCACGAGGGTCGAGACCAGTTCGGCCAATTGGCCCACGCTGGCATCACCCTTGCTCTGGACCCAGACCTCCATGCCGCCGGTGGTGCCCAAACCGGGAATGGAGGGCGGGTTGACCGGCAAAATGATCCCGCTCTGAATTGTGGAGAATTCGCGGGCCGATTTCTGTATCACCGCAGGAGCGCTTTGAGCCTTGATGGTTTCGTCGTCCTTGTAGCGCTCCTCGAAATCCTTGAAGCCGACGAAAACGGTCGCGGCATTGTTCTTGTTCTGGCCGTCCAGCAGGCTGTAGCCATTGACGATGGCGACGCCTTCGACGGCCTCATCGTTCATGTAGAAGTCACTCGCTATTTTGCCCACCTCGCCGGTCCGGTCCAGGCTCGCGGCATCGGGCATGATCACGGCGCCGAGCAGGTAGCCCTGGTCTTCCGGTGGCAGGAACGCACTCGGTATTCGCTGCGCCATCAACAGAATCAGCACGATCATGCCGGCGAAGAGCAACAGCGCGAGTACGAAGCGCTTGATCATGAACGCGACCGAACGGGAGTAGCCTTCGGTCATGCGCTCGAAACTGCGTTCGAACCAGCGGAAGAACCTGTTTTTATCGCCGTGTTGAGGTTTGAGCAGCAGTGCCGCCAGGGCCGGCGACAAGGTCAGGGCGACCACGCCGGAGATCACCACGGAAATGGCAATGGTGATCGCGAACTGTTTATAGAGCTGGCCGGTGATGCCGCCCATGAATGCCACCGGAATGAACACGGCGCACAGCACCAGCACGATGGCCACCACCGGCCCCGCGACTTCATCCATGGCGCGCTTGGCGGCGTCCTTGGGCGTCATCTTGTGGACGTGCATGTTGCGTTCGACGTTTTCGATCACCACGATGGCGTCGTCCACCACGATACCAATGGCCAAAACCATGCCGAACAGCGTCAGCATGTTCACGGAAAACCCCAGGGCCGACATGCCGATGAAGGTACCGACAATCGACACCGGCACCGCCAGCACCGGAATCAGCGTGGCACGCAGGCTCTGCAGGAAGATGTAGACCACCACGACCACCAGCACCAACGCTTCGAAGAAGGTGTGAATCACCTCGGAAATCGAGGCGCGGGTAAAAGCGGTGGTGTCCATCACGATCTTGTATTCGATGCCCTCGGGGAACGTCTGCTTCATTTGCGCCAGGGTCGAGGTCACCGCCTTGGACACATCAAGCGCGTTGGCGCCGGGTTGTTGATACACCGCGATCAGCGTCGCGGGACGACCCTGGTAGGTGCTGCGCAGCGAGTAGTCTTTTTGCCCGAGTTCGGCGCGACCGATGTCCTTGAGGCGGACGATGGCGGCCCCACCGTTGGTGGCACGCAGGATGATGTTTTCGAATTCCGCGGGTTCGGTCAGGCGTCCCTTGGTCGTCACGGCAAACGACTGCTCCACGGCCTGCCCGGTGGGCGATTGGCCGACGCGGCCGACGGCGAATTGCTGGTTCTGGTTGGCCACGGCTTTCTGCACATCGGCGGCGGTGATGCCCAATTGGGCCATGCGATCCGGTTTGAGCCAGATGCGCATCGCATAGTCCGGCGTGCCGAAGATGGCAGCCTGGTTGGCGCCCGGTATGCGCTTGATCGCATCCAGAATATAGAGGTTGGCGTAGTTGGCGACGTAGGTGCTGTCATAGCGGTCGCCGGCGGAATACACGGCGAGGATCATCATGAACGCCGAGGATTTTTTCTGCACCTGGATGCCCTGGCTCTGCACGGCGGAGGGCAGTTGCGGCAGGGCCAGGTTGACCCGGTTTTGCACGTCCACCTGCGCCAGGGACGGGTCGGTACCGATCTCGAAGAATACGTTGAGGGTCATGTTGCCCGTCGCGGAACTCGACGAGTTCATGTAGATCATGTTGTCGGCGCCGTTGACCTGCTGCTCGATGGGCGCGGCGACGTTATTCGCCACGACCTGCGCGTCCGCCCCGGGGTAAGTGGCGGCCACGGTGATTTGCGGTGGCGTGATGTCCGGGTATTGGGCGACGGGCAGACTAAGCATGGCCACGGCGCCGGCCAGGGTAATGATGATCGAGATCACCGAGGCAAAAATGGGGCGGTCGATGCAGTAGTGGGAAATGCTCATTGGCTATTCCCGCTGCTTGTCGCTGGCGAGCCAGCCTTTGCCGGTTGTCCGGCTGTCGCGGTAGGCGCTGCAGCGGCCGGCTTGTCGACAATGTTCAATGGGCCACCGGGTGAGACCCTGATTGCACCATCGACCACGATGCGTTCGCCAGCCCGCAGGCCGTTGCTGATAAACCAGTCATCGCCTTGCCATTCGCCGACATCGACCGCCCGTTGCTCGGGTTTGCCCTCGGCATTAAGCACCCAGACAAAATGGCTCTTGGCACCTTCGAGGACGGCTTTTTGCGGCACCAGAATCGCGTTGGGGCGGGATGCGCCCTTGGCCAGGGCTCGCACGAACTGACCGGGACGCAGCAAACCTTTCGGGTTCGGCAGGACGACACGCACCAGGAATGTTCCGGTTTCCGAGCTGAATGAGGGTGCCAGGAAATTAACCTGGCCACGGTCCGGAACCATGGTCCCGTCCGCCAGCATAATCTCGACGACAAAGTCGCTGCGTGGCGGGAATTTCAGGCGGCCGGCGGCAATATCGTCACGGTATTTCAGGGTTTCGTTTTCCGAAAGACTGAAGTTGACGTACATCGGGTCCATCTGTGAAACCGAGGTCAGCAACCCGGATTCACCCGGTGTGACGTAGCTGCCTTCCTGTTTTTTTGCGTAACTGGAAAGGCCGGCGAGGGGAGAGGTAATCGTGGTGTAACTGAGGTTCAGCTGCTCGGTGCGCACCGAACCCTCTGCGGCCAATACGGCGGCTTTGGCTTCACGCTCAGCGCCGACGGCATTGTCCAGATCCATCTTGCTCACCGCGTTCTGCGCGGCCAATGGCCGGACGCGGGCGAGGGTGGCCTTGGCCACTTCCCAGCGTGCTTGCTGCTGGGCCAACTGACCCTGGGCCGACACCAATGCGGCCTCGAACGGTTTGCGATCCATCTGGAACAGCGTTTGCCCGGCTTTTACCAAATCGCCTTCGGTGTACAACCGACGTTCCAGGAAACCGGCCACACGGGCGCGGATTTCCACTTCGCGGGAGCTCTCGGTCTGTGCAACGAATTCGAAGGTCACCGGGGTGTCGCGGGCGGTGACCGTCATGACCGTTACGTCAGGCGGTTGACGACCCGGGGCAGGAGGTTCCTTTCCGCAGCCGGCCAGCAAGGTAAAAACCCCTGCGAGGCATACTGTAGGCAAGCCCATGCGGCTCGCAAACCTGTCGATTTTGATGCCCTGGGCGGGCCGACAGTTTTCTTCGAACCACCCGGCTATTTTCCCCATGCCTGTGCTCCATGATCCTCGGTCCCAGAAGCGTAGCTACTAACCCTTCACAAATCGAACCGATAAAGGAAGTACGTTATAGACAAGTCTGAACTTAAAATTTTGGTGTTTATTCCGAGTCGCTATACAAGGCGTGCTCAACTGCTTTCGCGTTCAATCAGCCGGCACTCCAGCAAATTCAAGCGTTGCACCTCGTCCTCCACCGGCAGCACCCCCAGGCTTTCCAGCACCCGAGTCGCCGCCAGCACACCGATCTCCAGCGCCGGGGGCTTGATGGTGCTCAAGCTCGGCAACAACATTTCCGCAAACGGGTAGTCGCCAAACCCGACTACGGCGCAATCTTCCGGGATCTTCAGTCCAGCGCGTTGCCCCGCCAGCAAGCCACCGGCGGCGAGGTTGTCATTGGCAAAGATGATTGCATCCGGGGGAGGGGACGCGGTCATCAACGCTTGCATCGCTTGTTTGCCCGCTTCAAACGGCGCCAGATCGGCGTCCGGCGCAAACACCCATGGTTCCAGTCCCAACTCACGCACCGTGGCGGCGTAGCCATCGCGGCGCTCCAACGCACTGAAGTCGCCGGCGGCGCTGTTCTGTACAAACGCTATTCGCCGATAACCCTTGCCATGCAGATAGCGCGCAGCGGTGACGCCGACTTCAAAATGCGAAAAACCGATCTGCATCGGCTCGCGCTCAGGGCGGTAGTCCCAGGTCTCGATCACCGGGATGTCAGCCTCGGCAATCATCTTCTCGGTGCCCGCGCTGTGGAAATGACTGGTCAGCACCAGTGCCGCCGGCGACCAGCCAAGAAACGCGCGCACCGCGTTCTCTTCCTGTTCGGTGCTGAAGTAACTGGAGGCCAGCAGCAGTTGATAACCGTGGCGACTGAGGGTGTCGCTAAAGCCCTGAATGGTATTGGCGAAGATCGGCCCGGAAATGTTCGGGATCACCATGCCGACGATTTTGCCTCGTGCAGAGGCCAGCCCGCCGGCCACCAGGTTGGGCACATAACCCAGGTCTGCAACCACCTGAGCAATGCGTTCACGGCGCTCGGGCGATACCTGGTCCGGTTGATTGAAGTAGCGCGACACCGTAATCGCCGAAACGCCTGCCTGCCGTGCCACGGTGCTTAGTGTCACGCGGCCTGCGCCACGGCGTTTGCGAGGTTTGTCTTCGTTCACATGGCAATCCTTGTTTAAAACAAAAACGCATATAAGAGTAATTTTTCAGTATTTGACGATCTATACATCCGTTGCAGATACTGGCGATGTTAGCGCTAACAAAGCGTTCTGTCTGCTACTCGCTCGAGCGAATGCCCAAGACAAATTCAAGGCGCTGTCGTCGCAGAACGGCAGCGGTTCAGGGCACACTTTCGAGCGGTCAGACCATGCACACATTTCCTGGGGCAACAAAGAAGCTGGCGCAGTCGATTCGCGCTGCGAGCTGGCTGTTCACCGGCCTGGCCACGTTGCCATTGCCCAACGCATTCGCCGCCGAGACGGGCGAGCAGGAGCTCACGCTTCAACAAGTGACGGTCACCGCCACACGCCGCGAAGAGTCGCTGCAGAAAGTACCGGTGGCCGTGTCGGTGATTGATGGCGAACAGTTGGAGCGCGATAACCGCAACAGCGTGGCGAGCATCGTCCAGCAAGTGCCGTCGCTGAACTTCCGCACCGGCGCCTCGAACAAGGACACCTCGTTGTTCGTGCGGGGCGTGGGCACCATTTCCACCTCACCAGGGGTCGAACCGACCGTGGCGACGGTGATTGATGGCGTGGTCTACGCTCGTCCCGGCCAGGCCACGCTGGACCTGATGGACCTGGAGCGCGTCGAAGTGCTGCGCGGTCCGCAAGGCACGCTGTTCGGCAAGAACGCCTCGGCTGGCGTGCTCAATGTCATCAGCAAGGCGCCGACAGCCGACACCCATGGCTACATCGATCAGTCGTACTACAGCGGCAATGAAAGCCGCACCCGTTTTGGCATCGGCGGCAGCCTGATTCCCGACACGCTCAAGGGCTCGATCACCACGCTGTTCGGCAGCTACGACGGCAACGTCGATAACGAGCACAACGGGCAGGAAGTCAACGGCTACAACCACAAAGGCGCGCGGGGCAAACTGGAGTTCACGCCCAACGACGACTTCAAGTTCACGTTCATTACCGATTACATGCAGTCCCACGACGATGCACCGAACGGTGTGGTCAGCGAGTCGCTGACGCCGGCCTTTGCCAATGCGTTGAACCCGGTTCGGGCGTCCAGCGACAACCGCAAGATCAACACCGACACTCGCACCCATGTTGATGACATTAATAAGGGACTGTCCGGTCAGCTCGACTGGTACCTGGGTGATTACACCCTGACCTCGATCACCGCGTGGCGTGGCTGGGACAACACCCAATACCAGGACGGCGATCGTCTGAGCACCATTACCGCCGCATTCCCCGGCACGGCGGACAAGGGCGACCTGGCCTTCGACCAATACTCGCAGGAGCTGCGCCTGGCCTCGCCAAAAGGCGAGTTTCTGGAGTATGTGGGCGGCCTGTTCTACATGCACGGCAAGGACGACGAGACGTATCAGCGCACGTTGACCACGCCCACCAGCGTCAACCGGGGCGTTGCCGACTACGGCACCACGAATGACAGCTACGCGGTGTTTGGCGAAAGCACCCTGAATTTCACCTCGGACTTTCGTGGCATTGCCGGCCTGCGCTACACCCACGACGAACTGGATTACGATCACCGCCGGGTATCGACCTCGGCCACCGCCGTCACCGGCATTCAGCCGAACACCAGCAGTTCCGGTTCGGTGGATGAGGACGGCTGGTCCGGACGCCTCGGCGTGCAGTACGACTTGAGCGATACGGTCACCACCTACCTGACCTATTCGCGCGGCTACAAAGGCCCGGCGTACAACGTGTTCTTCAACATGCAGCCTCGCGACACCCAGGCGCTGAAACCGGAAACGTCCAACAACTGGGAGCTGGGGATCAAGGCCACGTCCTGGAACAACCGCCTGACCACCAACCTCGCGGTGTTTCACAGCGAGTACGACAACTACCAGGCGAACTTTTTCGACACCGTCGCCGGCCAAGTCGTCACGCGTCTGATCAACGCCGGCAGCGTCAGCACCGAAGGCGTGGAACTGGATTACGCCTTGCAGGCCACCCAGCAACTGAAGTTCTCCGGTGCGCTGGCTTACACCCACGCACGCATCGATTCGTTCGCTTGCCCGGCAGGCGCCGCCGCGTCGTGCAACGTCGACGGCAAGCCGCTGCCGTACACCCCGGACTGGAAAAGCTATGTGCGCGCCGACTACAGCATCCCGCTGAATAACGGCCTGGATGTCGAGCTAGGCACCGACTACAGCTGGCAGAGCGAAGTGCAGTACGACATCAGCCAGAACCCGGACACCAAGCAGGGCGCCTACGGTTTGTGGAACGCCAGCATCGCCCTGGCCGACTACACCAATGGCTGGCGTGTGGCGTTGCTTGGCAAGAACCTTACCGACAAGTCTTACTCGCCCTTGCTGGCCACCGGCGGCAACTACATCTACCGCGCCGTTCCACGGGATGACGAACGCTACTTCGGCGTGCAGCTGCGCAAGGACTTCTGAGCATGAGTCGACAACTGAAACTGGGCGCGTTCCTTATGGGCACCGGGCACCATGTCGCCGCGTGGCGCCATCCCGATGTGCCGGCCAACGCCGGTCTGGATTTCGCCCATTACAAGCGTCTTGCGCAGATTGCCGAGGCGGCAAAATTCGATGCGTTGTTCGTCGCAGACACGGTCGCCGCGCCTCGGGAAGAGATCGCCAGCCGCATGGCGCGCTCGGATTACTTTGAGCCGCTGACGCTGTTATCGGCCCTGAGCGCGGTGACCGAGCACATCGGACTGATCGCCACGGCCACCACCAGTTACAACGAGCCGTACCACGTGGCGCGCAAATTCGCGTCGCTGGATCACCTGTCTGGCGGGCGAGCGGGGTGGAACCTGGTGACGTCGGATAACGCCGCCGAAGCGCAGAATTTCGGCCGGGACGAACACATTGGCCACGCCGATCGCTACAGCCGGGCACGGGAGTTTCATCAGGTGGTCACGGGGCTGTGGGACAGCTGGGAGGACGATGCGTTTGTTCGCGACAAAGCCAGCGGCGCCTATTACGACCCGGCAAAGTTGCAGGTGCTGGATCACGTCGGGGAACACTTTCGAGTCAAAGGACCACTGAACGTAGCGCGGTCCCCGCAAGGGCAACCGGTGATTGTGCAGGCAGGATCCTCTGAGGTCGGCCGCGACCTGGCGGCGCAAACAGCGGAGGTGGTGTTCACTGCACAAACGTCGTTGGCCAATGCCCAGGCGTTCTACGCCGATCTCAAGGGTCGTTTGAGCCAGTACGGGCGCAGTGCCGACTCGCTGAAAATCATGCCGGGCGTTTTTGTGGTGGTCGGGTCTACCGAAGCAGAGGCCCAGGAAAAATTCCAGACGTTCCAGCGGTTGGTTGAACCTGAGGTGGGCATCGCATTACTCGGGCGCATGCTGGGCAACTTCGATCTGTCGGAGTATCCGCTGGATGGGCCGCTACCGGAGTTGCCGCTCACTGAAAGCGGTCAGCAAAGCCGCCAGAAACTGCTGACGGAATTGGCCGGCCGGGAAAACCTCAGCCTCGCCGAACTGGGCAGGAAGATTGCCGGGGGGAGGGGGCATTACAGCCTGGTGGGCACACCGGTGCAGATCGCCGACCAACTACAAGTCTGGTTCGAACAAGGTGCAGCGGATGGCTTCAACGTGCTGGCGCCGCACCTTCCCGGTGGCCTTGAAGATTTTGCCAATGAGGTGGTGCCTGAGCTGCAACGTCGTGGCTTGTTCAGGACCGAGTACGAAGGTCGAACGTTGCGCCAGAACCTTGGGCTGGCTCGGCCAGCAAACCCAAAGGCCGTTGAAAAGTGAGAAAGCGAATGACATTGCAGAAACTCTTGTTAACGGGGCTAGCCCTGATGAGTCTCACCAGTTCCGTGCTGGCGGCAGACCCGGCGACCCTGAGGATCGGCTACCAGAAAGGCTCGATTTCGTTGTTACTCGCCAAGGAACATGGACTTCTGGAGAAGCGCTTTCCACAGACTGCCGTGCAATGGATCGAGTTTCCAGCCGGGCCGCAGATGCTCGAAGCCATGAACGTCAATGCGTTGGACATCGGCTCCACCGGCGACATCCCCCCGTTATTCGCACAAGCGGCGGGTGCCGATCTGGTCTACATCGGAACCGAGCCGCCAAAGCCGCAAGCTGAAACCATATTGGTAAAGGCGGACAGCCCACTGAAGGACATTGCCGATCTTAAAGGCAAGAAGGTGGCTTTCCAGCGGGGTTCCAGTTCACACAACCTGATCCTGAGAGCGTTGAACAAGGCGGGTTTGAACTACCAGGACATCCAGCCCATGAACCTGCCGCCCGCGAATGCGCGTGCAGCGTTCGAACAAGGCAGCGTCGATGCCTGGGTGATTTGGGAGCCTTACTCTTCATTAGCCTTGAGCCAGGGCAATGTTCGCGTACTGGCCAATGGGGAAGGGCTGAACCTCTCCGGTCCCATGTACACCGCTCGACGCGCCTACGCACAAGACAATGGCGCCTTTATCCACGCGTTACTCGATGAGCTGACCGCCGCCGAAAGCCTGACTCGCAGCCAGCGGGAAGACAGCCTGAGCGTGGTGAAGAAGTACATGGGCCTGCCGGGCGATGTGATTGCCAGCTATCTCGATAATCGTCCGCCGTCTCCGATATTGCCCGTCGATGTCGACATCATCAACGCACAGCAACTGACTGCTGATCTGTTTTATCAAAACAAGTTGCTGCCCACGAAAGTTGTGGTGCGTAATGCGGTGTGGACTGAGTCGGACTCAAAGTAAAATAACTCTGCTAAATAGATGTTTAGCGTAGTTATAAGTATTAGTTATAAAGGTCGTATTCAAATGAAGAGTGCCAGCCTTTTCGTTGGTGAGTTTTTGGACAGTGGACGGCTCTTAATATGGCAACCAGTACGGGCAACGAAAACGCACACAATGCTCAAAACCTGATCACCGCACTCAACCTCGAACCTCATGTTGAAGGTGGTTACTACCGTCGAACCTTTCAGACGGATCATCAGGTAACGGCCCAAACCCCGGGCGGTCCACGATACTTGATGAGCTCCATTTATTATCTGCTGACCTGTGATTCACCGATCGGGCACTTTCATCTGAATCGGTCGGACATCATGCATTACTACCATTTGGGTGACGCTATCCAATACAGCCTGATTTTTCCGGACGGCAGATTGGAAACGGTCATGATGGGCAGCGACGTTGCCGCTGGGCAATGTCTGCAGCTACATGTACCTGGCGGTGTCTGGAAAGCTTCGCGGCTTATGGATGGAACGACGGGATTCGGATTGATCAGTGAAGCGGTATCACCAGGGTTTGATTTTGCGGACATGGAGATGGGCAGTCGGCGTAAGCTCAGTGAGCAGTTTGCGGAGCATTCGGCGCTGTTTGAAAAATTGACGCTGGGATGAGGGACTGGATGGAAACGGGCTCTGTGAGATCTGCGTGCAACGGGGCTAATATTGAAACATGATGTTACGTGTAATGTATATTATGTTAAATGATGTGTCTGGGCGGAACTTGTACCTTGGACATTTTCAACAATCACCGGCATGGTTATCAGTCTTCACCGAACCCTTTCGCCCTCAGCCGCTCAGCGCTATTCCTTAAACCAAAGGCTCAGAGCCAATTCACCAATCGCCGACTAGAGCGTTCAAATCCCGGCGATATTTGACTCAGCCTCAGTTCGCGGCTCAAACCTAAATCACCCAGTGGCTGCGTGGCCGGCATTCCTTGCCAGGCGCCACCGTTCGGCACGTTGACGGCCACTGATATGAAGACGCAGAAAGTCACCGGGCAAGTTCCAGTCGGTACCGTTGAAGACACAGGACCGCTGGCATCCGCATGCACCTGCCGATCAAGATCGGTCTGTCGACTCATGGTGGCTTGATCTTCATCGCGGGCACTCCGGACTTTTACCTGCGCGCGTTCAATAGCGGCAATGGCGAATAAATCTGGAAGTCGCGCCTGCCGTTCTATAGGCGAACCGTGCCAAGAACTTCATCACCAAAAGCCTGAAAAGTGGTGCCCTGCCCGCTCATTCCTGGCGCCGATAAAAAGGGCCCTTGAAGGGCCCTTTTGTACTCAAACGAAAATCACTTGGTCGGCCAGAACTCAACGGTCGCTGAGCCGTGCGCTGCTTGACTCAAATCACCGTGACAGCCGCATTCAACAGCAACACCACAATCAAGCCGACCACGGCGACGATGGATTGAACCACCGAAATGGTCTTGGTCGCTTCGCCCATAGTCATACCGAAGGATTCCTTTACCATCCAGAAGCCCGCATGGTTGGCATAGTTGAAGAACAGCGAGCCGCAGCCTATGGACAAGGCAAGCAGAGGCAGGTTGAGACTGGGATCAGCACCTGCAAGCGGCGCCAGCAAGCCGGCAGCACCCACGATACCTACAGTGGCAGACCCGGTAGATACCGAGAGCAGCATCGCGATCAACCAACCCAGGATCAGCGGAGGGAACGCAGACTGCTGAGTCAGGTGCACAATGGCATCACCCACCTTGGCGCTGGTCAGCAGCTCCTGAAAGGCACCACCACCGGCGATGATCATGATGATTGAGGCGATTGGCTTGAGGCTCTTGCCCAGGGATTCGCGCAATTGTCCCGCATCGCCGCCCCGCGCGAGTACCAGACTTGCCCCTGCGAACAGCACGCCCAGGAGCATGGCGATCAGGGGATTACCCAAGAAACCAGCCATGTTCAGGATCGCATTGCCCTTGGGTAATACCATCTCAGCGACGGCATGAATCAACATCAGGATCGCTGGTAGCAAGGCTGCCAGCACGCCAAGCCATACGCTGGTGCGTGGTTGATCGTCGGCTTTTTCAGCCAGGGTGAACTGATCCAGCAAAACCTGATCGGGCCGAGTGCTCATGCGCGGCGAAATGAATGCGCCATAAAGCGGGCCGCCTAAAATCATTGCAGGAATAGCCGCAAGGAAGCCATAGAGCATTGTGGGCCCAACCGAGGTTTTGAGCGCGGCGATGGCCGTCAAGGGGCCAGGGTGCGGCGGTACCATCCCGTGCATGGCTGCAAGTGCCGCAATCACCGGAACACCCACATACACATACGCTGAACCTTTGAAGCGAGCCTGGCTTTCCAGCTTTCGCGCCACGCTGAATATCAGCGGCAGCATGATCACCAGGCCCACCTCGAAAAACATGGGAATGCCAATTACAAATGCAACCATCATCATGGCCCAAGGGATCATCCGATCCGATGTTCGCTTGAGGATGACCTCGGCGATCTGCTCTGTGACGCCTGCGTCAGCAAGAATTTTGCCCAGCATCGCTCCAAGCGCGATGACGACCCCTACTGCCCCCAGTGTCTTTCCAGCGCCGGTGATCACGTGGGAGACGATGGCTTCTGGCTCCATACTGGTTGCAAAGCCAACGCCCACGGAAACCACCAGCAAGGCCAGGAGCGGGTGCATTTTGAGACGCGACACGATGAGCCCCACCAGCACCAGGACGCTCACCAATGCGGTCAGTAAGAGGTCTATATCTAAGGGAGTCATGAAAGGATCTCGGTAGGTATTTATTAAAATGGGTGAAATGAATGGACATCTGTGAATGCAGGCGTAAGTCTCAGCTTTTGCCTTTTGCAAAGCCGAATAACCTTCTAGGGACTTGCACCAGCAGCGAATCGCTAACCTGCGTCGAACACTCCAAGGCTTTTAACTGATCGACTACGGTGCAAAAACCGATGCTTTGCTCATGCTGCGTATGCGGCCAGTCGCTGCCCCACACCAACTGGCGAAGGCCGAAACTTTGTTCCAGCAGCGGCAATGCCATTCGAGCGAAATTGATGTTCTGTTGCGGCGTACCTCCCAAACGATAGATTCCCGATACCTTCATCCAGATCGAACCTTTCGATCCCAACTCCAATAACTCGCAAAACCCGGGCTGATCGACGCCCGAATTGGCATCCGGCCGACCAAAGTGATCAATCACCAACTTCAAACCGAACGGCGTCAATTGATGGATCAGTCCCGGCAGATCCTTTACCTCCCGATGCAACTCGACGTGCCAGTCAAGATCAGCAATGTGGCTGAAAAACTCTCTCCAGGCACTGTTACGAAAATCAGGTAACGCCTTACCCATCAGGTTCAAGCGAACGCCGACTACGCCCAGGCGATCCATGTCATTCAACATGGCGCGACTGACGCCTGGTTCCACCACAACCACGCCTCGCAACTGATCCGGCGCTTGCCTCAACGCCGCCAGCAAGTAGCTATTGTCAGTACCGAGAAAGCTCGGTTGCACCAATACGCCATGACTCAGACCATGAGCGTGCAAGTGCGTCAGATACTGCTCAAGCGTGGCGTCGTAGTCAGGGGTATAGCGGCGTGCACCGACCAGATTCAGATCACGGCTAAACACATGAGCATGGGAGTCGATGCCGGTGATCGGCGTAGAACAGGTGTCAGTCATAGCGTTCATCTATAGAAGGTAAAGGGCATCAGGCCCGCGCACTCTCGTTGCCGTTGACCGTTACTGGCACCGACGCACTGGAAGCTTCGAGGCTGCGTCCACGGGTTTCCGGCAGACAAAGTGCCGCGATCACCGCCACGCCATAGGCAATTCCCGCGTCGATACCAATCGCAGACCCAAGAGACATGGAGTCGCTCATGTGACCGACCAGGAACGGGAACACCGCTGAAAGCACTCGGCCAAAGTTGTAGCAGAAGCCCACACCGGCACCGCGTACATCCGCCGGGTACAGCTCGTTGAACAGCGCGCCAAGGCTCGCGGGAATACCGGCCGCGAAAAAGCCGAGCGGGAACCCCAGGACCAGCATCTGGGTATTGGTCAGCGGCAGGAACACATAACTCTGTACAGTGACGACACAGCAAAGCGCGAACAGCACGATGTTCTTGCGTCGGCCAATACGGTCGATCAAAAAGCCGCTGACGACACACCCACACCAGAACGCAAAGATGATCACCGCCAGGTAGCCGCCAGAGTTGAGTACGGACAGATTGCGCTCAGTCTTGAGGAACGTTGGCAGCCAGGTCATCACCGCGTGGTAACCACCGTGCGCACCCAGCCCCAACAGACCACCGAACAGCGTTACGCGGATCAATTCGGGGCGGAAGATGCCGGCCAGGGATTTGAAGAAACTTTGCGGGATGGCGTTTTCTTTTTGCAGACGCTGGTAGCTGTCGGGCTCCTCGACATTACGACGCACCCAGATAATCAGGAACGACGGTAGCAGCCCGACCAGGAACATCACGCGCCACGCCATGTCCTGCGGCACGAAGGAATAAATCAGTGTGAACACACCGACGGCCAGCCCCCAACCCACGGCCCAGGCACTTTGTACGGTGCCCATCACTTTGCCGCGATACTGCGGATTGATGGTTTCGGCCATCAATACTGCACCGGCTGCCCACTCGCCGCCGATGCCGAAACCCTGGAGCGCCTTGACGATCAAGAGCTGGTTGAAGCCGCTCACGAACGCGGAGAGAAAGGTAAAAAAAGAAAACCACAAAATCATCCACTGCAGCGTACGCACCCGACCGTAGCGGTCGGACAATGTCCCCCCTACCCAGCCGCCGATGGCCGAAGTGACAAGGGTCACTCCGCTTATCAGCCCCGCGTCGCCCTTGGTCAGGGCAAAGGCGGCAATCAAGGCCGGAATCGCCAGGCCAAACATTTGTACTTCCAGTGCGTCGAGCGACCATCCGCCGAAGCAGGCCCAAAACGTTTTGCGCTCCCGAGGAGTGACTTGGCGATACCAGCTAAACATGATTCTTATCCTTATAGGTGAAACGGGACGCAGCCGAGAACACACCGCGCCGCTACGGGCCAGTCATGGCAATCAAAACAATGAAATCAGCAACGCCTGAGCCGTCGCTGAGTGATCCGCTACCCAGGCACAGGGTTAGCGAATATCCACGCTGTAGCGAAAGTGCTCGGCATGCCCACGTGAGCGACGCCACTCCAGCGGTGTACCGGCGTAATCGCGCGCCAGACGCTCGATCACCACCACCGGACTGTTGATCGGGACTTGCAGTAACCGCGCATGCACGTCATTCACGGATTCAGCGGTCAGTGTTTCTTCGGCATAGGCGACGACCTGCCCGCAGACTTCTTCGTAGATCGGATAAAGCAGTGGCCCTTTGCGGCTGAGGTCGATCTCAAGCAGCGGCTGGAAGCGGTTGCGCGGCAGCCAGATTTCTTCGGCGAGCACCGGCTGAACATCAAGTAGACGAACCCGGACTATGCGAATGACCGGCGACTCGACAGGCAGGCCCAACGCCTGGGCCACCGCCGAAGGCGCGGCCACCGGCTCGATGGACAGGATGCGACTCTCCGGCACCTGGCGTTCACCGGAAGCGGTTTGAAAACGGAAGAAACGAAACAGTGACGATTGAAACTGCGGCCGGCGAATGAAAGTGCCTCGACCTTGCTGCCGCTCCAGGATGCCCTCACTGACCAGCGCGTCGACCGCTTTGCGCACGGTGCCAGTGGACAGTTGGTATTCCGCTGAAAGCGCGGCTTCGGTGGGAATGGCCTCTCCCGGACGCCAGCGATTGTTGGCAATTTGCTCTGCCAGCTGGTCACGCAAGCGTTGGTATAGCGGCAGACGAACATCACTGGATAGAGAATTCATCGACTTTATTCACCTTGTTATCTAGTCATCTATATGAATCTTGTGGCGAGTATTTCCCCAGACGACTTGGCTGTCAAGGAGGGACACGGCCTCTTGCTGACGAATGGGGAACCATCGCCCAAGCAAGCCTTCAAGCCAGGTCTGAGATTCGCATTGTCGACTTCCCCAATCCCTTCAAAATCCCAAGCAGATTTTCCTGTCGTGAAATGCCATTAACTATCGGCAATAAAAAGGGCCCTTTCAGGGCCCAATTTACACTTTAAACCTAACAACTGTGGACCCTGCATTTGCTCACTTGATGCCGTGCTTCACAAGAACTGTTGAACGAGCTTGGTGAGGAATGCGATGGGCAGCTGTAGCCGCTTAACTCATCGCAAGCAGGCTCGCTCATAAAATGCTCAAGTGGTGCGCAGCGAGTCACGTCACCCGCATCAAGTTCGCAAACACCTGCAAATGGTGATCGTCATCGCCAAACTGACGGTCCACCATTAACAAATGCTTGGCATGGTGGGACAGCATGTATTCCCAAGTTAGGCCGATGCCGCCGTGTAGCTGAATACCCTGGTCAGCGACGAAGCGGGCGGCGCGGCAGACAATGAACTTGGCGGCAGCCAAAACCCGACTGCGCTCTTCACTGTCGGCTTGATCAGCAACACAGGCCGCGTACAGGGTCATTGAAGTGGCCTGTTCCAGTTCGATGCGCATATCGACCATGCGGTGCTGCAATGCCTGGAATTTTCCGATCGCCTGGCCGAATTGCTGGCGGGTTTTCAGGTAGTCGAGAGTTAAGGCGCACGCGGCTTCCATGCTACCCACGGCTTGCGCGCATTGCGCAGCGATGCAGCGACCCTGCTGGTAACGAAGCGCCGGCAAGGCCTGCCCCACAGACCCCAAAACCGCGCTGCTCTTGACGAACACCTCATCGAGGTATACCTCGCAGGCCTTGCGTCCATCCATGGTTGCGAACGTACGGCGGCACACGCCGCTATCCTGTGGATCGACCAGAAACAGGCTGATGCCTTGCTCGTCGCGTGAGTCGTGGCTGGTGCGCGCCGAGACCAGGATCAACCCAGCACTCTGGCCACCGACGACCACCGACTTGCGGCCAGAGAGTTTCCAGCCTCCCGTCACCGCTACGGCAGTTGTTTGTACGTCATGTAATTGGTAATGGCTCTGAGGCTCTTCCACGGCCACCGCCATCTGCAAACTGGCACTGCCCAATTGCGCAAGCAACGTTTCCTTCTGGGTTTCGGTGCCTAATTGGCTTATCAGGCCACCGGCGAAAATCACCGAATGCAGATAAGGCTCCAGGCATAGGCCACGGCCCAGTTCGGTCATGACCAGCATGTTCTCCACGCCACTGCCGCCAAACCCGCCGTATACCTCGGCGAAGGGAACGGCGCACAGGCCCAGGTCACCCAGTTGCTGCATGAACTCGCGGCTGAAACCGGGCTCGCTCTGGCTGAAAGCTTCGCGCTGTTCGAAACCGTAGGTATCACGCACCAGTCTTGCGGCAGTGTCTTGCAGCATCAGCTGCTCTTCTGTCAGTTTGAAATCCATGGTCGGCCCCTTACAGTTCTAGAATCATTTTCGCGATGATGTTCTTCTGGATCTCGTTTGCCCCGCCGTAGATCGATGCCTTGCGCGCATCCAGATACTGGTAGGTGGCCGCGCTGCTGTAGTCGGTGTACAGCAACGCCTCGTTGCCGTAACCCAGCTCGTCCTCGATGAATGGCAAGGCATACGGGCCGACGGCTTTGCTGACCAACCAAGTGATCGCCTGACGAATCTCGGTGCCCTTGATCTTCAGGAACGAGCTCTCCGAGCCTGGTACGCCGCCATCACGAACCGCCGCCAGGGTACGCAAGCTGCTCATTTCAGCGGCCATCAACTGCATCTCGACTTCGGCGATCTTTGCCCGAAACAGCGGATCGTCGATCAATGGCCGGCCATCGCGGACTTCCTGATTGGCGATGCGTTTGAGGCGACCGAGCAGCGCCTTGTTCTGCGCGATCCCGCCGATGCTGGTGCGCTCGTGAGTCAGCAAATACTTCGCGCAGGTCCAGCCTTGGTTTTCCTCGCCGACCAGGTTGGCCACCGGCACCCGCACGTTGTCGAAGAACACTTCGTTGACTTCATGCTCGCCATCGAGGGTGATGATCGGCCGCACTGTGATGCCTGGGGTCTTCATGTCCAGCAGCAGAAAGGAAATCCCTCGCTGCTGCCGGGCATCCGGATCGGTGCGTACCAGACAGAACATCCAGTCGGCATAGTGCGCGTAGGTGGTCCAGGTCTTCTGGCCGTTGACCACATAGTGATCGCCCTCGCGTACGGCGCGGGTTTTCAATGACGACAGATCGGAGCCTGCGCCCGGTTCGGAGTAACCCTGGCACCACCAGTCTTCACAGGTGAGGATGCGCGGCAGAAAGCTTGCTTTCTGCTCGGCCGTGCCGAACTTGATGATGACCGGAGCCACCATTTTCAAGCCGAAGGAGGACACTTTAGGCGCGCCGACAGCAAAGCATTCTTCATCGAAAATATGCTTCTGCACATCGTTCCAACCGGTACCGCCGAACTCGACAGGCCAGCCTGGGGCCAACCAACCCTGCCGGTTGAGCGTTCGCATCCATTGCACTTGATGCTCTTTACTCAAACGCTTGCCCTGGGAAATCCGCTCAGCGAATTCGCTCGGCAAGTTGTCGCGCAGCCAGCCTTGAACATCCTTGCGAAAGGCGCGCTCGTCCGATGTAAAATCAATGTCCATCAATACACTCCAGAAACCCTAGGTCAGGCACTTATTTGAATGCTGCGAAAAACCCTGTGGGAGCGGGCTTGCCCGCAAAAGCGGTGTATCAGTTGAAAAACGGGCTGAATGTCACACCACCATCGTCGGAACGCCGCCCGGCGCCAGCTCGCTCCCACAAGGGCCAGAGGCAAATCAAAGGTTTCATTCGTCGAAAATGATCACCGAGCGCGCCAGCTCGCCACGACGCAGCTCATCGAACGCATCGTTGATCTGTTCCAGCTTGATGCGCTGGGAAATCATTTCGTCGAGCTTAAGCTTGCCGGCCATGTAGAAGTCCACCAGGCGCGGCATGTCCACCGGAAACCGGTTGGAGCCCATCAACGAACCCTGGATGCGGCGTTCGTGCAGCAGTTGCAGCGGGTCCAACTCGATTTTCAGCCCAGGCTTGAGCATGCCGATCACGGTGGCGGTGCCACCGCGCGCGAGCATGGCAAATGCTTGTTCGGCGGTCTGCTTGAGGCCGATGCATTCGAAGGCGTGGTGCACACCTCCTCGGGTCAGCTCCATCACTTGTTTGGCGACATCGCCATCCTTGCCATTGATCAGGTCGGTGGCGCCGAACTGCCTGGCCAATTCCAGTTTGGAATCGAGCATGTCGATGGCGATAATCCGCCCTGCCCCCGCCAGTGCCGCACCGTTGATGGCCGCCAGGCCGATACCGCCGCAGCCGATCACCGCCACGGTTTCGCCCGGGCGCACCTTGGCGGTGTTGAATACTGCGCCGGTACCGGTCGTCACGGCACAACCGAGCAACGCAGCACGGTCCAGCGGCATGTCGCGACGAATCGAAACGCAGGCGTTTTCGTGCACCAGCATCTGTTCGGCAAAGCCAGACAGGTTGACGAACTGAGGGATCGGCTTTTGCACGTAGGTCAGACGCGATTCCTCGTCCTTGCCACGCTTGGTTTCCGGCGAGACGCAGCGCGCCAGGTGGCCGGTCACACAGTGATCGCAGTGGCCGCAGAACACCGTCAGGCAAGTGACCACATGATCGCCCGGTTTGACTGAACGCACTTCGGAGCCGACCTGCTCGACCACGCCTGCCGCTTCATGGCCCAGTACCAACGGTCCAGGATACGGAAACGATCCGTCGATGACATGTAGGTCTGAGTGGCAGACACCGACCGCTTTGGTGCGGATCAGCACTTCACGCGGACCGGGTTTGCTGATACCCACTTCTTCGATGACCAGCGGGGCTCCAACCTGGTGGAATACGGCAGCTTTCATGGCAGTTCTCTCAAGAATGAATGGGGTCTAGGCCGGATTCGGCACGTTGCGCAACACGGCTTTGGCGTGGCTGAAGGTGCGAAAGCCATCGATGCCGTGATAAGCACCCATACCGCTCTGGCCAACGCCGCCGAATGGCAGGCCTTCGCTGCTGGCATGGCTCAGCACACCGTTGAGGGTCACGCCGCCGGAGCAGGTACGGGTCAGCACCAGGGCTTCCTCGGCGGCGTCGTTGCCGAAGTAATACAGGGCCAACGGGCGCGGCCGCGCGTTGATCTGGGCAATCACCTCGGCGATGGTGTCGTAGGGTTTGATCGGTAGCAGCGGGCCGAAAATCTCGTCCCGCATCACTTGCAGTTCGTTGCCAGGATCGCGCAGCAGGGTCGGCACAATTTTGTTGAGCTTGCTGTCGCTGAAGTCTTCCGCGGCCGCGTTCAATTCGATCAGCTCGACACCGGCCTCGCGGGCTTCGCTCAGGTAGCCCTGCAGGCGTTCGTAGTGACGGCTGTTAATGATCGAGGTGTAGTCGGGATTGTCCTTGAGCGTCGGCAGGAAGCCGGCGACTACCGCTTTGGCAATGGCGATGAAGGTATCGACCGACTCCCGCGGCACGAACACGTAGTCCGGCGCGACGCACAGTTGACCTGCGTTAAGTAGCTTGCCAACGACTGTCTTCGCCACCGCATCCTTGAAGTCCGCCGTGCGAGAAATAATGGTCGGCGACTTACCGCCCAGTTCCAGGGTCACTGGCACGAGGTTTTCCGCCGCCGCGCGCAACACGTTCTTGCCGATGCTGGTAGCACCCGTGAACAGCAGATGATCGAACGGCTGGCCGCAAAACGCCTGCCCGACGTCCGCACCGCCCAGCACCACCGCCACTTCGCCTTCGGCGTAGACCGAGCGGATCAGCCGCGCGATCAAGGCCGAGGTGTGCGGGGTGAACTCCGAGGGTTTGATCATTACCCGGTTGCCGGCAGCCAAGGCACCGGCGAGACCGCTGAACACCATATAGCCAGGGACGTTCCATGCCGTCACGATACCGACCACACCGAGGGGCTGGTACTGGACCCAGGCTTCACCGGCGCGGGCCTGACGTTTTTCCGGACGCATCCACTCGACCAGTTCGGCCTTGGTCTGCTTGAGGGTGGCCAGTGGCGAGAGCACTTCACTGCCCTTGGAGAACCCCGGGCTGCGATGGCCGAAGTCCGCCGTCAAGGCGTCGATGATTTCCTGTTCGTGATTGACCAGCAAGCTGATCGACCGATCGAGCAGCTCACAGCGCTGTTCGGCGGTCCAGGGTTCATTGGCCAGGACGGCCGCCCGCTGTTTTTCCAGAACCATGCGGATGTCCGTGCTCGTCCAACTCTCGATGGCGCTCATCTATACCTCTCTTGTTGTTGTCTGGACGCCACCGCGATTGCGCAGCTTTGCGTCGGGGTTGCCTGCATGGTTGATCATCGGTCGCACCGCGCCGCCACCCGGATCAGGTGGGTGGCGTTTTCAGCCAGCCGGTTCAGGCCAGGATGCCCATTGCCTTGGCACTGTTGATGGCCTGGGTTCGACGGCAGGCGCCGAGCTTGACGTTGATGTTCTTGGCGTGGGTCTTGACGGTGTTGACCGAAATGAACAGGCGATGACCGACTTCGCGCACCGACATGCCTTCGGCCAGCAACTTGAGCACCGACACTTCTCGGGGCGTCAGGCCGTCCTGGTAATCCGGCACGCCGCTGACATGCGCCACCGGGGGTTTGTCGCTGTCGGCCTCGAATTCCTGAGACAGGTTGCGGGCTTTTTGCAGGGCTATCGGACGTTGATAACACGCACGGTCAATCTTGCCCCAGTGCATGCGCCGCTCGGCTTCGTGCAGCAGCAGATGCGCCTGCTCGACCTCATCGTTGCGAGAAGCCATCTCGGACAACAGCAAATAGGCGTTGAGTACGAACGGCGCACAGCAGTCGCGCACTTGTAAAAGCCCGTCCTGCACCACTTGCCGGGCTTCTTCAAGGTGACCTTGCTGTAACAGCAACTCGCCTTGCAGGAACATCAGGCGACCGAGCAAAGGATAGGGCTGGGTTCTGTTGCCTGTCAGTTGCGCAAGCTCCATGCGCAACAGCGATTGGGCCAACCCCAACTGTCCCTGAAGCAGCATCAAACGCACCCGGTCAGTGTTCACCAGCACCTCGGCCTCACGACTGCCCTGGCGTCGGGCCAGCTCCAAGGAATGCTCCAGCAACACTTGGGCTTCGTTCAGCTCGCCGGTGTTCATGGCGATGCGCGCCAGGGTGCAATGGCACAAGAGCACCGACAGCCAGTCTTGTGGGGTCAGGTAACGTAGGGCAGCATGGCAATGCAGTCGCGCCTGTTCGGCGTGGCCACGCAACGCCTGCAAGGTCCCATATAAAGCCTGCCAGTTCGCCAGCAAACGCTGACTGCGGTGCGGATCGGGCGGTGGCAGAAAATGCCCGAGGCGTTGCAGGCATTCCTCGGCTTCATCCAGGCGACCACTGAAGAGCAAGGCCTTGGCGCACAAATAGATCAACCGCGAACTGCTCTGGAGCAATTGCGGTTCAATGCGTTCGCGCCAGTCCATGAAACGGTCCAGATGGCGCTCGCTCAGGATCCAGCTCAGCCACAACCGCTCCATGTAGTTCGCGGCCACCTCTGGCTGATCGGCGCTGAGCGCCTGCTCGACCGCATCGTCGACTTGTCCCAGAACGCTGAGCAACTGGCAGGCGCGCAAGCGCAGGCGATTTAACGGTGCGCCGCTCAATCGCTGTTGCAGTGACTGTGCCACGGCGGGCAACAAGCGAAACCAGCCGGGCTGATGGTCGATCGGAACGAGAAACGCTTGGGCGTCGAGCAGGCTCTTGAAAACCCGGGCGCCCTGCTGTTCCTCCCAGAGTTGTTCGCAGAGTACGGCGCTGGCCTTGGACAAATGGGCCAGGCCGAAGAGAACCTCGCACTGCTCTTCGCTCAGGCGCGACAGCAGTTCACGTTCAAGGTAGGGGCCGAGCAATGCCGTAGGCAGCAGACGAACCCCGGCGCACCAGCCGGCCGTTTGATGCCACAGGGTTTCCCGCGAGGCGGTACAGGCGTTAGGCGCCAGCCGATTGAGCAGCGACTCGAATTCATCAGGGCGCAGTGCCAGTTGACTGGTATCGAGCTCCAGCAAATCGCCCCTGAGCATCAGCTTCGGCAGGTTCCATTCGGGACGCTGGCGGCAGGTGACCAGCACTTGCAATTGCGGGTTGTCGAGGGACAGGAGCTGGTCGAACCAGTGGTTCAAATCCGTTGGCATTTGCGACGGTAGATCATCGAAGACCAATCGAAGTGACAAGTCCGCTGAGGATTTATTGCCTGTAAGGGACTCGTCGCAGGCAAGCCAGCTCCTGCAGGGGGACGCGGTCAACTGTAGGAGCTGGCTTGCCTGCGAAGGCGATGGATCAGTCGCCACCCATCCCAGGGCATCCGTCAGCATCGAACCCAGGGATTCCAACGTCTGCGCTTGTCCGCCAAGGCTCAGCCAGACCACCCGCCCGGGCGCAGCTACGTCGCGCAAATACTCGCGCAACAACGCTGTTTTTCCATAACCGGCAGGGGCGCAAAGCAGTTGCAGGCGGCGCTGCTCGCGCTTAAGTACGTCGCACAAATGCGGCCGTGGCACAAACATGGCGGACCTCGCTGATGGTGTGTGGATGCCATCATTGGGCGAGACCGTCGCAAGCACGCCACCCGCATCAGGTGGTAGCCGACGGAACGCACAACGCCCTGTGAACAGGGCGTTGGGTCAAGCGAAAACAACGGCTCAGCGGATGCCGGCGTTACGCAGCGCGGATGGCGTGAAGTCGGTCATCTTCGCCGTCATGCCATAAGTGGTTGCATGCTTGGCTTGGTTGGTCATCGCCAGCACGTTGTAGCGACCGGCAATCAAGTCGTAGATGCCGAGCATGGCGAAGTTGGAAGCGCCGCGCTCGTAGTCGTTGAGCGCATAACCTTCCGCGACACGCCACAGTTGGCCACGGCCGTCGTAGTGATCGACCTCTGCCAATTGCCAGGTGTCTTCGTCGAAGTACATGTCACGCTTGGCATACACATGACGCTGGCCCGGCTTCAAGGTCGCCTCGACGTGCCACACGCGGTGCAGTTCATAACGGGTCAGGTCCTGGTTGATATGACCCGGCTTGATGATGTCGTCGTACTTGAGCTTCGGTGATTGCAACCGATAGTTGTTGTACGGAATCAATAGCTCCTTTTTGCCGACCAGCTTCCAGTCATAGCGATCCGGCGCGCCGTTCATCATGTCGGTGTTGTCGGCGGTCCGCATGCCGTCGGAACCATTGCCCGGGCCGTCATAGGCCACTTGTGGTGCGCGGCGTACGCGGCGCTGACCGGCATTATAGACCCACGCCAAGCGTGGTTCCTTGACCTGGTCGATAGTCTCGTGGATCAGGATCACACTGCCGGCCATGCGCGAAGGCGCGGTGATTTCCTGTTTGTAGTAGTACAGAACGTTGTCGCCCTGCCCTGCTTCGACGCCTTCCATCAGTTGCGGGAACGCCAGCTTGTCGTCGTACTCGACGATGGAGTACGAGCCGTTGGTCTGCGGTGCAGCCTGAGCCGCCTGGCGCTCCATGTTGCCGCCGCGATAACGGTTGGTGTGGTTCCAGTAGACCTCGACGCCGTTCTTCGGAATCGGGAACGGATAATAACGGGTTTGCGCGAAGTTCAGCAGGCCATTGCCATCAGGGGTTAGTTCGGTGGTCACCGCACTTTTCTTGGCAATGTCATAGATGTTCTGTGGCGAAGCTGCTGTGCGCTGGGTCTTGTACACCGGAATTTTGTAGCTGTCCGGGTAGCGTTTGAACATCGCCAGCTGGCCGGGTGTCAGCTGGTCCTTGTACTGCTCGACATTGGCCGCGGTGATCACAACCTGTGGCTTCTCGCCAGCGAACGGATCGCCGAGAAAACCATTGTCGAGGGGCGCCGCGCCGGGTTTCAGACCGCCAGTCCACGCCGGAATGCTGCCGTTGGCATTGCCTTCTTTCTGAGCGCCCAGGGGCGTCAGCGTAGTACCCAGCTGAGCGGCTTCCTGGGGTGCGACGGCGGCCATGACGCTACTGGCCAGCAACGACAGACTCAGTGCGCCAGCGCGCAGAATAAAACGTGCGTTCATGTTCAGGATCCTCTGGCAACGTTGCATCAAAAATTCACGCCGAAGCTGAGCGCGACGTAGTCGCGATCGACGTTGGTGTTGAAATCGCCACCGAAGTAATTGGTGTAACTCAGGCTGGCGGTGTAGGTGTTCAGATAATCGGCATCCACGCCCAAGCTGACGGCTTTGGAGCCTTCATCGAAGTTAGGGCCATAGCCCTCGACGTCGTGGGACCAGGCGATGTTGGGCGACAGGTTGATGCCGGCGAACACGTTCTGGTAATCCAGCTTGCCACGCAGGCGATAACCCCAGCTGTTACTGGTGTAGAAACCATCGTTATTGCATTCCTGCGCCGGGTTGCTCGCCGTTGGCGTGCCCGGTGCGGTACCGCGACAGGTGGCTGCACCGGCAACGCCCGGCAGTTCACCGGAGCCGAATGCAGGGCTGCGACCGAAGCGCAGGTCCGTGCCATCCGCTTTGCCCAGGCCATTGATGTGGTTGTAACCGACTTCGCCCACCAGGGTCAGGCGGCTGGCGCCGAGCACCTGATCGAAGAACTGGGTGGCGGTCACTTGCGCCTGGGTCACTGGCATACGCTTGTAGCCGTTGACCTCGGCGCCCAGGTTGCGCCCGGCGAAACCGGTGGTGATCAGCGGCGATGTAGCGCCGAAGGTGGCGGCGGACAACAGGTCAGCCGTGTTCAACTGCAGCGGCATGTTTGGTCGGTAGCTGACTTCTCCACCCAGTGCCACGCCCTCGACGTTGGTCTGGAAGCTCAGGCCGTACAGGCGAATGTCTTCCGGATAATCGATGAAGTAACGGGCACTGCGCGCCGAGGCCACGCCACCGGCCGGGTTGCTCATTTGCGTGATGCTCAGGTATGGGTTGCGGCTGTGGTAGTTCATCGCGTAAGCGCCGAACTCAGTGTCGTTGGCCTCCGGCACATACCAGCGCAAAGCCAGTCCATATTGACCACTGTTACGTGCATCGTTGTCGTTCAGGCGAGGGATGAATGCGTCATCGGTACCGGCCGCGATGGCGGCCAGACTGCCTGTGTTTTTCGCTGCACCGGGCGGCAGGTCCAGACCGGCGATCACCAGACGGTCATCACAGCCTTGTGCTACGCCGTCGCTACCAAAGAACGTACCGCAGTTGTCGACGACCGATTTTTCCCACTGCAACTGATAAAACGCTTCCGCCGTGATGTTGTCCGCCAGGCCCTGAGACACGTAAAGCAGGTTGACCGGAATCAGGCCTTCCTTCACTTCCGCGCCAGGACGACGCAAGGCGGCGACGTCGACCGGGTTGATGCTGTTGATCGAGTTGCCGATGAATGTACTCTCGCCCCAGCTCACCACTTGCTTGCCCAGGCGTACGTTGCCGACCTGATCGCCGATGGTGTAGTTGTGGTACACGAAGCTGTCGAGGAACATCGCCCCGGACGATCTCGCCGCGCGATCACGACCGCTGTCATTGATGTCATAGAACGGACGGCTCTCGTCCATCAACTCGAAGTCATACCAATACTTGCCGCGCACGAAGGCACCGCTGTCGCCGAACTTCAGCTCAAGGTCATGCACACCCTTGAAGATTTTCGAGAAGGTTTCACCTTTCTTGAAGTTCAAACGGTTGTCATCGGTTGTGCGCGAGGCGGACTCGCCACCGGTTACGCCCTGGGAGTTGAAGTTGGAAATGAACTGTTTGTCAGGGTTTGCCGCGGACCAACTGGCACCGATCGACAGCGACGAATCAAACTTCCCTTCAATTTCCCCGATATTGAAATCGACCGCGTGAGCTTGACTGCTCGCGCAAGTGGCAACGACTACAGCTACGGCCAGCAGACTTGGCTGAAAGACTCCGCGCATTGTTGTTTTTGTCATGCGGTTTCCCCGGTTAAGGATGACGTGTTGAGAGCCCATGCTAGCGAGGCTCCCGGGATGCCCTCACACCCGAATGGGTGATTTGGAGGGCGTGTTTTTTGCGCTTTTTCTTGCGGTGTAACGACCCGTTTCGAGAGGCGCTCAGCGGGCGTTACGCTCGGTGACACTTACCCTGTGAAAGTCGCGGGTCGCTTCTCGATGAACGCGGCCACGGCTTCACGGTGATCAGCGGTCTGGTGCGACAGCACCTGGAAGGTCGCGGACATTTCCAGCAGCGTGTCGAGACGTGTGTGCAAGGCTTCGCGCAACAGGCGCTTGGCCAGACGCACGGCATGGGGCGGATTGACAGCAATGGCCGCGGCGATTTCCCGGGCACTGTCCAGCAGTTGTTCGGCCGGTACGACGCGGGACACCAGGTTCCATTGTTCGGCCTGGCGGGCGTCGATCATTTGTCCGGTCAGGGTCAATTCGGTAGCTCGCGACAAACCGATGATGCGCGGTAACAACCACGCCCCGCCGTCGCCGGGAATGATCCCCAGCTTGACGAAGCTTTCGGCAAACTTCGCCTGTTCGGACGCCACGCGGATATCGCACATGCAGGCCAGGTCGAGACCAGCGCCAATGGCAGCGCCATTGACCGCCGCGATCACCGGCACTTCCAGGTTGAACAGCGCCAGTGGCAACCGCTGGATGCCGGTGCGGTATACCTGACGCAACTCCATGCCCGACATTTGCGCGTAGCGGTCCATGTCGCGCACGTTGCCACCTGAGCAGAACGCGCTACCGGCACCGGTGATGATGACGGCGCGAACACTGCTGTCGCGTTCGATCCGTTCGATGGCTTCGAGGAACTCGGGTACGGCGCTGTTACCTGTCAACGGGTTGCGCCGCTCGGGATCGTTCATCGTCAGCGTGACGACATGCCCCTCTTGTTCGTACTTCAAAAAATGGCTCATAGGGTGGATTCCTCAAGCGGGTTGTGACGGGATGACGTTGCGCACGAACTCACTGGGGCCAACTTTCGGCTGCGCCAACAGCGCCTGACCAACAAGACTGTTCCAGTAAGTTTCGGAACCTTCGCTGACGCGCCACTCATGCAGGCGTCGGGTATACAGCTGCAAATCCAGCTCTTCAGTCACGCCGATGGCGCCAAACAGTGCGTGAGCCGTGGCAGTGACTTGCGGCACCGCCATGCTGGTGCGGGCCTTGGCCATGGCTGCGGCAATCGCGTCGGGAACCGAACGATTGCCGGTGAAGGCCCGTTCGGCGGCGATACGGGAAGCAGCGACCTGCTCGGCCATTACGCTGAGCTGATGCTGCACCGCCTGAAACTTGCCGATGGCCTTGCCGAACTGGACCCGGTCATTGCAGTACTCGAGTGTCATGTCGAGCGCCCTCTCCATGGCCCCGGCAATGGCCGCGGCATGAATCGCAGCGCTGAACAGACGAACCTCTTCGCCATTACCGCCCAACGAGATACCGTCGGCATCCTGTGGCCAATACAGCGTGGCGCACTGGCTGCCGTGGACACCGCTGCAAACGCGTCGCGCCTGACTGCAATCGAGCAACCTCAGCTCACCGCCCAGATTCACCAGGGCGAAATCGGCCAGTGCGCCATAAGGCATGCGCGGGGCGCACACACCGCCATCGGCCTCTCGATAAGCGGTGCCGGCCAGCGTCAGCATGCCGGTCGGTGGCGCATGCGGGCAGTCACGCATCAACGCCCGGGCGGCAATGCTCTGGGCGACCGGAAGCGGCAAGGCATAACGTCCAAAGGCGAGGAAAATCGGGAACACCGCGGCCAGCGACAGCCCCGCTCCGTCGGCCACTTCCGGTGTCAGCAGTTCCAGAAAACCACCGTCCTCCAGCTCACGCCACAACGCGGTGGCGCGATCACCGTTTTCAACCGCGCGGACCTGTGCCGGTGTGCACAAGTCGTTCAGTATTTTCTCTATGGCTTCAGTGAACATGACGATGTTTTCCTATTCGATATCAACGCAGGCCCAGACCACGGGCGATCATGCCGCGCAGGATTTCCCGGGTGCCGCCGCGCAACGAGAAGGTCGGAGCGACCTGATTCAGGTAGGCGACGGTCCGGTACAACTCCTCGTCGATCGGAGCATCCGGATCAGCGCTGATCGATGCGGCAATCGCCCCCGGAATCGCCTGTTCGAATTCGGTGCCGATGTCCTTGACCAGCGCTGCCTCCACCACCGGGCTTTCGCCCTTCGCCAGCAAGGCTGTCAGCGCCAGCGACAGGTTGCGCAGGCTGGTCAATTGCGTGATGAAACTGCCGAGCAATGCCGTTTCGGCGGCGCTGGCACCATTGCGACGCAGGGTGTCAGCCCACAGATCGAGCAGCACCACACTGGAGTAGAAGCGCTCAGGCCCGCTGCGTTCGAAGGCTAATTCGGCGTTGACTTGTTTCCAGCCGCTGCCCTCCTCGCCCACCAAGGCGTCTTCGCTGAGCAGCACATCGTCGAATGCCACCTCGGAGAAATGCGCATCACCGGCGAGGTCGACAATCGGGCGAATACTGATGCCCGGCTGCTTGAGATCGATGATGAATTGCGACAGTCCGCTCTGGCGGTCTTCGGGCGCACCGCTGGTACGGACCAGGGCGATCATGTATTCGGCGTGATGTGCGTTGGTGGTCCAGATCTTGCGCCCGCTCAGGCGCCAGCCACCTTCGCAACGGGTGGCGCGACTGCGCACGCTGGCCAAGTCGGAGCCCGAATTGGGCTCGCTCATGCCAATGCAGAAGAACGCTTTGCCGGCGCAGATGCGCGGCAGGTAGAAATCTTTCTGCGCATCGCTGCCAAATTTCAGGATAAGCGGCCCGCTCTGGCGATCGGCGATCCAGTGCGCGGCGACCGGGGCACCGGCCGAAAGCAATTCCTCGACCAGTACAAAGCGGCTGAACGCATCCAGCCCGGCACCGCCATAGGCTTGCGGCAACGTCAGGCCGACCCAGCCACGCCGGGCCAGTTCGCGGCTGAATACGGCGTCGAATCCGGTCCAGCTGCGTGCTCGCACATTGGCCGCTACCCTTGGCAGATGTGCTGCCAGAAAGGTTTTGACCTCGCTGCGAAAGGCTTCCGCGTGTTCCGGTAGCGTGGTCAAACGAAAGGCGTCGAGCAGGCTACTCACTGGCCACCTCCGTAGACTTTGCCGTAGAGCGTCACCACACACGCGCCGCCCAGGCCCAAGTTGTGTGCCATTGCCAGGCGCGCACCTTCGACTTGGCGCTGATCGGCGTTGCCGCGCAGTTGCTGGGTCAGCTCATAGCACTGCGCCAGACCGGTAGCGCCGAGGGGATGGCCTTTCGACAACAGGCCGCCGGACGGGTTGACGACGATTTGCCCGCCGTAGGTGTTGTCACCGTCCATGACGAATTTTTCCGCGCCGCCTTCGGAGCAAAAGCCCAGCGACTCGTAACAGATCACTTCATTCTGGGCGAAGCAGTCGTGCAGTTCGCAGACATCAATGTCTTGCGGGCCGACGCCGGCCTTCTCGTAGACCTGGCCGACGGCTGCGTGGGTCATGTGCGTGCCGACCCAGTCGAGCATCGACGGCTTTTCGAAGTTGAAGGATTCAGGGGTGTCGGTGGTCATTGCCTGGGCAACGATTTCCACGTCACGGCGCAGGCCATGCTGCTTGGCAAAACGCTCGGAAACCAGGATCGCCGCGGCGCCGCCGCAGGTTGGCGGGCAGGCCATCAGGCGGGTCATGACGCCAGGCAGAATCACCGGGTCGTTCATCACGTCTTCGACGCTGAGCACCTTGCGAAACAAGGCCATTGGGTTGTTGGCTGCATGACGGCTGGCCTTGGCGCGCACGGCGGCGAAGGTTTCCATTTTCATGCCGTATTTCTGGATGTATTCGCGCCCGGCACCACCAAAGGTACGGATAGCCTGTGCCATGCCTTCCATATCGGCGGTGAGCCCACGCAGGATCGGCAGGAAACGCTCGCGGGTCGGTGGACGGTCATCCCAATGGGATTTCAGCGCGCCGGCCTGCATTTGCTCGAAACCCACCGCCAGGACGCAATCGACCGAACCGGATTCGATGGCCTTGCGCGCCAAGTACAGCGCGGTGGAACCGGTGGAGCAGTTGTTGTTGACGTTGACCACCGGAATCCCGGTCATGCCCACTTCGTACAACACGGTCTGGCCGCAAGTGGAATCGCCATAGACATAACCTGCGTACGCCTCTTGCACCAGCTTGTAGTCGATACCCGCATCGGCCAGGGCGCGGCGCACCGCTTCGGCGCCCATCTGTATGTAGGTCGGGCTCTCGCTCGGCTTGCGAAACGGGATCATGCCGACACCGGCTACCAGTACTTTTTCGCTCATGTTGTCACCTGAGAAAATGAGGGGAAAGGATCACAACTGGCGCGCGATGAGTTCGCGCAGCACTTCGCTGGTGCCACCGAAGACGCGGGTGACGCGCATGTCGACGAAGGCGCGGGCGATTGGGTACTCCATCATGTAGCCGTAGCCGCCGTGCAGCTGGACCATGTCGTCGATGCACTTCCACAGGGTTTCGGTGGCATAGAGCTTGGCGATGGCCGACTCCTGCACCGTCAGGCGACGCCGCATGTGCTCGCCGATGTAGTGGTCGATGGTAAGGCGCACGGCCGTGGCCTGAGCCTTGATGTCGGCCAGCTTGAATTTGGTGTTCTGGAAGTCCCAGACGGTCTGGTTGAACGCCTTGCGGTCCTTCACGTACTCGACGGTCTGTTCCAGCAGGCGCTCGAGTTTCACGGCGCAGTACAGCGCGATAACGAGGCGCTCTTGCGGCAGCTCTTCCATCAGGTGCATGAAGCCTTTGTTTTCTTCACCGAGCAGGTTGCCCACCGGCACGCGCACTTCGTCGAAGAACAGCTCTGCGGTGTCGGCGGCGTGCTGGCCGACCTTTTCCAGCTTGCGTCCACGGCGGAAACCCTCACGGTCACACTCGACCATGATCAGGCTGCAGCCCTTGGCACCGGCACTTGGATCGGTCTTGCACACCACCACCACCATGTCGCAGGTCAGGCCGTTACTGATAAAGGTCTTGCTGCCGTTAATCACCCACTCGTCGCCGTCGCGCACGGCGGTGGTGCGGATCGCCTTGAGGTCGGAACCGGTGCCCGGTTCGGTCATGGCGATCGCCAGGACGGTTTCACCGGTGCAGATTTTCGGAAGCCATTTGTGCTTCTGTTCTTCGGTGCCCAGACGCACGATGTACGGCGCGGTAATGTCGGAATGCACGCCCAGGCTCCAGCCCGAGACACCGGCGCGGTACAGCTCTTCTATCAACACCGCCGAGTGCCCGAAATCACCGCCACCGCCGCCGTATTCGGTGGGTACGGTGAGGCACAGCAGGTTGTGGCGACCGGCCTTGAGCCAGGTTTCCCGGTCGACCTGCCCGGCCTCGTCCCACTGCGCCTGTTTGGGCAGGCATTCACGCTCGAAGAAACGCCGCGCGGTTTCGCGCAGCATTTCGTGGTCTTCACGGTAGACGGTACGGTTGATGTGCATCGGGATCTCCAGTGGGTGGCCAGGCAAGGCTTGCGCCGGGTTCGTGGGTTCACTGTATTGAGGTGGGTGGTGCCTGAAGCCACCCGGATCGGGTAGCGATCGGGTGGATAAAAAACCTTCGAAAAAAAAACGACCCCCTGTAGGAGCGAGCTTGCTCGCGATGGATTCAAGGACACCGCGGGTAGTCAAGCCGCCCGCGTCATCGTTAACGACCATCGCGAGCAAGCTCGCTCCTACAAGGATTTGCGCAGTTCGCGCTTGAGGATTTTGCCGGCGGCCGAGAGGGGTAATGTGTCGCGGAATTCGATGCTCTTCGGGCACTTGTAGCCGGCGATGAATTCACGGCAATACTGGCGCAACTCTGCTTCGTCGACCTCCGCTCCAGGCTGGCGCACCACCACCGCATGCACCGCTTCGCCCCATTGCTCGTGAGGGATGCCGATCACCGCCGCCATCGCCACCGCCGGGTGCCCCGCGAGGACGTTTTCCACCTCGGCCGAATAAACGTTCTCGCCGCCACTGACGATCATGTCCTTCAACCGGTCGACGATGAACAGATAACCCTGCTCGTCCATATAGGCGCCGTCGCCGGTGTACAGCCAACCGTCACGCAAGGCCCTGGCGGTTTCCTCGGGTTTGTTCCAGTAGCCGAGCATGATGTTCGGCCCACGCACGATGATTTCACCCACTGTTCCCCGTGGCACTTCACGCCCGTGCGGGTCGACAATCTTCACGTTCACGCCCAACCCGCCCCGCCCGACCGAACGTGACAAACCACTTTGGCGTGCCTCGGGCGTGTGGTTCCACGGCAGGTTGCTCGACACCACCGGGCACGCTTCGGTCAACCCATAGGAATGAGACAGCTCAAGGTGCGGCAGCCTTGCGAGCAGTTGCTCCACCATCTCGCCGGCGCTGGGCGACGCACCGTAGGTCAGGCGAACCAGACTGCCAAGGTCATAGCGATCAAAGTCGGGATGGGCCAGCAACGCCAGGATCATGGTCGGCACCAGCAATGTCTCGGTGATCCGCTCTCGCTCGATGATGTGCAGCAGGCCTTCAGCGTCGAAGCTCGGCACCAGCACGTGGGTTTCGCCGGCCAGGAACTGGATCAACGCCCGCGCCATGCCTGCAACGTGGAACAACGGCGCCACGTGCAACAACCGGCCGCCACGCACCGGCGGCATATCGACCATGCGCGGCATGCACGCCGACCACAGGTTCAAATGGGACTGCATCACGCCCTTGGGAAAACCGGTGGTGCCGCCGGTGTACATGATGCAGGCGAGGTCATCACCGCCCCGGCCGGCGTCCTCGACCGGCGCCGCCTCGGCAATCAATTGCTCGAAGCCGAGCATGCCCGTCGGCACTTCACCTTCGCCCGCATAAATCAGCAGCGGCGCCTGGCGAGCGGAGTTTCGAATGCCAACGGCCAGCGCGGCAAAATGCTCGTCGACCAACAAAATCCCCGTGCTGCAATCGTCCAGTGAGTAGACGATTTCCGGCACGCTCCAGCGACTGTTGACCGGGTTGAGCACCCCGCCGCCCCACCACACGCCCATGATGTATTCGAGGTATCGATCGGAGTTGAGCGCGAACATGCTGACCCGATCACCGGGCGCCATGCCCAGCGCTTGCAAGGCCGCGGCGAGACGAGCCACGCGTTCGCCGAACTGGCGATAGGTCTGGCGGCGCGAACCGAAAATCGTCGCGAGGTGGTCCGGGGTTTGTTGCAACGTGCGTTGCAGGCATTGGGTCATGTACATGCTGTCAGCTCACGCCCCGATCCCGTCCGGCCCAGAACGGTTCGCGCAGGTCGCGCTTGAGCACCTTGCCGGCGCCGGACAGCGGCAACGCAGCGCGGAATTCGACCGACTTCGGCGTCTTGTAGCCGGCGATCTGTCGACGGCAATGTTCGATGATCTCTGCGCCAACGACTTCGTTGTCCGGCTTGAGCACGATCACCGCGTGCACCGCTTCGCCCCACTGCACGCAAGGAATGCCGATCACTGCGCACGCCGCGACAGCCGGGTGACTGGCAATCGCACTTTCGACTTCACCCGAATACACGTTCTCGCCACCGCTGACGATCATGTCTTTGAAGCGGTCGACGATGTAGAGATAGCCATCCTCGTCCATGTAGGCGCCGTCGCCGGTATGCATCCAGCCACCGCGCAGGGCCTCGGCGGTTTCTTCGGGCTTGTTCCAGTAGCCAAGCATGATGTTCGGGCCACGGACCAGCACTTCACCAACCGTGCCACGCGGCACCTCGTTATCGTGCTCATCGACAATGCGCACTGTCACGCCCAGCCCGGGGCGCCCGGCCGAGCGCAGTCGACCATTGGCGATGCCTTCGGCGCTGTGGTTTTCCGGGCCGTTGGCGGAAATCGGCGGCGCGGCTTCGGTCATGCCGTAGCCCTGGGTGAACTCGACGTTCGGCAAGACCTTCAGTGCCAGTTCCAGCAGCGGCACGGCAATCGGCGAGGCGCCGTAGGTCAGGCTGCGCAGGCTGCCGAGATCAAACGAGGCAAATTGCGGGTGCATGATCAGCGCCTGCAGCATGGTCGGCACAATGAGGATATCGGTGATGCGCTCGCGCTCGATGGTGCGCATCACGTCCAGCGCCTCGAAGGCCGGGACGAAGATGCCCGGCAAGCCCAGCAACGAAATCAGAATCACCCGGGACAGCGCCGCCATGTGGAACATCGGCGCGATGTGCAGGGTCAGTGCATCCTCGGACACCGGCACGTCGGCGGCACGGGCCACGGCGGCGGTCCAAAGGTTCATGTGGGTTTGCATCACGCCTTTTGGCCGGCCGGTGGTGCCGCCGGTGTACATGATGCTGGCCAGGTCGTCGCCGCCCCGGAAGGCATCATCGACCGGCGAGGCATCACGGATCAGTTGCTCGAAAGACAACATGCCTTCGGGGGCCGGGCCGTCGCCGACGTGAATCAGCAGCGGCCGTACTTTGGCCGAACTGGCGATGCTGTCGGCCATCGGCAGGAAGGCGTCATCGATCATCAGGATGTGCGTGTCGCAGTCATCCAGCGAGTAGACGATTTCCGGCACGCTCCAGCGAATGTTCACTGGATTGACCACGCCACCGCCCCACCAGGTGGCGAGGAAATATTCCTGGAAGCGGTCCGAGTTCAAGCCGAGCAAACCGACGCGGTCGCCAGTCTGCATGCCCAGCGCCTGCAACGCACTGGCCAGTCGGGCCACGCGGTCGGTCAGTTCGGCATAGGTGCGGCGCCGGTCGCGGAAGACCGTCGCCAAGGCATGGGGGCGCTGCTGCAAGGCACGGTGCAGTCCTTGGGTCAGATACATGGTGGTTTCCTGTGAATTATTGTTGTCAGGCAAGGGTGGCGGTCAGGCGCCGATGTATTTGGGCGAGCGCTGTTCGGCCAGGGCGATGCGCCCCTCGGTGTGATCGTCGCTGTCACGCAGCAAGCCCCAGTGCAGGTGGGCCTGAATCACGAAATCCCGCGGCGACAGATGCGCGGTCTGTACCGCCAGTTGTTTGATCGATTGAACCGCCAGCGGGCCATTGGCAGCGATGCGTTCGGCCAGTGTCAGGGCGGCGGGCATCAGTCGTTCCGGCGGCAACAGGTCGATGATCAAGCCAATGCGCAAGGCTTCCTCGGCGTTGATCGGCTCACCGGTCAGGGCCATTTTCATGGCGTGGGCGGCGGGTATTGCGCGCAGCAGGTATTGCACGCCTCCGGCGGCCGGAATGGTTGCACCGCGCACTTCCGGCAGGCCAAACGTGGCGCTGGAAGCGGCGATCCGCAGGTCACATTGCAGCGCCAGTTCAAGGCCGCCGCCCAGGCACTCGCCGTTGATCGCAGCGATCACCGGCTTCCAGATCTCCAGGTCGCTAAGGTCGAACAGGCGGGCATAGCCCCCCTCCTCGGCTTCGGTCTCGCGGCTTTTCAGCGCGCCGGCGACAAAGCCGGCCAGCGCCGCGGACGGCTCGCGCAGGCCGGCCCCACTGCAAAACGCCCGTTCGCCGGCGCCGGTGAGCACGATCACGCGCACCTGCTCATCATCCTGGCAAGCCACCAGCGTCTTGCGCAGGCGCATCAGGTCGCTGATGGTCAGCGCATTGTTCGACGGTTGCGCATCGAGCGTAATAACTGCCACGTGCTCGATGATCTTGAACTGAATGGCCATGGGCTAACTCCTGCGCTCCGGGATATCTCTGTGGTTTTTTTGTTGTTATGAAGTGGCTATCAGGCTTTGAACCCCAGGCCCCGCTCACGTAAACGCTCGATTTCAACGGAGTCGAAACCCCAGTCGCGCAGCGCCTCGGCGCCGTGTTCGCCCCGTTGCGGTGCCGGTCGGGGTTGCGCCGACGGAGTGCCCTGGAAGCGCGGGGCCGGCACGGGCTGAACCACGCCGTCGACCTCGATGAAGCTGCCCCGCGCCACGCTGTGCGGGTGTTCGGCGGCTTCGGCTAGCCCGAGCACCGGCACGACACAGGCGTCGCTGTTGGCGAAGGCCTCGGCCCACTGTGCGCGGGTGCGACTGAGGAACGCGGCGGTAAAGGCTGCACGCAAGCGCGGCCAACCGGCCCGGTCGTGTTGACGCGGGAGATCGGCGTCGGCCAGCCCGAGGATGTCGAGCATTTCAGCGTAGAAGCGCGATTCGATCGGCCCGATCGACATGTGTTGCCCGTCGCGGGTTTCATAGGTGTCGTACCACGGCGCGCCACCATCGAGCAGGTTGCTGCCGCGCTGTTCGGTCCAGTGACCGCCGGCCAGCAGGCCCCAGATCACCGAGCCCAGTTGCGCGGCACCTTCGGTCATCGCGGCGTCGACCACTTGGCCGGCCCCGCCGCGCTGCACATTCACCAGCGCCGCGAGCACGCCCATCGCCATCAGCATGCCGCCACCGCCGTAATCGCCCACCAGGTTCAGCGGCGGCACCGGCCGACCACCGGCCGGGCCGATAGTGGAAAGCACGCCAGACAAGGCGATGTAGTTCAGGTCATGGCCGGCACGGTCGGCCATCGGCCCGGTCTGCCCCCACCCGGTCATGCGCGCATAAACCAGTCGTGGGTTGCGGACCAGGGCAACTTCCGGCCCCAGGCCCAAGCGTTCCATCGTGCCCGGGCGAAAACCTTCGATCAGCACGTCGGCACGCTCGATCAATTCCAGCGCGGCGGCGACACTTTCCGGGCGTTTGAGGTCCAGCGTGACCGAGCGCCGGTTGCGCCCGGTGACGTCGGCGCGCTTGCCCTCGAGTTTCGGACCGAGGTCACTCGCCGCGACCGGCCGGTCGATCCGCACCACGTCGGCGCCCATGTCCGCCAGCAGCATCGTGCCAAAAGGCGCCGGGCCGATTGCCTCGAATTCCACCACCCGAATGCCGCTCAGTACGCCCATTGCTGCCGCTCCACAGTTATGACGGAGCGCCAGACAGCCCTCCTGTGTTGTGCCATCCAGTTAATCAATCGATGCGCCTGCGACCACCACCCGCATCGGGTGGCGGAGGTCAAACACAGGGTCATGAGTGGCGAACGGTGCGTTACACTCGTTTGGATTGATGCACGCCCATAACAAAAAGATTCGGACAGCCCCATGGACAAACCCAGCAAGTCCAACGCCTCGGACACGCCCGCCAGCCTGGCCTTGAGTCCGACACAGTCGCCGATTGTCAGCACCAAGCTGATTCCGCCGCGCAGCGCCGGGCGCCTGATTTCCCGCGAGCGGCTGCAGGACCAGATGCTCAAGGCGCGCCGCCAGCGCTGCATCGTGCTCAAGGGGCCGGCGGGTTGCGGCAAGACCTCGACGCTGATTGCCTGGCGTCAGGCATTGCTGCCGCTGGGGTTTGACGTGGCCTGGCTGACCCTGTCGGCCGACGACAACGAGCTGACACGCTTTCTCGACTATTTGCTGGCCAGCCTCGGGCAGGTCGACCCCGCCCTCGTTCACGAAGCCATCCAGCTGGAAGGTCGCGGCATCGACAGCGAAGCGGTGGAACGCACGGTCATCACCCTGGTACGCAGCATTGCCAGCCGGCCCCGGGAATTGGTGCTGGTGCTCGACGACCTGCACCACCTGACCGACGTCGGCATCCATCAGGCCTTGCAATGGCTGATCGACTACGCGCCGGCCAATTTGCACCTGGCGCTGGTGTCGCGCAGCACGGTGCCATTGTCGCTGGCGCGGTTGCGCAGCCAGGACCGGGTGCTGGAATTGAATTTGCGGGATTTGCGCTTCACGCCCCTTGAGTCCGAACAGTTTCTCAAGGCTCAGCTGGGCGACATCAGCGCCCACGACGCCAAACGAATGCACGAGTTGACCGACGGCTGGGTCGCCGGGCTGCAACTGCTCGCCGTCAGCCGCAAGAAAAACCGCCCGGTGGCCGCCTCCGCCGACCAGGCGCAAGTGCGCGACGATCAGGCATTTGCCCGATTTTTTGAAGTGGAAGTGCTGTCGCACCTGTCGCCGACGGATCTCGACCTGATGCTGCTGATGGCCGTCTGCAACCGCTTTTGCGCCTCGTTGTGCGCGACCCTCAGCGGCCATCCGGAAGCGGTGAGTGCGGCCAATGACCTGCTGGCGCGCCTGGAACGGGACAACCTGTTCCTGATTCCAGTAGACAGTGCAGGCCGCGAAACCTGGTATCGCCTGCACCCGCTGCTGCGCGAAACGCTGCTCAAGTACTTCGATTCCCGAAGCAAGACCGAACAACAGGCAGTGCACGCACGGGCGTGGGCTTGGTTCCGTGATCACCAGCACCTGGACGAAGCTGTGCACCACGCGGTGATGGCGGGCGATCCTGATTCCGCGGCCGATCTGGTGCAGCAAAACGCCGAAGCGCTGTACGCCCATGGCGACTTGCGAATGTTGATCGAATTGGTCCGGCTGCTGCCGGTGGAGCACGTCCAGGCACGGGTCAAACTGCGCATCCTCAAGGCGCGGATGCAGCTCTACGCCAGGGATTTCGTGGCGTGTACCCGCAGCCTCGAACACCTGTTCAACGACGTACCTGACAGCCAGGTTCATGATCGCTTCATGATCGCCTTGCTACGTGCCTCCCTGGCACTGCAACAGGACGATACCGACGCGGCGATGAGGCTCTTGCCGCAATTACTGGCCCCACCGCCGGGCAGCAATGCCGTGGCGATCGGCTCTTGCACCAATATTCTGTCCTGGCTCTACATGCACCGGGGCGAATACGAAAAGGCGCGGCAGGTGCAGCTCGACCGGCCGGCGTTGTTGATCAATGGCGAACCCTTTCTGGGGACTTCGGCGGGCAGCCTTCAGGGACGCTGCCTGATTGGCTTGAGCCATGCGCTCGAAGGTCAGATGAAGCAGGCGGAACGGGTGTATCGCGATGTGATGCATGAGGCGGCGCAGTGCGGCAAGACGGGGACCGATGCGACGTACCTTTCTGCAGCGCTGCTGGGCGAGGTGCTGTACGAAACCAATGAGGTCGACGCCGCGTTCAACCTGCTGTCGGGTTGGGTCGACATTCTGGAGCGGATCTCGATTCCCGACTCGGTGCTGCGTGTGCTTCAGGTGCTATGGAATACGCAATGGCTGGCGGGCAATCGCCAGGAAGCCATGGCGTTTGTCGAGCGACTTGATGAGTACGCGATCAAACTGGGGCTGGATCGCCTGCAGGCTTACTGCCTGACCTGGCAGGTGCGTTGGCTTTTGATCCTCGGTGAACCAACGCAGGCCTACGCCAAACTGACGCGCCTGGAGGCCATTGACGCGCGCAATCCGGATGCTGGGCAGACGGCACTCAAGGAAATCCATGTCCTGGCCGAAAATGCGCGGGCACGTTGGCAACTGGCCCAGGGTGATCTGGACGGTGCCTTGAAACGCATTGAACAGCTGATCGTCGCCTGTGAGTCGTACCGCCGCCAACTGGGTGTGGTACGCCTGTTGGTACTGAGTGCGGTGATCGAGTCCCAGCGCGGTAATCCGCAGGCCGCGCGCGACAAGGTCATGGAAGCGTTGCGGCGCGGGCAACGGTTTGGCTTGTTGCGCAGCTTGCTCGATGCGCACCCGGATGCACTGGATCTGATCCTGGACATTACCGGCAAGGAATCGTTGGACCCGGTGCTGGCGTACTACGTCGAGCGACTGCAAGCGGCCCAGTTCACCGCGCCCGCCGTACCGACCGACAAACCTGCCCCGGCGGCCACGGGCAAACCGCTCGCCGCCGGCATGGAGCCGCTGAGCGAACGGGAAATCGAAGTCGTGCGCCTGCTGGCCCAGGCCTTGCCCAACAAAAAAATCGCCCGCGCATTGGGGCTCTCCCCCGAAACCGTGAAATGGCACCTGAGCCATATCTACAGCAAACTCGGCGTCAACAGCCGCGATGAGGCGGTCGCACGGGTGCGGGATCTGGAATCGCAGCAGGATGAAAGCTGAGAGTTCCTTCAACGTCCTTGGCGACTGACACACCGCCTTCGCGAGCAAGCTCGCTCCAACAGGGACTTATGGCGTACACAGGATTTGTGAACACCCAGAATAACTGTGGAAGTGAGCCTGCTCGCGATGAGGCCGGCACATTCAAAATCCATGGTGACTGAAACACCGCCATCGCGAGCAGGCTCACTCGTACAGGGAATTGCGGTGTTTCGGGTTTGTGATTTTTGTCTCGCCACCCACCTCGGGTGGCGTTCGGGCCGGGCCCCCCGCCTATCGTAATCCTCAGTTCAAAGGCGCAAGTCGCGCCTTGCGTCAGCGCCTGGCACCTGCAGGCCTACGATCATTGAGGAGCCTTGCGTGCATATCGCCCGAACCGTTTTCCGCGACGACCATGAGATGTTCCGCACCACCGTGCGCCGTTTTTTCGAACGCGAATGCCTGCCGCGCCAGGCTGCTTGGGACAAGGCCGGTCAGGTCGACCGCGAAACCTGGCTCAAGGCCGGTCGCGAAGGGTTGCTCGGCATCACCCTGCCCACCGAATACGGCGGTGGCGGTGGCGATTTCGGCCACTGCGCGGTGTTCAACGAAGAGTTCGCCCGGGCCGGCGTGAGCGGAGCCTATTTCGGCATGCACTCCGACGTCATCGCCCCTTACATCAACCGTTGCGGCAGCGAAAAACAGAAGCAACAGTGGCTGCCTGGCATCTGTTCCGGCGAGATCATCCTGGCCATCGCCATGACCGAACCCGGTACCGGCAGCGACTTGAAAGCCGTGCGCACCACCGCCGTGCGCGACGGTGACGAATACGTGATCAACGGCAGCAAGACCTTCATCAGCAATGGCCTGACCGCCGACCTGGTCATCGTCGTGTGCAAGACCGATCCGGCTGCAGGCGCCAAAGGCATCAGCCTGATCGCCGTCGAAGCCCACCGCGCCGGGTTCAAGCGCGGACGCAAACTGGAGAAGGTCGGCCAGCACGCACAAGACACCGCCGAACTGTTCTTCGACAACGTCCGTGTGCCGGTGGGCAATCGCCTCGGCGAAGAGGGCCTGGGCTTCACCTACCTGATGGGCGAACTGCCGCAAGAGCGCTTCTCCATCGCCGTGTCCGCCGCCGCCAAACTCGAACGCCTGCTGGAGCAGACCGTCGACTACGTGAAGGACCGCAAGGCCTTTAACCAGACCGTCTGGGACTTCCAGAACACCAAATTCAAGCTCGCTGACATCAAGGCCCAGGCCACCGCGATGCGGGTGATGGTCGATTTCTACCTCGGCGAGCACATGCGTCGGCGCCTGACCCTCGAAGAAGCGGCCATCGCCAAGCTCTACACCACCGAAACCCTGTGGAAATGCATCGACGATATGGTCCAGCTCCACGGCGGCTACGGCTACATGATGGAGTACCCGATTGCCCGCGCTTTCGTGGACACCCGCGTCAACCGCATCTACGGCGGCACCAGTGAAGTCATGCGCGAACTGATCGCGCGCAAGCTCTGACCCTCGAACAACAATAAGGAAAAAGCACAATGAGCCAACAGGTATTCGTTGCTGGCGTCGGTATGATCCAGTTCAAGAAGCCGGGGACCAACGACCCCTACGACGTCATGGGCGAACAGGCGATCCGCCAGGCCCTTGCCGATTGCGGGCTGGACTTCAACGACATTCAGCAGGCCTACGCCGGGTACGTCTACGGCGACTCCACCTGCGGCCAGAAGGCCCTGTACCGCGTGGGCATGACCGGCATTCCGCTGGTCAACGTCAACAACAACTGCGCCACCGGTTCCAGCGCCCTGTTCCTCGCCCGTCAGGCGGTGCAAAGCGGTGCGGTGGACTGTGCCCTGGCGTTCGGATTCGAGCACATGAACCCCGGCGCACTGAAATCCGCCTGGAGCGACCGCGCACCGGCCACCGAGCGCGCCTTGGTGTTGGCAAACGAGCTGATCGGCATGCCTGACCTGCCCAACGCCATCCGCCAGTTCGGCGGCGCCGGCTACGCGCACATGCAAAAGTACGGCACTCGACTGGAGACCTTCGCCAAGATCCGCGCCAAGGCCAGCCGCCACGCCGCCAACAACCCGCTGGCGGTGTTCCGCAACGTGGTCAGCACCGAAGAAGTCATGGCCGCTCCGATGCTGTGGGAAGGCGTGATGACCCGCCTGATGGCCTGCCCGCCGACCTGCGGCGCGGCCGCCGCTATTGTGGTGTCCGGAGCCTTCGCAAAAAAACACGGCCTGCGTACCGACGTGCTGATGGCCGGCCAGGCGCTGACCACCGACCTGCCGAGCACTTACGACGCCAAGGACATGATCCGCGTGGTCGGTTTCGACATGACCCGCATGGCCGCCGACATTGCGTACAGCCAGGCCGGCATCGGCCCGAAAGACATCGACGTGATCGAACTGCACGACTGCTTCGCGCAAAACGAACTGCTGACCTACGAAGGCCTGGGCCTGTGTGAAGAAGGCGGTGGCGAGCGCCTGGTCAACGATGGCGACAACACCTACGGCGGCGAATGGGTCACCAACCCGTCCGGCGGTCTGCTCTCCAAAGGCCACCCGCTGGGCGCCACCGGCCTGGCTCAGTGCTACGAGCTGACCCATCAGTTGCGCGGCACCGCCGAGCAACGCCAGGTGCAGAACGCACGCATTGCCGTGCAACACAACCTTGGCCTGGGCGGCGCCTGCGTGGTGACCGTGTACCAGAAAAACTGACGCGCCCGCTCAGCAAAGGAGCCATTCAGATGATCGACAAAAAACACATCGGCCGCCAACTGCCGACCTTCCTCGCCACCGCCGAGGCCGGGCAACTGCGCTTCTTCGCCAAGTCCATCGGTGAAACCAACCCGATCTACTTCGACGAACAGGCGGCGCGCGATGCCGGGCATCCGGGCCTGCCGTTGCCACCGACCTTTCTGTTCTCGCTGGAATTCCAGATTCCGTCCAACGCCTGGCGCGACGAACTGGGCATCGTCACCGCGCGCATCCTGCACGGTGAAGAGTCGTTCCGTTATCACCGCATGGCCTATGCCGGCGACACCTTGCGCTTCGATGTGCGCATCGCTGACATCTACGACAAGAAAGGTGGCGCGCTGGAGTTCGTGGTGCGCGAAACCCGAGTCACCAATCAGCGCGGTGAGCACGTTGCGGATCTGCGCAGCGTGCTTGTGCAGCGCAACAGCTGAAGCGGAGAACCCTGATGAACGCGATAAGCCTGGAAAAAATCAACATCGGCGACACCCTGCCGCCCCTGGCCCTGCCGCCGGTCAATCGCACCACCCTGGCGCTGTTCGCCGGTGCGTCGGGCGATCACAACGCCATTCACATCGACACCGATTACGCACGCCGCGCCGGCATGCCCGATGTGTTCGCCCACGGCATGTTGTCGATGGCCTACCTCGGCCGCCTGCTGACCCAGTGGGTCGATCAGCGCCAGTTGCGCGAGTTCGGTGTGCGCTTTCTCGGCATCACCCACCTGGGCCATCAGATCACCTGCACCGGCACCGTCGTCGACCGCTTTGAAGTCCAGGGCGAGCAACGCATCAAGGTCGAAGTGCGCACCACCAACCAATACGGCGAGACCAAGATTGTTGGTGACGCCGTGATCGCTCTGTAAATAAAACTGATAACTGAGGAGCAACACCCCATGGCAAAACTCGACGGCAAAGTCGCACTGGTCACCGGTTCCGGCCGCGGCATCGGCCAGCAAATCGCCCTGAAACTGGCGAGCGAAGGCGCACGCATCGTGATCAACGACCTGGACGCCGATCCGGCCCACGAGACCGCGGAACTGATCCGCAAGAGGGGCGGTGAAGCCGCGGTCTGCCACGGCAACGTCAGCGCCCCGGACTTCGGCGACCGCTACATCAAGACCGCGATGGACACCTTTGGCGGCATCGACATCATCGTCAACAACGCCGGTTACACCTGGGACGACGTGATCCAGAAGATGAGCGACGAGCAGTGGTACGCGATCCTCGACTGCCACATGACCGCGCCGTTCCGCATCCTGCGTGCGGCCTACCCGATCATCAAGGCCCAGGCTCAGGCGGATGCAGCCGCCGAGCGCGAGGTGTTCCGCAAAGTGGTGAACATTTCTTCGGTGTCGGCCCTCAACGGCAACGCCGGACAGATGAACTACTCTTCGGCCAAGGCCGGTGTGATCGGCATGACCCGTGCGCTGGCGCGCGAGTGGGGCCGCTTCAAGGTGAACGTCAATGCCGTGGCCTTCGGTTTCATCGAAACCCGCATGACCAAGGCCGACGCCCACGCCGGTGCGACCGTGAACATCGAAGGCCGGGACATCCGTGTCGGCATCAGCCCGGAAGCCGCCAAATCCTTCGCCCAGCGCAACCCGCTAGGTCGTCCGGGCACCGTGCAGGAAGCGGCGGACGCGGTGTATCTGTTCTGCTCGCCGGAGTCGAACTACATCACCGCACAGACCATCGCTGTCGCCGGCAATCTGCAATAAATAAAACCGTAGGAGCGAGCGTGCTCGCTCCCACAGGCCGCAGGATCAAACCATGAACATGACTGAAAACAACATCCGCCTGGCCGCCATCAAACTGATCTCGCGTAACGGCTACGGCTCGATGAGTCTGCGTCAGCTCGCCACTGAAGCCGGCGTCAACGCCTCGACGCTGTATCTTTACTACAAAGACAAGAACGAACTACTGCTGGAGCTGATCCTCGAGTACTTCCAGGGGTTGTCTCGGGAGTGGACCCGGCGCCGGCCGAAAAAGGCTGTGACCGCCGATGTAAAACTGCGCGCCTTTATCGCCTGCCACGTGCGCTATCACCTCGAACATCAGGACGAGGCCAAGCTCGGCAACCTGGAGTGCAGAAGCCTCGACGAAGAGGATCTGGAACAGGTCCGCCAGGCCCGGCGCCTGTACCTGAAAGCGTTGCAGGAACTGCTGGAACAGGGCGTCAAGGATGGTTCGCTCAGTTGCGCCGAACCGAAACTGATGGCGCGTACCCTGTTCAACATGCTTACCCACGCCTGCGTCTGGTACCAGGACAAAGGTTGCTGGGGCATTGATGACGTTATTCGACATTACTCGGAGCTGGTGCTGAAAATGCTCGGTGTCACACCCGTCCCGTCGCCGCGGGTCTGCGCCCCGCGAACCGTGGTGAATCGGCGCTCCGCACCGATGGAGATTCGTTCATGAGCGACCTCATGCAGCCGTTTTCCATGGCCGGCAAGACGGTGCTGGTGGCCGATGCCACTACCCGCCTGGGCGCGCATTTCGCCCGTCTGATCAGCCTTGCCGGAGCCCGGGTGGCGCTCGGCGCGCAGCACCCTTCGCAACTGGAGCAATTGGCGGCAGACCTGCGCTGGGAAGGTGGCGAAGTGTTGATCGTCAGTCTCGACAATGCACGTCGACCCAGCATCGAAGCCGCGCTAGACGTCGTGCAGGAACGTTTCGGCAGCGTTGATGTACTGATCAACAACAGCTGCGAACACGAGCACATGGCCCTGAACAATCACCTCGTTCACTGCACCAGCCTGCATATGATCAGGGCAGAACGCGGTGGCAGCATCGTCAATATCGAGCCGCCCCGCCCCATCAGCGTGCCCAACCCCTGCCTGCGCAGCAACAGCAGCCTGATCCGAATGAGCCGTGCCATGGCCCAGTCGCTGACGCCACACCGCATTCGCGTCAACGTCATCGCTGCCGGTCGGGACAAGGGCGCCGCCCTTCAAAAACTAAACGGCCCCCTGCTTTTGCTGGCCAGCGGTGCAGGTGCCAGCGTCACCGGTGCCGTGCTGCACATCGACAGCCACAACATCTGAGCGAACGCCCACCTACCGTAGACGCTGGCTAGCCGGCGAATATGCCTACAAACATTACGCCGCTGTCAAAACGCCATCGCTGGCAAGCCATCGTCTACGGAAGACTGACTCTAACCACGTGATCCGCATCGCCCGGCCAGTTTTCGCAGCCACCTGATTTGGGTGGCGTGTCGACGCGCAAGACGCTCGAACATGGAGACTGGTCGCCCTGCGCGACGCCCGTCAACAAGGAGCCAGTCAGATGACTCGCATAAAAAAGTGGCTGCCGAAACTCGCCCTGATGGCGACTACGGTCATGGCGCTGTCGGCAACGGCCGGCGCCGCGGAAAAACCCAACATTCTGGTGATCTTCGGCGATGACATCGGCCAGACCAACATCAGCGCCTATTCCATGGGTGTGGTCGGCTACAAGACGCCGAACATCGACCGCATTGCCCACGAAGGTATGCTGTTCACCGACTACTACGCGGAGAACAGCTGCACTGCCGGACGCTCGTCGTTCATCACCGGGCAGTCACCGCTGCGCACGGGTCTGACGAAAGTCGGTGTACCGGGTGCGCCCATCGGGATACAGAAGCGCGACATCACCATCGCCCAGGCGCTCAAGTCCCAGGGATATGCCACCGGCCAGTTCGGCAAGAACCATCTGGGTGACAAGGACGAGTTCCTGCCGACCAACCACGGTTTCGACGAGTTCTTCGGCAATCTCTATCACCTCAATGCCGAGGAAGAACCCGAACGCCCCTACTGGCCCAAGGATGACCCGGACTTCGTCAAATCCCGCACCCCACGCGGGGTGATTCACAGCTTCGCCGACGGCAAGATCGAAGACACCGGTGCGCTGACCACCAAGCGCATGGAAACCATCGACGATGAAACCACCGCCGCCGCCCAAGCGTTCATCGAGAAACAGGCCAAGGCGGATAAACCTTTCTTCGTCTGGATGAACACCACCCGCATGCACGTGTTTACCCACGTGCGTGATTCGATGAAGGGTCAGAGCGGCATGCCCGGCAACGAATATGCCGATGGCATGCTCGAACACGACGGCGACGTTGGTAAACTGCTGAAAACCCTTGATGACCTGAAAATCGCCGACAACACCATCGTGGTCTACACCACCGACAACGGCCCGAACCAGTTCTCCTGGCCGGACGCGGCGACCACGCCGTTCCGCAACGAGAAGAACTCCAACTGGGAAGGCGCCTATCGTGTTCCGGCCATTGTGCGCTGGCCAGGCAAGATCAAGGCAGGTGAAGTGTCCAACGAGATGTTCTCGGGCATGGACTGGTTCCCGACGCTGCTCGCTGCTGCCGGCGAAAACGATGTAAAAAACAAGCTTCTCAAAGGCTGGGCGCCCACCTCGGGTGCCAGCAGTTTCAAGGTCCACCTGGACGGCTACAACCAACTACCCTACCTGACTGGCCAACAGCCCAAGGGCGAACGTCGCGAGTTCTACTACTTCAACGATGACGGCGTGCTGGTGTCGATGCGCTACGACAACTGGAAAGTGGTGTTCGCCGAGCAACGCGAGCCCGGAGGCTTCATGGTATGGAGCAGCCCGTTCGTGCCGTTGCGCGTGCCCAAACTGTTCAACTTGCGGATGGACCCCTATGAAAGGGCCGACATGGTCTCGGATCAGTATTACGACTGGACCGTGAAGAACTCTTACCTGCTGGCAGCGGGTGTGGCCAAGGCGGCCAGGTTCCTGCAAACCTTCGTCGAATATCCACCGAGTCAGAAACCAGCCAGCTTCAGTGTTGACCAGATCCGTGCTGCCGTAGATGCCAAAATTGCCGAAAAAATGAAAGCCACACAGTAAGACCGCTCGACCGCCGCTCGCTCTTGCCGGCGAGCGGACTTTTTTATGGAATGCGAACACATTCGCTGTCGGAGCTGGCAAGTCGGATGGCCGCACCGCAGCTCCAACAGGATTCGTGTTTAATTTGAGTTTTATATAAGGCCATCCGCAATATCCTCACGTGTCGCCAGCATATCGTCGGCCATACCTGCCCCTTACGTCGCCTGCCCGGCACTGTGGATCCCCGCCATGTTGCTGTCGACAACTGAGCACATTCACTCAATCACCCCCTACAAATCCACTCGATCATTGACCCGCATTCCACCGTCGCGGGTCATTGAATAATGAAGGTCTTCACCCAATTCTTAATCGGGTCCGTAGTGTTGTTCGCACTGACCGAAACCGCGCTCGCCGGTGGTTTTACCGATGATGCCAAAACCGACGTACTCGTTCGCAACTTCTACCTGAACAGCGACTACCGCTCGCCATCGCCCAGCGGAAAAAATTACAAACAGGAATGGGCTCAAGGGTTTATCGGTACGTTCGTATCCGGTTTCACCGAAGGAACGATCGGCTTCGGTCTCGATGCCCATGCTTTTTACGGGCTGAAACTGGACGGCGGCAAGGGTCATTCCGGCACTGGATTGCTGCCGGTGGACAGCGACGGTCGCAGCGAGAGCGACTATTCCAGCGCTGGCGGCGCGCTCAAGCTGAAAACTTCGCGCACCATCCTCGCCTTTGGCGAAATGACCGTAGAGACACCGGTATTCGATACCTCGGACAAACGCCTGCAACCGGAATACGCCACGGGTTTTCTGCTCAATAGCCGCGAAATCGACAATGTGAACCTGGTCGCCGGGCATTTCACTGCGTTCAAGAACCAGGACCAATCAACCGGCAAGGGCGACTTTCAGGGGTATGGCGCCAACACGAAGGCTGGCGGCATCAGCTTTGTCGGCGCGGATCTGTTCAGCGACAGTCCACTAGGAGGTGCGCTGTACGCCTCCGACCTCAGTGAAACCTGGCACCAGTACTATGCCAATCTGCACTTCAAACAGTCAGGTGTATTGCTCGACGCCAACCTGTATCACACCAGGGATTCTGGTGAGGCACTGGCCGGAGAAATCGATAACACCGCTTTCAGTCTCTCAGGCAAATACAAATTCGGACCCCATGCGGTGCTGCTCGGCTGGCAACGGATCAACGGCGACACGCCATTTGATTTCGTCGGCGGCGACTCGATCTATCTGGCCAACTCGATCAAATACGCTGACTTCAATGGCGCTCACGAACGCTCGTGGCAAGCCCGTTATGATTTCGATCTGGGTGCGTTCGGCATTCCCGGTCTGAATTTCATGACCCGCTACGTGTCCGGCAGCCACATCGACGGCACCCACGCACCCAAAGGTGGCGCCTATAACCCGTTCGACGCGGACACCGGTGAGTACCAGCCACAACAAGGCGACGGCGGCCGTCATTGGGAGCGTGATATCGACCTGCACTACGTCGTCCAGTCCGGTGCGGCCAAGGATCTTTCAGTGCAACTGTCCCACGTCTCGCACCGGGCTAATAGCGCTCAGGCGGGTGATGACATTGACCGGATCTACGTGGTGATCCAGTACCCGCTGGGGTTCTGAGTGCGGATGTTTAACCAAGCAACAACTAAAGGTTCACAAATCCCGATTTAATGAACCTTCAAGCGGTGTGAATATCTGAAGCCATGATTTCGCTCCCGCGCTTGATCCGTCACCCGCTCCGCCCTTCCTTCCCGAAGGCAAAAGCCCGTTCCTGCGAAAACCCCCTCTCCAATATCATTCTGGCGTTCTGGGCGCTGTTTCATTGCCGTCATGCGCGCCCGCCAGATGCAGTCATCGCATCGATTCGAATTCGTTAGCCCCAACAGGACTGGCGCCGGTATCAGACCCGCGCCTGACCGGCATTCATTTTTCAGAGCAATCGATCGCATGACTTCAGCTATGCACACTGCCATTGGCGCAGCCCAACGCAGCGCCTCCTATTACACCGCCAGCCTCAATGACCCGACCCAGTACCCGACATTACAAGGTCAGGTCAGCGTCGACGTGGTGATTATCGGTGGCGGCTTCACCGGTGTCGCCAGCGCCGTGGAGCTGGCCGAACGCGGACTCAAGGTCGCGATTGTCGAAACCAATCGCATCGGCTGGGGTGCCAGCGGGCGCAACGGTGGCCAGGTCACCGGCAGCCTGTCGGGCGACGAGGCCATGCGCCAACAGATGCGCAGACGCCTGGGCGACGAAGTGGACGATTTCATCTGGCACCTGCGCTGGCGTGGCCATGAAATCATCGAGCAACGGGTGAGCAAGTACGCGATTGCCTGCGACCTCAAGCGCGGTCATTTGCATGCAGCGATGAAGCCCTCACACATGAACGTACTGCGAGCGTTTCACGATGAAGCACAACGACGCGGTATGGGCGATCAGGTCACCCTGCTCGATCAGGCCAGCGTGCGCGAGCATCTGGGCAGCGAGCTGTACCAGGGCGCGTTGAAAAACACCCGCAACCTGCACCTGCACCCGCTCAATCTTTGTCTGGGTGAAGCTCGCGCCGCACAGAGCCTGGGCGCATTGATCTTCGAGAACTCTGAAGTGCTGGAGATCGTCCATGGCGACCGGCCTGCGGTTATCACGGCCCAGGGCCGGATCGATGCGCGCCAGGTCCTGCTGGCCGGCGACGTCTACCACAAGCTTGAGCGCAAACAGCTCAAGGGCAAGATCTTCCCGGCCATGGGCGGCATTGTCACCACCGCTCCGCTCGGCGAGTTGGCGCGCAAGATCAACCCGCACGACCTGGCCGTTTATGACTGTCGATTTGTTCTCGATTACTACCGTCTGACGGGCGATGGTCGATTGCTGTTCGGCGGTGGTGCCAACTATTCCGGGCGCGATTCGCGAGACATCGCCGCCGAACTGCGCCCGTGCATCGAGCGCACGTTCCCGGCGCTAAAGGGCGTGGACATCGACTTTCAATGGAGTTGTGCGATGGGCATTGTGATGAATCGCATTCCGCAGTTGGGCAAGGTGTCGGACAACGTCTGGTATTGCCAGGGCTATTCCGGGCATGGCATCGCGACGAGCCATATCATGGGAGAGATCATGGCTGAGGCGTTGACGGGCACACTGGCGAAGTTCGATACCTTCGCCGGGTGCAAGCACATCAAGGTGCCGCTGGGCGATGTGTTCGGCAACCCGATGCTGTCGGTGGGCATGTGGTACTACCAGATGCTGGAAAAGCTTCGCCGATAGCCCATAAAAAGGTTCTTCACAGATGACCGGGAACGACACTCCCGGTCTTCATGATGAAGAACCTGCTAGCCGTCCAACCACGCTGTTACCAGTCCTGTAGCACTCGGTGACACTTGGCACTGTTGAGGTGCGCCCTGCAGATCGACTCTGCACCGCCCTCCCCGCCACATAAGGCCGATCCTGCCATGGCGCATTTCGTGCATCTGTTCTCACCCCTGACTCGTTTGAAGCCCCCATGCGCCCCAAGGAACTGAAACTCTGGACCAGCGGTGTTGCCCATTTACTGGACCTTCCTCCCGGGCATGCGCGGCTGGCGGGCTTAAGTCATTGGTTGCGGCAAGTCTGCCCGGTCGATCACTTCGTTCTGTTCGTCTACGAAGGCAATCATCGGCCGTTGGCGCTGTTCGACACTTTCGCAGCCGACAAGCGTGCGGTGTATGTCGATGACTATCAGTGCGGGCCCTATTTGCTTGATCCGTTCTACCTGGCCTGCACCCGCGGGCAAGCGCCTGGACTGTGGCGTTTGCGACAGTTCGCCCCCGACCACTTCTACCTCGGTGAGTATTACCTGACGTATTACCAGCAAACCGGCTTGGCCGAAGAAGTGGCGTTTTTCGTCGACCTCGGTGGCGGCGCCATGGCCGTGCTGTCGTTGATGCGATCCACCGCCAGTTGTGCTTTCAGTCGTGACGAGATGCAGTTGATCGAGTGCGCACAGGCCGTGGTTGAACAGGTCATCAATGAAGCCTGGCGTTTGCGTCAAGCCCAGCAACCGCGCCCGGCGCAGGACCTGGACTTCAAGATCCGCGAAGCCTTCGATCAGTTCGGCGCGCACATCCTCACCGGCCGTGAACAGGAAATTGTCCAGCTGCTGCTGCGCGGTCACTCCAGCGCCTCGGTGGCCGAACAACTGAACATCAGTCCTGGCACGGTGAAAATTCACCGCAAGAACATCTACGCCAAGCTCGGCATCGGCAGCCAGTCCGAATTGCTCGGGCTGTTTATTCGCGACCTTACAGGCCAGGAGCTGCTTGTCGAAGCCTGACACCTGAAACCGACTCTATCCCCCAAGGGATATATACAGCGCAAAACCCCGATTGCTAGTTTGGCCCCCGACGCATTGATTCATCACTGCAAGGGAGCCGGACTGTGAACGACACTACGTCAAGCGATATCGAATTCTGCAATGTGGTCAAACGCTATGGCGAGGTGTCAGCCGTCAATGGCCTGAACTTCGCGGTGCGTCGCGGCTCATTCCATTCCTTCCTCGGCGGTTCCGGTTGCGGCAAAACCACCACCCTGCGCATGATCGCCGGCTTCGAACAGCCCACCAGCGGCGAAGTGCGCCTGGCGGGCAAGAACGTGGCCGGCGTCCCGGCGTTTGAGCGCCCGGTGAACATGGTGTTCCAGCATTACGCCCTCTTCCCGCACCTGACCGTGGCGCAGAACATCGCCTATGGCCTGCGTTATCGGACCCCGCGCCCCGACAAGAAAGCCCAGCTGCGCATGGCGGATGAAGCGCTGGAAATGGTGCGTCTGAGCGGCTTCGGCCAACGCAAGCCGAGTGAGCTGTCTGGCGGTCAACAGCAGCGTGTGGCCCTGGCCCGGGCGCTGGTGAACAAGCCAACCGTGTTGCTGCTGGACGAGCCGCTGGCGGCGCTGGACCGCAAGCTGCGCAAGGAGATGCAGTCCGAATTGCTGCGCCTGCAACGCGAAGTCGGCATCACCTTCGTGCTGGTCACTCACGATCAGGAAGAAGCCTTGTCGATGAGTGACAGCATCAGCGTGATGCACAACGGTTCGATCATCCAGACCGCCACCCCCGAACAATTGTATGAAGCGCCGGCCAGTCGTTACGTCGCCGATTTCATTGGCGAATCCAATCTGTTCAACGGCACCGTGCGCCACCTTCAGGGCAACTCCGTGGTGCTGCGCACCGAGCAAGGACTGGAACTGACCAGCCCGCTGACGCCCACCGGCAGAGCCTTGAGCGCCGACGCCGCCGGTTGCATCGCGGTGCGCCCGGAGCTGATCAGCATCACCGCCGCCAACGCCGAACTGGCCCGCGAAGTGAAGCTGCAAGGCTGTGTGGAAGACCGCATCTACCTCGGCAATTCCACCGAATACCGCGTGCGCACCCAGGCCTTCGGCGTGGTGTGCGTGCGGGTGCCGCGCCAGCAGGATCACGGCGCCAATGCATTCGAACACGGCGCTGCAGTGAGCGTCGGCTGGGATCACGCCAATGGCCTGGCCATGGCGTTGTAAATCATCGATTCGTTTCATCAACCGGATGTGGAGCGTGCTATGGACCAGAAGACCTTTATCAAAACCCTGCGTAGCTGGCAGAACGGCTCGATCAGCCGCCGCGAGTTCCTTGGCCGCACCGGCCTGGGGATTGCCGCCGCGGTGGTTGCCACCAACATGCCCGGCCTGCTGACCTCAACCGCCGAGGCCGCCGAGCAGGCCAAGCTCGGCGATCGCCTGTCGCTGGCGACCTGGCCGAATTACCACAGCCAGGAAAACCTCGACACCTTCGCCAAAACCACCGGTGCGCGCGTGTCGATGAGCGTGTTCGGTTCCAACGAAGAGATGCTCGCCAAATTGCAGGCCGGTGGCAGCGGCTGGGACGTGCTGGTACCGACTAACTACACCATCAGCACTTACGTTGGCCTGGGCCTGATCGAACCCTTGGACCTGTCGCGCATTCCCAACTTCGAGGCGTCGGCGTTCCAGCAAAAATTCATGGCGCAAGGCACTGTGGACGGCAAGGTGTATGCGGTGCCAAAAAACTGGGGCACCACCGGCATGCTCTACGACACCGGCAAACTGAAGAACGGCCCCGCCAGCTGGAAAGAATTCTGGGCAGCAGCCCAAGGCCCCGCCAGCGGCCGGACGATGGTTCACGACTACCAGCTGACCGCCATTGGCAACGCACTGAAAAGCTTCGGCTACAGCTTCAACTCCCTGGACCCGAAAGAACTGGCCGATGCCGAAAAACTGCTGATCGAGGTCAAGCCGCACCTGTTCGCCATCAACTCCGACATCCAGCCGTCCATGCGCAGCGGCGATGCCTGGCTGGCGATGTCCTGGACCGGCGATGCCTCTCAGTTGCACCGCGACAACACGAAGATGCAGTTCGAACTGGGCAAGGAAGGTGGCGAACTGTGGAGTGACTTCTTTGCCATTCCCAAAAGCTCGGAACACAAGGACGCGGCCTACGCCTTCATCAACTACCTGCTCGATCCGCAGCACAACAAGCTCGAAGTGCTGAGCCACGGCTACCCGAGCGGCGACAAGCGCGTTGATGCGTTGCTGCCTACCGCGATGCTCGACGATCCGATCATGTACCCGGCCGCTGAAGCGCTCAGCCCTCTGGAGTTTGGTGCCGCCGCGACGCTCACCAGTCCGGCGCGCGCCGAGCTGATGGCTCGTTTCAAGTCCGCCTGATCGCCTGGCCATGGCCAATGAGGAGTCACCCATGAACGCCGCCACCCACCCGCAAACGGTGAAGCCGGGCACTGCCCTGTCGGTCGAGGTTCGCCAACGGCGCAGCCTCGGCCGGCGGATCACCTGGCTGATGCTCTTGCCTTCGACCTTGTGGTTCCTGCTGCTGTTGTTGATGCCGCTGGTGATCATTCTGGTCTTCAGTTTCGGCGAGCGCAGCGCTGTGGGCGGTTACGCCGGTGGCTTCACACTGGCCAACTACCTGAACCTCGGCTCCCGTGGCGCGGCGTTCAGCAACACGCTGATGCTGGCGCCGCTGGGCACGCTGGTGTGCCTGGTGGCGGCTTACCCGCTGGCGTATTTCCTGGCGGTCAAGGTCAGCAAGAACCGCTCGCTGCTGCTGACGCTGGTGATAGTGCCGTTCTGGACCAGTTTCCTGATTCGCACGTACGCCTGGATTTTCATCCTCAGCGGCAAGGGCATTCCGGCCTTGCTCGCCAGCCTTGGCCTGGAAGACGTGCGGCTGATCAATACGCCGTGGGCGGTGCTGATCGGCATCGTCTACGGCTACTTGCCGCTGATGGTGTTTCCGATTTACGTCAGCCTGGAAAAACTCGACAAGCGCCTGCTCGAAGCCTCGGCGGACCTGGGGGCCAGCGCGCTCGAAAGCTTCCGGCGGATCACCCTGCCCCTCTCAGCGCCCGGGATCATTACCGGGGTGATGCTGGTGTTCATCTTGTTGATGGGCGAGTTCCTGATCCCGGCCATTCTCGGCGGCGGCAAAGTGTTCTTTGTCGGCAACGCACTGGTCGACCTGTTTCTGCAATCGCGCAACTGGCCCTTCGGCAGCGCGCTGGCAATGACCTTGGTGGCGATGATGTTGCTGATCATCGGCGTGTATTTGAAACTCGTGGCGCGCTATGGCGGCCGCCCTGCCGACGGAGGGTTGTGACATGTGGCTGCGCAGCTATTCGACTTCGCTGTACCTGTTTCTCTACGCACCCATCGCATTGATCGTGCTGTTCAGCTTCAACGCCGGGCGCAGTGGCCTGGCGTTCGAATGCTGCTCGGTGCAGTGGTTTGGTCGCGCGTTTGGCAACCCGTTCATCATGGAAGCGCTGGGCCATAGCGCGTTCATTGCCTTCACTTCAGCGGTGATTGCCACCCTGTTCGGCACGCTCGCGGTGTTTGGTTTGCAACGTGCCGGCGCCAAAGTGCGGTTGCTGTTCGATGCGCTGACCTATTGCGCCATCATCGTTCCCGGGATCGTCATCGGCATCTCGACGCTGATTGCCTTCATTACCCTGTTCGACCTGATCAATCCGTTGCTGGCGAGCTGGATACCCAGCCTGCCACGGTTGAACATGGGCTTCTTTACCGTGATCGCCGCGCACTCGCTGTTCACCATGGCGTTGGTCATGGTGATCGTGCGCAGCCGCGTCGATTCACTGGACAAGGCCCTGCTGGAAGCCTCGGCCGACCTCTACGCGCCCCCCATGCAAACGTTCTGGCGGGTCACCCTGCCCCAGATCAGTCCGGCGATCATGGCCGGGTTTCTGCTGGCGTTCACTTTCAGCTTCGACGATTTCATCATCGCGTTCTTCGTCGCCGGCTCCGAAACAACCTTGCCGATCTACATCTTTTCATCCATCCGCCGCGGCGTGACCCCGGAGATCAATGCGGTGTCGACCGTCATCATCTGCGCGTCGCTGGCGTTGCTGTTCACTTCCCGCCACCTGCAAAACCGCCGCACCGGCCTCCAGGAGTCTCACCATGCGTGATCAGCTTTACATCAACGGCGAGTGGGTCAGCCCGGACCTGGGCGGTTACCTGGACGTCATCGACCCGGCCACCGGACAGGCTTTCCATCGGGTTGCCGCGGGCACCGAAGAAGACGTCGATCATGCGGTGCGCGCCGCCCGACGAGCGTTCGATAACGGCTGGAGCCAGACCACAGGCGCCGAGCGTGCGCAGTGGCTGGAAGCGTTGGCGGATGAACTGGCCAGTGGTCAACAGGCGCTGGCTGAACTGGAAGTGCGCGACAACGGCAAACCGTTGCCCGAAGCGCAGTGGGACGTTGCCGATGCGATCGGTTGCTTTCGTTACTACGCCGGGCTGGCGCGGGAACTGGATCAACAACAGGACCAACCGCTGGCACTGCCGGACGAGCGTTTTCGCTGCCGCATCCGCCATGAACCGATCGGTGTCGCCGGGCAGATCATTCCCTGGAACTACCCATTGTTGATGGCGGCATGGAAGGTCGCGCCTGCCTTGGCCGCCGGAGCCTCGGTGGTGTTGAAACCGTCCGAACTGACGCCGCTGACGGCGCTCGAACTGGCTGCGGCTGCCGACCGCATCGGTTTGCCGGCCGGGGTCCTGAACGTCGTGACCGGTCTGGGTGCCGACGCCGGCGGCCCGCTCACCGAACACCCGGGCGTGGACAAACTGGCCTTCACTGGCAGCGTGCCCACCGGGGCAAAAATCATGTCGGCGGCCGCTCGTGACATCAAGAACATCAGCCTGGAGCTCGGCGGAAAGTCTGCGTTCATTGTGTTCGACGACGCCGATGTCGAGGCGGCGGTGGAATGGATTCTGTTCGGGATTTTCTGGAACCAGGGCCAGGTGTGCAGCGCCACTTCTCGCTTGCTGGTCCAGGAAAACATCGCCTCGCGGTTGATCGAGCGACTGGTGGAGGAAACCCGCAAGATCACCATCGGCCCCGGGATGGAAGCCGGCGTGCTGTTGGGGCCTTTGGTCAGCCGAGGACAGCACGATAAGGTCCTCGGCTTTATCGATCAGGGATTGGCCAGCGGTGCACGCCTGCTCACCGGGGGGCGGCTGCCGGCGCATCTGCCGGAGGGCTATTTCATCGAACCGGCCATCTTTGACGAGCCCGGACACAGCAGCATCCTCTGGCGCGAAGAGGTGTTCGGCCCAGTGCTGTGCATCAAGCGCTTCAAGACCGAAGAGCAAGCCCTGCAAATGGCCAACGCCAGCCGCTTCGGCCTCGCCGCCGCCGTGATGAGCGCTGATCTGCAACGCACCGCCCGCGTCGCCAACCAACTGCGCGCCGGGATTATCTGGGTGAATTGCTCGCAACCGACCTTCGTCGAAGCACCCTGGGGCGGCATGAAACACAGCGGTATTGGCCGGGAACTCGGTGAATGGGGGCTGCACAATTATCTGGAGGTGAAGCAAGTGACCGAATACGTCAGCGACCAGCCATGGGGCTGGTACCTGAAATAGTCGGTCGGTTCTTTAGTTCAAGCACCCTCCCTACGACGGGTATTGCTTGCCTTGAACAAACGCGAAATAAAAAAGGCCCTTTTCGGGCCTTTTGAATTCAATGTTCGGGTTCGTCTACAGGGTGTAAGAAATACCGACCTGCACCGTTCTCGGTTCACCCGGGTAAGCGTAGACATTGCCAAAGGCGCCTTCTTCGTAATCCCGGTCGAAGACGTTTTTCACATCGAGATTCAGCCGGACCTGGTCATTGATCTTGTAGAAGCCAAGCAGATCGACGACGGTGTAACTGCCCATCGAAAACGCCGTATTAGCCGTTTGCCCCGCACGTTCATCGACATACTTGCCGCCCGCACCCAGGCCCAGTCCTTTGAGAGTGCCGTCCTGGAACTCATAGACGTTGAGCAGGCTGAAGCTGTTTTTCGGAATGTTCATCAGCCGGGTGCCCGACTGGATCACGTTGTCTTTGGTGACCTCGGCGTCGACATAGGCATAGCCCCCAATCACTCGCCACTGCGGGGTGATATTGCCCGCCACGTTCAGGTCAAGGCCACGGCTGCGTACTTCGCCAGCCGCCACGCTGAAGGTCGAGTCCACGGGGTCGGTGGTCAGGACGTTACGTTTTTCAATCTGATAGATCGCCGCGTCCACGCTCAGCTGACGATCCAGCGCTTCCCATTTGACGCCCATTTCATAGGACTTGCCCTTTTCTGGCTCAAAGCCGCCACCCTGACGGCTGGCCCCGGTATTGGGCTTGAATGAGCGCGCTGTATCGGCATAAACCGCCACGGTTTCAGTGAGGTCATAAAGCACGCCAAGACGCGGCGTCACTGCATTGTCGCTCGCTTCCCAGCTTCTGCCACCGGGTACAAAGGTTTCGTAATCATGTTCGAAACGCTCGAAACGGGCGCCTGCCAAAACCTTCAAACGTTCAGTCAATGCCACCTGATCCTGAACGAACGCGGCGTAGGTCTTGAGGTTTTCCTTATCGTTGGTCGGGGTGCGGGTCAGCGCCGGGCGAGGTTGGCCATACACCGGGTTGAAAATATCAATCGGGTAGGCACTGACCGCACCGCTGGAGCGCTGGATGATGGATTTGTAGTCGTAATCTTCGTACTCGATGCCGGTCAACAAGGTGTGGTCGAAGCCGCCGGCTGAAAAATGCCCGGTGAGGTTCAGTTGGGTGTCCTTGTCCGTCCACTCCAGCTTGCGATAGTTGAAGTTGCGCCCCAGCGTGCGCCCATCGGCTGCCACGCCATTGGCTTCGACGGCGTTGCCTTGCAAGGTGCCATCGAGCCATTGGAAACCGCCGCCCAATGTCCAGTCGTCATTCAGGAAATGCTCGAAACGCAGTTGGGCCATGTTGTTGTCGTTGTGCAATTTGCCGACGTCTTTTTCTCCGAAGAGCGTGTCGCGCGACGCGGTGCCAACCTGATTGGGATAACGCGTCAGGCCGCGATCCAGCGGGTGGTTGTTGCGCATGAAGTCGCCTTCGAAGATCACCTTGGTGTCGTCGGTGGCCTGCCAGGAAATAACCGGCGTCACGCCATAGCGTTCGGTTTCGACATGGTCGCGAAAGGTATCACCGCCCTCTCCCACCACGTTCAGGCGATAAGCCAGACGGCCTTCTTCGTCGAGCGGGCCGGAGGCATCCAGTGTGCCGCGCTTCATTCCCTGATCGTCAAGCTGGCTGCCCAGCGTCACCGTGCGTTCAGCCAGAGGTTGCTTAGAAACCACGTTGAACGTGCCACCAGGATCACCCCGGCCATAGAGCGTCGTTGCAGGGCCGCGCAGTACTTCCAGCCGCTCGATGGTGTTTGCATCCGGCATGTTCGGGTAACCACGGTTGATCGGAAACCCGTTGCGATAGAACTCGCCGGTGGTAAATCCGCGCACCGTAAAGGTGGTCAGCCCCTGGCCACCGAAGTTGTTGGCCCGCCCCACTCCGCCGGCGTAGTCCAGCGCGTCCTGAAGGCGGGTGGCCCCGATGTCCTCGACCACATCCTTGGTGACCACGCTGATCGACTGCGGTGTTTCATGAATCGCCGTGTCGGTTCGCGTCGCGCTGGCGGAGCGCGTTGCACGGTACCCCTTCACCGGCCCCTGGGCCGTTTCGTACTCCGAGGTGCCGACGATGTCGGTCGCTTGTAGCTCCAGGCTGGCCTTATCGGTTGTTGCTTGCTCCGCCCAGGATGAGGCGGAAAAAGCCTGAAGCACACAGATAGACACCAAAGTACGACGCATCGAAAGAACCTTGTGTAAATAGCCAAATAGGGCGGCATACATGCCAATAATTTGCGGCGCATGGTATACCACATTATCGGCTTTTGATACGTATTCGCATTTGTATTTTCTGGATGTAATTTTTGTGTGCCGCCACAAACCTGTCGAAAAATTCATTTAGCGGCGAACAGCGCGAAAGGCCGTGAGCGTCAGGATGAGTCCAAGCCAACCCACACCGCGTTGGCTCAACTCACCACTGGAGTACACACATGAACAGCCTTAAAGCCCTTTTGATCGTGACCTTGATGACTGCCTCCATCGCCGCAATGGCAGAAGGCGGTGGCGATACCGTGATGGCGAAAATGGAAGCCGCCAGGGCCACCGCCATGGCCACGCCTCTACCGTCAGGGGCTAACACGGCTACCGCTACGGTCAGCAACCAGAACACCTCCTCCAATGACGTCTCGCGTTCGAATTGACCCCGTCAATTCTGAAAATCTTGCGCGGCATCGGCTAAATTATCGAGGTTCAACAGGTTATGAACGGTCCAACTCCAACGCCCGCCAACTTCAGCATTGCGTTGGTCAACTACAAAACGCTTGATCTGACCAAGACCTGTCTCACGCTTTTGCAGGAGGCGCTGCGCGGGACGGGTGTTCCGGTGATCGTGGTGGATAACCACTCCGACGATGCGAGCAGCGAGTACTTGCGTTCGCTGGACTGGATCGAACTGATCGAGCGCAAACACACAGGCCCCGAAGCGGGAAATCTTGCCCATGGTCGGGCGCTGGACCTCGCTTTGGAGCGGGTTGAAACCGACTATCTGTTTCTGATGCACACCGACACCTTCATTTACGACCCGGCCGTCTTCGCGATGATGATCGACCAATGCATGTGGCACCGCGAAGTGGCAGCCGTGGGCTGTCTGGAGCAGTTGGATCGGGGAGTCGTTCGCTCGGCCTGGCGCCTTGCCTCACGTTTTTGCAAGCACTACACCCGCCGGAGTCTGTTGGCGCTCGGCGTTCAGGCAAGAGCGCCCAAGCCGTATCGAGAAAAGCATCTGAAGAGTTTCTGCACACTGTGGAATGTGGCGCTCATCAAGCACCACGGCTTTCACTTTCAAATGGATGACCGCAATCCGGGTTACGAACTGCAGGACCGCATGACGGCCCGCGGCTACGCGGTGCGCTTTGTTTCTCCGCGAAAGATGTTCCGGTACCTGGATCACATTCAAAGCGGCACCGTGTCAGCGATGGGCGGTTATGCGCGCAATCACCGCAGGGTTCGGATGTACGAGCAGAGCTGCTTCGCCGTTGAAAATCGCGGCCGTTGATAACGGGTATGCCTGCTCTTTGTTTTTCAAGGTGACGACGCGCGATTACCGTTGCTCCATTCTTCTATGATCTGGAGCAACCTATGAAAAATGTCTTTGGCTTGAACGTGATCTTTTCGGCATTTACCTCAACGCCAACTGCGCGCGACGCTGTTGAGGATGACAGCGGTTTCAATCCGTCGCCTGATGCCGTGAGCCGGGCACGTATGCTGCGCAGAACTCTGAAGCGCACCGAGCGTTTTGACGATGCCCGCAAGGCAAGTTGAGAAAATAAGGGACCTTTTCATCGGGTCGGTTGCCATAACGCCCCATAGAAAGTGGCCAGTCACGCGAGCTGTATGGCCCAGACTTAGATATCGTCCCGCGCCATTCGCGTCGATAAAGTCCAGAGCACATGTCACCTCTTCCCTCAGTCCAAGACCACAAAAGCAAGAAACGCGACAATGTCATCCTGCGTTCAACCAGGTCGTGAAATACCGTGATGTCGCAGTTTGCGATACAGCGTATTGCGGCTGATCCCCAGGCGTGCGGCAACACGGGCGATATGCCAATGTTCCGCCTCAATTAGCGTGAGCAGCGTCTGCCGCTCGGATAGGCCCAATGGATTTTCGGCCAGTTCGACTTCTTCTGGTGCTGCCGGCAGCAACTCCGCCAAGTCCTCCAGTGTGACACGCCCCTCCAGCGCCAACGCTACCAGTGTGCGCAGGCACGTACGCAACTGCCGGACGTTGCCTGGCCAAGGCTGAGCCAACAGACGCTGTCTGACGCCCTCCTCCAACCGAACTCTGGCGCCCGCCGACTCCTCGCGCAGTAACAGATCAAGCAAACGCCCCTTGTCCGATCGTTCGCGCAGCGGTGGGAGCTGCACGGCAAACCCGGCAACGCGGTAGAACAGATCCTCGCGCAAACGCCCTTCGGCCACACAGGCGTGTAGATCCTGGTGGCTGGCGCTGATGAGGCGAATGTCCACGGGACGTGCCGTCGCGCCGCCTAAAGGCACCACCTGACGCTCCTCCAGAACGCGTAGCAGCCGAGTCTGCAATGCCAGCGGCATATCGGCGATCTCATCCAGAAACAGTATGCCGCCGTGGGCCTGTTCCAGCTTACCGATCATCCCGTCTTTACGAGCACCGGTGAAGCTGCCGCCGCGATAGCCGAACAGCTCGCTTTCGATCAGCGCTTCCGGGATGGCTGCGCAATTGATCGCCACAAACGGCTGGTTGGCACGGGAGCTGGCACGGTGCAGCGCCGCCGCAAACGCTTCTTTGCCAGTGCCGGTTTCGCCCTGCAAAAACACCGGAACGTCACGTTCCAAAACACGTAACGCGCGAGCAAAGCCTCGTTGCAGGCGTGGGTCTTCCAGGCAGACGTGCACGTCGTTGAAGCTGGGAGTTGCGGGAATGACCAAGGGCGCCTGGCGCACGGGTTCTCGTAGCTGCCCGTAGAACTGGCGTCCGTTCAGAAGTCGCATCGGCCAACAGACACTCGGTTGAGCGCTGGCCTGGCTCATTACCTGCTCGATAGGTGTTTCCAACAGCATGGTTAGAGACTGGCCGATCACTTGATCACGACTGAGGCCCAACAGCTCCAGCGCAGCAGGGTTGACGGAGCAAATACGCGCACTCTCGTCGAAACTGAGCAGTCCCTCACCCAGCAGCCCAACGAAGCCTGCCTCAGGGTGAAAGCGCAGCAAGTATCGCTGCGGATCATGCCCCAGGAAAAAACAACTCTCTATCAGCTTGGCGGACAGGTTGGTCAGTGCCATGGCCTGGAAGTGTTGCTGAAGGCTGAGGTCATCCCTCACAGAAGAGAGGTTGAGCACGGCCAGCAACTCTCCACTCGCATTGAATATCGGGCTCGCCGAACAGGTCAGACCGACGTGCTTGCCACGGAAATGCTCATCACGACGGATGGTGACGTGCTTTTGCTCGACCAGGCAGGTGCCAACACCGTTGGTGCCTTCACAGTCCTCACTCCAGACCGAGCCAAGCCACAACCCGGAACGTTGAAATTCGGCTCGTTCGGATTCGTTGAACACACTGTCGATCGCTACACCCCGAGCATCGGTGAGCAGCACCACGTGGCCATCACGACCGAGTTGTTGGTGCAGGTTGTTCATCTGCCAGTGCGCCACACCGATGATGTGCTCCAGTGGTGCGCGGTGATCCTGCAAGCGTGGATGCTCTAAGACGTTAGGTGCGCGCCGACTGGCAGGATCGAGCTGATACTGATCCAGACACCGGCGCCAGGACCGTGTGATGGCCCGGTCAGCAATCGGACTGTGGTTGGCGTGAATGCCCTGCACGGCTTGCAGCACCTGCTGTGCATGGGCGTTGATCAGGGCCGGCTTCATTGTTCTTGTTCTCCGTTACGGTTAGGACACGGGTCTGTTCGCAGCTTATATGAAAAGCTCGCAACGAGCGCTTTTTGCACCGAGTGACACTGTGTCATCCGTCATTTCCAGATTCGTGACATAGATCCGAGCCACCGCCTGAACAGTACTGCGCCAGCCGCTCTGCAACGGGGCTTTCACGGAGATGGCCCGGGCCTTGCTCAGGGGCAGGTTGTTACAAAAACAACAAGATCGGAGAAGCCCATGAACATTGCTGTCGAAACACCCCTGAACACGCCAACTGCTCAGCTCGCGGCTTGGGTCGAAAACCTCGGCGAGCGTCTCGCCCAACGTGATGTGAACGGCACCGTGGAACTGTTTGCCGAAGAGTGTCACTGGCGTGACCTGCTCCTTTTCAGCTGGAACCTGGTCACCCTGGAAGGCAAGCCTGCCATCCGAGACATGCTCGAAACACGCCTAAACCAGACTCGCCCCGAAGGGTGGAAAGTGGAAGGTGAGGCTTCGTTGAATAACGGTGTGCTGGAGGGCTGGATCAGCCTGGAAACCGAAGCGGCGCGAGGCAAAGGCTACGTGCGCCTGAAGGAAGGCCTGTGCTGGACGCTGCTGACGACCATGCGCGAGCTCAAAGGCTTTGAAGAGCCCAGCGGTCGCCGTCGCCCGATGGGTGCCAGTCATGGTCACGCCCACGCAGACAAACGCAACTGGCTGGAGCGCCGACGCGATGAAGAAGCTTCGCTGGGTATCACCACCCAACCCTATTGCCTGATCGTAGGCGGTGGCCAAGGGGGGCTGGGGTTGGCTGCGCGACTCAAGCGAATGGGCGTACCCACCCTGATCGTCGACAAAGCCGAGCGTCCTGGCGATCAGTGGCGCGGTCGCTACAAGTCGCTGTGCCTGCACGACCCTGTCTGGTACGACCATATGCCTTACCTGCCCTTCCCCGATCACTGGCCCGTCTTTACCCCAAAAGACCAGATAGGCGACTGGCTGGAAATGTACACCAAAGTCATGGAGCTCAATTATTGGCCGCGCACGGAATGCGTGAGCGCCAGCTTTGATGAACAAAGTGGTACCTGGAAGGTTGAAGTGCGGCGTGATGGCGAGCGTGTGACGTTACAGCCTACCCAACTGATCCTGGCCACCGGCATGTCTGGCGTACCCAATGTTCCAGGTTATCCGGGTGCCGAGGTTTTCAATGGCCAGCAGCATCATTCCAGTCGCCATCCTGGCGGTGACGCCTGGAGCGGCAAGCGCGCCGTGGTCATCGGTGCGAACAATTCGGCACATGACATCTGCGCCGACCTGGTGGAGAACGGCGCCGAGGTGACCATGGTGCAACGCTCCAGCACCCACATCGTGCGTTCCGACAGCCTAATGGACCTTGTTTTCGGCGGGCTCTACTCGGAAGACGCCCTGGAGACCGGGTTGACCACAGACAAGGCCGACATGCTGTTCGCCTCAATCCCCTACAAAGTAATGCCAAGCTTTCATCAGCCCATCTTTGACGCGATCAAGGAGCGCGACAAGGACTTCTACGATCGCCTGGCCAAAGCAGGGTTTATGCTCGATTTCGGTGACGACGAGTCTGGCCTTTTCATGAAATATGTACGCCGTGGTTCTGGTTACTACATCGACGTCGGCGCCTCCGAACTGATCGCTAACGGCACGATCAAGCTCAAGAGCGCCCCTGGCCTGGGTGTCGAACGCATCGAAGCCGATGCCGTTGTGCTCAACGATGGCAGCCGACTGCCGGCCGATCTGATCGTCTACGCCACGGGCTACGGCTCGATGAATGGATGGGCGGCGAAGCTGATTTCCCAGGAAGTCGCTGACAAGGTCGGCCGGTGTTGGGGATTGGGTTCTGGCACCACGAATGACCCTGGCCCGTACGAGGGCGAACTGCGGAACATGTGGAAGCCCACGCAGCAGGACAACCTCTGGTTCCACGGTGGCAACCTGCACCAGTCACGGCATTACTCGCTGTATCTGGCGCTGCAGTTGAAAGCGCGGTTTGAAGGCATCGACACATCCGTCTATGGCCTAGCAAAGAGTCACCACACCGGCTGAGTCAAATGGCGCCCAGCCGTGGTTGGGCGCCCCTCTTCGTAGGTATCACTTTTTCTTTTTAGCCGACTTTTCTGCTTTATCTGATTTCTTGGCTTTTTCTGGCTTGCTATCAGCTTTTTTTGCAGATTTCTTAGGTTCGGCATCCTTCTTCTTCCCGGAAGATTTGGAAAGAGCCGAGGCCGATGTTGATTTCTTTTCCGGTGATGATTTTTTGTCTTTCAAATCCTTGCTGGCTTTCGAAGCATCACCTTTGCTTTTCTTATCGTCTTTAGCCACGTTGACCACCTCTCGAAGCATGCCGGTATTGGCAGGTTGACTGTGGAAATGTCCACAAGCTAATCATTAGGTAATCCCTTCCAATAGCCGTTCAATATTTCTGGGAGTCGAGATAGTCTGATCGATTTTGCATATTTTTTTCGTCAACCGCGCCGACTTACACAACAGCGTCTGCAGGTTAGTAAGCGAAAACGTCTGACGCCTTTTGGTTACAGCAGGCTTGGCTTGAAGGTGCCATCGCTAATCATCTGTGCGGTCTCTTCATCGTCGTGCTGCTGGCAAAGGAATTCGCGAATCAACTGTGCAGTTTGCCTTGCGCTGGTAACCACGAAAAAATGTCCCTCACCCTCCAGGATGTGCAGTTCAGCGCGGCGGATGCTGCGGCGCATAATATGTGCGTTGTACACCTGCACCAAGGTGTCGCGGTCGCCTGTCAGGATCAGCGTGCGTTGTCGCAGACGGAACAGCCGAAGCACGCTTGTCCAGCCGATTAAGGCAACAAGCTGGTAGTAATACGCTCGCGGATTAACGCTGAGCATGCCTTTGACTACACCGAATCGCAGCAGCGTCCTTATCGAATGACGCGAGTCATCTTTTTTGTGCAATTTGGAACCTTTGCGGCTGCCAAAAAAATCCACGATGTCGGCGGGTTTCACCAGCACAACCGGGCCTGCAGAGGTGGCCGCAAGGATTAGGCGGCGCACCATGCTCGGGTAACGCAGGGCGAACTCTTGCGCCAATGCACCGCCCCAACTCACGCCGAATACGTCGAGTTGGTCGATTCCCAATTGTTGGAGCATCTCGGCGATCAAGTCGGCATGGCGCGGCAGACGTATTGGCCAGCGGGGCATTTGCGATTTCCCTACTCCTGGCACGTCTAACGTAATGGTGGTGTAGTCCGTCAGTTCATCGCGCAGGGGATCGAAGGTACGGATCAAACCACCCAAGCCATTGAGCAAAAGGAGCGGCGAGCCTTCACCACTGATTGAAACGTTCAACTGCCAGTGATTAACGGTCAGTTTGTGCGTTGTCATGATTCCGCCTTTGGGTCTACGGGCACGCTCCTTATCCGGCTTCCGCGGCTAAGAAACCAGCCTGCTGCCTGACAGCCGGCGGAGACATACCAGAACGAGTCAAGCCGCTGGCTTGAGCACAACTTTCGTCCAGCCCTTATCGCGTGCATCGAAATGCTTGTAGGCGTCCGGCCCTTCGGCGAGTTTCAGGCGATGCGAGATGATCTGTGCAGGATTGGCCCGACCGTGATGAATGAGCTCGGCGAGGCGGCGGTTGTAGTGTTTGACGTTGGCTTGACCGGTGCGGATCTGCTGCCCCTTGAACCAGAAAGAGCCGAAATCGAATGCCATCTTGCCTTGCTTGGCGAGCTCGTTTTCGGCCCCTGGATCTTGCGGCACAAACACGCCAACAACGCCGATGCCGCCAGTGGCCTTTGTGGAGGCGACAAGGTTGTTCATGGTCAGATGATTGGCTTCATGGCCGTGGCGGTCGCAGCACTGATAACCCACACACTCGCAACCACGGTCGGTGCCTTTGCCATGGGTCAGATTGAGAATCTGATCCACCGCCTCTTTCTCAAGTGAGTTGATTGGGGTCGCTCCCAATTGGGCGGCCAGCTTCAAACGGTCGGGATGATTGTCGACAACGAAGACTTGAGACGCGCCTTTGATCATGGCCGAGTGCGCAGCCATCAAACCGACCGGGCCAGCTCCGTAAATCGCGATGCTCTCACCTGGCAAGAGGCCAGCCAGTTCAGTCGCGTGCCAGCCGGTCGGAAAGATGTCAGAGAGCATGACGTAATCATCCTCGCGCTCCTCAGCATCTTCAGGTAGTACCAGACAATTGAAGTCGGCATACGGCACGCGGAGCAGTTCAGCTTGCCCGCCTTGGTAAGGCCCCATATCGGCGAATCCATAAGCGGCACCAGCGTTACCGGGGTTGGCGGTCAGGCAAAAACCGGTCAGGCCTTTTTCGCAGTTCTCGCAAAACCCGCAACCAATGTTAAACGGCAGACAAACCCGGTCACCGACTTTTACGCGATCAACGCCAGCGCCGACCTCGATCACTTCACCGAGATTCTCGTGGCCAAATACCCTTCCGGTCTCCATTGATGTACGGCCTTCATACATGTGCAAGTCCGATCCACAGATATTGGTTGTGGTGATTCGAACCAGGACGTCAGTGGATTTCTCAATTCTGGCATCCGCGACATTTTGCACGCTGACATCACGCGGGCCGTTATAAACGATAGCTTTCATGGTGTTCTCCCGTTAGCAAGGCGACGGAAAAATTCGTCTGCTCAGACTTATCTGTCTGAAGGGCAAGCACCTCCGTTCAATCGTTTCAGAGGCATGTCTGACGGACGGTACTGCGCGGCACTGAATGTCGAAAACAATGAATTAAATGAGTACGCTGCTTTCTATTTCCGAGTCGCGTGCAGTGATGAAGGCTCAGAACGGCTTCTAAATTCGCCCCTCAATACAAAACAGCAGCGGCTTCCCTCATAAAAATCTCGACAGTCTTTGGCCCTATACCTTCAAATTCAGACAAGCGTTTTTCGAACGCCTGACGATCACCGCTAGTCGCAACGATGTTGCTGACCTTGCCGTCGTATTCAGCATTCATCTTGTTGGCCAATGCCAATAACCGCGACGCCGTAGTCTCGTCATAACGGACGTAGTGAGCCTGACCTAGCATCACCACCAACTGACGGTGAGTGCAATGCGCGATTTTCTGTGGCGTATCGAGTCTGTGTTGCTCGACGATAATCTGATACGCCTTGGCAGCAATCGCCCCCTGAATTCTTTTGCCCATCAGAAAACTGGCAAGCAGCCATTTGAAGAGCCCGGTTTCATTTGCACCTTGAAGGTCGATTTGTAAGTCATGTGCGCTGATCAGATTGCTCACTGGTTCATTCCTTCAGGCCATGGTCTCAATGTAGACCGCATCGCTGCGGCGAACGATTCAACTGAGTGAGGCATGGATAAAGGAACCCTTATTCATGCGTGGCGCCTAATGGTGATCCCAAGTGATGGAGATAGACCCAATGCATCTATCTGAGACAAGCCAAGTCATGGAAGCGCTGTCAGTTAACGAAGCTAACCTGAAGCTTCATGAAGGCTGGTCATTGATATCGGTGGTCGTCACAACCCATCCTAATGGGCAGCTTCACCCCTGCTACATTCTTGGAAAATCGAAAGCTTTACCCAGCCATCAAAACCCCGATTGACTAGAGTGGCATTCACATAACGATTCAGCTCATGGAATTGTGCGGGGAGGAAATTTTGGCTTACCTGGATTGGGTTCAATGGCCCGCGATGGTTGTGACCGTTCTCGCCGCATGGCTAATCGGATCGCAGCGACCAAGACGACGAATGATCGGATTCGTATGCTTCAGTTTGAGCAACGTGTTGTGGGTGATCTGGGGAGTCTATGCTGGGGCGTATGCATTAATCGTCTTGCAGGTCTGTCTTTTCCTGATGAATCTTCGAGGGTTCAGGAAAAACTCGAAGGGTAAGGAAAACGAGCATTCTCAGGACTGATGGTGGCCATCGAGATTCTTTTTAAAGCCTCGCGCGTTCATCCCCATAAGTATGCACTCAAGGAGTATCAGGGCGTAGGCGTCCGCATGAAGTCCCCAGATAACCCATAGCGCGTTACTGAGTATAAATCCCCAAAAAGCGATCATCCGTCGATACGCTCTTTGCGAACCGATAAACCAGGCAGAGGCAACTGTTACCACCATGGCCGGCCACTGCAGGTAATCGATGTACTCCAACGTGACGCCTCCAACACATGCCGTTTATTAAAGAGAGACGCCGGCACTCACCTGTGGGTCAAGTGCAGGTAACCCCAGTGACGCCCCCAGATTGGCCAGGTATTCGCCAAACCCTCCACGACATTTGTAATCCTTACGGGCACTGGTGATCACAGGGTTGGTCGCAGTCCAAACGATATGAGCACCGACCCTCTTGAGGTCAGCGACCAAGTGGACGTCTTCGTGCGCAGTCAGATGCTGGAACCCTCCAGCGTTACGGTAGGCCTCGGCACTCAGACCAAGATTGGCGCCGTGGATATGTCGATGGTTTTCGATGAACTGGTAAAGCTTCATGTACTTTGAACGTACCAATTCACCGTGGTCATTCCAGCTATCCACCTCGACTGTCCCACAGACTGCATCGGCCTTGAATTCAATCTGGCGGGCCAACCAATCCCGTGGCACTACGGTGTCGGCATCAGTAAAGGCAAGCCATTTCGCGCCAGCTGCCAGCAGGTGATCTGCACCGATGGCCCTTGCCTTGCCCACGTTCTTGAAAGAAACCTCAATACCGCTGACACCATGAGCTGAAACGATCTGCTCTGTCTGGTCGGAGCAATCGTCTAAAACCACGACTATCGAGACTGGCTGGCCTGCCAGGCCCGGATGTTCAGCGGCTAACAAAATGGATGAAAGACAGGCAGTGATATGGCTCTCTTCATTATGGGCAGGTATCACCACACCTATCATAAAATTTATCCCCGGTTACCAGAGTTTAATGGCTCCAGCAGTCGACCATCCGATGCACCATTAGGTTTAAAAAATTACGAGAGTGTCTACCGACATTTGGGGGCGATTTGAAAATGGTAACGGATGGAGGGATTTGGCAAACGCCTTACTCCGATGCAATAACGGTCGTTAAGCACCTGGATTAGTAACCTGGATATAGATTGCCCAGCTGGCAAGCAATACCCAAAACGCCGCAAATATCCACGGGGTACGTACTGAAAAAAGCAGCGCCGGACGATATCCCTTATGGCTGGACTCACGTTCACTGAACAACGGCGACTCGTCATACGCCAACCCCATCACCGGTTCACTTCTGAGCAGCTCGCTCTGCTTGTAATACCAATGATCGATGATGTCATACGCTGCGCGGATGCCAGGCCAGGCATTCAACGAACTGAGAATACCCAGAAGCGCCAGGAAGGGAGGCACCACTAACGTAAATAACTTGCCCCATTCTGGATTGACGTTGGCCATGCAGGACGCGAACGCGATCACCAAAAAAGATTGCGCAGTCAGGTACGCGTTTGTTCGATTGGATAAAATGGCGGTCTCGTACTGAATCTCTCGACGGTAGAAATCCAGGCGCTCTTTGGGAGAGCCAAACATCTTTGCATCGCGCGCAGTGAGTTCAGTATCGCTTAGTTGAGAGGTCAAAATTCTCGGCAAATCGGATTCGTCCTAAAAGATGAGTCATAACCATTGACCCCTGTGGAACGGGTTTCATTCCATTAACCTGCATCACAGACTGCCGTTACCTGGAAAGCTTTGGCAATTACCTGAGGTCGCTGGCCTTCTGATTATTCGTAAGTCTCGTCAAGATCAATCGACGACGGCTTACGGCTCCAGTATTCAATTAAAAAATCCGCCTCTTCATAACGCAACCCACGGTGCAGGTGCAGGTGTTCGGCAAGTGCCAGATGAACATCGCGACCATCCTGCGAGCACCCTTCAATCGGGTGGAGCCAATGGCAGGCCAGCACGCCCCCCTCTGGCCCAAGGCTGAGCAACGTATTTTCGATAACTGTTTGCCAGGAATCCACATCCAGAAAATACCCGACTTCGCTCAACACGATCAGGTCGAAAGTACCCTCGGGCCAGTCATCGGGAATACCCGCCGGCTCGACGCGCACATGAGGCAAATGACTCAATCGACGGCGCGCGAGCGTTACCGCTTTGTCAATGATGTCCTGACACAGCAATGATTCACTGCGTTCGGCCAGTAGGAGACTAAGCTCACCGTTAGCGCAGGCAGGCTCGAAAACACGCTGATAACGCTGACGGGGCAGACACGCCATCGTCAGCTCGCGTTTACGCTTCTCGTACCAGCGAGTGCGAAAAGACCAGGGGTCGTCACTGGCATTGAACAGTTGCTGGAAGTAGTCAGGCGATACACTCATAGAAACACCATTTCAAAGGGTTGCAAAAGTCGCTCGAGGGTTTCGCTTTCAAGCACTGCCGGGGTATCGCCATCGGGGCTGACTTGAGAGCAATGAGCGCGAATTGCTAAGCGCTTGCTGGCCAATACCCGCGCATCCAGCATGAGTTTGTGTGCCCGCGCCCAAGGGATTCTCGGATCCTCCGGTCCTGCCCAGTGCCATGCCCAGATCGGTACCTCAATCAAACAGGCGTCTTGTTGAGTCGTCACGTAAGCGGTTGCCCTCCCCGTCGACTCATGATCGCAGTGTCCGTCGCGTCTCCAGGTCGAGATCACCCGATCTCCAGGACGAATGATGTCCATCAGAGTGTCTACTAATTGATCCTCATGCTCCGCCACACGGCTATCCGGCAATCTCAATCGTCGCCAGTTCAAAACACGGGTATCAAGCCCCAATCGGTCGAGAGCGTGCAGGCTCTCCAGCGGGCGCTGCTGACACAGTCGTGAAGGTGTCCACTCCAGCGATTCGGGGTGGCTGCCTTCGCCATCGGTGACTGCGATCATCAGCACATCGGCCTCTCGCCCCTTCATTCCGGATAGTATGCCGGCGCACCCAAGGACTTCATCGTCTGGGTGGGGGGCGACTACCACCAGGCGCCGCCCCATGGGCACCAATTGATGATGAGCAATGATCGGCACGCGCGATAATGCCAAACTGGTTTGCCACTCAGCCAACGAGGTGCCCGCCCCGACAATGAGATTCTCTGCCTGTGCGGCCTGCTCCCGCATCACAGCGACCACCCGGAAACCGGTTGCGCGGCGATCAGTTCTCCAAGCGCCGCCAGCTCTTTCTCGGCGTGACTTTGCCTCAGGAATACCGGCAAATCGGCAGCGAGCCTGGCGAAATGGCCGTTACGGCAGAACGGCGTTGCGCCCAGTGCTCGTCCCACGTGTTCGAGTACTCCGTTGACCGCCAGTTCTACTTGGGCACGTAACCGTCGGACAGGGATTTCTGCAGAGCGCCGAGGGTTGGCATCAATCCACAATGCGGTTTCCCTCAAGGACGCCGAAGCAGCGCAAAGCGCAGCGTCCACCGCCCCAAGATGAGCAGCAGAATGCGCATCATGGTGGGCTTGTTTACAGTGCTCGCGAAGATAACTGGCCAGCGCGCAGGCCGCGCCATACCAACAGGCCGCAATTCCCCCGCCCCCCTGCCAGAAACCCGGCCGATCAAGATATTGGCCGGGTGATCCGATGCAACGACCGACCGCCCCTTCAAATTCCACATCAACGCTGGCAGTGCTTCCCATACCCACCGCCTGCCAAGCATCTTCCACTCTCCTGATGTTCGCCTGATGTAAATCCACGCACACCAGTTGCGGTCGCGAATGTTCATCCCAGGCGGTCATAAGGGCCTGGTCAAGCATGGGGGCGCCGGAACACCAGGCTTTGCGGCCTTGCATGTAAACAAGATCTGCCTGGCGATCAATGATCTTGACCCGGGCAAAGTGAGGTTCCGCCGCCCAAGTGGCCCATGTGCCATCAGCAATCGGTTCGCCGGGTTCAAGCTCCTTCATGATTGCCAGTGCATCGGTGTGACCTTCGAACAATTTGACCAATGCCAAATCGCTAGCGGCAACGGCAGACAATGCCCGCCACCGGTCAAGCGTGTGGCCTTGTCCGGGCAGGGGCAATGTGGTGAATCCACCTTGAATGAGCTCGAGCATCACGCGCTGCAGTGTGTTATCCGGTGCCGTCAACACGGGGCGGGCTGCAAAATCGTTCAGCAGTTTTTCAAAGATTGCCGCGCTGCTCATAGCCCTTTCTCCCTGATGTGGAACTCAATTCCGGGTTTGATGAGCATCTGACGCAATGTCGGAACTAGAACCTGCGGCAGACCGCCCTTGATGTTCAGAGGCAAGCGTCCTGCAGGAGTTCATTGAAATGACGGCCGTTACTCGCCAGTTGAAGTGTTGGCTCTCACTCGTTGCCTATCGCTCGGCTGAAAGTCGGATAAATGAATTTGCTTATTTCGAAAGCAAGGCCGACAGTTCCAATGCATTGCGCAGGGCCGCGCCGCTGGCCGTGTTGTCGAAAATACACCACACCATTGCGCCTTCAGCCGTTGTGATTTGCAGCTTTCTCGCAAGCGTTTCCAAGTACGGCAGATCGTATGCGCTGTGGTAAATGCGAGGTGAACCATGCAGTCGCCAGTACTGCACTTCGCTCGTTCCTGCAGGTGACGTGTCGGTGCTCAACCGTGATGGATCGACTGCCGCCTGGGCAATCTGATAAGCCATTAGCAAGGAAGTGGCATGCACCCACGATTCATGCCGAGGCTCCACTATCACCGGCCCTTTGTATTGTTGTTTCAGCGTTATGAAGAAGCTTTCTGCAACCACTTCATCAAAGGCGAGTGAGGGCGGTAACTGCAAGAGCATGCAACCCAGGCGCTCGCCCAGCCCGGTGCATTGGCCAATGAACGCTTGCAGCGCCTCTTCACAATCGACCAACCGCCGTTCATGAGTGATTTGCCTGGGCACTTTTACGCAAAAACGAAATGCTTTCGGCACAGAGTCAGCCCAGCGCGCGTAGGTACTATGACGATGCGGGCGGTAGAACGAGCTGTTGATTTCGACACAATTGAGTTGCGAGGCGTAGCGTTGCAGGTGGGTACCTTCCTCAGGAAAGGTTGCGGCCTGTTCGCGACCTACGGTCCATCCCGCGCACCCAATGAAAATCGTCTGGTGGGTTGAAGTGGTTTGAGCTAGAGGCATCGATCGAGTCCCACCGAAAAGGTCTAGCGCACAGAGCGGTTTGACGCCGTCGAGAACGCCTATAGGCGCAGTAGCGCTTCATGAAGCTCGATTGAAGGTGTAATGCCCTCTTTGCGTCGGTTGGCCAACCAGACTCTGGTTTTGTTTACATCGAAGATCTGGCCCTGATCCATCAACGACAACAGGAGCTCATCAGAAACCCGATAGCGCCCGCAGTCCGGACAATCTCTCTCCTCCCACGGACCGTTACACTGAATGCGCTCCGCCACGCCGACACAGATAAGACAATTCATCGCTATCACCCATTCTTGTTTTTTTAACTCCCACCCATGTATCGGTTGAGACACTGAGCACTTGAGTCACCGGATGCACCCGTGAGGCTGGAATTTTGTCGACCAACAGAAGTGAATGAAAGTTCGCGCCGTTGACGCTTTCAGTGCGGATAGGTCGTATCCATCTCGTGTGGGGGTTCCATTTGATCAATCGGTTTCGCGCCCATAAATAAAACCGATACCTGCTTAATGAGTTCACAGACGACGTTGTCCAGGCACTTGCCTTAAGGTCAACAGCGGTGGCAGTGATGAACTCTCTGTGGCCGCACATACTTATAAAACAGGGTTTGAACATGGCCAAAACTCTCGATGACAGCGGTTTGTCCCGCCGCACGCTGCTGAAAAATAGCTCCGTTATGCTGACCGCCAGCGCCGCTTTGGGTCTGCCGATGCTGAGCCGGGCCACCACCGGTGATACCCAGCACAGTGCAAACAAAGCGGGCACCGATCACTCGCAAGGTACAGTCATGGATCGCCAACTGCTCAGCCTGTTGTCACAGCCCAAAATTGATTGCCACCATCACATCATCGACCCTGCACAATTCCCCTACCCTGCAGACTCTACCTACCAGCCGGCGGGGTCGGAGGTCGGCCCTGCAGCGTATTACGAGCAGGTCATGCAGGCCTTTGGCATTCGTCATTCCGTGATCGTGCAGCCGACCTCTGCTTATGGCTACGACAACCGTTGCCTGCTCGACACCCTGGCGCGCAATAAAGGTCGGCACAAAGGTGTGGTTGTAGTGCCGAACGACATTTCCAGCGAGGCGCTCACGCAGTACAAGGCCCAAGGTGTCGTCGGTGTGGCGCTCAATGCGGCGCTGTTGGGCCCCGAGCGTTTTTTGAAGATCGACACCTTGATGGGACGTTTGGCCGAGCTCGACCTGTACGCCCAGGTCCAGGTGAAAGATGACCAGTTACTTGCACTATTGCCCCTGATTGAGCGCACGCGTGCCCGGGTGCTGATCGACCACTCCGGCCGCCCTGATGCCAGTGCCGGTTTGCAACAGCCGGCTTTCCAGGCACTGCTGGTTCTGGCCGGCAACGGACGCACCTTCGTCAAACTCTCCGGGTTGTCGCAATACTCCAAGCAGAGTTACCCCTACGCCGATGCCAAACCCTACCAACTCGCGTTGCTGCAAGCCTTCTCCGCCGACAACTGCATGTGGGGCACCGACTGGCCGTTTCTGCGCGCGCGTCAAAACATGGAGTTGGGCACTGTTCTGACCAACTTCGGCGAGATGTTCCCGGAGGCCAGTGACCGTCAGAAGATTCTTTGGGACACCCCGGCACGCCTGTTTGGCTTTACTGCGTGAACCACAATTAGCCAAAACCGGAAATCTTCCGAACCGATTCAGGCACCTGATTCAGGATCACTCGCAGGCATACCGCGAGCTTCCTGATCGTTTTCGTCCAGATCGTTCATCTGTGGTGCCGCATCAGGGTTATTGACTCTACTGCTCTGCCCCGCTTCTGGATGCTCACTCGACACCGAGTTATTTGCGACCACGTCAGTCATGTCTTCGTCGACAGGAGTCTCGTCGTCGGGAGGCAGCGGAACTTCGGCCTCGTCCTTCTTGGGGTCATGGCCGGTTTCGTTGTCCGTCGTGCGCGTTTCGGGCTGCTGTGATTTGTTGCCAGGTGCGTTCTCGTCAATGTCCATGCTGAACCTCCGTATTGATGCGCGGGATGTCCGTGCGTAAACATGAGAAACGGCAAAGCGTTACAAGTGCAGCGCAGTGGACGAACGGAGAAGAAAAACCCGGCTCACTGGCCGGGTTTATTTTCCTATCTCCTATCATCTGAAAGCGGTGTCTGTTCATCCGCCTCTGGGGTAGTTCTCTCACCTGATTCCTTCTGGTTTTCTGGACGATCATCGCTTGGGTTTTTCAACGGGTCGTATTTCTTCGGATCGTCTGGATCTAGCGTCGGCTCATCAGAACCTGGCTCAGGTTTGGATGGAAAGAAACCTTGTGTTTGGTTTTGAACACTCAAATCGATAGACATACCCACCTCACCTATGAGGTCCAGCTTTTCTGGGCCGTAATCGTTTGAAATTGGCAGGTTAAAAGTGTGCGACTGAGCGGATGAGCGGGCAGAAAAGAGCCCAGGCGGCGACTGGGCTTTTGGAGTTGCAAGGCCTAGCCCCCGTTTGCAACACAACTGACCAGTCATTTGCAGCGACTTGAACAGCGCATGCTGGAATGACGACCGGCAGAGAACGGCCATTAGCTGCCAGTCTCGAAAGATTGATTTCGACCCAAAGCAGACATTGGACTTCACACGAATCCGATCATGCATCAAAAAGAGCGAGTGGTTTGACGACATCAGGTTGAGCGCCTAGCGTTCTTGCAGACATCCATTGGCCTGCCCGACAGGGAGAGCCCATGGTGCGGGTCTGACTTTCTCAAGGCAAGGTGATCTGATGACGCGTTCACGCAAAGTATTGTTGATGGTTGCACCGCTGTATCTCTCGATGACCTACGCCATGTACGCACAGGCAACACAACCCGATCTTCTTCTCTCGACGCCTGCATCGCCGGAAGTCGTACAAAAGGGTTTGCAAGCCGATGGCTACAGCCTGGCCATCTCTGCCTATAACTGGGGTTATCCGTTGGTGCGGATGGAACGGGTCGCCCGCGAATATACCAATGTGCCCTCTCCCAAGCCCGATACCAGTTATCGAGGCGGTCTGAATCAAATCGGCTGGGCTACCTCGCTGGCGTCCCCGGCAGCCAAGGACATGCCGACCGCCAACAACGATACCTATTACTTGAGTGCGGTCGTCGACCTGACCGAGCCTTATGTCTTGACCGTGCCCGATACCCATGACCGCTACTACGTAGTGGATGTGTTCAACATGTGGCAGGAGCTTGAGCACTACATCGGCCGACGCACGACGGGAACCAAGGCCGGCAAGTATGTCCTGGTGCCGCCGGGCTGGAAGGGCGCACTGCCCAAGGATGCCAAGCGCCTGGATGTCTCGACCAGCAAGGTGTGGCTATGGGGCCGCCTGCACCTGAAACAGGGTGAGGATGTGGCACCGGTCCTGGCGCTTCAGAAGAGGTTCACGCTCACCCCTTTGAGTGGTAAACCCCATACGGGCCAAACGCTGCCGCCGCTGCCGGACACGGGCGATGATGAACTGGGGTTCTTCACCGAACTGGCGGCTGCACTAAAGAGCAATCCCGTCAAACCTGCTGACGCGGCCTTGTTCGGACAATTCTCTCGGATCGGCTTGACGGAAAAGGGCTTCGATCCCAGCAAACTTGACCCGGCAATGCGCAAGGGGATGGTTGAAGGCCTGGCGATTGCCCCTTCTGTCGCAATTTCCTCGTTTGCCAGTACAGCAACCGTGCGCAATGGCTGGAACTGGGTGACGGGCCTGGACAGCTTCGGCTTCAACTACCCGCTGCGCGCGATGATCGCAGGGCCCTATCTGGGTGGCCAGGGCGAGCACGAGGCGATGTACCCGATTCGTTACACCGACAGCGCAGGTCAGACCCTCAGCGGCGCCAATCAGTATGTCGTGAAACTGGACTCGGCACCGCCGGTAGGCGCCTTCTGGTCACTGACCGTGTACAACGCCGGTGACAAGATGCTGGTTGATAACGAACTGGGGCGATACAAGGTCGGGCCCGATACGAAGGGCTTGAAAGTCGCCCAGGACGGTTCGATCACCATCCCCATCTCCCACACCAAGCCGGAAGGTGAAAACGCCGCCAACTGGTTGCCCGCCCCCGAGGGCGAGTTCTACGTGATCCTGCGCCTGTATCAACCTTCAAACGACATCCTGTCCGGGAAATGGGCACTTCCGCAGATCAACAAGACCAACTGATGTATCCATGATCCGCCTGGATGACCTGGCGGGTGCATGGTTCAACATTCGCCTACAAGTGTTCATCGCTTGCCTGCCCATCACCGATCGATTGAGGGAGTCTTCATGATGCACAGGTTCAGGACCTTCACTGTCACCTGGCTGGCCATTGCAGTGCTGGGTGGCCACCAGGCGAGTTTCGCCGCAGATGGACAGGAAACCCAGGGTGGGCAACCACCTCCGGGCTCGCACAGTTCCATTCAGGACTTCGACTACCAGATCAAATACCAGCGCGCGTTCGAGGCCGTGCTCTGGAACATGCCGGCGGTTGCCATCTACAGTTTCAGGCGGGCTGCCTTTGACAACCTGGGGGTCAAAGATAACGACATCATTGCCTACTCGGCACCGGCAACACCGAAACTGGAGGCCATTACTGCCAACAGCAGCACGCCTTACATCACGGCCTTTACCGACCTGAAAAAAGGCCCGGTGGTTCTCGAATTGCCCGCCGCCAGCGACGAAGGCAGCGTCTACGGGCAAGTGGTGGATGCGTGGCAGCTGACGATCGCCGACGTTGGCCCATCGGGACTGGACAAGGGCAAGGGTGGCAAATTGCTGTTCACTCCACCGGGTTACAAGGGTGAAGTGCCAGCCGGCTACATTCACGTTCCGTCCCCCAACTATCGAATTGCCCTCGCCTTTCGCTCGGTTCGCGCCCCCGGTAAAACCGCTGATGACGCCTACCAATATGCAAAGAAACTGCGCATGTATTACCTGGCAGACGCGAACAATCCACCGCAGCAACGCTTCATTGACCCGATCGACAAGATTTACCCGACGCTACCGTTCTATGACGAACGTCACTTCGCCGACATGCATGCGGTGCTGAGCACTGAACCGGCGCGGCCACAGGACAAGGTGATGATCGGGATGCTGCGTTCACTGGGCATCGAACCGGGCAAGCCCTTTGCTCCGGACGAGGTCACTAAAAAAGCCATGCGCCAGGCAGCAATCGATGCCTGGTTCTACCTGCAGCACTGGTTCGATAACATGCCAAAAGACAAATTCTATTGGCCGGATCGCCACTATGCCTCGCTGCTGATGACCGATGAAAACAAGCGTTTCTCTTTTGAATACACCGACAGTATTGATCTGATCGGACGTGCGGCGGAGTACTTCTGGTGCACCTACATGCCGAAGGAATTGAGCGCGTCACCCGCCACTCAATACCTGATGGCCATGGCGGATAAAAACGGAAAACCGCTCGAAGCGGGCAAGAACTACAAGATCGATGTACCGGCAAAAATGCCGGTCAAGCAGTTCTGGGCGTTGACCGTTTATAACCGTGACACCATGTCGTTCATCTATAGCGATAGCAATCGCACGACGTTGTCCTCTTACGACCTGGATGCCATGAAGAAAAACGCCGACGGCGGCGTCACTATCTACATTGGCCCCAAACCGCCTGCCGGACTGGAAAACAACTGGATTCCCACTGCCGGCAAACGACCGCTACCGGCCATGCGCTTTTATGGCGGCACCGAAGAGCTGAACGACAAGCGCTTCAAGCTGGCGGATGTTGAATTGGTTGAGTGAATAGTGCGGTGAAACGTGCGTCAGCCGCATCAGGTAAGTTCGCTTTTTTGCGGCTGACGTTTATTGCCTTTGTTCGCAAGTCATCAATGACTGCTTTTAGCCGAATTCGGTCACTGCTGACCGGCAGCTATGGGTCGGAAGCAGCCCGCCGCGACAAGCAGCAATCTTCCAGAAGCGGACATCCCAAACTCAACTCAAGGTGGCACTGCTCGTCAAACGCGGTGAATTTCAATTTGGAGCCGCTCATCCTCATCCGGGGCTCGACAGTAGCTAGTCATCAGATCGAACTCCGCATCGGTGGCAGCAAATTCATGTTCGGCGCTGTGGTTACGAAGATGCAAACTGCTTCGACCTTATGAGTGGCTCGCGCTCGGGAAACAGAAAAATGCCATCTCTCCCCAAACTTTTCACTTTACCTGGCGTCTTCTCTTCAATGCAGTGGGCATGGCTTCGCCACTCAAGACAACTGACCTCGGCTAAGGAAAGGTGATGACATTTTATATTTTCCTCCTCGCATGCGGAGCAGCGGCCAGCACAGGCTTTTTTTTCAAACCGGGCCAGTGGTATGAGTCGCTTGCCAAACCCGGCTTCACGCCACCCAACTGGCTGTTTCCAGTCGCCTGGACGACTATTTACCTGTTGCTCGCTTGGGCTGGATATCGGTTGACCCAGATACCAGGCAGTCAGGGTGTGCTGGCTTTTTGGGCCGCGCAGATTGCGCTTAATACGCTATGGACACCGGTATTTTTCGGCGCTCACCACGTTCTCGCCAGCATGGTGATCCTCACGCTGCTTTGGCTGGTGGTCGCTGTGATGGTGTTTTTGGCTTTGCAGCTTGACGTGATCACTGGCTTGATCCTGTTTCCTTACCTTGTGTGGCTTTGTTTAGCGGGCGCGTTGAATTTCTTCATATTGCGCAACAACCGTTAGTTGCCCCTGGCGCCCTGCTGATACTCACGAGGCGTACAGCCAAATTCTCGACGAAACACCGTGTGCAAATACTGCGCGGATTTGAAGCCGCAATTGCGCGCAATGTCGGCAATTGCCGAGTGGGTATTCTCCAGGCCGCTGGTGGCAGCCCCCAGTTTGAAGCGCAGGATCTCGTCGTGCACGCTGCAGCCCCGCACGTTGCGAAAGTGCGCCTCAAGCGATGAGCGCGACACCCCGACATAAGCCGCCACCTGCGCCGTCTTGATGCCTTGACACGCATATTGGCGGATGAACATCAGCGCCCGCATGACATGAGGGTTGCCTAAGGGTTGATGCAAACTCGACGCCTGCACGTTGATCGCATCAGGGGGGATCAGAATGTGCGTGCCCGTGGAGGGCATGCCGTGCAGCATCTGATGGAGCAGTTGCGCGGCGGTACGGCCCATGGTTTCGGTGCCCTGGATAACCGAACTCAGCGGAACCCGGGTCAGGCTGCGCGTCAGGGGGTCGTTGTCGATGCCGATCAACGCCACTTGTTCCGGCACGGCGATCCCGGCGGTCAGGCAGGCTTGCAGCAACTGCCGGGCGCGGGCGTCGCTGACGGCGATGATGCCGATGGGCTTGGGCAGGCTTTGCAGCCAGGCGATCTGTTGCTCGACGGCGCTGTCCCAGAGCGGCGCGCTGGTCCCCATGCCGCGATAGACCTCGGCCTGCAGGCCGTCACGTTTCATCAGTCGTCGAAAGGATTTTTCCCGCTCCTGGGCCCATCGATTGGCCTGTGCCTCCGGCAGGCTGAAGCAGGCAAAACGCGTCAGCCCCGCCTCGATCAAGTGCTCGTAAGCCAATGTGATCAACGCGTCGTTATCGGTAGCGACGTACGGAATTCCTTTGGGGTAGGCGCGCTCATCCTGATAGGAACCACCCACCGCCACCACAGGCAGCTCGCTGCCAGCCAGCGCCTCGCCAATCAGCGGATCGTCGAAATCGGCAATGATCCCGTCACCCTGCCAGCGCTCGATCCCTTTCAGTCGGCAGAGAAAGTCTTCTTCCAGAAACAGGTCCCAGGATGCGCGAGTGCTGCTCAGGTAATTGCCGATGCCGCTGATGATGCCACGGTCGTAGATCTTGCTGCCGTTGAACAGCAGGGCAATACGGTGAACAGGCGGTACTGTTTTCATTGTTTTTATTCTTGTTCCGGGGCCGGTGATCACCGAGGCGGTGTGCAGAGACTAGGCGTGGGAACGACAAATCTCAATACGCAAAATCGCACCCTCTGTTGGTGACTTTCATAATCAGCAGGCACGGAGCCGTTGTTAGTATCGAGACACCGCCAAGAACAACAAGGACATTGCCATGCCGTACTTCCCCGATGTCGACAAGATCCGCTACGAGGGCCCTGCCAGCGATTCTCCCCTCGCCTTCCGCCACTACGACGCCGATAAAATCATCCTCGGCAAACCCATGCGCGAACACCTGCGCATGGCCGCCTGCTATTGGCACACCTTCGTCTGGCCGGGCTCCGACGTGTTTGGTGCCGGTACCTTCAAGCGCCCGTGGCAGCACGCCGGGGACCCAATGGAACTGGCCATCGGGAAGGCGGAAGCCGCGTTCGAGTTCTTCTCCAAACTGGGTATCGACTACTACTGCTTCCACGACACCGATGTCGCACCGGAAGGCCATTCGCTCCGGGAATACCGCAACCACTTCGCGCAAATGGTTGACCACCTGGAGCAGCATCAGGAAAACAGCGGGATCAAACTGCTATGGGGAACCGCCAACTGCTTCAGCAACCCGCGCTTTGCCGCAGGCGCCGCCAGCAACCCGGACCCCGAAGTGTTCGCCTGCGCCGCCGCTCAGGTGTTCAGCGCCATGAACGCCACCCAACGCTTGAAAGGGTCAAACTACGTGTTGTGGGGCGGTCGAGAAGGCTACGAAACCCTGCTCAACACCGACTTGAAGCGTGAACGCGAACAACTGGGTCGCTTCATGCGCATGGTGGTCGAGCACAAACACAAGATTGGTTTCAAAGGCGACCTGCTGATCGAACCCAAGCCCCAGGAGCCCACCAAGCACCAGTACGATTACGACAGCGCCACCGTTTTCGGCTTTCTCCAGCAGTTCGGCTTGGAGAACGAAATCAAGGTCAACATCGAGGGCAACCACGCGACCCTCGCCGGGCACAGTTTCCATCACGAGGTTGCGACGGCCGTCTCACTGGGGATTTTCGGCAGCATCGACGCCAACCGCGGCGATCCGCAAAACGGCTGGGACACCGATCAATTCCCCAACAGCGTCGAAGAAATGACTCTGGTCACCTATGAAATTCTCAAGGCCGGTGGTTTCACCAATGGCGGATTCAACTTCGACTCCAAGGTTCGCCGCCAAAGCCTCGACGAGATCGACCTGTTCCAAGGCCATGTCGGCGCAATGGACATCCTCGCCCTGTCACTGGAACGGGCGGCCGCCATGGTGCAGAACGACAGGCTCCAGCAGTTCAAGGATCAGCGCTATGCCGGTTGGCAACAGCCGTTTGGGCAGGCGGTGCTGGAGGGCGAGTTCAACCTTCAGACATTGGCCGAACATGCGTTCGCCAACGAACTGAATCCACAAGCCGTGAGCGGCAGGCAGGAGATGCTCGAAAACGTCGTCAACCGGTTTATCCATCGCTGATCGCCAACGAAGTCTGCGGCGCAGTAACGCTGTGACATTCGCACGACAAATCTGTGTCCGCTGCGCCTGCCGATTCTCTACAGTTCTACCAGCCCGATACTCATCGTCAGGCAGTGTCTTTCAAACAACAATAAAAGGACGCACCACCATGAAGAAAGTAAAACGCACGCTATTGGCCGGCGCTCTGGCTCTGCTGTCGTTGCCGGCGATGGCCGATTCTGCCCATCCGAAAATCGGTTTCTCCATTGATGACCTGCGACTGGAGCGTTGGTCGCGTGACCGCGATTACTTCGTCGCGGCGGCGGAAAAGATGGACGCCAAAGTCTTCGTGCAGTCGGCTGACGCCAACGAGCAGAAGCAGATCTCGCAAATCGAAAACCTTATTTCCCGTGGCGTCGATGTGATCGTCATCGTGCCGTTCAACGCCACGGTACTGACCAACGCAGTCGCCGAAGCGAAGAAGGCTGGCATCAAGGTGGTGTCTTATGACCGTCTGATTCTAAACGCCGATATCGACGCTTATATTTCCTTCGATAACGAAAAGGTCGGCGAGATGCAGGCCAGCGGCGTGCTGCACGCAGCGCCTAAGGGTAATTACTTTTTGCTCGGCGGCGCGCCCACCGACAACAACGCAAAAGTCCTGCGTGAAGGTCAGATGAAAGTCCTGCAACCGGCCATCGACAAGGGCGATATCAAAGTCGTCGGCCAACAGTGGGTCAAGGAATGGAATCCCACCGAAGCGCTGAACATTGTTGAAAACGCCCTGGCCCGCAACGACAACAAGATCGATGGCATCGTCGCGTCCAATGACGCCACGGCAGGCGGCGCCATCCAGGCACTGGCCGCGCAGAAACTCGCCGGCAAGGTGCCAATCTCGGGGCAGGACGCGGACCTTGCAGCGGTCAAGCGAGTGATCGAAGGCACTCAAACCATGACCGTGTACAAGCCACTGAAACTCATCGCCTCCGAAGCCGCCAGGCTCTCGGTGCAACTGGCACGCAACGAGAAACCGGCCTACAGCTCGCAATACGACAACGGCAGCAAAAAAGTCGACACCATCTTGCTCACGCCGACTGCATTGACCAAGGACAACATCGATTTGCTGGAACAGGACGGGTTCTACACCAAGGCGCAGATAGCCGGGAAGTGATCCTCCCGTAATACCCCTCTGTAGGAGCGAGCTCGCTCGCGAAAAACGTCAACGATGACGTGGGTTGTCTGAATGCCCGCGTTGTCCTGGTGTTTTTCGCGAGCAAGCTCGCTCCTACAGGACTCGTCTTGTACCCGCTTATGAGTCTCCGCCATGTCCGATTATCTGCTGCAAATGAACGGCATCGTCAAAACCTTTGGCGGTGTCAAAGCGCTCAACGGCATCGACATCAAGGTCAAGCCGGGGGAATGCGTAGGGCTGTGCGGCGAGAATGGCGCCGGCAAGTCCACGCTGATGAAGATTCTGTCGGCGGTGTATCCCCATGGCACCTGGGACGGTGAAATTCTCTGGGACGGTCAACCGCTCAGGGCGCAATCGATCAGCGACACCGAAGCCGCCGGCATCGTCATCATTCATCAGGAACTGACGCTGGTCCCTGACCTGTCCGTTGCCGAAAACATCTTCATGGGCCATGAACTGACGCTACCGGGTGGGCGCATGAATTACCCGGCGATGATCCACCGCGCCGAAGCCTTGATGCGTGAACTGAAAGTGCCCGACATGAACGTATCGCTGCCGGTTTCGCAGTACGGCGGTGGCTATCAGCAACTGGTGGAAATCGCCAAGGCACTGAACAAAAAAGCACGCCTGCTGATCCTGGATGAACCCTCCTCGGCCCTGACCCGTTCGGAAATCGAGGTGCTGCTCGACATCATCCGCGACCTCAAGGCCAAGGGCGTTGCGTGCGTCTACATCTCTCACAAACTTGATGAAGTGGCCGCCGTGTGCGACACCATTTCGGTGATTCGTGACGGCAAACACATCGCCACGACCGCCATGGCAGACATGGACATTCCACAGATCATCACCCAGATGGTCGGCAGGGAAATGAGTAACCTCTACCCCACCGAGCCTCACGCTATCGGCGAAGTGATTTTCGAGGCCCGCCACATCACCTGTTACGACGTCGACGCCCCCAAACGCAAACGCGTCGATGATATTTCGTTCGTCCTCAAACGCGGGGAAATCCTTGGCATCGCCGGGCTGGTCGGTGCCGGTCGCACAGAACTGGTGACAGCGCTGTTCGGCGCCTACCCCGGTCGCCACGAAGGCGAAGTCTGGCTGGACGGCCAACTCATCGATACCGGCACGCCGCTCAAGTCAATCCAGGCCGGCCTGTGCCTGGTGCCCGAGGACCGTAAGCGGCAGGGCATCATTCCGGACCTGGGCGTCGGCCAGAACATCACCCTGGCCGTGCTGGACAGATACTCGAAGCTGACCCGCATCGATGCCGAAGCCGAACTGGGCAGCATTGACCGGGAAATCTCGCGCATGCACCTCAAAACGGCGAGCCCGCTGCTGCCGATCACGAGTCTCTCTGGCGGCAACCAACAAAAAGCCGTACTGGCAAAGATGCTGTTGGCCAAACCCAGGGTACTGATTCTCGACGAACCCACCCGCGGCGTGGATGTCGGCGCCAAGTACGAGATTTACAAGTTGATGGGGGCGCTGGCGGCCGAAGGTGTGTCGATCATCATGGTGTCTTCGGAGCTGGCAGAAGTGCTCGGCGTGTCCGATCGCGTTCTGGTGATCGGAGAAGGCCAGTTGCGTGGCGACTTCATCAACCACGGACTCACCCAGGAACAGGTGCTCGTCGCTGCACTCAACCAACCTGATCGCCATAACAATAATGATCGGAAGACCGCGTAAATGAATCAGGTCAAACAACTCTTCTCCCGCTACAAAATGCTCGCGCTGGTGATCGCCGTGGCGGTTATCTGGCTGTTCTTCAGCTGGCAGACCGAGGGCGGATTCTTAACGCCGCGCAACCTCTCCAATCTGCTGCGGCAGATGTCCATCACCGGGATTCTTGCCTGCGGCATGGTGCTGGTGATCATCAGCGGCGAGATTGATTTGTCAGTCGGCTCACTGCTGGGGCTGCTCGGTGGGCTGGCGGCGATTCTCGACGTGATCTACCACATACCGCTGCTCGCGAACCTTTCCCTTGTTGCCTTGTGCGGACTGCTGATCGGCCTCGCCAACGGTTACATGACCGCCTACCTGCGCATTCCGTCCTTCATTGTGGGGCTGGGCGGCATGCTGGCTTTCCGGGGCATTTTGCTGGGGATTACCGGCGGCACGACCATCGCCCCGGTATCACCGGAGCTTGTTTACGTTGGCCAGGGCTATTTACCGCATACGGTCGGCACGGGCCTGGGCGTTCTGCTGTTCGCACTGACGTTGTTCCTGACCTGGAAACAACGGCGCAATCGTGCCCTCCACGGTCTGGCGGCACACTCACGGGTGCGTGACATCATGCGCGTGGTGTTGATCGGCGCAGTGCTGGCCGGCTTCGTCCAGACGCTCAACAGTTATGACGGCATCCCCGTGCCGGTCCTGCTTTTGCTGATTCTGCTGGGCGTGTTCAGCTACGTGACCAGTCAGACCGTGTTCGGCCGACGCGTCTATTCAGTGGGCAGCAATATGGAAGCAACGCGCCTGTCCGGTATCAATGTACAGGCCGTGAAGCTCTGGATTTTCGGCATCATGGGCGTGATGTGCGCCCTCGCCGGTGTGGTCAACACCGCGCGCCTCGCTGCCGGCTCACCCTCGGCCGGCAGCATGGGCGAGCTCGACGCCATCGCCGCCTGCTTCATCGGCGGCACCTCCATGCGCGGCGGTTCCGGTACCGTCTACGGCGCCCTTCTCGGCGCGCTGGTCATCACCAGCCTGGACAACGGCATGTCGATGCTCGACGTCGACAGTTATTGGCAGATGATCGTCAAAGGCAGCATTCTGGTGTTGGCCGTGTGGGTCGATGTGAGCACCCGGACCGGACGACGCTGATCGGTTGCCAATAAAGTCATCCACGACAGTTTGCGTCTGGCGAGATGCCAGACGTCGTGACGGTCGTAACGCAGCCCAATCAATGGTTTCGGCTTGAGCAGAAAGCGCTGGTGACGGAACCCGCACCAGGTCACTCACCCTGTTTTGCTCACGCCGTTCGACTCTGTCAAAATCAACACTTCCCATTTCAAAATAGTCGAACCATCCGCTCTAAAACTACACTTCCCCTAGCAACTTAACACCTCTAAACTTAATTGCAACTCACTTGAATCGCCGCAACCCAAAGCAACTAAACATTACTTCGAATAGCTATATAAACAATAACTCCCACCGCACATAAAAACCAAATTCAGCCAAACCTCCCATCGCCACGAACACCCACTTTACGCCCGAAGTAAAAAACACTGGCCGCCTCGATACCACCTATCGGCAAATGGGTAAACTTATCAATTGGTACGTTGCGAATCAGTGATTTCCATACATAATTATCCAGCGATATGAAACATCTAATCCTGCATTTTTTCGATTAACTGAGGGTAATCACATGGCACACTGGAAGCCGAGTGCAGCAAATGATCTGATGGCGTTCGCTGCTAACCATAACTTGGATGCACTTGTTGGCGCCTTTCAACAGACTGTGGACAACTGGGCAGACGCTCTACCCGGGTTTGCTCACGCCGTATTTCCTTTTGGGCGATATCGAGCGGAGGTCACCGGAGATGCAGGGCAAGTGGATAAAATAGAATTTGATATGTAACCCCTTCCCTTCCCCGAAAACTATCTCTAGATACACCAAGAGGTGATCAAATGGCAGTCTGGAATCCCGCGGCAGCAAACGATCTGATGGCGTTTGCCGCCAATCATGGCCTGACCCCTATGGTTGGAGCCTTTCAAAACATGGTGGACCTCTGGGCAAATGGTCTCCCCGGACACACCAACGCTACGTTTCCATTTGGCAATTATCAAGCCGAGGTCACTGCAGATACAGGGCAAGTGCACAGGATTCAATTTGACATGTAACTTTGTCTCTTGATGAATAAAGGTTGCGATTGAGTCAGCCTTCCATCCGTAACCTTTTCAAGAAGCTCTACACCTTCGCTAACTTCATGGATTTGCAACAGGTTCTAGCTTCCAGAATTGACCGCTGTAATTTTCTTTCGTATTGCCCATAAACCCAGGAAAGAAAGTGTCAGGGTTATTGTACGTATCCAAAATTTTCAAGTCACCCAATGATGCATTCGCCAGGCGAAACCAGCCACTCGAGTCGGTTTTCAGGCAGCGCCACCAATAACTTTTCGAAACCACCCCACCCTGCCCCTGCATCACACGTTCCACTTGTGCAGTTGTACCCAGTAAAAATATTGCCGGACTACCGGTATCGTTTCTTATGCGGCTTTCAATGCCCCACCACCCTTTACCATAACGGTGAAACCGCCACTGCTGGGATGTTGCTTCGTTGTAGTTGCCCTGATCATTTTGTCGTGCGCGTGGTTTCATGATTGTCCCGGCAGTATGCTGCGGGACCGCGGACACCGGACCGGGACGCCGGGCCGTGAGTACATAGCCTTTGTCGGACAAAAAAGAGTTGGTCATCAAGTACCATCTATTTTCATCGAGCGGACAGTTTTGATAGTAATTCGCCCCGGACAAATAGGCGTTTTGTGCAGGCATATCGGCAAGAAACTGACGGGCACGCCGGGAAATTTCGTCCCAGGCATTGAGGCCGACTTCCAGGTCCAGGTCGTACAACTGCGGTATGCCGGAGGTTCCCGCGGGCAAAGCGACCGTCTTGCGCAGATAGGCCAGATTCGAGGTCAACATATTCCACCGGCCTACCATAGAACCCATTGCCAACCCCACATCCTCCATTTTCGGCCCGATGTTGACCCAGCTTGAATCAGGCGGGTTGTTTTTTCTGTATTGCCCGATGACGGAGTCGCTCGCATTTTTAAAGGCCATTGACTGTTGATTCACCTGCTGGCTGAGTTCACTCAACGTCGTTAACTTCTTGCTGATATTGTCGGCTGCCTGATCGAACTCCCCCCGGGCGCCGCCGGTGTTATTGGAGAGATTTTGAACAGCCGTTTGCAGACGCAACAAAAACTGCTTCATGTCGTCCGAGGCCAGCTCCGTCGCCAGTGTCTGCAAATTCGAAAAGGTTGTTGATCCCCAAACCTGGCAACTGGAACGAAGTTCGGCATATCCCCCCAGCTGGTTCAGGCGATCATTGAGGGTTGCTTTCACCCCCGGTTCGTCCAGGCAAACCAGAAATGCAAATTGATTGATGTTCGACCACATCCCTACGGGTAGGGCGAACAATTGACTGGCGTCCCCCGGGGAGAAATCAACCGCTCCACTTTCTGCCGCTGCATTACGGGATACCGCCAATGCCAATCCCGTGGCCACCAGCATTGACAAGATGATTGACCTGACACCCGAGTTGGATCGATTCATGATAATTCTCCCGGTGAACCCGTGAGTCGTTTGGTTAACCAAGCGACTCACGGTTTCATGTCCCTATATGCCAGCCAGAATGGAGCTCGGGTCTCGGCTATTTCGGCGCAGGCTTCGCTTCTTCGAAATGCGCCACCAGGTATGAGCTTTTACTCACCTCGTAGTAGTTCTGCCCATTGTGCGGCTTGGTTTCTCCATCAATGCACCAGCCCGTGTGCACATAGTTGCCATAGCGTTCCGGCACGCTTACCCGCATTTTCTGCATGTCCTGAAAAACACCCACGTAATTACCGAGCCCACCGGAACAATCACTCATGTCTTTGAGACTGGTCGTGATGGGAATGGCCAGATCGGGACTGGTGTTCACACAGATGATTTTTTGCCCCTTGGGTACCTCGCCGGCTTCTGTCGTAATCTGCAACCGGATCTCCTCCAGCTCGATTCTGCATTCAGGGGGACTGATTTCGACGGTCAATTCAAAGTCCGAAAACACGCCCGGCCGAAACTCCGAGAGCGTAATACCCGCATCGGCCGCGTCACTGCTCAGAAATTGCGTCAACAGGTTTTCCTGTCTGTCCGTGGTGGGTTGCCATAACGCCTTGCCTTGCAGAATGCCGATCTCTTTTTCGATCACCCAATCATCATCTGCAGTCTTGCCGCCCCTTGTATTGAACACCACCCTGGATTGTTGGCCCCGTTCTTCTTCACGACCGCCCTCGGGTTCAAACGCAAACAGTTTGCCTTGGGCGCGCACCACCGATTTACCGCAATGGCTGACTTTGAACGTGATGGAGTCGGGAAACGCTTTGCCCAGTTTCCTGCATTGGACCTTCACGACCTTGATGTTGCCGATGCGTTGCTTTTCGCTGGTCTCGTCGATCTGGCGCAGTCGGGTCAGCGATACGGGAATGGTGTTTTCGACAATTGACTCCCTGATTCTGCCATTGAGCTCATGCAGTTGTTCCTTGCCCAAGGTCACGATTTTCGGCGCTTCCTTCAACAGGCGCCCCGAACCTGAGGCCAATTGGCTGGCCAGGCGTTTGCCCATATCGCGCAATGGCTTCTCGTACACAATCGTCAGGAGTTTGAATTCGTCCTGCGTCAGCATGCTTTCCTTGAAAGAGACGGGTTTGCTGAGCAGCGCCTGGAGTTTCTTCTGCTCATCCTCGCTGAGATTGTCGATCCCGGTGATCTGGTCAGACGGTTCGAGCACATTCTGCAAACTCTCAAAGAGTTTTTGTGCCCCCTGATCCAGCTTGCCCCAAGGCTCGACGGTGTAATACTCGTAGGCCTTGACGACGTAGTAGAGGAACTGCATGAGGGTTTGATGCGCCTCGTGGCTGATCGACTGTACATAGGCGAGCGCCGCAGGATCGAGGGCATCCTGGCTGCCACCCAACTGGCTGCCGAGAACGTTGATCGCCAGCAGGTTGTTGGAGATCTGATTACTTTGCTGGCCAAGACTGGTTTTCAGCGCCAGCAACTGAGTGGCCAAAGCCGTTTTGCGCTGGTTCAGTACCGCCAATTGACTGGTGACTTCCTGGAACTCCTTGTCATTGAGCATCAGTTTCGCCAGCGTTTTATCCCAGGCGCTGTTCAACTGTGATCGTGACACCATCAATTCGTTGACGGTTTTGCCAATGGTTTCCACGCCGGCAGCAATTTTTTTAACCTGTTCAATGCCCTTTTTCACTTTCGCGGCATTGTCTTTTTTCGCCTTCTCGACCAATGCCTGCGAGTCTTTCAGCGCGGTCTCTTTCCTCTTGATTTCGCTTTCGACCTTTGTGACTTCCCCGGCCTGGGCCTTGTAATCAGTCGTACTGCCATCCAGCTCACTCTTTTGCTTTTCCTCAAATGCCTTGAAGCCTTTGACCAGTTCCGCTTCCTCCTCCTTCTTGCGCTGCCCACGGCCGTACAACAACAGATCACGCTTCTTATCCAGCAGCTCTTTTTCCTTTTTCACCAACTCGTCGTGTGTTTTCTTTTTCTCATCGTAGGCGCCCTGTAAATCGTCTTTTTTCCTGGACGCAACGTCGGCCTTGTCCTTCAGTTGATTGATGTCCTTTTTCGCGTCCAGCAGGGCGTCATCCATCCCCTTTGCAGACTGCTCTACAAAATTGTCAGTGTTGGAGGTCACGAAATCATTGACGCCGCTTTTCAGCTTGCCAAAGGCACTGTCCGTGAAGCCCCCATCCTTGACGAAATCACCGGCCACATCGAAAACGGTTCCGACCGCGCCGGCAGCCATCTGATAGGGCTCGGGAAGCGGAATCGCTTTAGCCACTGCCGCGAAGATCTTGAACGACGCCGAAATGATCGCCATCTTTTCGGCCTCGCCGGACAGGTAATCGGCATTGTCGCGCAATCTTCGTTCTATTTGCCCTAGAGGCTTGAGGAGCTTTTCTTCTATCTCGACATTGAGTTGCCGCAATGCCTGGATGGTCGTGATGACATTCCCACGCGTCGTGAACAACGCTTTTTGTGTGGTTTCGGTGTTTTTGGTCAGAAGCCCGAGGAGATTCTGCACAGCTGCCTGACGATCCTCCTTGGCCTGCCAGGCCTTTTGCAGGTAGTAGGCGGTGTAAATCTCCCCTATCGAGGACTTCAAGATGCTCTGATAGATTTTTACCGCGCTCTCCAGCGACAACATCGGCACCCACCCAGGGGGATTACCGAAGTAGTCGACATTTTGAATCGCCTGTTCCACCAGGCTAGACACTTCTTCCTCCATTTGCAGCAGGGTATCGTCTTTGTCTGTTGCGGGTATCGCCTCCAGCCCTTCCAGGTAAGGACTCAGGAATTCGCGAGCCAGGTCGGCATTGCCGCTGGCGAGCGCATTTTTTGCAAATTGCACAGCGGTTTTCAGGTTGATGGCCGTCAACCATGGGCTAACCCGTGCTTGCTCCAACGGAGTGCAGCTACCAGCAGTTCCTGTTGGTTCCCGGGGCTCAGGGCCGGCAGGGCCATCCGGACCTGCAGTCGCTTGCTGTTTTTCAATGGTCGGCACGAACTCGGTCTTGCCGTTTACCTGCTTGTTCTCAAAAAGGAACCAGTAGGCAGCATCGGGGGTTCCTCCCCATCCGCCCTTGGTCGAGGTGATCCGGGTGCCGGAAATACCTCCAGACAGATCGGCATAGGAAGCCAATTGCTCGGGCAGCGTGCTGCTCAGATTACCCCCGGCGCCTCCGGTCCCCGGTTTTCCCGGTATAGGCCCTTTACCGCCGATACCAGGACCGTCCTTCGTACCTGCACTGTCAACAAGGTGGCCATCGACTTTCAGCTCTGCGTAGACGATGCCTCGTGTCTGATCGAGCGCTGTCGCTGGTTGATAGTCCTTGTACTGGCTCCATTCAGGCGCCGTCACCGGCGAGCCGTTTACCTTGCGATTGGTATAGCTGAACAGGCCGTCCCACTGGTCTTTGGTCATACAAACCAAATGTCGTTGGGTAAAGGAAAACGCCAGATCGCCTTCATCGGGGTCCTGCCCCTTGCCACCCACCGCACGGAAGTGCCTTGTGGATTCTTCTTCGGTTGTCGCGAAGCGTTGCACGTAAAGGAAGATATCGCCGGCCTTGGCGCCATCCAGACCGTCCTTGGTGAGTGTGCCTCGATATTCCGTAGCGACGGGCTGGGTATCGAGGCAGGCGTCAGCGCCTTCGAAGTAAAGCTCGCGGCAATAGATGAAAATATCGGTCTGTGGGAACTGAAGCTTTGTTTTTATAACCAGCGTATCCGCGTGAATACACAATTCCTGAATGTCCTTCTGCCCGGCGTAGGTTTTCAGGAACCCACTGCGATCCAATTCGTCCAGTTCGATTTCAACACCGGAAAGGGTGACGCGCCGCACCGGACGCGTCCATCCATTCAATTCCTTCACACCGATCGTTTGTGCACCATGGCGGATGTATTTGATCTCTTCAGGCTTGGGAGGCAGCACTTTTGTTTTGACGATTTCGTACGATGGCGCCTGGTTTTTCAGGTCAGTTGCGCGCCTGATTTCCTTCAACTTACGTTGGCGCTCCTGGACTGATGCTTGCCTATTTAGCAATCGAGCGTAGGTCTGCGCACATTCCAGGCCCGCTGAGGCGGATGCCGTAATGGTTGCGGACAGCGCTTTGCTCTCCTGCAACAGGTCCTGCCATTCAGCGTTCTGCTGCGGTGCGTCCTTTGCACACCGCTGGATGAAGTCGAGCATTGCAATGGCTTTCTCTCGCAGCGCCGACGATTGCTCCGGCGTGTAAGTCCGGTTCACCGAGGGCGTGACAAGGACTGTGGCCATCTGAAATGCCGAGACGGCCATCAGCCAGAGCGGCGAGCCGTTTTCAAACCATCTCCCCAGCAGGGCCGGGGGTTCTACAACCTTGGTCTTTTGTGCCGCATGATCGTATTTGAACCAGACCCCGACAGCCTGCCCAGGAGTTACGGGCAGTTGCTCCGGCTTGCTCATCAGCGCTTCGACCTTGAAGTCGCCAACCACGTTGTTGGTGAACAGCATCAGACTCGCGCCAAAGGTGTTGCTGAAATCCAGACGTAGAATGGCCGGCTCCGGAACCTCAATCGTGCGCGCCACGATGATCAGCGCGATGTTCTTCAAGGTCATGCTCAGCGCCTTGGGCACGTAGACCGTGTCGGCGAAGATGGAGATGGTCATTGGCTTGGTGTCTGCCGCCGCCAGTCTCTGGGCAACATCCGTTTGCAGGTCAATGCACAGGTCCCTGAAGACCCATTTATCCGAAGCTGTTTTCACCTCCCTCGTATAGAGGATGTTCTCTCTGCGCGCAGGGAAAATGCCTTTCCATGCGGGCGTGTTGCGCGCTTCATCAAACGCCGTTTGCCATACGTTCATCGCTGCGATTCCTGTCATGAAAAGGCTGCAGAGCGAGGGCAATCGTCATAGCTTTTGCACGACCGCCCTTACCACGGAGAGGATTTGCTCAAGCCGTTTTTTCTTCCTGTGCTGGGGGGTCAATGAACGCATGGGCCTGATAGGAATCGGACTTGAGCTTGCACTCCTGCCACATGGCAATGGCATTTTCCACACCAAGGTCCTTCAGATCAGCTTCCTCGAGAATGTCCTGTTTGATGATCTTGCCGATCTTGTTCAGATCGCTGCCAATCGCATTCCACACGCCCTTGATTTTCTGAATACTGGGCAGTGCAGCCTCTATCTTGTCCTGGATATCACTAAGCCCCTTGAGGGCGACATTCAGCGTCCCCATCAGGGCCATCGCTCTCTGCTCTTCGTCTTTAAGTTTCTTGATCCTGTCTTTCTTCACGTCTATTTCGTGCTTCAACTTACGGGCCTTGTCGCCATAGATCGACGCGACAATCAGTGCGACCCAAAACACTATCCAGCCATAGGTGGGTGTTGTCTCGGCCACGATGCAAGCGTGTTCGTACTCCTTGTTCTCCTTCTCGATCAAGGCTGCAAGGCTGTCCATCTCCTTTTTGTTTGCCGCTAAAAGCGCACTGTGCTGTCCATACTTCGCCTCGTACTGCTGAGACAGGTTCTTGAGCAGGGTCTCGTCATCGCTGGTTTGCTGCGCAAACTCGCTAATGTCTTTGTACACCGCGTTGGCCCTGTCTTCGTTATCCTTCGCTTCCTTGGCGAGCTTGGCACAAAGGCTGGCAATTCTGGTTTTTGCCGCCTCATTGGTAGGGTCCAGAAAAAGAGTGTCGATAGGCGGGATTAACGCGCCGTAGTAAGTTCTTGCGCTAGTTGCATAGTTGGAAATGTCCTGCGCCAGTTGGACAGTCCTTGGGAAGATGTTGTCTTTCCAGTTTTTGACGTGAGGAATGATTTGCTGATAGCCGGCCAGCAAATCCTTGAACTCATCAAACGGGCCGATGTACGGGATTTTTTCGGCTGGTCCGGTGGCCAGGTCCTTGCGCATTTTTTTCTCATCATCAGGAAGCAACAGCGCACTCGTCACGTAGCGTTGAATGGCATACCACTCCTGCTGACTGAGGAGAAAGGGCGAGCCCTTTACCGCCGCCAGGTCTTGCGGTCCGATGTTTGGTTTCCTGTCTTCACTCATCACGTTCACCTTCCAGGTTATTGATGTGTAAGGATCAAACTGCTCCGTCAACTTTGCTGAACTTCAAGCAATAAAAAGCCACGGCCTTTTTTAAGGCCGCCATGTTTCAAATTGTTGCTGAAAACATTAATTACAACGACACAGTCCGGAACATCACCCATTTAGCCAGGAAAAACGAAAGCGCAGGCAAGTACCCCGGCAAGTAGCATTCGATCATTGCCATGCCGAGTTACCAGAACCATGGAAGTTCCACTGATGGACTGAAGCAGAAGTTAAGCAAGACTAGACGATCTGACGCAAAGCAACGCCCGAAATGAGCCGCCTATGAAACGAAATGGCGATGAACGTTCCATTTATTATTAGGTATTAATTCAAAAGCACATTACTCGGTTGCGTGTTTTTGTGATAGAGCGCTGAACAGCTATGGATCGTATGACCAGTACCTTCAGGAGCGGCGGCTCTCCCAACAATGGCCTGCTATGAGGCCTTGAGGATTTCAGCGCTGTCAAAGTAAACCTGCGGCAAGCTGATTGGTTTTCGGTTCGTTGGGGTAAAGACGAAACAAAGCTGCACAATATCGAGCGCACGGTCAGCACCCTCGAGCAGGCACTGGACAAGGTGGTGGTTAACCAAGCCTTCATCTTGTCCGCAGCACATCCCGGACTTTTGAACTCCGGGAGAGCGACTGTTTCAACGCTCGGCCTCGTCAGAGATACTCGACATTCCCGTCAACGCTGATGGCCTGGCCACTGATGTTGGCGGCGGCTGGCGACGATAGAAACAATGCCATTGCGGCAACATCTTCCATCGTCACCATTCGGCGCAATGAGATTTTATTCAGATACTGGTCACGCATGGACTCGAAGTCTATGCCCAGCGTCTGGGCACGGGCATCGATGACCCGATCCATGCGCTCCCCCGCCACCACACCCGGCAGGATGGCGTTGACCCGAATGTTGTCCGGCCCCAGCTCAGCGGCCAGTGACTTCATCAGGCCGACAATCGCCCATTTGGTTGCGGCATAAGGGGTCCGGAACGGATACCCCAAGCGACCGGCCACCGACGACATGGCGATGATGTGCGGGTTCTGCTTTGACTGCTTCAGGAACGGCACCGCTTTGCTCAGGAAGTAGAACTGGCTGTTGAGGTTGGTCGACACTGTCTGTTCCCACGCTGGCGCGTCCAGGTCCTCGACGTTGCCGGTCGGCCCGGCAATGCCGGCATTATTGACCAGCACATCGATGCCGCCGAGCAATTGGGTGGCTTCGTCCATGATGCGATTGACCTGCACCTGATTGCCGACATCCACCACACCGCCGTGCAGGCCGGGGTACTCGCGCTTCATCTGCTCAACCGCACTGGCATTGATATCGCCAATGTAGACCTGTGCCCCGACTTCATAAAATGCTTTGGCGATCACGGCGCCGATGCCGGCGGCACCACCGCTGATGACTACTTTCAAATTCGACGGCGGTGTCAGCAAATCAACAATCTTCATAACCCTTCCTCTTATTCTGTCGCCCGCAGCGGGCCTGGCTCTGCATTGATCGCTCTGGCCAGCAGCGGCACCAACAGCAAGCCCAGTACCGCGGCGCTGACAATCACATAAAAACCCGATGAACTCAGCCCCGAAGCCTTTTCCGCCAACCCGAACAGGTACGGACCGGCAAACCCGCCCAGCAATCCGATGGTGTTGATGAATGCCAAACCGGCAGCGGCCTGAATGCCTTGCAGGCGTTTCATGGCGATGGCCCAGTAGATCGGCAACACACCGCCGGCGAAGAATGCGGTAGCCGTGAACAGGGCGATGCGCGCCGAGGCGTCATCGATCAGGGTGAATGCCACCGAACTGGCAATCAAACCACAGGTGAACAGGCCCAGGCAGTAGCAGTCGCGGGCAATCCTGCGGTGAATCCTCGGCAGCACCAGCACCCCGGCGAGAAAGCCGATGCCGACGCTGCTGGACAACAGGCCAACGGTCAGGGGCGACGTGATCTGCATCTGCTGGATGATCGACGGTGTGAAGAATACCAGCCCGACAAACGCCACTTGGTTCAGAAAGTAAATCAGGCCGATCAGAATGGTCGTGGGCCGGGTCAACGCCTTGACCCAGTGGCCGGAGTATTCGTGTGAGCTGGCATGTCCTGGCAGCAAGGCATGGGCTTCCAGCGAGTCGGCCTCGGCCTTGGTCAGCCAGCGCGCATCACTCGGGCGCTCCGGCAATTTGAACCACAAGATGATTCCGACGACGATGCTGGGCAGCCCTTCGAGCAGGAACATCCACTGCCAGCCGTGCAAACCGCCGATACCGTCCATTTTCATCAGCGCGCCGCCAATCGGATTACCGATCACCAGGGCCAGGGCCGGTGCAAGGTAAATCCAGCCGATGGCGATGGCGCGGTCCTTTGGCGCAAACCATAGGGTGACCATGTACATCAGCGCCGGAAACAGCCCCGCTTCGGCGATGCCCAGGAGCACCCGCAGCAGGTAGAACGACCACTCGCCCTGGACAAACATCATCGCCGATGACAACGCGCCCCAGGTCACGGCAATCCGGGCAATCCAGCGACGCGGCCCGATACGGTGGGCCAGCAGATTACTCGGCACTTCCAGCAATGCGTAACCGAGGAAAAATATCCCGGCACCCAAGCCATAGGCGGCCGCGCTGATGCCGAGGTCGGCACTCAAGGCTGCCTTGGCCAGCGCGACGTTGGTGCGGTCCAGGTAGGACATGAAGTAGATGGCGCACATCAATGGAATCAAGCGCGCCATGGCTCGCCGGGTGGCCAGCCAGTGCGTCTGTTCGGTACTGAGCATGATCGTCATGGTGAAACCTCTTCTTGTTATTTTTTTGGGCTCAAGCAAACCGGTTACAAATGAACGTTGTTTTTACCTTTGAGGCCGAGCATCTGCCGGGCTTCATCGGGTGTGGCGATTTCATAGGACAGCTCTTCGAGAATGTGGCGGATCTTACGTACCTGCTCCGCGTTGGTCTTGGCTTTGACGCCTTTGGCCAGGTAAATGCTGTCTTCCAGGCCGACCCGGACATTGCCACCCATGATCGCTCCCATGGTCACGAAGGGCAGTTGGTGGCGACCGGCACCGAGGATGGAAAACTCGTAATTGTGCCGCCCGAACAGGCGGTCGGCGGTGCTGCGCATGATGGTCAGGTTTTCCGGATCGGCCCCCAGGCCTCCGAGGATGCCGAAGCACGACTGGATAAACAGGGGTGGCTTGACCAGCCCCTGCTCGACGAAGTAAGCCAGGTTGTAGAGGTGGCCGACGTCGTAGCATTCAAATTCGAAACGAGTGCCGTACTCGCCCAGCTCCAGCATGATCGCCTTGATGCCCTTGAAGGTGTTCTTGAACACAACGTCTTCCATGCCTTCGATGTGCTCTCTCTCCCACTCGTGGGTCCAGCTGGAGATTTTCCGGGCGATCGGGTGGATCGAAAAATTCATCGAGCCCATGTTCAACGAGCACAATTCCGGCTTGGCAATCAGCGGATAAGCCAGGCGTTGCGCCAGGGTCATTCGGGTGCTTCCGCCGGTGGTGATGTTGATGATGGCATCGGTGGCCTGGGCAATCGCCGGGACGAATTGACTGAACACTGCTGGGTCCGGAGTGGGCCGGCCGTCAAGCGGGTCGCGGGCATGCAGGTGCAGGATGGCGGCGCCGGCTTCGGCTGCTTCAATCGATTGCCGCTCGATATCAGCCGGGGTGAGCGGCAGGTATTCGGACATCGATGGCGTGTGCGTCGCCCCGGTAATCGCGCAGGAAATGATGACTTTGCGGTTCGGCTGACTCATGACGGTGACCTTTGTTGTTATCGGACTTGGCAGATGCGCTGGACGCTGTTGACCTGACGGCCGCTGCTGATGGGATGAAGCTTATTGAATTTCCCGCTGGCCAGTAAGATCATTACCGGACAACAATGAATCCCTAAGGGACACTTACCGGAGTCAGCCGATGCCACCGAAAATGCCGCTGTTCAATGAGCGCATCTATGCCCCGTATAAAATTGCCGCCCTGGTGGAAGTCCTCAGTGAACAAGGCATCGCCCCGGCCGACAGCTTGAAAGGCAGCGGCGTCGAAGAAGACCAGATTTACGATGCGACGGCGCTGACCTCGGTGCGTCAGTACGCGGCGGTGTGCGGCAACGCGGTGTCGCTGTCGCAGGACCCGGCCACACCGTTCAAGACAGGCGCCCGCCTCCACCTCTCTGCGTATGGCATGTACGGCTACGCGCTGATGTCTTGTCTGTCACTGCGCGACTACTTCCGCCTCGGGGTGAAATATCACTCCCTGGCCACGCCAACCTTGACCATCGAATGGCACGAGTACGAACACGAGGCGGTGTGGACATTCCCGGATGCCGCCAACCCCAGCCCGTCACCCGACATCAAACAGTTCTGGATCGAGCAGCAATTCACCCAGCACGTCACCCACCTCCAGGACGTGTTCGGCCAAAGCTGCCCGCCGACCAAAGCCTGTTTTTCCTACCCGGCCCCGGCCCACGCCGAGATCTATTCGCAGTACCTGGGGTGCCCGTGCATCTTCGATCACGACCAATGCGAGTTGCATTACGACAGTGCAATCCTCGATCAGAAACCGCACCTGGCTCATCGGCTGACCGCGACTGTGTTGCAGGAAACCTGTGACCGATTGATCGGCCAGGCCAAGGTGTCAGCGGGGATTTCCGGCGAGGTGTATCAGATGATGATGCAGACGCCAGGGGAGTTTCCGAGCATGGAAATGGCCGCCGAACGGCTGCACATGACCACCCGCAGTCTGCGCCGAAAACTGCTTGAGGAAGATACGTCCTTCGTGGCGATTACCGACGACGTGCGCTGCTCGCTGGCCATCGAATACCTCAAGACCACGATCATGAGCACCGACGATATTGCCTTGTTGCTGGGCTTTTCCGAACCGACCAACTTCCGCCGGGCGTTCAAACGCTGGACGGGTAAAACGACCAAGGATTATCGCCAGGGTTGAGGTCGACAGACGCAGGGACGGTCCGTCAACCTCAACAGGCGGACCTTAAAGAATCGAGACCGGGTAGCTCAGGATCAGCCGGTTCTCGTTGAAGTCCGCCAGGCTGAAATCACGCTTGATCACCGAGTTGCGCCAGCGCAGCGACAGGTTCTTCAACGAACCGCTCTGCACGACGTAGGTCAACTCGGATTCGCGCCCCCACTCCTTGCCATCGCTGACGCCGCCGGACTGCACGTTGGACCCACGGATATAGCGGTTCATCAATGTCAGTCCCGGCACGCCCAAGGCAACGAAATCGAAGTCATGCCGAATCTGCCAGGAGCGTTCGTCCGCGAAGTCGTAACTGTTGCTGAAGCTGTCGTTAGCCAGTGTTGACCCGCTTGTACCGTTCAAGCGCATCCAGTTGTCACCGTCCACTTTTTGCAGCCCGACGTAGAACGTACTGCCTTGGTAACGGGCAGACAGCAACGCCGAGTAGGTCTTGTTATCCAGGTTTCCCGCGAGTTTTTTACCGTCGTCTTCGCCTTCGAAATAACCCAGGTTCGCACCGAGTAACCAGTCTCCGATCGGCTGGCTGTGAGTGAAGTTGAAATAGCGCTGGTGATAGATATCCTCAAGTTGCGCGTACCAGGCACCGACCTGGCTTCGATTGTCATTGAAGGCGTATTCCACACCGGAAAAATTGAAACGGTCCGAAGTCACGCCCGGCCGGTTGAACATGGACATCCGTTCCATGCTCGCGTCATTGCGGGGGCTGTTGCCCCGGAACTGCCCGCCATAAAAGGTGAAGTTCTCGAGGTCCTTGGAGGTGATCTGCGCACCACGAAAGGTCTGCGGCAATGACCGACCATCGTCGGATCGAATCACCGGCAGCGAAACCGACCATTCGCCAATTCGCGCCTGGGTTTTCGCGAAGCGGATTTTCGCCGCCAGTGCCAGGCGCCCGAAGTCATCTGCCGGCCGACCATCGTCGTGCACGGGCAGTAACTGCGTGTTGGTGGTGCCCTTGCCGCCATCCAGCTTCTGCGAGTACAGGCCCAGCGCATCAAGACCAAAGCCTACCGTCCCGGAAGTGAAGCCCGAACGGGCATCCATGATCACGCTCTGCGTCCACTCCTCGGCCTTGGCCTGGGGGTAGGCACTCTCGGTGAAGTTACGATTGATGTAGTAGTTCCTGAAGTTGGCGTTGACTTTTGCGTCTTCGAAAACGCCTTCCGCCATGGCAGGAAGGCAGATGAACGAGGTGCCCAGTAGCAACCACTTGAATGACCCGGAATCGCGCATAAGTACTCTCTTTTATTGTTATTCGGAGCGAGAAATGTTCATGCAATGTCTTCAGCGGTTTATCTCGGGCGACACTCCGCCCAAGACCGCGCCCAAGTGAATGCGCGGCCTGCGTCGACGTTTTGCATGGGGGCGATACTAATGGGATCAGGGGAAGATCATAAGATCTCAAGCAGACAACCTGAGATCCAAAAGGGACATCCTGTGATCAAACCTGGCGGTCTTTCGGAAGGTGGACTGCGGGAGACGGCTCAATGCAGGACGTCCATGCATCATGGAAAACATTAATGAGCTGGACGTCCACAAGCGGCACAGGACAAAGACAGGGAAAGCAACTTATGCAAGTCCGAGGAAAGACAGAACTACAGCGATCACCACCACCAACCCGACTATGTAAATAATGCTGTTCATGATTTTCACCTCTCAATTTGAATGAAGTCGCGCGATGAGGGTGTATTTGCGCAATGACTGAACCCTCTCCCGCTACTCTTATCGACAGCTACATAACGCAATAGCTCCTGTCCGTCCCCCGATGACTGATGAGATTTTCGAAAGTCGCGACGGACGGGCAGCGTTGAACGCAAAGGTAGTGATCTGGCCCAACGGCGCCTTTGTTTCTCATTCGACAGAAGGATGTTGTGCAGACGAATTTCAAAGGGAGCCCACGGTCTACCCTGTGCAGGGTGTGATAGTGACGACTCCCCCGAGCAGCAGTTTCGTCAGGTTGTCTTTTAGAGGATGCCCGTCAGTGGAGGTCTTTTCATGGTCAGGTCGCAAGCTGTGGATGCTCCCGTTCAAACCCTGCACCTTGAGCGCAATGGCTGGGTGCCGAACAACCCTCGCCTGCCAGTACTCATTTACATCAAGGCTATCACTGTGGATGGGAGCGACACGGCAGCCTTGTTTGAGAAAACCTTCACCGCCAATGGTTGGCCACCGCAGTGGCGCGACGGGGTCTATGACTATCACCACTACCACACTCAAGGGCATGAAGTGCTGGGCGTCTCCAGCGGGTTCGCTCGCTTGATGCTCGGGGGCCCGGAGGGACGCGTGTTGGAAGTCAGCGCTGGCGACGTTTTGCTCTTACCCGCCGGTACCGGGCACTGCAATGTGGAGTCCAGCGACGATTTTCTGGTAGTGGGCGCTTACCCGCCGGGCCAGCATCCAGATATCTGTCGCCAAGCGCCGAGTTCAGAACAACTGGACAGCATTTTAAGACTCCCGTTTCCTGAGCTAGACCCCATTCAGGGTTTGCACGGGCCAGTTAGCCGACATTGGATTTGAATGGAGGGCACCGTGCTGAGCAACTTCGGCGAGATGTTCCCGGATGCCAGTGACCGCCAGAAGATTCTTTGGCCCCCCCCGGCACGCCTGTTTGGCTTCACCGCATGACCCGATGACTGACGGGGAAATCAAACGGTTACGGCCGGCAACTCGCGATGCCGCCGGGACCTGCGGTCTATCTGAGCCAGGATCGTCCAGCCCTCACTGGACGAAATCCAGCGAAGCCTGACCAACATCCACCAACTCACTGATCTTCACAGCGGGATAACCAGCAGGCGATATGGCCAGCACCGGCGCCCAGCGTTCAGTCTCTGAAAAGCGGCCGTGTTTGTTACCGATGCCCCCGTGGTCACTGACAAAAAAGACCAGACGCTGGGGCCGCGCACCCTGTGCGGTGGGTGACGCAAATGCCTTCTCCCAGAGGCGACGAATGCGCGCGTCTGTTTCTCGCACAGCGGCCGCATAGCCCGGATCATTCGGGTCGAAAGCACCTTTATGGCCCGCATCGTCTACTGCATCGAGGTGAATGAAGGCCAGATCGGGCTGGCATGTGGGCCAGGTGGTCAAAACTTCCTGCTCGACCGCTGCATCGTTCTTACGCAAAAACGCCGCATGGTGTAGCCCCGAGGTCTCCCGCAATCGTCCCTCGACCAAGTCGTACAGCGGCTTCCAAGAGGTAATGAGCATACTGCGACTGTCAGCCCTGCGGGTTTGAAGACGCTCAAACACGGTTTGGCTTTTGACGGGGCCCCGGCTGTCGTTATCAACAATGCCATGTTCGCTGGCCCAGCTTGAGGTGAGCACGCTGATCCAGCCCGGCGCGGAAAACGTCTGCTGCGTGCGGCCGTTGCTGACATCGACCCTCCCCCACACCAAACCGTTGGACTCTGCCAACTTGGACAGGAACGGGGTCAGTACCGGGCTAACCGCATCGGTACGCAGGCCGTCGATGCCGATAATGATTACCTGTCGAACAGGCGCCAGCGGCGCAGCAGTACATTGCCCTGTCTCTTCGCTACGTGAACAGCCGAGCAGGCTTATCGCGCATAGCGTCAGCAGCAGCTTGAGTCTCGATGACAGGGTGAAATGCCGGGTATTGAATACCAATGCTGAATATCTCCAATGAAATCCAGGAGACTCCCTTTCAGAGTCGTCCTCTGCGCCATGGGCCGGGCAGGAGCCTTCCTGGAATTCACACGTTCGGTAGGTGCTGCGCACAAGATGAGGACTTAGTTAACCATCACCTCGTCCAGCGCCTGCTCGAGGGTGCTGACCGTGCGCTCGATATTGTTCAGTTTTTCGAGCCCAAACAGACCGATGCGGAAGGTCTGGAAGTCGGCCGGTTCGTCGCATTGCAACGGCACGCCGGCGGCGATCTGCAGGCCGTGGCTGGCAAATTTCTTGCCGCTCTTGATGTCGGCATCATCGGTGTAGCTCACTACGACGCCCGGGGCCTGAAAACCGGCTGCCGCCACGCTTTTAATACCTTTGCCGGTCAACATGGCGCGCACCCGGTCGCCCAGCGCCTGTTGTTCGTCGCGGACCTTGGCGAAACCGTAGGCTTGCGTCTCTTTCATCACTTCGTTGAACCGAGCGAGGGAATCGCTGGGCATGGTCGCATGGTAGGCATGCCCGCCCTGTTCGTAGGCCTGCATGATCTGTAGCCACTTTTTCAGGTCGCAGGCGAAACTGCTGCTCTGCGTCTGTTCGATACGCTCGAGGGCCAACGAACTGAACATCACCAGTGCGCAGCAAGGGGAAGCGCTCCAGCCTTTTTGCGGTGCGCTGATCAGCAGGTCGACTGCACATTTCTGCATATCTACCCAAATCGTGCCCGAGGCGATGCAGTCCAGCACGAACAGGCCCCCCACCGCATGCACGGCATCGCCGACGGCCCGCAGGTACTCGTCGGGCAGGATAATCCCTGATGAGGTTTCAACGTGGGGGGCGAAGACGATTTGCGGCTTTTGCGCCGCAATGGCGGCCAGCACTTCGTCCAGAGGCGGTGGGGCGTAGGCCGCCTGGCGACCCGTCTCGACCGGTCGGGCCTTCAGCACCGTGGTGGCCGCCGGGATGTTGCCCATCTCAAGGATCTGGCTCCAGCGATAACTGAACCATCCGTTGCGTATCACCAGGCATTGCTGACCGGTGGCAAACTGTCGCGCCACCGCTTCCATGCCGAAGGTGCCACTGCCCGGCACCACCGCAACCGCCTGGGCGTTGTAGACCTGCTTCAGGGTCGTGGAAATGTTCTTCATCACGCCTTGAAACGACTGCGACATGTGGTTGAGCGAGCGGTCGGTGTAGACCACCGAGTACTCGACCAGCCCCTCAGGATCGATATCGGGATAAAGCTTTGACATGGGGTGACTCCTTTGGCAGAGATGTCCGTGGTATCGACCCTGCCTTAAGCCTTGGCAAATGACAAGATTGCTTGGGATTGAATGACACAACACGGCAATCAAATCTTTCTGCAGATCCACTCCTGGCCAAGTTCTACCGTTGACCAACAACTCGCTTGCTACCTTTGGTGAAAGGCATCAATCGGCCAGAAGCGGACGGTTATTTTCAGCCGTTTATCTCAGCTGTCTGTCAGGCGGTACAGTGCTTGGGCATGGGATGCCGTTAACCCGGCACGCTCCAGTCTGTGCGCAGCGGCGGCGACCAAATGCCCTAGAGCACGAAGCTGATATTGCAATGGTCCAGGTCTGTTAGGGCGCGAACGGCCCAACTTCAGGTTGGCCAACCTTGTTGAGCGCGGCAGAGCCGGCGCAGATTCCCATCGCGCCGATAAGCAGAAAGCCCAAGAATAGTGGTTACGCGGCCATTCTCTGTTAATGTTTTCTGAGTGCTCGGCGCGTATTTTAAGAAAATCTTGGCTCGGTTAAAAAAATCTAGCCAGCGGCAGGGGAAAAAATGGGAAATCTAGTGGGTTACGCCCATTTGATATTGTTTTGCAGGGAGACCAAGTAGTCTTCGGTAAGTGGTTGGCGGTCATGTGCCTGGCGCAGCAACTGCACAAAACGCTCTGACTTCTGCTGGCTTGGTGCTTCCTTTTCAATCGCAAATGAGGAATCTGTTTCGCTCAGGTACGCCCAGTTGATGGCGCGGTCCATCATTTCCTTAGGCAAGGAAGCAATGAACTCTTTCGAACGCCCTAGAATGTCGTATTCAAGCAGAGCCTGGACTTCAGGCGTGCGTTCTACCGTCACGCAATATTGGAGCGTCCCCAGCCCATTGAAGTCCACGCGCCAGCGGTTGTTTCGCCCCGATGGGCCCGTGATGTAGCGTTCTGGATCAAAAAGCAGTACGCCGGGGCCCCGAGGCTTATCGGTGTAGTCCAGTAAATGGTCGGAATAGGCTTCCAAGAGGAAGCAGACTTTGCGCAGATAGCCGCTGCTGGGAGATTGGGTTACGGCCTCGACAAGGATTTGATCTTCAATTCGAGGTAGAGCCTGCGCCAAAACCGAGAGGTTGACGCCCCCTGTCTCCGTGGCCATGAAACGAGAGGAGCAACGCTATCTTGAATCTCTACAGAGCTTCTCGAAACCTGCGCGGCAATTCTGGGACGTTCGTTGGATCGATGCCGACAACATGTCGCTAAACTTCACCGGCGACCCAAGCCTCTATCGTTACTGGGATGCGACTGAATGTGTGGCCTTCACGCTGGAAATGGCCAAGCGGGCATTGGAAATCGAACTGAGGGAAGAAACCGAGTATCTGCGACGATACGACACGTTATTCAAGGTTGTTAATGACAATTACGACGTGCGCGGCAGCCTCTTGAGCAAGCTAATAATGCAGTGTTTAGACCAGAATGGGGTCGTATCAAAGGGCCGGCGCAAGCAATACAACGGGTATATCCAAGAAGAGGTTTTCGACTTCCTCGAAGGTCAAGCCCAGGCTCTTCTGGCAGAAACCTACGCAGAGCCTGACGACCAATAGGCCTCTGGCCAAACTCTCCTTTGGGTCGGAAACGGCCTTTCGTGAAAGGCATCAATCGGCCAGAAGCAGCCGGTGGAAGGAGCGACAGCAAATGAAAAGCTATGCTTGGGCTACTGTCGGAAACGATTGAGCAGATTGGGCTTTGCGCCCAGGGTGTATCAACCCCTTCAGTGGTGACCCGCTGTCACAATGCCCTACCTTGTCAGAGTTAGACGACTGAACAAGGAATGTAATCCACCAAGCCCGTGAATCACCCCACTTGAGGTCAGTTTAGCGTCAGACCCAAAGAGGAGTCCGTCATGTCCGTAGTCGATCGCCTCAGGTATTTGCGCGTCGTTCTGGTTTTGGCTGGCCTCGCGTGCCTTGCGCTCTACCCACTGATGTTGTTCTGGCCGTCCGGCTGGGCCTGGCACGTCGGTCACTCGGACTATCCGATGATGATCGTTGGCCTCTACGCCACACTTGGCGTGTTCTTGATCCTGGCCGCCCGTGATCCATTAGCCAATCTGAGCCTGATCTGGTTCACCGTGTGGTCTAGCGCCGTGCACGGAGGAATCATGGCCGTCCAGGCGGTCACCCAGCCGGAGCAAATGGGCCACTTGGCAGGTGACGTGCCGGCACTCTTGATCGTGGCGGTTGCCTTGGCCATCTTGACGCCCCGCACGCAATTGGCCGCTCGGCCTCGAACACACAAGGGGGCCTAAGAACAGGTGCTGTCAGGATCGAGATCCACAGCGTGAAAAACCCGCCGAAAACAAGTCTTCGCTATGCATATTTTATATGCTTTAAAGGCATTTCACGCGTAAGCCTTAAGCGACATTGAATATGCCAATAAAGAATAAGCAGCGTATTTTTTAGTATTTTATTTCTTCATTTATGCACCGTTATATGTTCGCTTCGATCCAGCGTCTCGCTGGAATTTGCAGGAGCATCAGCGTGATTCGAACGTTTTTTTTCAAAAGCATGTCCCTTCCCGCCGCCGCGCTTTCACTCGCCGCATTATTGGTGTCCAGCCAGGTAAATGCGGATACGGTCAAAGAGATTCGTATTGCAGTTCCCGACATCAGCGCGGGTACCACCCCCAGTGGGGCCGGGATTGTCGATGTGCTGCGCGAACAACAATCGCTAGAAAAGGAATTCGAAAAAGACGGGATCAAGATTCGCTGGGACTTCTTCAAAGGCGCTGGTCCCGCCATCAATGAGGCGTTGGCCAACGGCCAGGAGGACTTCGCCTACCTCGGTGATTTCCCGGCGATCATCGGCAAGGCCGGAGGCCTGGACACCCGTTTGCTGAGCGCGGTGGCCCGTGACGTCAAGCTCTACCTCGCGGTGCAGCCTGGCTCGGGCATCACCACGCTCGAAGCGTTAAAGGGTAAACGCGTGGCGATTTTCCGCGGTACGGCCACTCAGCTGTCGTTTGCTTCAGCGCTGGCTCACCAGGGCCTGAAGGAAAGCGACTACAAAGTGGTCAACCTGGATTACAACGCGGCGAATGCTGCGCTCGCGGCCAAGCAGATTGACGGCACATGGGCCGGCGCGGGCGTGTTTGCCCTGAAGGCTCGCGGCTTGGCCGACGTGCCGCTGAACACCGCGGACCTGGACGGCGCCGGCAGCATGCAGGCCGTGTTGTTGGGTCGTGGTGCCTTCGTTGACCAGCATCCCGAACTGGTCGCCCGCCTGATCAAGGCCCAGCAACCCGCCATTGCCTGGTTGCGCAATGACGAACACAAACAGGACTACATTAACCTGGTCGCACGGCTCGCCAGTTTTCCTGCGCAGATACTCACCGCGGATGCCGAAGGCCAGTCGCTGGTGAAGATTTTTGCACCGCAACTGGACGCCCCCTTCCTCGACAATTTGCAGCGCAGCGTTGATCTCGCGCTGGACGCCAAATTGATCCGCAAGGGGTTCGAGGTGAAGAGCTGGGCGGAACCGCGCTTCCTCGATGATGCGTTGCAAGCCGAGTCAAAACAGGCCAGCAACGCCCTCCAATCTCCTCAAGCCAGTCGTTGATAATAAGGATTCCCCATGACCACTTTGTTCATCTTCCCCGGTGCCTGCTCGTTCGCCGCCCATGTTGTGATTCACGAACTGCAACTGCCCATCACCGTCGAGCGAGTTGTGCTCGGTAGTGAGGATTCACCTTATCGCCGGATCAACCCGACCGGCCGAGTGCCGGCGTTGCTGCTGGATGATCAGACCCTGCTGACCGAAAACACCGCGATCCTGCCGTTCCTCGCCGACTTGCGCCCCGGCACTTCGCTGTTTGCCCCGGCCGGTTCGGTGGAGCGTGCGCAGATTCAGGCCTGGCTCGGTTACGTGGCGACCGAGGTGCACGTTGGCGCGTTTCGGCCGATCAACCGTCCCGAGCGTTACAGCGTCGACGAAGCGGCGTTCCCCGGCATCCGTCAGCGAGCGTTGCAGCAACTCGCCAACGCCTTGAAACCCATCGAAGCGCGGCTGGCACAGTCGGATTATCTGGTGGGCGATCGCCTGACCCTGGCGGATATCTACCTCGGTGTGTTTGTGGGCTGGAGCGCCCGTGCGGATGATTTGTTGGCGGAGTTCCCGGCGTTGCGGGCCTTCCTCGGGCGTTATCGCGCGCGGGAATCGGTGGTGCAGGCACTGGCCGCAGAAGGCCTGGCCTGAGTGCCATCGTGGACGGATATTTGAGCGAGCCGGAGTGACCGCATGCCTACCATCGATACCATTGCCACCTGGGCCCAAGTCATCGCCCGCACGCTGGAAGCCCAGGGCATCGACACGGCCCCGCTGCTGCGTGAAGCCGGTATCGGCCCGTGTAATCTGCATGACCCCAACCAGCGCATTGCGCTCGCGTGCATGAGTGCATTTTGGCGCGCGGCGCGACGGGTCAGCAATGACGAGTGTTTCGGTCTGCACGTGGCGAAGCACAGTTACGCGACAGACTTTCACGGACTGTTTTTCGCCGCGCAAAGTAGCTCGACCGTGATCGAGGCACTGGAGCGCGGCGTCCGTTACGCCCCGGTGATCACGACGGCGGCGGCAATGAGCCTGGTGCACGGCCCTCACACGGCGCGGTTGATCTACGGGGTGGCTGCGGGCGCCGAGGTGGAGCAGATCGCCACCGAAGCGTCGATCGCCTGCGCGGTTCGATTCACCCGCCAGACCTGGGGCGACTTGCCGATCGTGCACTGCGTACGGCTCGCCCGCCCTGCCCCCGAGGACCCGCTGCGCTGGGCACGGATGCTCGGTTGCCCGGTGCACTTCGACGCGAGCGAGAACGCCATCGAGTACACCAATCGCTGGCTCAATGCGCCGCTGAGCAGCGCCAATCACGAAGTGGCTCAGGGGCTGGACAGCGTGCTGAATGACTACCTGGAACGCCAACGCAAACTCAACCTGCCGGAACGGGTGCGCGGCGCCATCGTCCGTTATTTGCCGCTGGGAGAAGTGCAGCAGAGCCGTGTCGCCGAGGATCTGGGCATGAGCGTGCGCAATCTTCATCGGCACTTGCTCAAGCACGACACCAGCTTCAAGACATTGCTCGATGAAAGCCGTCGTCAACTGGCCTTCAGTTACCTGCGCCAGACCGATTGCTCGATCAACGAGATCTGCTATCGGTTGGGGTTCAACGAACCCAGCAGTTTCAATCGCGCGTTCCGCCGCTGGACCGGGGCGAGCCCAGGAAAATGGCGGCGCGATGACCTGCACCTGGTGCCCGAGTCGTATGTGCCAAGGCCAGCAGTCGCCTCTTCCTCAGCCTTTGACCGGGCGTTCTCGATTGCGGTCTAGGCCGCTTGTCTGCGACGGACCATAGGTTGTCCGCGCAGGCCCCTTTTCTCACCGACACACTCCTTAGCATGGCAATCCTAGCGTGCCCGACCCCAAGCGTCGCGCGGCAACAAGGAGCCTTCTGTCCATGCTTTTACGTTATTCGGCCACCACGGCCCATCGCCTCAAGCCGCTGAGCTTTTCCTTATGGCTGGCGCTGCCCGGTGTGCTGTCCGCCACCCAGAGTTTTGCTGCCAGCGACAGCGACGCGCCGGTAAATACCGCCGCTCAGGCGGATGACGCCACGCCCCGGCTGGAGCACGTCACGGTGACTGCCCGCCGCCGCGAAGAAGCGTCGCAAGACGTACCAACGCCGATCACCACGCTGAGCGGCGCCAATCTGGAAAGCCAGCGCATCTACAAGATTCAGGACCTGCAACAGGCATTGCCCAGCGTTAACGTTGCGTACGTGCATGCCCGGGTGTCCAGTTTCGCCGTGCGCGGAATTGGCAACAACCCGGCCAGCGATGGCCTCGAAGGCAGCGCCGGCATCTACCTCGACAACGTCTACCTGGGCCGCCCCGGCATGGCGGCGTTCGACCTGCTGGACGTCGAGCAACTGGAGCTGTTGCGCGGGCCGCAAGGTACCTTGTTCGGCAAGAACACCACGGCCGGCGTGCTGAACATTACGACGCGCGCCCCGACGTTCACCCCGGAGCGCAGCCTCGAAGTGTCGGGCGGACAGGACGGTTATTTTCAAGGCAAAGGCAGCGTGTCCGGGCCGTTGACCGACACCCTGGCAGGTCGTCTGTCGTTCTACCGCACGCGGGATGACGGCTACCTGAACAATCAGCATGACGACCGCACGTTGCTCGGCGGTGAACGTGAAGGGTTGCGCGGGCAATTGCTGTTCAAGCCCAACGACGATTTCAGCCTGCGCTGGATCAATGAATACAACAGCGAAAACTCCAGCAGCGGCAGCAGCGTGATCTACGGTGCCGGCGCGCAATTCTGGCGCAGGGCTGCGCTGGTCGGCGCCCACCCCGAAGTCGGCAAAAGCAACATCGATGGGCGCCAGAACGTCAGCGTGCATCAGAACGCGAGCTCCGTGGAAGCCAACTGGAACCTCGCCGGTGGCTACACGCTGACCTCCATCAGTGCCTACCGCAGTTGGCATTTCAACCCCGCCAACGACGCCGACCAGCTGGAAGTGCCGGTGATCAAGGACTTTGGCTACGAAGTGCACGACCGGCAGTTTTCCCAGGAAATCCGCCTGGCCTCGCCCAAGGGCGAGTACTTCGATTACGTCCTGGGGGCTTATGCCTTCAAGCAGGACCTGGGCAACCGGATCTTCACCAACCTCGGTCCGCTGGCGGATCTCAACCTGATTGGCGCGAACCTCAATGCGCTGAACAACGTCAACAGCAAGGTCAATGGCAAGGTCGATACCGAGAGCTATGCCTTGTTCGCCCAAGGCACCTGGCACCTGACCGATCGCTTGGATTTCAGCGCCGGGGTGCGTGGCACCTACGAAGAAAAAGACGCCAATGTGCAGCGCTTTGCGCCTACGGGCGGCGGTACACCGGTGGTGATTCCCGGTGTGGTGGACGGCAACGCGATACGCGCGGGCCAGGTCGGCGCCTACGACAGCGGCGACCTGCACATGCACAACGCGGCGCCATCGTTTCTGGCCAACTTGAGCTACCACTTTACCGATGATGTACTCGGGTATACCTCGCTGTCCCACGGCGAGAAGTCGGGTGGCGTCAATCTCGCCGTAGGCTCGGCTCCAAGCGCGGGGGCGGAATCGTTGCTGGTCGGTCCGGAACGGGCGAACGATGCTGAGCTGGGTATTAAGAGCCAATTGTTCGACCATCGCTTGCAGCTCAATGCGAACGTGTTCTGGACCGGTGTGAATGGCTATCAGGCGACTACGTATTACCAGCCGCCCGGTTCACTCACGGGTTACCAGTTGCTGACGAATGCCGGCTCGGTGCGCTCACGCGGCGTGGAGTTCGAGGCGACTGCCGTTCCGGTGCGCGGCCTGACGCTCAACGTCAACGGCTCGTTCAACGATGTGACCTACCTGTCGTTCAAGAACGCGCCCTGCCCTGCAGAAACCACCGGGGCCGCCACGTGCGACCTGAGTGGCCAGCGCGTGGCCGGCGCTTCGCGCTGGATCGGTAACGTCAACGGCGAATACAAATGGCCGCGCATCGACGGCATCGAACCTTACGCCACGGGCAGCTACGCCTATCGCTCCGACAGCGAAGGCACGCTGGACAATTCCGACCTGTCGAAAATCGATGGCTACGGCCTGGCGAACTTCTCCGTGGGTGCTCGCGTGGACTATGGCGATGGCTTGCTGGACGCCTCGCTGTGGGTCAAAAACGCCTTCGATCGCGAGTATTACCTGGCGGTCGGCAGCGGCTCCAACGGCCTTTACACCGCATCGCCCGGCCAGCCTCGCACCGCCGGTGTGACCCTGCGTTATGACTTCTGAGGTAACTATGAAACAAGCACAGATGAGCCTTGGCGCCTTTCTCATGAGCAGCGGTCATCACCTGGCTGCATGGCGTCACCCTCGCGCCTGGTCAGGCGGCGGGCTGGATTTCCAGCACTTCAAAAAACTGACGGTGAGCGCAGAGCGCGGCAAGTTCGACGCGATATTCTTCGCCGATAACCTGGCACTGATGGGATCACCGGAACTGGGGCAGTACACCACCGCCGGCGACGTGTTCGATCCCCTGGTTCTGCTGTCGGGGCTGGCGGCCGTGACAGAACGCATCGGCCTGGTCTCGACCGTGTCGACCAGCTACAACGAACCGTATTTGCTGGCACGCAAGTTCGCCTCCCTCGACCACCTGAGCGGCGGCCGCAGTGGCTGGAACCTGGTGACGTCGGCCACCGATCTGGAGGCGCTGAACTTTGGCCGGGAACAGCATTTCGAGCACGGTGACCGCTACGCCCGTGCCGAGGAATTTATCGATGTCGTGACCGGGTTGTGGGACAGCTACGAGGACGAAGCGTTTGTACGAGACAAAGCCAGCGGCGTGTTCTTCCAGCCCGACAAGCTGCACGTGCTCAACCACAAGGGTGAGCATTACCGGGTGCGCGGGCCACTGAATATTCCTCGCACGCCTCAGGGTTACCCGGTGCTGATTCAGGCAGGCTCTTCGGAACCGGGCAAGGCCCTCGCCGCCCGCACCGCTGAAGTGGTGTTCACCGCGCAACAGACGCTGGGCAATGCCCAGGCGTTCTACGCCGACGTCAAAGGCCGCCTCGCCGGCTACGGACGCCGGCCTGATCAGCTAAAAATCATGCCCGGAATTTCGCCGGTGATCGGTCGAACACAAGCGGAAGCCGAGGACAAATACCAACAGTTGCAGGACCTGGTCGAGCCGCGGGTCGGGCTTGGATTGCTCGCGGGCATGGCCGGCGGGTTTGACCTGTCCGGCTATGACCTGGATGGCCCGTTACCGGAGTTGCCGCTGAGTAATTCGATGCAAAGCCGCCAGGCACTGTTCATCGACCTGGCCCGCCGGGAAAATCTGAGCATTCGTCAGCTGTACCTGAAAATCGCCGGCGCGCGCGGCCACCACACCGTCATCGGCACCCCGAAAACCATCGCCGACACCCTGGAGCAATGGTTCGTCGAGCAGGCTGCCGACGGCTTCAATATCATGCCGCCGTTCCTGCCCGAAGGGCTGGATGATTTCGTTGAAGGCGTGGTGCCGTTGCTGCAACAGCGCGGTCTGTTCCGCCAGGAATACAGCGGCACGACCCTGCGCGAACATCTGGGTCTGGAGCGACCGGGCAATCGGTATACGCGCTAGCCCCTGATGCTGGGGGCTGAGCAGCCAGTGGCTGCCCTACCCCTCAGCTCATCGGGAACGGGCTCAACCGACGCGCGTCTCGCTGATCGCCACGCCCTTACGCCCCAGTTGCTTGACGCTGTACATCGCCTGATCCGCTTCTTTGAGCAACCTATCAAGATTCCGGCCATGATTCGGGCAAAGCGAGACCCCAATGCTGCACGAGATCGTTATCACCCCCACGCTCGTCGCGACGTTCTGTGCGACAGTTTCCAGCACCTTTATTGCCTTCTGTTCTGCGCTTTCAGCATTGATCAGCCCGGTAATGAGAATGACAAACTCATCCCCACCGTACCGTGCGACGGTGTCACACGAGCGCGTGGCTTGCAGCATTCGGGTGGCGACCGCTCGCAACACCTGGTCGCCGACATCGTGGCCATGCTTGTCATTGATTTCCTTGAAGTGATCCAGGTCAATCAGCAAGACTGCGAACGGCACACCCTTTTCTTTCCAATGGTCATAAGCCTGAGCAAAACGGTCTGCGAACAGATAGCGGTTAGGGAGCTGGGTCAGCACGTCATGGCTGGCGAGATAGGCCGAGCGTTCGTGCTCCACCTCAGCCGTTTCAATCGCCTTGAAATGCCGAATCAATACCAAAGGTATGAGCACCAGTGCGCCGGCGAGCATCGTCAGGATGATGAGCGTCTCTTCAGTCAGAACATCCCCAAAACGCAGCTGACGCTCGAACGATAACGTCATTGGCTGTGAAGAACTTCTGAGTTCGACATGATCGGAAAGACGTGGCAACAGCAACTTGTCCAGGTACCCGGCTTGCTCCGTTTCTGTCGAAAAAACCGTGCTCTCCGTCCCTGCGCCGTTTTTCAAGACAGCGACGATATGAACCAGGGTATCTGTGTTCGCGCCGTTTACTGCGTCCAGTAACGAACCTGTTTTTATTAAAAGCAGGGACACCATGGTGCTGCCGAAAAAGTTAGGCCGTGTGTTCTCCCGCCCTTGATCAACCCTGCTGACTGACTGCATGAGGATGTACGCATTGCCGCCCTCGTACATCGAAAATACGGGGGATACGACGGGCTTCTGACTGTTGTAGGTACGCGCCAGTGCGTAGGAGAGATGCCCCACGGTTTCCAGCCTGACGCCATAAATCGAACTGGATTCCGGGAGTAACGGATACATGAACAACACCGGCCATGTCTCGTTCAGAAAAGCCTGGTTCTGGGCAGGCTGCTGAGCAAGGCCAGGGAAGTCCTTCAGTCTGAAATCCGGACGCCAGGTCCGGCGTAAGAGATCTTCAAAGGCAGCCTGCTCAGCGACGGGAACTGCCCTGGCGGCCTCAAGCATATAAATATGTGGGTAAGCGGATAACACCGCAGCGGCATAACGGGCCGTCGCTTGCGTATCGCTCTGATCGACCGCCTGAAGAAACGCCGAGAACCCTGCCAATACCGCTTCGTTGGTATCCAGCTGATTGCGCACGATGCCGGAGATGTTCTGCACGTATTCCGAGAACCGTGTTTCACGGCGCTGGGTCTCGGACTTCAACAGCAACATGGCAGAAAAACCAACCAGGCTGATCGCCAGGATGATGAAGCCCGCTAAGGTGCTGCGCCTCTTACTGAGCATCATTCGGATAGAACAATAGGAGGGAGGAACGCACTACTTCGCAGACCTTTGCATGGAATCCTGCTTTTGTTGATGGCCATCAGGGCCGCAGGCCCCGGGCTGGCAATGGCCATTTCGGCAACCCATGAAAAAGCAAGAATCGAGTGAAATTCCATTTTCCAGACTCGTAACGGGAAAGATGTCGCATATTACAGGAGACGACTGGAAACAGAATCTTGTGTCGTGTTTCACCAAGAGAAAGCCGTCTAAGCTAATTCGATATAATTATTTATTCTAAATTTAATAGATCATTAACATCTAAGCAGGTCGGCGCCTGAGAATTCAAAAATGCGCTGCTTACTCCTATCTGCTCAGGAATCCATAACAATGAAAACGCTGAAACGCGCCGGGTATCTCATCTCCGCTTTGGGCCTTGCTGTACTTTCTTTCAATGCACATTGCGCAGACCTGACCATTGGCTACATCAATGGCATTGACCCCATCAAACGCGCCATTGCCGATGGTGAGTATGAGAAAGGGATCGGCGAAAAAATTGATTGGCGTGCATTCGATGCCGGCCCCGCCGTTTTGGCGGCCATGGCTTCTGGGGATGTGCAGATCGGTAACCTGGGTTCGAGCCCGTTGGCTGCTGCAGCTTCTCGCAACATGCCACTCGTTGCGTTCATTGTCAGCGCACAGATTCGCAGTTCCGAAGCCTTGGTTGTCCGCGATGGCAGTGGCATAAAAAATCCTGGGGATCTGCTCGGAAAAACCATCGCGGTGCCGTTTGTTTCGACCTCCCACTACAGCTTGCTGGGAGCGCTGAAACATTGGAACCTCGACCCGCGCAAGGTCAACATCGTCAACCTGACACCCGCTCAGATCACAGCCGCCTGGGCGCGTGGAGATATCGACGGGGCATTTACCTGGTCGCCCGCGCTGGGTGAAATTCGCAAGACCGGCAAAATCCTCACCGATTCTTCCGAGGTCTCAAACTGGGGAGCTCCGACCTTTGAAGTGTGGGTTGCTCGCAAAGACTTCGCGGAAAAGAACCCCAAGGTCGTTGCCGATTTTGCCAAAGTCAGCCTCGCTGCAATTGCTGACTATTCCGCACACAAGAACGACTGGACAGCCACTTCAGAACCGGTCAAGAGCATTGCCAGGCTGACCGGCGCCAATGCTGCGGATATTCCTGAACTGCTCGATGGATCATATTTCCCAACGACCTCGGAGCAAAAAAGTGCGCAGTTTCTCGCGGGCGGCACCGCCAAGGAAATCGGCAAGACTGCCGAGTTTCTGAAAGAGCAGGGAAAAATCGAAAAGGTTTTGCCTGACTATGCGTCCTTTGTCAGTGACAAGTTTATCGGAGAGTAATAATGAGCCTGACTCTTCGCCCTCTCGGCCCCACCATCGGGGCCGAGGTTGAAGGCCTGGACATGCGCCAGTCTTTGAGCGAACAAGAACGCCACTGGATAGAGCAGGCGCTGCTGAAACATCAGGTGTTGTTCTTTCGAAACCAGACGATAACGGCTGCCGAGCACGTGGGGTTTGCCTCGCGTTTCGGCGACCTGCACCGGCATCCGATTTATCCGCATGTCGATCAGCACCCGGAGTTGCTGTTGATCGACACCGCGATTACGGACGTGCGCGACAATGCGATCTGGCACACGGACGTAACGTTCCTGGCAGCACCGGCGATGGGATCTGTACTGGCCGCCAGGCAAGTGCCTGCCTTCGGCGGCGATACGTTATGGGCGAATGGCGTGGCCGCTTTCGAAGCCTTGTCCGCGCCTGTCAGGCAGTTGCTGGATGGCCTCACGGCCACTCATGAGTTGACCAAGTCATTTCCAACCGAGCGGTTCGGCAGTACGCCCGAGGCGCTGGAGCGTTATGAAAAAGCCCGGAAGGATCATCCGCCGCTGTCCCATCCGGTCATCAGGACTCATCCCGCCACCGGCCGTAAGGCACTGTTCGTCAATGAAGGCTTTACCACTCGCATCAATGAACTTGAAGCAAAGGAAAGTGAGGTGCTGTTAGCCTTCTTGTTCAGTCATGTGAGCCGCCCCGAATTCACGGTTCGCTGGCAATGGAAAACCAACGACGTGGCGTTTTGGGATAACCGAATCACCCAGCACTACGCGATAGATGACTACCGTCCCCACAGAAGAGTCATGCACAGGGCGACTATCCTGGGTGATGTGCCGTTTTAAAGAGGCTTTTCAAAATAGACGCGATTGAAACCGTCCTCTGTTCGTTGCGCTACTTTCGCATACCCTAGCTTGGGGTAAATGAGGAGGTTCTCGGTCATCATCTCATTGGTGTACAGATGCACGGCCGTCATACCTGATTGCCGGCCGGTGCTTTCACAAAAGCCAATCAGTGATTTACCCACACCGCGCCCGGCTGCACTTGGCAGGACTGCCACATTTTCCAACAGAATGTGCCTTTCTTCGGTGTAGAACACGATGAAGCCTTGAAAGGTGGCTTGCTCGTCCGTCGCAACATAGACGATACCAGCAGCAATCTGCGCTGCGTAATCAGCAACCATAGGGGCTGGTTTACGGCCGATTGCTGCCACATATTGTGAGTAAGCTTGTTCGGCGCACTCTCTGATGTTGGGCTCGTCGTTTGCTGTGGCTAGCCGGATCATGGCGGTCTCTTTGATTGTTGAGACCCAATACTCTCCGACTGATATTCCCTTCGCAACTTCTGATTTGCCATCCATGCGCCGCAGAAACTTTCCTGCGGGCAAAACAAAACCCCAACTGCTTGCGCAATTGGGGTTTCGGAATTTAATCTTGACGATGACCTACTCTCACATGGGGAAACCCCACACTACCATCGGCGATGCATCGTTTCACT